>NC_015514.1:3047388-3656866 GCF_000212695.1 Cellulomonas fimi ATCC 484 | reverse complement strand
AGCGGGCGCGTCGTCCGCCGCGACGACACGCTGACACTGGCACCCGCCGGCGTCCTCGTCCTCAAGGAGACCCCGTGAACCGCGTCGTCGTCCCGGCCACCCCGGTCGGCCCGCTCCCGGACGCCTGGCGGCACTGCGTCGGCACCGGCCGCCTCAACCTCGCGCTGCGGGCGGACTACCGGGAGTCTCTCGCCCTCGTGCAGCGGGACATCGGGTTCCGGCACATCCGCGGCCACGGGCTGCTGTCCGACGACATGGGGGTGCTGCGCCCGTGGACGCACGAGGGCCGTGCGGGGGTGCGGCACGCCTTCACCTACGTCGACCAGGTGCACGACGCGTTCCTGTCCCTCGGCATCCGCCCCTTCGTCGAGCTCGGCTTCATGCCGACGGCGCTCGCGTCCGGTGACGACACGGTGTTCTGGTGGAAGGGCAACATCACGCCGCCGTCGTCGTGGACGGGGTGGGCCGACCTCGTCAGCGGGCTCGTCCGGCACCTCGTCGACCGCTACGGCATCGAGGAGGTCCGCACCTGGCCGATCGAGGTGTGGAACGAGCCGAACCTCACCGTGTTCTGGAAGGACGCCGACCAGGCCGCGTACCTGCAGCTCTACGAGGTCACCGCCCGTGCCGTGAAGGAGGTCGACGCCTCGCTGCAGGTCGGCGGACCCGCGATCTCACCCGGCGCCGGCGACTGGTGGGAGCCGTTCGCCGACTTCGTCGCCGCGCGCGAGGTGCCGTGCGACTTCCTCAGCGTGCACGCCTACGCCTCCGGCCCCGCGCAGGACGTCCCGTTCGGCACCTACCAGACGCTCAAGCCGCCGCAGGACCTGCTCGACCAGTTCGCGGCCCCCCGGCGGCTGCTGGCGGGGCGTGCGCTCGCGGACCTGCCCGTGCACGTCACCGAGTTCAACACCTCCTACCGCCCCGACAACCCGGTCCACGACACCGCCTACAACGCCGCCTACCTCGCGCCCGTGCTCGCGGGCGGCGGCGACCACGTCGACTCGTTCTCCTACTGGACGTTCAGCGACGTGTTCGAGGAGACGTGGATCCCCACGTCCTTCTTCCACGGCGGGTTCGGGCTGCTCACGCACCGGCAGGTCCCCAAGCCGACCTACCACCTGTACGCGTTCCTGGCCCGCATGGGCGCGCACGTCCTCGCGCGCGGGGACGACCACCTCGTCTGCGCCGACGACGACGGTCGCGTCACCGTCCTCGCGTGGCAGCCCGTCGGCGGGACCGACGGCGCGCCGGCCGACGCGCGGCACGAGCTGCGGCTGTCCGTGCCGGTCGGCGGGCCGGCGCCCGCTGCGGGCGGCGGCGGTGCGGTGCCCGCGACTGCCTTCGTCGTGCGCGAGCGCGTCAACGAGCACGAGGGCAACGCCTTCGCCGCCTGGCGCGAGCTCGGCCGCCCGTTCTCCCCGACCGAGCGCCAGGTCGACCTGCTGCGCGACCTCGCCCGCCCGTCGGTCGCGCACGCCGCGTACCCCGTCGTGGACGGCCGCGTCTCCCTCGACCTGTCCCTGGCCCGGCATGAGGTCACGTTCGTGGAGGTCACGCCCGTCGTGCCGACGCTCCACGAAGGCCTCGACGACCGCCGCCTGCTCGGCGTCGACGACGACCGCCTGCTGGCCGACCCGCCCGGGACCGGCCGCGCGGTGGCCCTCCTCAGCGGCGCACGCGCGCACGCCGACACCGGCGCCGCGGCGCTGCCGACGCCGCGCACGAGCGACGACGGTCCGGCAGGGTGAGCGCCGTGAGCGCGGACGCCGAGCGGTTCTCCGAGGTCGGCCGCGGCCCCTTCTCCCGCGGGTCCGCGGCGGTCTACTGGGCGCTCGTGATCGAGGCGCTGATCGTCCTGACGTCGCTGCCCGGCCTGCTCGCGTTCGTCCTGCTGGACCGGTCGGTCGGGAACGCGCCGCTGTTCGCGCTGGCCGCCGTGCCGCTCGGTCCGTCCCTGTCCGCGGCCGTGCACGTGTGGCGGCACTGGCAGACGACGCCCCCCGCCGACCGGGACCTCGCACCCGCGGCGCACTACTGGCGTGGCTACCGGCTGAACTGGCGTGACGTCCTGCTGTGGTGGGTGCCGACCGTGCTGGTGCTCGCGGTCCTGGCGGTGAACGTCGCCGGGGCCGGCGCGCTCGAGGGCTCGGGTGGCGCGTTCGCGCTGGTGTCCGTGCTGATCGGCGTCTCCCTCCTCGTCTGGGCCGGGCACGCCCTCGTGCTGTCGTCGCTGTTCTCGTTCCGCGCGCGCGACGTGGCGCGGCTCGCGGCGCACTACCTGGCCGCGCGCCCGGCGAGCACGGTCGGCGTCCTGGCCCTCGTCGTGGTCGGGGCCGGTGTCGCGCTCCTCGCGACCGACTGGCTCCTCGTCCTCCTGGCGTCGCCCCTCGTCGCCCTCCTGGTCCGCAACGCGACCCCGGTCGTCGCGGACGTCACCACGCGCTTCACGGCTCCCTGACCGATCGGTGGGGTCAGTAGAGCGTGCGGCCCGTCGCGTCCGGCAGGCCGCTGTGGCGGTGGACGTACGTGCGGAGCTGGTCGCGCCACTCGTGCGCGCTGCGGACCTGCTCGGCCAGGCGCTCGGTGACGCGCGCATGCAGGTCTGCCGGGACCTTGCCGGCGACGGCGGCCCACGCCTCGGCGTTGCGCTCCGTGCGGGCGGCACCCTCCCAGTGGGTGTCGTAGACGTGCTGCGCGACGCAGACCCCGCTGCGCAGCCCGTGCGACCACGGGACGTGGTGGAAGAACAGCAGCAGCTCGTCGGGGCAGGTGGCGACGTCCTCGTACACGTCGCGCCACGGCGCCGGGTACTGGCCCGTGAAGCCCGTGCCCGTCGCGCGGGTGCGGTCGACGCCGATGCCGTCGCGGTCTGCGAAGTGGTACGTGCCCCACGGGGTGTACTCGTAGCCGTCGACGTCCGGGCCGTAGTGGTGGCCGGGGCGGACCATGAACCCGACGCCGAGCGGTGCGGTGTAGTCCTCGTAGGTGCGCCACGAGTCGTCGAGGATGCCGTGCAGCGTGGCGCGGACGTCGTCGTCGGCGTCGGGGAACGTCAGGCCGATCCACTCGTCGAGGACCGCGACCGGGTCGATCTCCGGGGACCAGGCGAGGCGGGCGAACGTGTAGAGGTTGGCCTGCGCGAGCGGGTGGCCGGTCCAGAACGCGTCGTCGCCCACGTTCGACACCGCGACCAGCCCGGCGCGCGGTGCGTCGGTGGGCCCGCACAGGCCCGCCGCCACGTCGGCCACGGTCCGCCCACCCTCGCCCCACAGCGGGAACCCGAGGATCTGCGACCACTGCGGCCCGAGCCAGACGGCGTGCTTCTGCTGCCCCGTGTACTCCTGCGTCACCTGCAGCTCGAGGGCCAGCCGGGTGCGCGGCATCGCGGCGATCACGGGGGAGACGGGCTCGCGCGTCTGGAAGTCCATGGGGCCGTACTTGACCTGGAGCACGACGTTGTCGTCGAAGCGGCCGTCGAGGGGGGAGAAGTGGTCGAACGCTGCGCGGGCACGGTCCGTCGAGCGGTCCCGCCAGTCCTGCTTGTGGTCGTAGACGAACGCCCGCCAGAACACCGTGCCGCCGAACGGCTTGAGCGCGCGGGCCAGCAGGTTCGCCCCGTCGGCCTGGTCGCGACCGTACGCGAACGGCCCCGGCTGGCCCTCGGAGTCGGCCTTGACGACGAACCCGCCGAAGTCCGGGACGACCGCGTACACGTCGGCGACGCGCGCCGCCCACCACGCCTGGACGTCCGGGTCGAGCGGGTCGGACGTCGGCAGACCGCCGACCGTCATGGGCGCCGCGAACGACACCGACAGGTGGACGCGGATGCCGTGCGGGCGGAACAGCGCCGCGATCCGCGCGACGTCCGGCAGACCGTCGGTGAGCAGCCGCGCCTCGGTGCGGGCCACGTTGACGTTGTTGATCGCGACCGCGTTGATCCCGACCGACCCGAGCAGCCGCGCGTACGCCGCGACCCGCGACAGGTCCTCGCGGACCCGACCGTCGGCGTAGAAGATCGACCCGCCCGAGTACCCCCGCTCCACCTGGCCCATCACCGGGTGCACGTCGACGTTGTCCCAGTGGTCGAGCATGCGGATCCCGTTCACCGGAAGATCGACGCTCACGTCGTCCGGGCCCGTGAACGCGGACTCGCCGCGCCGCACCAGGTCGTGCAGGCCGTGGAGCAGCCCGGCCGCGTCGGCGGCAGCGACCACCGTCCGGCCGCCGCGCCGGACGGTCGTGAACATCCCCGGGTTCCACGGTGCGCCTCGCCCGAGCACGAGGGCGCCGTCGAGCGTCGCCTGCACGGCGGGCAGGTACGCGTCGGTCCGTGGCACCGTGCCCGGCGGGGGAGCGAGCCGCGCCGAGGCCGTGCCGACCTGGCCCGCGCTGCCGACGACGGCGAGCACGACCTCGTGCGTGAGCGCCTCGTCCGCCGTGAGCGGCTCGTCGGGCGTCGTCGTCGTGACGCTCCCGCCGAACTGGGCCGTCGCCGCGGCGACCTCGTCGACGACGGTCGCGGCGACGGGCCCGTCCTCCGGCGCGGCGGCGACGAGGACGCGCCGGCGGCCGAGGGGGCGGAAGGCCGCGTCGGGCAACCACATCGGGTGGGCGTCTGTGCTGGTCACGCGGGTCCCTCCGGGGGTGCGAGCAGGGTCGGGGGTGCGTCACCAGTCGTGGACGGTGCCGTCCTTGAGCCGGTTGAACGGCAGGTACGCGGGCTGGTACGGGAATCGGTCGGCGACGGCGTCGTCGTAGACCACGCCCAGGCCCGGCGCGTCGCCGGGGTGCAGGAAGCCCTCGGTGAACGTGAACGACTGGCGGAACACCTCGTCGGTCAGGCGTCCGTGCGGCATGTACTCCTGGATGCCGAAGTTGTGGATCGCGAGGTCGAGGTGCAGCGCCGCGGCCATGCCGACGGGGGAGATGTCCGTCGGCCCGTGGATGCCGGACTTGATCTGGTACTGCGCCGCGAAGTCGAGGATGCGGCGCAGCGCGGTGATGCCGCCCGTGTGCGTGACGGCCGAGCGGACGTAGTCGACGAGCTGCTCGCGCACGAGGGTCTGGTAGTCCCACACGGTGTTGAACACCTCGCCGATCGCGAGCGGCGTGGTCGTGTGCTGCCGGACCAGCCGCAGCGCGTCCTGGTTCTCGGCGGGCGTGCAGTCCTCGAGCCAGAACAGGTCGTACGGCTCGAGGTCCTTGCCGAGGCGGGCGGCCTGGATCGGGGTCATGCGGTGGTGGCCGTCGTGCAGCAGCGGCAGCTCGGGCCCGAACTCGTGGCGGACCGCCTCGAACACCCGGGGCAGGTGCCGCAGGTACGCGCGCGTGTCCCAGTCCTCCTCGGCGGGCAGCGGGATGCGCTGCGCGGGCTCGTAGTCGTACCGGCTGCCCGTGCTGGTGTGCTGCGCGGCGATCCCGTAGACCTTGTCGATGCCGGGCACCGCGGTCTGCACGCGGATCGAGCGGAACCCGAGCTCCTGGTGGTGGCGGATCGAGTCGAACAGCTCGGGCAGGTCCCGGCCGCTCGCGTGCCCGTACGCCATGATCCCGGTCCGGCTCGCGCCGCCCAGCAGCTGGTAGAGCGGCATGCCGGCGTACCGCGCCTTGATGTCCCACAGCGCGACGTCGACGGCCGCGATCGCCGCCATCGTCACGGGACCGCGCCGCCAGTACGCCGACCGGTAGAGGAACTGCCACGTGTCCTCGATGCGGTGCGCGTCGCGACCGATCAGCAGCGGGACGACGTGGTCGCGCAGGTACGACACGACGGAGAGCTCACGCCCGTTGAGCGTGGCGTCGCCGAGACCGACGACGCCGTCCTCGGTCGTGACGCGCAGCGTGACGAAGTTGCGGTCCGGGCTGCTGACGAGCACCTCGGCGGACCGGATCGCGCTCCCGGACCGCTGCGGCGCGCTGTGCGGGCCGGTGCCGTGCGGCTCCGTCGGTGCCGCGGCATCGCCGCTGGTCGGGGTGGTCGGCGCCTCCCCGCCGGCGACGGGCGCGTCGGCGACGACGTCCCGCGGGTCGGCCGCACCGGCCTCGTCGCGGGCGGGGGTCGGGGGGTGCTGGCTCGTCATCGGGGCTCCCGTCGGTCGCGGCGCCGTCGCCGCGTGCTGCGTGTCCGCGGTCGAGCCTAGACAGCAGGGCCGTTCGGCGGCAATCGTTTGCCAGACGTTGCCGAGAAGGCCGTCCAGCAGCCAGGATGGGCCGCGGTACCGACGCCGCGCGTCGCCTCGCCGGTGCCCCGCCGCGCGGGTGTGCGACGTCGACGACGACACCCCACCCGCGGGGACGGTGCACGACACCGGCGGACCCTTCCGCGGGTGCGACGACGAGGAGAGCACGACGACATGAGCGGCACCCGCCCCACCCTGCGCGACGTCGCGGACGCGGCCGGGGTCGCCGTGTCGACCGCGTCCCGGGCCCTGACCCGCCCCGGCCGCATCACCGAGGAGACCGCGTCGCGCGTCCGGGCCGCCGCCGACGCCCTCGGCTACGCGCCCAGCGCCTCCGGCCGCGCCCTCAGCTCGGGGCGCACCGGCACCGTCGCCCTCGTCCTGCCCGACGTCACCAACCCGTTCTTCTTCGGCATCGTCCGCGGCGTGCAGTCCCGGCTGCGCATCGACGGCTACATGCACGTGCTCGTCGACACCGAGGAGTCCGCGCCCGCCGAGGAGCGGACCCTGCGGATGCTGCGGTCGTCGTCCGACGGCGTCGTGCTCGCCGCCCCGCGGCTCGAGGACTCGACCCTGGCCCGGTGGGCGCGCGAGCTGCCGCTCGTGACGATCAACCGGCCGGTCGACGGCGACGGCGTCGTCCTCGACACCCCCGGCGGCGCGGTCCAGGCGCTCGAGCACCTCGCCTCGCTCGGGCACCGGCGCGTGGCCTACGCCTCCGGACCGCGCACGTCCTGGTCCGACCGGCACCGTCGCGCGGCCCTGCGCCCCGCCGCCCGCCGGCTCGGCGTCGAGCTCGTCGTGCTCGGCCCCTACGCCCCGCAGCGCGAGGCCGGGGCCGCCGCCGCCGACGCCGCGTGCGGGGCCGACGTCACCGGGCTCCTCGCCTTCAACGACCTGCTCGCGTTCGGCATCCTCGACCGGCTCGCCGCGCGCGGCGTCGACGTGCCGACCGGCATGAGCGTCGTCGGCTGCGACGACGTGTTCGGCGCCGACCTGGTCCGACCGGGCCTCACGACCGTCGCCGCCCCGCTCGAGCGCGCCGGCCACCGCGCCGCCGACCTGCTGCTGTCCCGCCTGGACCGCCCGGGACCCCGCGTCTCCGCCGTCCGCGCCGCAGCCGTCGGTCGTCCCGCCGACGCGGGCCTCGCTGACGCCCGCACCGCCGACCGCGCAGCCCTCGACGTCCCGCACGTACCGGCCGTCGACCTGCTCCCGACGCACCTCGTCGTGCGGGGCACGACGGGCCCGGCGCCCCGCTGACGGGCCCGGTAGCTGACCGGCCCATCAGCTGACCGGCCCGGGGAGCTGACCGGCCCAGGATCGACACGCGCGACGATGGTGCCGTGACCGACCGCGCGACCCTCGCCCGCACCGTGCACGCCGACGCCTGGGAGCTGCACGGGCGGCTGCGTGCCGGACGCGGCGGCGGTGCCGCGACCCTGCCGGGAATCCGCGTCATGGCCAGCGGCCTCCCGCACCCCCAGTGGAACAACGGCGACGTCACCGACCCCACGCGGGTCGACCTGGCGGCGGTCCGGCAGTGGTACGCCGTCGCAGGAGTGCCGTGGGGCGTCCGCGTCCCCGCCGGCGCACCGTGGCCGCACGGCTCCTTCCTCTTCCGCAAGCACCTGTGGCTGGGCGGTGCGGCCGACGTGGTCGCAGCACCGGTGCCGGGGCTGCGGATCCGCTCGGCCACCACCGCGGACCTCGCGCGCGTCGCAGCGCTCTGCGCGGCCGCTTTCGACGGTGACCCGGCGCTGGAGGCGGTGTGGGTCGCGCCCCACCTGGACGCCCCGCACGTCGCCACGGTCGCTCTCGCCGAGGTCGACGCGCACGACGTCGCGACCGCCTGCGTCCTCCGGTCCGACGGGCTCGCCGGGCCGGCCGCCTACCTCGCCGGGCTCGCGGTCCTGCCCGGCGCCGGCGAGGACGTCGCCGCCGCGGTCAGCGCGTGGCTGCTGCGAGGCGCGTTCGCCGCGGGCGCGCGGGTCGCTCTCGCGCACCCCGACACCGACGCCGAGGCCGACGTGCTGAGCGGCCTCGGCCTGACGCCCGCCGGGGCGCTGGACGTCTACGTCGACCTTGCCTGACCCCCCGGGTGCCCCGCGCCCGCCGACGCGTGGACGGGGCGCGGGGCACTCCGGGGGAGCGCCGGGGCGCGGTGGACGGGGTCAGCCCGTGGTGAGGGTCCAGCCGCCGTCGGCGACGACCTCCACGACCGACGGACCCGAGCCCAGCGTCAGCGGGCCGGACCACGGGCCGATCTCGTTGACGGGCAGGTCCCACCACGGCGGCTCCGCACGGCTCTGCGAGACCTGGAAGTTCTCCTCGCCGTCGTGCGCGCCGGTGAACGTCGCCTCCTCGCCGTCGTAGAGGAACACGCCGTCGCCCGCACCCGACGGGGGCAGCACGGGCGCGCTCGAGATGGGTGCGACCGAGATCGTCCACGCCCCGTCGGCCACGACCTGCAGCGACGTGCCGCCGTCGACGCTGGACAGGCCGAACGCCGTCGCACCCGAGTACGCCCCGATCGTGTTCACCACCAGGTCGCCCGTCGGCTGACCAGCGGCGTCGACCACGTCGATCACGAAGTTCCACTCGCCGTCGTGCGTCGCCGTGACGAGGCCGCCGACCGCACCGGCGGGCAGCGGCACGACCGCGTCGCCGACACCGGAGTGCGTCGCCACCTCGAACGTCCCGAACTCCTGGTCGGCCCACTGCGCGGCCGTGAGGTCCACCACCGGCGCCTCCTCGGTGGGGGACGGCTCCTCGACCGCGGGCCAGTCGTCGAGGTCGTCGCCGTACCCGCTGTCCTCCTGCACGACGTCGGGCATGTTCGCGGCGACGACGGCCATGGCCGCGAGCTGGGCGAACCCGCCGACCACGCCGAGCAGGAGGCTGGCCCCGTAGGCCGCGCCCGTCACGATCCACGCGGTCTTCTTGGTGTCCTCGTACCCGGCAAGGGGCCGACCCTGCGTGTCCCGCATCGAGCCGGTGAGGACGAGGAGCAGGTCCACGAACGCCCAGACGCCCAGGCCGCCGCACGTGACGAGCTTGAGGATGCCCGTGCCGACCTTGCCGAGGTAGAAGCGGTCCACCCCGAGAGTTCCGAGGAACAGGGAGAGCAGCCACGCCGCGACGAACGACTTGTCCGACGTCCCGCCGTCGGCCGTGCGCGCGTACGGCCCGGCAGCCCCGTACGCGGTCGGGGTTGCGTGCGGAGCGCCGTACCCGGCAGGAGCGCCGTACCCGGCAGGAGTGCCGTAGCCGGCAGGAGCGCCGTGGCCGGCAGGAGCGCCGTGCCCCGCGGCCGCCGCGTAGCCGGACGCAGCGGGGTCGCCGGTCGGTGCGGCGTACGGCGCGGGCGAGGGGTAGGCACCGACCGGGGCGTCACCCGTCGCGCGCGCGTCCGGGGCGGAGTCGGCCGACACGTCGGTCCCCGGGGTCTGCGGAGCGCTGCCCTCGGCCGGGCCGACGCCGCCCGTCGCTGCGGGCTTCCCCGGAGAACCGGGCGCCGTCCAGTCGTTGCCGTCCGGGGTCGTCGACACGTCGCGTGCTCCTTCTCGTGAAGGGGCCGCAGGCATGACACGGGGCGCGCCGCCCCTGCGCGCGCCCCGGGGGCCCACCGTACAAGTCCGTCGACGGTCCGGGACGGTGTTCTCACTGGTCAGGCCGGGGGCGCGTCAGCGCGAGATGCCCGGGCCGCCGCTCGGCGCTGGCATCGTGTCGGCGAGTACGGAGCCGTCAGCAGTCCTCCGGTCGGGGGACGTCCGTGCACAGGTCGGCGACGAGGCGGGACGACCGCTCGACGACCTCGAACGGCGGCGTCGTCGTCGACGTCTGGGCCGTGCCGGTGACGGGGTGCCACGTGTCGTCGCCCGCGACGCGGTAGCGGCCGCTCCACTCGGTCGTCAGGGTCACCTGGTACGTGCCCGTCTGCTCGTACACGCGGAACGTGTCGTGGTCCGGGTACGGGTGCCCGGCCGACCGGGTCCACAGATCGGTGCCGTCGCCGAACGTGTAGTGGAACCGCTCGGGTGTCGCGACGACCTCGACGTCGTACCCCAGCAGCGTCGTGTGCAGGGTCTGCTCCGCGCGCTCGGTGAGCACGATCGTCTCCTTGTTGACGAGCACCCACCCCCGGTCGGGCTGCATGCGCAGCACGGGCGGCGCGAGCGGCAGCCGCCGGAAGTCCTCCGCCGTGAGCACGGGCAGCATCTCCCCGCACCCGCCGAGGTCGACCTGCTCCCACGCCGTCCACGCTGCCGGGCCGACCGGGTTGCGGCGCCACGTGGGCAGCACGACCTGCTCCGCCTCGCAGTCGATCGCGAGCGCCTCGTCGATCCCGGGCGGACACGACCCGTCCTCACCGCCCATGATCCAGATCCCCGCCGCATCCCGGCACGCCGCCGCCCGCCGGTACTCGGGCCGCCGTCCGACAAGCTCTGCGCTTCGAGATGTCCGGCCCTGCGCCTGGGAGCCGCGTTCAGCCAGCGCATTCCACGCCGCACGGTCCTCCGAAGCGGCAGCCTGGTGCTTCCAGCCGCGTTGGGCGCCGGCGTCGTCGACCGCTGCCGTCAGCGCGAGACCGACGACCAGGGCAACGGCCACCGGGCTCATGACGGCGTGAGGGTGCCAGGGTCGAGGACGTCGAGCTCGTCCACACGCCAGCCGCCGACCCAGCTCAACGCGAAGAGGAGGTCGTACTCCCCGCCGACCTCCTCCGAAAGGACCTCTCCGGTCGCGCTGCGGCGGACCGAGGGTTCCTGCCGGACACGGAGCGTGGCCGAGTACCACTCGGCCGGTGTGATCTCTGTCCCTGATGCGTAGAGGACGGTGCTTCCTCCGCCTTCCTCCGACGCGGCTGCGGCAAGTCCTTCGCGGACGTCCTCCAGCGTGGAGGTGCAGAACGAGCAGGTGTCGGCTGACATCTGCTCCAGCGGGGTGGTGTCCCCGCTTGCATAGGCGTACTCGTAGAGCGCGACGAAGTAGGCGGCGGCGGAGGCCGCGCCGTCTGCGCTCGGGGTGCCGAGAGCATCGGGCCGCTCGGGCGGGACGGTCAGATCGACTGTCGGCGTGGGGCTAGGTGCCGCGGTTGACGGGCTTGCGCCGCCGCTGGGGCTCGTCGGTTCAGTCGTGGGCGAATCCGGGGCCGTGCACGCGGGCAGGGTCAGGAGACCTGCGAGGAGTGCGACGGCGACCGCCCCCTGCGCGGTTCGTCGACGGGACATGGCCGCGAAACTACCGAAACCGGACACCCCGTGGGACGGGCGCGCCCGATCTGTGGACAACGCAGGGCCAGGTCGACATCGATCGGGGACGTCGATCGGCGACGCCGCGACGTCGCCCGAGGGTCGTCAGCGCGACGCTCCGGTCAGACGGTCGTCACTCCGGTGCCTCGCCGGACAGCGCCGCGAGCACGCCCTCGCCGTAGCGGTCGAGCTTGGTGGCGCCGACGCCGCTGATCGTGCCGAGAGCGGCGAGGGAGTCGGGCACCTGCGTCGCGATCTCGCGCAGGGTCGCGTCGTGGAACACGACGTAGGCGGGGACGCCCTGCTCCTTCGCGGCGCCCGCGCGCCAGGCCCGGAGCCGCTCGAACCGCTCGGTCGCGTCGTCGGACAGGTCGGCGGCGACGGTCGCGCGGCGCTCGCGCGACGACGACCCCCGGGACCGTCCGGTCCGCTCGGGCTCGCGCCTCAGCCGCACCTCCCGCTCGCCGCGCAGCACGTCGGCGGAGGCGGGGGACAGGCGCAGGGTGCCGTACCCGTCGGTGTCGACGGCGAGGAGCTCCATCGCGAGGAGCTGGCGGACCGCGCCGCGCCACTCGCCGTCGGACAGGTCGGTGCCGACCCCGAAGGTGCTGAGCGAGGAGTGCCCGAGCTGCTGGACGCGCGGGGTCGTCTTCCCGCGCAGGATGTCGACGAGGTGCCCGACGCCGTACCGCTGGTTGCGCTGGTCGAGCCGGACGATGGTCGACAGGAGCTTCTGCGCGGCGACGGTCCCGTCCCAGGACTCGGGCGGTGTCAGGCAGGTGTCGCAGTTGCCGCAGGGCTCGCTGCTCTGCCCGAAGTAGTTGAGCAGCTGCACGCGCCGGCAGGACACCGTCTCGCAGAGCGCGAGCATCGCGTCGAGGTGCTGGGTGAGCCGCCGGCGGTGCGCGGCGTCGCCGTCGGAGGTGTCGATCATGCGCCGCTGCTGCACGACGTCGGCGAGCCCGTAGGCGAGCCACGCGGTGGACGGCAGGCCGTCACGGCCGGCACGCCCCGTCTCCTGGTAGTAGCCCTCGACGGACTTGGGCAGGTCGAGGTGCGCGACGAACCGCACGTCGGGCTTGTCGATGCCCATGCCGAACGCGATGGTCGCGACCATGACGATGCCGTCCTCGCGCAGGAACCGGGCCTGGTTGCGTGCGCGCACGAGGCGGTCGAGGCCTGCGTGGTACGGCAGCGCGGGGATGCCGTTGGCGACGAGGTGCTCGGCGGTCTGCTCGACGGACGCGCGCGACAGGCAGTAGACGATCCCGGCGTCGCCGTCGTGCTCGGTGCGCAGCAGCTCGAGCAGCTGGGCGCGCGGGTTGTCCTTGGGGGCGATCCGGTACTGGATGTTGGGCCGGTCGAAGCTCGCGACGAAGTGCTTCGCGTCCTCGAGCTGCAGCCGCTGGGCGATCTCCGCATGGGTCGCGGCGGTGGCCGTCGCGGTGAGGGCGATGCGCGGCACATCGGGCCAGCGCTCGTGCACCATCGACAGCTGCAGGTAGTCGGGCCGGAAGTCGTGCCCCCACTGGGACACGCAGTGGGCCTCGTCGATCGCGAACAGCGCGATGCGGCCGCGGTCGAGCAGGTCGATGGTGTCAGGCACGCGCAGGCGCTCGGGCGCGAGGTAGAGCAGGTCGAGCTCGCCGTCGAGGAACGCCTGCTCCACGGCGCGGCGCTCGTGGGGCTGCTGCGTGGAGTTGAGGAACCCGGCGCGCACACCCAGCGCGGACAGCGCGTCGACCTGGTCCTGCATGAGGGCGATGAGCGGCGAGACCACGACGCCCGTGCCGGGCCGCACGAGGGCCGGCACCTGGTAGCAGAGCGACTTGCCGCCACCGGTCGGCATGAGGACGAGCGCGTCGCCGCCCGCGACGACGGTGTCGATGATCTCGGCCTGGTCGCCGCGGAACGCGTCGTAGCCCCAGACGCGCTGGAGCACCTCCTGGGGCGTCGGACGCGGTCCGTCGTCGGGCTCCGCGACCGCCCGCGGGCGCACGCGGCCGGGGACGGGCGCACCGTGCGCGGCCTCGTCACGGATCGTCCGCTCGTCGGGGCCCGCGTCGTAGGCGGGGTCGAACGGCGGCTCGTCGTAGGCCGGGTCGTACGGCGGCTCGTCGAGGTCGAACGGCGGCTCGTCGAACGGCGGGACGTCGTCCGCCCACGGCGCCGGCGTGGCGGCGCGGGGCGCGGGGCGGGCGGGTCCGGGGGGCACCGGACCACCCTACGAGGCGCAGCAGACACCCGGGGACGCCCCCGACGGCCTGTGGACGCACCGCGCGCGACACGACCCGTGCACGGCTCGCCGAAGCCGTGCGGCGGCACCGCCACGGTCCGTAGGGTGGCCCGCATGGGAACCGCACTCGTCACGGGCGCCAGCGCAGGTCTCGGCCTCGAGTTCGCCTGGCAGCTCGCCACCGCCAAGCACGACGTCGTCCTCGTCGCGCGCGACGAGGAGCGCCTCACGCGCCTCGCGGCGCAGCTCGAGGCGGCCGCGGGCGTGCACGCCGAGGTCCTCGTCGCCGACCTGACGCGCGACGAGGACGTCGCCCGGGTCGCCGAGCGGCTGCGTGACCCGGAGCGTCCCGTCGGGCTGCTCGTGAACAACGCGGGCCTGGGCCTGGGCAAGCCGTTCGTCGGCAACGACATCGACGCCGAGGTCAAGGCGCTCGACGTCATGGTCCGGGCGGTGCTCGTGCTGTCGCACGCCGCGGCGGGCGCGATGGTCGAGCGGGGACGCGGCGCGATCCTCAACGTCGGCTCGATCGCGGCGCTCATGGCGTCCGGCACGTACTCCGCGCACAAGGCGTGGGTCCGCTCGTTCACGGAGTCGCTCGCCGTCGAGCTCAAGGGCACCGGCGTGACGGCGACGGTCGTGAACCCCGGCTTCACGCACACCGAGTTCCACGAGCGCGGCCAGATCGACATGTCGTCCTTCCCGGAGCTCGTCTGGCTCAACGCCGAGGACGTCGTCGCCGCGGCGCTCGCGGACGTCCGGCGCGGCGTCGTCATCTCCACGCCCAGCGCCCGGTACCGCACCGTGTCGGCGATCGTCCGGACGCTGCCCCGCAGCGCGGTCCGCCGGATCGGCAAGTACCGCCGCCCCATGGACGAGACGGCCGCGCCCGACGCCTGAGACGCACGACCGACTCGCGCGAGCCGTACGTGCGGTGCGGCCGGACGCACGGCAGCACGCGCTTCGCGGCAAGACGGTCGGCTCCCGCCCGCGAGCCAGCGGCTAGCCTGGCCGCCGTGACCCACGACCTGTCGCCGACGCCCCGCGAGCAGCTGCTCGCCCTCATCCAGGACCTCGCGGTCGTGCACGGGAAGGTCACGCTGTCGTCGGGCCGCGAGGCCGACTACTACGTGGACCTGCGCCGTGCGACGCTGCACCACCGGGCCGCGCCGCTCATCGGGCACCTCATGCTCGACATGCTGGAGGAGGCGGGCCTCGGCACGGCCGAGGTCGACGCGGTCGGTGGGCTCACGCTCGGCGCCGACCCGGTCGCGACGTCGCTGCTGCACGCCGCGGCGTCGCGCGGGCAGGACCTCGACGCGTTCGTGGTCCGCAAGGAGGCGAAGGCGCACGGCATGCAGCGCCGCATCGAGGGGCCGGACGTCGCCGGGCGTCGCGTCGTCGTGCTGGAGGACACCTCGACGACGGGCGGCTCGCCGATCACGGCGATCGAGGCGGCGCGCGAGGCCGGGGCGGAGGTGCTCGGCTGCGCGGTCATCGTCGACCGTGCCACGGGCGCCCGGGAGAAGATCGAGGCCCTCGGCGTGCCGTACCACCACCTGTTCACGCTCGACGACCTGGGCCTCGCCTGACGCCCGACGCCTGACGCGAGCGCGCCCGGCCGGAGGACCCTCAGACCACGGCGAGCACGACGGCCGCGACGACGACCGTCGCGGCCGTCTCGCCGAGCCCGATCGCCTTCGCCGACGGCCACGGTCGCACGCGCGCCACGAGGATGGCGCGTGCCAGCAGCGCGGCGGCCACCGGCACGAGCAGCACCGGTCCGCCCAGCACGGCCGCGGCGACGGAGCCGGCGAGCAACAGCGCGTGGTACGCGACGGAGACGGCCAGCACGCGCGGGTCGTCCCGGTCGCGGATGAGCGACTTCACGTACGGCACGGTGCCGAGGAAGTACGCCGCCAGCAGCCCCGTGGCGGCCCACGCCCGGGCGTCGTCGGCGCCGGGCAGGGGGCCGGGACCGCCGAGGCCCGCGGCGACGACGGTCATGAGCATCGCGGCGACGACCGTCACGCCGTCGTTGAGCCACGAGCGATCCGCGCGTCGAGCGGAGCACACGAGGCTCACGGCGAGCAGCACCCCGTAGACGGGCCCCCACCACAGCAGCGTCGGTGCGGACGCCACGAGCGCCCCGCCCAGGACCGCGGTCACGATGCCGTAGGCCCGCACGGGCGGCAGGTAGCGGGGCCGCCGTGACGCCTTGAGCCAGAGCCCCGCGGCGTGGAACGCGAGGTACGCCACGAGCCACGCGACGAGCAGCAGCAGGTGCCGCCAGCCCGGGCCCGCGAGCACCGCGCCGACGACGACGGGGACGACGAGCATCGCCCACGCGCCGTGCTGCTTCGGCACCCACCCGGGGCCACGCCGGCGCGCCGGGGCCACGCGGTGCGGGGTCGTGGTCGGCACGCGGCGAGCATCGCCCGCGGGGCGGCGCCGGGGGCCGGGACCTAGGTCCCGGGTCGGGCGGCGCCGCACGGCCGCGACAGTCCGGGCGTCCGGCGCAGGCGGCCGGCGGGTCAGACGCGGGCGACCAGGTCCGCGACCGAGTCGAGGATCTCGTTCGGCCGGAACGGGAAGCGCTCGACGTCCTCCCGCCGGGTCGACCCCGACAGGACCAGGAAGGTTCGCAGGCCCGCCTCGATGCCCGCGACGACGTCGGTGTCCATCCGGTCGCCGACCATGACGGTCGTCTCCGAGTGGGCGTCGATCCGGTTGAGCGCGGAACGGATCATCATCGGGTTGGGCTTGCCGACGAAGTACGGCTGGCGGCCGGTCGCGGCCGAGATCATCGCGGCGACGGCCCCCGTGGCGGGCAGGTCACCCTCCGCGGACGGGCCCGTGACGTCGGGGTTGGTCGCGATGAACCGCGCACCGCCTTGGATGAGGCGGATCGCCTGCGTGATCGCCTCGAACGAGTAGGTGCGCGTCTCGCCGAGGACCACGAAGTCCGGCGAGCTCGACGTCAGCGTGTAGCCGGCCTCGTACAGCGCGGTCGTGAGCCCCGCCTCGCCGATCGTGTACGCGGACCCGCCGGGCATCTGGTCGGTGAGGAACTGCGCGGTCGCGAGGGCCGACGTCCAGATCGCACGTTCCGGGATGTCGATCCCGCTCGCGCGCAGGCGGGCGGCGAGGTCCCGCGGCGTGAAGATCGAGTTGTTGGTCAGGACGAGGAACGGCCGGTCGCCGTCCCGCAGCGCGGTGACGAACTCCGCGGCACCCGGCAGCGCCGTGCCCTCGTGGACGAGCACGCCGTCCATGTCGGAGAGCCAGGAGCGGATCTCCCGCGTCACTCGCCGAAGGCCTTGCGCTCGACGGCCTCGCGCTCGTGCGGCTCGTCGTAGCGGGTGTCGCGACCCTCGGCGTCGAGCGGCGCGGCCGCCTTCGCCCGCCGCGCCCGCCACATCTCGACCATGATCGGGATGACGGACACGAGGACGATGAGGACGAGCAGCGGCTCGATGTTGTTCTTGACGAACGTGATGTTGCCCAGCAGGTAGCCGAGCATCGTCACCCCGACGCCCCACAGCAGCGCTCCGACGGCGTTGTAGGAGACGAACGTGCGGTAGCGCATGTTGCCGACGCCCGCGGCGACGGGGGCGTACGTGCGGACGATGGGCACGAAGCGCGCGACGATGATCGTCCGGCCGCCGTACTTGTCGAAGTACGCGTACGTCTGGTCGATGTACGACTTCTTGAAGAACCGCGAGTCCGGCTTGTTGAACACGCGCGGACCGAGGCGCCGGCCGATGAAGAACGCCGTCTGGTCGCCGAGGAACGCCGCGAGGAACAGCAGCAGGCACAGCACCCAGATGTTGATGTGCACGGGGAACGAGTCCTGCGCGACGAGCGCGCCCGCGGTGAACAGCAGCGAGTCGCCCGGCAGGATCGGGAACAGCAGGCCCGTCTCGACGAAGATGACGGCGACGATGCCGATGACGACGGCGGTCCCGAACGAGGAGATCATGTGGTCCGGGTCGAGGAAGTCCGGCCCGAGGGCGGACACGGGGCCTGCGGCGTGCAGGGCGGCCCCGAGGGTCGTCGTCAGCATGGCCTCCAGCGTACGGGGCGTCCTGTGCCCGGGCCGCGGGTCCCTGTGTGGGAAGCGTGTGGACCTGGACGTGCGCGCGTCGCGACAATGGGCGCCCACCGGCGATCGAGAAGGGGTCGGCGATGCGGTCCACCGTGAAGGACGTCGCCACACGTGCGGGCGTGTCCCCGAAGACGGTGTCCAACGTCATCAACGGCACCGCGTTCGTCCGCCCCGACACCCGCGCGCGCGTCGAGCAGGCGCTCGCCGACCTCGACTACGTGCCCAACCTCGGCGCGCGCGGGCTGCGCAACGGGCGCTACGGGCTCATCGCGCTCGCGCTGCCGGACCTGTCGACGGCGTACTCCGCGGAGCTCGCGCACCACTTCGTCGAGGAGGGGCACGCGCGCGGCTGGAGCGTGCAGATCGAGGAGACGGCCGCGGAGCCGCGGCGGGAGAAGGCGCTGCTGTCCCGCGCGCGGTCGCACCTCGTCGACGGGCTCGTCCTGAACCCGGTGTCGCTCGCCGACTCGGTCGTCGACGAGCACGTCGCGCGCGGCCCGCTGCCGCCGACGGTGCTCATCGGGGAGGTCGAGCAGGACCGGACGGACCAGGTGGGCGTGGACTCCGTCGCGGGGGCCCGCGACATGACGGCGCACCTGCTCGCGACGGGCCGCCGCCGCATCGCCGTGGTCGGGTCCCCGGGGCTCCCGGAGACGGCCGCCGCGCGGCAGCGGACCGAGGGCTACCGGCTGGCGCTCGCCGACGCCGGGGTGCCGCACGACCCCGCCCTGGAGCTGCCGACCGCGCGGTGGACCGCCGACGAGGCGCGCGACGCGGTCCGGGCGTTCCTCGACCGGCAGCCTCCGCCCGACGCGTTCTTCTGCTTCACCGACTCGATGGCGCTCGCCGTGGTGCACGTGCTGTGGGAGCGCGGGCTGCGTGTCCCCGACGACGTGGCCGTCGCAGGCTTCGACGACGTGGAGCCCGGCCGCTACGCCGTCCCGCCCCTCACGACCGTGTCGTTCGACCTGCGGGCCTTCGCGGCGACGGCCCTCGACCTGCTGCAGCACCGCATCGACGACCCGGGTCGGCCGCCGCGACGGGTCACCGCGCCGCACCACGTCGTCGCGCGCGCGAGCACCGCCCGCCCCGCCTGACGTCCCCTCCCCGGCGCGGGCCGCGCCGCACCCAGGCGTGGGCCCGGCGCACCCGGGTCCGCTGACGGCCGCACCCGTCCTGGTCCGACGCCGGCCGGGCGGTGCGCGCGGCGACCGACCGTGGACACGTCGCACGGGGCAGGCCCGGCGGCACCCGTCGGCGCGACGCCGTCGGGTCTCGCGAAGGAGGAGCGACATGGTCAGGTCGACGGTCGTCGCGCTCGCGGCGACGGTGGTGGTCGCGGGCGGTCTCGGGGTCGCGCAGGCGGTGCCCGCCGCGGCGGCGCAGGACGGCGGGCACACGCCCGTGACGCTGTGCCACGCCGCGGGCGGGTCCGGCACGTTCACGCTCGTGACGGTGGACGCCGAGAGCGTCCTGCAGGAGGGGCACTCGAGCCACCCCGGCGACATCGTCCCGGCGTTCGAGCACGCGGCGGGTACGTTCCCCGGGCAAGGGCTCGACGCGCTGTTCGGCGACGCGCAGGTGACGGGTGCGCAGGTGCTGGCCAACGGGTGCGTGGTCCCCGCGGTCGTCGAGCCGTCGGGCCCCGTCGAGCCGACGCCCGAGCCTGCGCCGGTGGAGCCGGCGCCCGAGCCGGTGCCGGGCGAGCCGACCGACCCCGCACCCGTCGAGCCGACGCCGACGGACCCGGCCGCGACCGCCCCCCTGGTGCCGGAGCCGGCCGAGGAGGGCTGGACCGCGCAGGTGCTCGCAAGCCCGGGTGAGCAGGGCGCGACGCTCGCCGAGACGGGCACGCCCGCCGCGGGCCTGGTCGCCCTCGCCGCCGGGACGCTCGCCGCCGGTGCGGGAGCCCTCGCGCTGCGGCGCCGCCTGTCCCACGGGTGAGCGTCGTCAGCCCTGCACGGCGCGGGCGACGTCCGCACGGTCGGCGACGCCGAGCTTGTGCAGGACGCGGTTGAGGTGGTTCTCGACGGTCTTCACGGAGATCGTGAGGCGTTCGGCGATCTCGGGGTTGCTGAGCCCGTCGCCGACGAGCCGGGCGACCTCGTGCTCGCGTGCCGTGAGCGCGGCGGCGGCGTGCAGGGACGGGAGCAGCCGCCCCGGGTCGAGGCCCCGGGCGACGAGCTCGGCCCCGACGGTGTCGAGGAGTGCGGTCGCGGCGTGCGGGTCGCCGTCGGCCCGGAACAGGCGGACGGCGTGCGCGACGGCCCGGCACGCGAGCCAGACCTGCCCCTCGCGCAGCAGCGCGTCGCCGACGCGTACCGACACGGCCGGGTCGGGGTCGGCCTGCGCGTCGAGCACGCGCAGCACCGCACCCACGAGGCCGCCGGACACGTCGGCGGCGGCCTGGCGCACGGTCGCGATCCGGGTCGGGTCCGGGTCGGCGAGCACCACGGCGCCGGCGAGGACGACCCCGGCGACGAGGTGGCCGCTCGTGAGGGCGACGGCCGCGCGCTCCCACGCGTCGTCCACGTCGCCCGCACCCGGGGTCGTGTCGTCCCACGGTGTCGTCAGAGGGCCCACGAGGCCGGGGCCTGTCGACGCCGCCGCGGCGAGCTCGCGGTACGACGCGGACGTGCGGTCGTGCCCCTCGTCGCGCGCGAGGGCGCCGGCCATCGAGGACAGGGCCGAGGTGTAGTGCCGCTGCCGGGTCGACACCATCGAGGCGGCGAGCACGGAGCCGAGCAGCGCCCGGAGCTCGGCGAGGCGGCCGAGCAGGAGCAGCGCGCTCGCGGCGACGTAGGCGTGCCCGGGGATCGCGTCGGCGTCGAGCTGCGCGCGTGCCGCGTCGAGGTGGCGCAGCGCCCAGGCGAGCGCGTCCTGCGAGGCGCCGTCGGCGAGCAGCGCGATCCCCGTGAGCACGGCCGCGTCGCGGCCGAGGTCGTCGTCGACGACGGGCGTGGCCTCGAGCAGGTCGAGCGCCTCGCGGGGCCGTCCGTGCGCGATCCGGACGGCCGCACCCGCGACGGCGACGGCGGCCGCGCACACGGGCGGGGCGCCCGCGGGCACGTCCCGGTCGTCGTGCGGGGCGGGCACGACCGCGAGGAGCACCTCGAGCAGGTCCTGGGTCGCGGTGAGCAGCGGTGCCCAGGCCCCGACCTCGGCGGCGCGCGCCTGCAGGAGCGTCCGGGCCGCGGGGAGGTCGTCGAGGGCGAGCGCGAGGACCTGCGCCTCCCAGCGCGTGAGCTCGGCCGTCTCGGCCGGGTCGGGCGACGGCACGGCGCGGGCGAGCACGTCGCGCATCCGGGTGCGGTCGGCACCGCTCACGAGCAGCGCGCGCAGGTACGCGGCGGTGGTCCGCGGGTTCGGTTCCTGCGCCCAGGCGGCCCGGCTGAGCACGGCCTGCCGGTGCGCCTCGTCGAACAGGACCCGGTCGAGCACGGTCTCGGAGCGGGGCTCGGTGAGATCGACGGGGTGCGCCGTCTCCGCCTCGACGCCGCTCGCCGCCTGCGGCCACGGGTCGCCGACCATGCCGGCGTGGTCGTCCTGCGGCCGGGCGCTGGTCGGCAGCGTGGCGAGGACGCGGGCGCCGCGGACGGTGAGCGGTCCGCGGCGGTGCTGCTCGGCGAGCGCAGGCGGGAAGACGCCGACGAGGGCCCCGCCGTCGGTGCCGACGGTCCGCAGGAGCCCGCAGTCGTCGAGCTCCTCCAGCGCGTCCCACGTCGCGATCTCGGCGGCCTGCTCGACGGGCAGCGGGCCGGCCACCGACAGCGCCAGCAGCGCGCGCTCGGCCGCGGGGCCGAGGTCGGCGACGAGCGCGTGCAGCGTGCGGGACAGCGCGCGCTGCGTGAGGTCGGGCACGCCGCTCCACAACCCGTCGGCCTGCCGCAGGATGCCGGCGTGCCGGGACGTGCGCGCGATCGCGACGGCGACCCCCGGCAGGCCGCCGGACGCGTAGGTGATGCGGGCGACCAGCTCGGGCGTGACCGCGCCGCCGAGGGTGCGTGCGACGAGCGCGGTCACGTCGACGACGTCGAGCAGCGGGACGTCGAGCCGCACGCCGGGCCGCACCTCGGAGGGCAGCGCGTACGGGCTGCGCAGGCGTTGCGGCCGGGGGCGCGTGGTGCTCAGCACGGGGAACGGGCGGCGGGCGTGCGCCGCGGTGAGGGCGCCCGCCGACGCCTGGTCGAGGTCGTCGGCGTCGTCGATCGCGACGACGGTGCGACCGTCGCGCGTGGCGCGGGCCACGGCGTCGGCGGCCGCCGCGACCGCGGAGGGCCCGCGCGGCTCGGGCCGGTGGGCGAGGCCTGCGAGAGCGAGCGCCTCGAGCGGACGGTCGGCGAGGGTCGTGATGCCCTGGACCCGGACGGCCTCCCAGCCGCGCTCGGTGAGGGCGCCGAGCGTCTCGGCGAGGATCGTGCTGCGTCCGGAGCCCTTGAGGCCGACGAGGTCCACGCTCATGCCTGCGACGAGGTAGTCGACCACGTCGTCGCGTAGGCCCGTCCGGAAGAACCGTGCCGGCATGGCCCCACCCTAGGGCGGCCGGTCGCCGCGATCACCGCCCGATTTCCGGCGCGGCGTCCCTCTTGCCGACCCGTTTCAACGATGTAATGCTCACGTCGGGCCTGGCCCCGGCGGCTCGCGGAGGCTCCGCACCTCCCGGCCGTCGGCGTCGAGGCCGACGTCCCGTGTCTCACGAAGGAGTGACGGCATGACCGACCGACACGCGCCGCCCGGCGGCGCCCGTCCCGCACCGACCGCCCTCGAACGCGCAGGCTTCGTCGTCCCCCGGCACGCCGCGCCACCCGGTCCCGGCGTCACCCGCCGGCAGATGCTCCTCGGCTCGCTCGCCGCGCTCGGCGGGGTCGCCGCCGTCGGCGCGCTCGGCGGGTGCGCCGCGCCTGGCGCTGTGAGCGGGGCCCGCGAGCTCGCGTTCTGGCACCTGCTCAGCGGCGGCGACGGCATCAACATGGCCGGCCTCGTCGAGGACGTGAACGCCCTCGGCCACGGCTACGAGGCCACCCAGACCGTCCTCGCGTGGGGCGCGCCGTACTACACCAAGCTCGCCATGGCGAGCGTCGGCGGGCGCTCGCCCGACACCGCGATCATGCACGCGTCGCGCATCGCCGGGTACGCGCCCGGCGGGCTGCTCGACCCGTGGGACCTCGACCTGCTCGCCGAGTTCGAGGTCACCGAGGACGACTTCCTGCCGCGCGTGTGGGAGAAGGGCGGGCTCGAGGGGACGCAGTACTCGATCGCGCTCGACTCGCACCCGTTCGTGATGTTCTACAACACCGACGTCGCGGAGCAGGCCGGTGCGCTCGGACCCGACGGGCTCCTCGCGCCGATCGAGAACGCCGAGCAGTTCCTCGAGGTCGCGCGCGCCATGCAGGCCGTCACCGGCAAGCACGGCCTGTCCTACGGCTACCTCGGCGACGGCGCCCAGATGTGGCGGCTGTTCTACACGCTCTACAAGCAGCACGACGCGGTCTTCGACCTGTCCGGCGAGACGGCCGAGGTCGACGAGGACGCCGCCGTCGCGTCGCTCGCGTACATCCAGACGCTGCTCGACGGCACGATCTGCGCGCCCGACGGCGACTACGGCACGGCCGTCGCGGAGTTCATGTCGGGGGAGTCCGGCATGTTCTTCACGGGCGTCTGGGAGCTGCCCACGGCGAAGAACGCGGGCATCCCGTTCGACGCCATGCCGATCCCCACCCTGTTCGGCACGCCCGCCGCGTACGCCGACTCGCACGCGTTCACGCTGCCGCACCAGTCGAACCCCGACCCGGAGCAGCGGCGTGCGACCTACCAGTTCGTCGCCGACCTGCTGCACGGCTCGCTCGACTGGGCCGTCGCGGGCCACATCCCCGCGTTCCAGCCCGTCGTCGAGAGCACCGAGTACCAGGAGCTCGTCCCGCAGGCGCACTACGCACCGGCCGCCGAGATCCTCAACTACGACCCCGAGGCATGGTTCACGGGGTCCGGCAGCGACTTCCAGAGCTATTTCCTCGAGACGGTCCAGAACGTCTACCTGCGCGGTGCGGACCCCGCCGAGGGCTTCGGCGCGTTCGTCCGACGGATCAACGTCCAGCTGTCCAAGCCCAACCCGGTCTGACGCCGTCCGGCCACCCCCGCCCGATCGACGAAGGAGTCCGATCGTGTCCTCTGCCGCAGTCGACGTCGGCCGCGACCGCACCCGGTCCCGCGACGCGTCGTCCCCCACCACCCGCACCCAACGCTCGCGCGACACCCGCATCGGCTGGCTGTTCGTCGCACCGTTCGTCGTCGTGTTCGCGATGTTCCTGCTCTGGCCGCTGCTGCACGGCCTCTGGCTGTCGTTCACCGGCGAGTCCATCACCGGCGCCGGCGGCGCCTTCCTCGGGTTCGACAACTACGCCGAGGCGCTGCGGGACCCGATCATGTGGCGCTCGATGCTCAACACCCTGTGGTTCACGATCCTGTCGACGGTGCCGCTCGTGCTGGTCGCGCTCGTGATGGCCCTGCTCGTGTTCCAGGGGCTGCCCGGCCAGTGGCTGTGGCGGCTGTCGTTCTTCATGCCGTTCCTGCTCGCGTCCACCGTCGCGGCGCAGTTCTGGATCTGGATGTACAACCCGCAGCTCGGCCTCGTGAACTACATGCTCGGCGCCCTCGGCGTCGAGGGACAGGCCTGGTTGCAGGACACGCGGTGGGCCATGCTCGCGGTCGTCGTCCAGACGCTGTGGTGGACCGTCGGCTTCAACTTCCTGCTGTACCTGACGGCGCTGCAGAACATCCCCGAGCAGCAGTACGAGGCGTCGGCGCTCGACGGCGCCGGCCGATGGCGGCAGCTCTGGTCGATCACGATCCCGCAGCTCGGCCCGACCACGGCCCTCATCGTGATCCTGCAGATCCTGGCGTCGCTCAAGGTCTTCGACCAGATCTACATCATGACCCAGGGCGGTCCGGGCGGCGTGACCCGGCCCGTCGTCCAGTACATCTTCGAGGCCGGCTTCACCGGGTACCGGTTCGGCTACGCGTCGTCGATCGCGTACATCTTCTTCGCGGTCATCATCATCGTGTCGCTCGCGCAGGTCCCGTTCACCTTCCGCAGGAGCGCCCGATGACCACCACCGTCACCCCGCAGCCGAACGCCGAAGCCGCCGGAGCCGTCGTCGTCGGCGGTCGTCGCCGTCGCCCGCAAGGCCGGCTCGCGCACGCCGCCGGCCTCCGCGTCGGCGAGCACTTCGCCTCCCCGGGCCGGATCCTCGCGATCCTCGCGCTCGTCGCCCTCGCCGTGTTCTGGCTCCTGCCGTTCCTGTGGGCCGTGTTCACGTCGTTCAAGTCCGAGACCGCCGCGGCGGCCACGCCCGTGTCCTGGCTCCCGTCCGACGGCTTCACGGCCGACGCGTACACGACCGTGCTCCGCGAGGGGAACATCCCCCTCTGGACGTGGAACAGCCTGCTCACGTCCGTCACGATCACCGCCGTCACGCTCGCCGTGTCGTCGCTCGCCGCCTACGCGCTCGCCCGGATCGACTTCCGTGGCCGCAAGTGGCTGTTCTGGCTCATCATCGCGTCGATCATCGTGCCGCCGCCGGTGCTGATCGTCCCGCTGTTCTACGAGATGCTCACGCTCAACCTCGTCGACACGTACGGGGCGATCATCCTGCCGCAGCTCGTGCACCCCGCCATGGTGTTCGTGCTCAAGAAGTTCTTCGAGCAGGTGCCCGTGGAGCTCGAGGACGCCGCCCGGATCGACGGAGCCGGACGCCTGCGTGTGTTCTGGTCCGTGGTGCTGCCGCTGTCGCGGCCGATCCTCGCGGCCGTCTCGATCATCGTGTTCATCGGCGCGTGGAACAACTTCCTGTGGCCGTTCATCATCACGAGCGACGCCTCCCTCATGACCCTGCCGGTCGGGCTGCAGACCGTGAAGAGCGCGTACGGCCTGCAGTACGCCCAGACGATGGCGTCGGCCGTGCTCGCGGCGCTCCCGCTGATCGTCGTCTTCCTGTTCTTCCAGCGGCAGATCATCAAGGGCTTCTCGACCACCGGCTTCGGCGGCCAGTGACGCCCGCCCGCGAGGGCCGGCCCGACGCGACCGGCCCTCGCGGGGCCCCGCACCGCACGCACGACCCCGAGGAGACCCATGACCCAGGCACGACTCGTCCTCGACCGCGACTTCACCGTGGGGGAGGTGCCCCGCCGCATCTTCGGCTCGTTCGTCGAGCACATGGGCAGGTGCGTCTACACCGGCATCTACGAGCCCGGGCACCCCGCCGCCGACGAGCGCGGGTTCCGCACCGACGTGCTCGACCTCGTCCGCGAGATGGGCGTGACCGTCGTGCGCTACCCGGGCGGCAACTTCGTGTCCGGGTACCGGTGGGAGGACGGCGTCGGTCCCGTCGACCAGCGCCCCCGGCGGCTCGACGGCGCGTGGCACACCGTCGAGACCAACGCGTTCGGGCTGCACGAGTTCGTCGACTGGGCGCGCGTCGCCGGCGTCGAGGTCATGGAGGCCGTCAACCTCGGCACGCGCGGCGTCGAGGAGGCGCGGCAGCTCGTCGAGTACGCCAACCACCCGGGCGGCACGGCGCTGTCCGACCTGCGCCGCGCGAACGGGCACGCCGAGCCGTTCGACATCCGCCTGTGGTGCCTCGGCAACGAGATGGACGGTCCCTGGCAGATGGGCGCCAAGACCCCCGACGAGTACGGGCGGCTCGCGCAGGAGGCCGCCAAGGCCATGAAGCTCGTCGACCCGACCATCGAGCTCGTCGCGTGCGGCTCGTCGAACTCCGGCATGCCGACCTTCGGCACGTGGGAGCAGACCGTGCTGGGGCACGCCTACGAGTACGTCGACTACGTCTCCCTGCACGCCTACTACCAGGAGCACGACGGCGACCACGCGTCCTTCCTCGCGTCCGCCGTCGACATGGACCACTTCATCGAGTCCGTCGTCGCGACCGCCGACGCCGTGCGCGCCGCCGGCAAGCACCGCAAGCGCCTCCACCTGTCGTTCGACGAGTGGAACGTCTGGTACGCCACCGGCAAGGACACCCCCGACCAGCCGCACGTCATCGAGCGCGAGGGCGTGTGGCGCGAGCACCCGCGGATCATCGAGGACGAGTACGACGTGACCGACGCGGTCGTCGTCGGCACCTTCCTCAACTCGCTCCTGCGGCACGGCGACCGCGTCACCGTCGCCAACCAGGCGCAGCTCGTCAACGTCATCGCGCCCATCCGCTCCGAGCCCGGCGGGCCCGCGTGGCGGCAGTCGATCTTCTGGCCGTTCGCGCGCATGGCCGCGCTCGCCCGCGGGCAGATCCTGCGGGTCGCGGCGACGTCCGACCGGTACGACGCGGGGAAGTTCGGCGACACCGACCTCGTCGACGCCTCCGCCACGTGGGACGAGGAGAACGGCCGCGTGGCGCTGTTCCTCGCCCACCGCGGTCTCGACGACGCCGCCGACGTCACCGTCGACCTGCGCGGCTGGACGGGTGGGCGCGTGACCCGCGCCGAGGTCCTGACCGTCCCCGAGGGCGGCGACCGGTCCACCGCGAGCACGCAGGACCACCCCGACGCGGTCGGACTGACGCCGCTCGACGGCGTGGCGGTCGACGGCTCCACGGTCACCGTCCGCCTGCCCGCGCTCGCGTGGGCCGTCGTCGAGCTCGAGGTGACGCGCGCCTGACCCACCCCAGCCCCCACCCTTCGCCGGCGAGTTCGTCGGTCCGAGGCGAGTTCGTCGGTCCGAGCTGACGAACTCGCCTGGTACTGACGAGCTCGGCGGACGAGCCCGGCGGACGAGCCCGGCGGAGGGCGCGTCGTGCCGTCCGGGCGGGGGCGGGCGGCATGATCGGGGCATGGCGGAGCGGACGGTCGTGGTGGTCGGGGGGACAGGGCTCGCGGGGCGGGCCGTCGTCGAGGAGGCGCTGCGGCGCGGGCACCGCGTGCGGGCCGTGTCGCGGCACGTCCCGCCGGCCGCGCGGCAGGTGCTCGGCGCCGAGTACGTGGCCGCCGACGCGGTCGCCGGCGACGCACCCGCGCGGCTGGGCGCCGCGTTCGCGGGGGCCGACGTCGTGGTCGACACCGTCAACGGCGAGACGCCCGCTGCCGCGAAGGTCCTCACCGCGGGGGCGGCGTCGATCGCGCTCGCGGCCCGGGACGCGGGCGTCGGCCTGGCCGTCGTGCTGTCGATCGTCAACGTCGACCGCGGCGGGGCCGTCGGCTACTACCGCACGAAGGTCGCGCAGGAGCGCGTCTACCAGGCGGGTGCCGTGCCGACGACGCTGCTGCGCGCCGCGCAGTTCCACGACTTCTTCGACCGGTTCTTCGGCCGCCCGACGCTCGGCGGCGCGCTCAGCCGCCTCGGCACCGTCCCGTACCTGCGGGGCGCTCGGCTCCAGCCGATCGACGTCACCGACGTGGCACGGGCCGTCGTCGACGCGTGCGCCGCCCCCGACGCGCCGCTCGACGGACCGGTGCGCGACGAGGGCGAGCCCGGTCGGCGGACCGTCACCGTCGCGGGTCCGGAGGAGCTCGACGGCCGCGACCTCGCGCGTCGCTGGGCCGCGGCGCACGGCAGCCGCCGAGTGCCGCTCGGCCTGCCCGTCCCCGGCTACGGCGCCTTCTTCGCCTCGGGCGACGCGACCGCACCCGACGCCCGCTACGGACGCGTCACGTACGACGAGTGGCTTGCCCGGACGGCCCGCGCATGACCGGCGACGGCGGCCGGACGGTCACGCTGCGCGACGCCCGCCCCGACGACGCCCCTCGGCTGGCGGAGATCTGGTCGACCGGGTGGCTCGACGCGCACGACGGCCGCGTCCCCGACGCGCTCGCGGCGCACCGCACCCCGCAGTCGTTCGTCGAGCGTGCGCCGGGGGTGGTCCGGCACACCCGGGTCGCCGAGGTGGCCGGGACCGTCGTGGGCTTCGCCGCGACCGTCGACGACCACGTCGACCAGCTCTACGTCGACGCGAGCGCGCGCGGGACCGGCGTGGCGGCGGCGCTGCTGGCGGACGCCGCCCGGGTCGCCGCCGAGGCGGGTCACGTGCAGCCGTGGCTCGCGGTCGTGCCGGGCAACGAGCGCGCGCGCCGCTTCTACGAGCGTCAGGGCTGGTCCGACGAGGGTCCGTTCGACCTCCGCGTCGACGTCGCACCGGGCGTCGGTGTCGACGTGCCGTGCCGGCGCTACCGCCTCGCGGGTCCGGGGCCGTCGGCGGCGGACGGGTGACGCCCGCCGACAGCCCCTCGGACCCCGCCGACGGCACCCCGGTCCCCGACCCCGGCACCCCGCTCCCCGACGACGGCGCCCCTGTCCCGGAGGTCGGTGTCGGGCCGTGGCCCGGCGGGCCGGGCGCGTGGCCGCGCGACGCCGACGGCGGGCTCGACCCCCGGTACGACCCGGAGCTGCTCGCGCACGGCGACCGTCGCAACGTGGTGGACCGGTACCGGTACTGGACGGTCGAGGCGGTCGTCGCCGACCTCGACACGCGCCGGCACACGTTCCACGTCGCGATCGAGAACTGGCAGCACGACCTCAACATCGGCTCGGTCGTGCGCACCGCCAACGCGTTCCTCGCGGCGGAGGTGCACGTCGTCGGCCGCCGGCGCTGGAACCGGCGCGGCGCGATGGTCACCGACCGCTACCAGCACCTGCGGCACCACCCGACCGTCGACGACCTGCTCGCGTGGGCGTCGACCGCGGGCCCGGACGGGGGAGCGCTGCCCGTGCTGGGGATCGACAACCTGCCGGGCTCGGTCCCGCTCGAGGGCTACCCGCTGCCGCGCGCGTGCGTCCTGCTGCTCGGCCAGGAGTCGGTCGGCCTGTCGGACGCGGCCCGCGCGGCGGCCGTGGACGTGCTGCACATCGCGCAGTTCGGCTCGACGCGGTCGATCAACGCGGGGGCCGCGGCGGCGATCGCGATGCACGCGTGGGTCGCGCAGCACGCGGGTCCCCCGCCCGGCTGATCGCAGATCGGGCGATTCGCCCGATCTGGGGACGGGGGACCCGGGCAACCGCGCGGTGTCGCTAGTCTCCGCGGGTGACGATCGGTGGGAACCCGGAGGACGTGCGTGCGCGGGCACGCCGCGTGCGGTCCATGGCGGCTGACCTGGAGCGGACGGCGGACGCGGTCCGCTCCGGTGCGGGCATCGAGTGGGTCGGCGTCGCCGCCGACCGGTACCGGGACCGCCTCGCGGACCACACCCGGCAGGTGGACGAGGCGCGCGAGGAGCTGCTCGGCACGGCCGCGGCGCTCGACCACCTCGCCGACACCCTCGAGGAGCGGCAGGCCGCGATCCGGCGTGCGATGCAGCTCGTCGACGACGCGGTCGACGACGCGCGGCGCACGGTGACCCGGCTCGCGGGGGACGCCCTCGACGACGCCGAGCGGGCCGCCAAGCGGGCCGCGCAGGAGGTCCTCGACCGTGCCCGCTCGCTGCCCCTGCCCGGCGCCCCGGAGTGGACGAGCATCGCCAAGACGATCGGAGACCTGTGGTGACCGCCGCGCTGCACCCGCTGGACGGTGCGCTCCGCGCGCGCCTCGACGAGCAGGACTGGGCGGCGGCCCGCCATGACGTCGAGGGGCTCCCGGCGTGGGCGCAGGTCCTGCCGACGACGCGTGAGGGCGAGCCGGTGGACCTGGCGCTCGCGGCTGACGCGGAGGTCGACGCGGAGGTCCGCGCGGCCGTGACCCTGGGCGCGTCGGCGCTGGTCGAGGTCGAGGTCGCCGCCGCGGGTACCGAGCGCGCCGTGCTCGCGGTCGCGTGGACGGACGGGCAGGCGTGCGCGTCGCTCGTGCGCGGCGTCGACGTCACGCCCGGCGCGGGTGCGCAGGGCGCGGTGCTGCGTCCCGGCGTCGAGGTGAGCGCGTTCGGCGTGGACGCGCTGCTCGACGAGGTCCTGCGCCTCCTCCCGGACGCGCCGGTGCTGGTCGAGGCCGCCGAGGCGGTGGTCCCCGAGGAGCTGACCGTCGCGCTCGCGCAGGCGATCCGCACGGGCGACCGGTCGACGGTCGACGCGCTGTGCGCCGCGCTCGGCGTGCCCGAGCCGCCCCCGGTCGTCGACGCCGCCGTGCGCGGCCTGTCGGGAACCCTCACCCTGAGCGCGCGCAGCCGGGGCCGTGACGACGTGAGCGTCGGCACGTGGCTGCGCTGCGACGCGGGCTGGGTCGAGCTCGCGCGCACGGCCGACGGGATGATCCGGCACACGCCGCGTTCGCGCGACGACATCGCGCGCGTCCTGCTGTCCGACCTGACGGGCCGGCTGTCGGCGGCGCTGCGCGCTGCGGGCGACGGCGGCCCGCTCGACGGCGGCCCGGTTGCCGAGGGCCCCACGGGTGGTGCCGGCGGCCACGGTCCGGCGGGTGCGGCGGGTGCGACGGGTGCAGCAGGTGCGGCGGCCGAGCGTGAGGAGGGGGACGCGTGAGCATCGAGGTGCACGGCGGCGCGGGCGGCATGGGCGCCCGCATGCAGGACCTGCGGTCCGAGGCGGGGCTGCTCGACGGACTGGGCGACGAGGTGCGCCGCTGGTCCGGCGCGGTCGCCGGTACCGCGATCGACGGCGACGTGCTCGAGGCGGCCGTGCTGTGCCCGCTCGAGGTCGCGGCCGTCGAGGGCAAGGTCACGGCCGCGACCGTCGGGCCGAACGGGCTGCTCGTCGTGAGCACCGCGTTCGAGACGACGGCCGTCGTGCTGCGCGCGTCCGCGACGACGTACGAGTTCGTCGACCAGGCCAACGAGCGGCTCATGGAGGCACTGAGCAACGCGGCGGGGTTCGCGGTCGGCCTGGCGCTCCCGGGGCTCGTGCTCGGTGGCGGGCTGCTCGCGCTCGGCGGCGGTCTCACGCTGCTCGCGACGCCCGGTGGCCCGCTCCTCGTCGCCGCGCTCGTCCGGAACCGCGACCAGCTCGGCGCGCTCGGCATGCAGGCGCTGCACGACAACCCCTGGCTGTTCGAGGGTCTGACGCGCATGGCGCCCGGCCTCATCCAGGGCGGCACCGTGAGCATCGGCACCCTGCTGGGCGGACCCGTGGGCGGACTCCTGCTGCCGTTCGCCCTCTCGGGCGGGAAGTGGCCGACGGGCGACTACGAGGACGCGGTCGCGGGCCTCATCAACGCGGGAGGCCAGTTCGGGCTGTTCGACGACGCGGGCAAGGCCGGCACGGTCGGCGAGGTCGAGATCCCGGAGACGGCCCGCTTCCAGGACCCGGTCACGGGCGAGTGGATCGAGGTCCCGTACGACGCGGACCTGCACGCGCCGGACTCGGTCGAGGACATCTTCCTGGAGCAGTACGACCTCTACCGCGACGCGGACCCCGACAACACGGGCCAGGTCCAGATCGTCACGCGCACGCACCCCGACGGGACCGTGACGCACGTCGTGCAGATCCCGGGCACCGAGGAGTGGGCGCCGCAGCGTGGTGACAACCCGTTCGACCTCACCTCGAACGTCCACCTCATGGCGGGGCACGACACGTTGGTCGCCCAGCAGGTCCAGGCCGCGATGAGGGCGGCGGGGATCGGCCCGGGAGAGCCGGTCATGCTCACCGGGCACAGCCAGGGCGGCATCATCGCCGCGTCGCTCGCCGCCGACCCGGACTTCCGCGCCCAGTACGACGTGCAGAGCGTCGTCACCGGCGGCTCGCCGATCGCCCGGTTCGACATCCCACCGTCCGTGCAGGTCCTCGCCCTGGAGCACGACCAGGACGTCGTGCCGATGCTCGACGGCCGCGAGAACGTCGACCGCCCGAACGTCGTCACGATCGAGCGGGACGTCGACGCGAGCGAGCTCACGGTGGGCACCCCGTACACCGGCGGCCGGCAGGACCAGCTGAGCCCCGGTCCGGCCGACGCGCACGACAACCGGCTCTACGCCGAGACGGGTGCGCTCGTCGACTCCTCGACGGACCCCGGCGTGCAGGCGTGGCGGGCCGACCAGGAGCAGTTCTTCTCGGGCGACGCCGAGGTGACGCGGTGGGACGTGACGCGCCCGTGACGCCCCGCCGTCGTCTCGGCCGGTTCGTGGCCACCGTGTCGGCCGTCGTGCTGCTGGCGAGCTGCGCGCTGGGGTCCTCGTCCGGCGCGGTCGACGACGAGACGCTGTTCCAGCAGATCGAGGACCTCGACGGGGTGGCGTCCACCGAGGACCTGAGGTTCGTCTCCGACATGACCCGTGGCCAGCGCTACGCGGGCGAGATCGTGCTGGACGACTCGCTCACCGAGGACGAGGCGGCGTGCGTGTCCCGCCAGCTCTACGAGCTCTTCTGGCAGGGCCGGCGGGCCTCGGACTCGAGCGTCGTGGTCGTCCACGGTGACACGCGCGGCACGATGGTTGCCGCCTCGGGCCTCGAGGACCTCTACGGCCCGCGTCCGACCGAGCCACGCGCGTCGGCCACGATCAGCCCGTGCTCGGAGACGGACCCGGGGTGACGGGACGACGCGTGGTGCCCCGACCGACGTCGGCGCCCTGACGGCGGGGACGCTGGGGGCCCGGTCGCTGCACTAGCGCGCGGGGACGGGTGTCCGTGGGCAGGACGTCCCGGCCGGGTCTTTGCCGACCAGTGGCAAACTGGGGCCGACACCGCCCTACGAGACGCAGGAGTTGCTGCAGATGGCCATCGCCACCCCCGAGGTGTACGCCGAGATGATCGACCGGGCGAAGGCGGGCAAGTTCGCCTACCCGGCCGTCAACATCACGTCGTCCCAGACCGTCACCGCCGCGCTCCAGGGCTTCGCGGAGGCCGAGTCGGACGGCATCATCCAGGTCTCCGTCGGCGGCGCCGAGTACGCGTCCGGCTCGACCGTCAAGGACCGCGTCGCCGGTTCCCTCGCGCTCGCGGCGTACGCCGCCGAGGTCGCCAAGGGCTACGGCATCACCGTCGCGATCCACACCGACCACTGCGTCAAGAAGAACCTCGACTCGTGGGTCCGCCCGCTGCTCGCCATCGAGGCGGAGCAGGTCAAGGCCGGCAAGAACCCGACGTTCCAGTCGCACATGTTCGACGGCTCGGACATCCCGCTCGAGGAGAACCTCGTCATCGCCGCGGAGCTCCTCGAGCTCTCGCAGGCGGCCCGCACGATCCTCGAGATCGAGGTCGGCGTCGTCGGCGGCGAGGAGGACGGCCACGAGGCCGAGATCAACGAGAAGCTGTACACGACGGCCGAGGACGGTCTCGCGACGGTCCGCGCGCTCGGTGCCGGCGAGAAGGGCCGCTACCTGACGGCCCTCACGTTCGGCAACGTGCACGGCGTCTACAAGCCGGGTGCCGTCAAGCTGCGCCCGTCGATCCTCGCGGACATCCAGAAGGCCGTCGGCGCCGAGGTCGGCAAGGAGTCGCCGTTCGACCTCGTGTTCCACGGTGGCTCGGGCTCGACGGCCGAGGAGATCGCCGAGGCGGTCGACAACGGCGTCATCAAGATGAACATCGACACGGACACGCAGTACGCGTTCAGCCGCCCGGTCGCGGACCACTTCTTCCGCAACTACGACGGCGTGCTGAAGGTGGACGGCGAGGTCGGCAACAAGAAGGCGTACGACCCGCGCGCCTGGGGCAAGCTCGCCGAGGCGGGCATGGCCCAGCGCATCGTCGAGGCGGCCCAGCAGCTGCGCTCGGCGGGCCAGCGCCTGCGCTGAGCCGCACGGCGGTCCGCATGACCGTCCGGTGACGACGAAGGGCCCCGACCGCGAGGTCGGGGCCCTTCGTACGTGCCGGGTGGGGGCGGGTCTCAGCTCGGTGTGCCGCCCTCGGACGCGGCGTCGCCGACCGGCTGGAAGTCGCCCGTGTCGCCCTCCTCGACCACGTCGAGGAGCTCGCCGATCCGGGTCACCTCGAGCAGGAACCGCACGGTCGGCGGCACGCGCAGCAGGCGGACGCGGTGCTGGCTGCGGATCGACAGGCGCGCGAGGAACGCGACGCCCGAGGAGTCCATGAACGTGACGTGGTGGGCGTCGACCTCGATCGGCAGGCCGACGTGCTCCGCCTCCGCGGTGGCCTCCTGCAGCTCGGGACCGAGGTCGGCGTCGACCTCGCCGGACAGCACGATGCGTGTGCGGTCGGTGCCCACGATCACGTGCACAGCGCCGGGCTCTCCCACGACGCGTCCCGCCGCGTCGTCGGTCTCGGCCGACTCGTCGGGGATGCTGCTGTTACCGTCGCGCACGGTGCTCCTTCTGGTGTCGGCCGTCGAGCGTCCTCGCCGACAGCTCGACGACTCGTTCCGTTCGGCACGCTAGACGATCGGAGGTGGTGGTGGTCAACTCCCACGCGGATCCGCTGCCCGACGACGCCGTCGTCTCGCCACGCGGGACGATCGTGCCCGACGTCGGCCTGCAGGCCCGGGCGCTGTCCGCGACGGTCGTCCCGATGGGCCTGTTCGAGTCGCGCGACGGGGTCCTCTCGGTCGTCTGGGTGAACGAGGCGTTCGAGCGTGCGCTGGGCTACGGCGTCGACGGCGCGCAGCTGCTCGAGCCGTCCGTGCGGCAGGAGCTCGAGCGCGACCCGGTGCGCGCGTCGCAGCTCGCGGCGGCGCTCGCGGCGGCCCAGCCGTTCACGCCGACGTTCACCCTCGGCCGCGCGGACGGGACGCGGTTCGTGTGCGAGGTGCACCTGGCGCCCGTCCCGACCGACGACGGGTCCGCGCCAGTGCACTGGGTCGCGGCGTTCCAGGACATGACGGAGCGGCTGTCGCACGACGCGGAGCAGGCGGCGCTCGTCGAGGCGGAACGACGCGAACGACGCAGCCTCGGACTGATCGCGCAGGTGTCGGACCTGCTCATGGACGTCGACGACCCGCACTCGCTGCGGGAGATCGCGATGCTGCTGCGGCACGGCGTCGTGGCGTGGGCGGGCTTCTTCCTCAACGACCGCGGGCTGCGCGCGGCGGACGGCGTGGACGCGGCGCACCTGCCGACGGGCCGGGGGCACCGGCACGGCGACACGCGCGACGACGCGCGCGTCCGCCGGGACGCCCCGGACGCGGTGCAGCTGCTGCTGGACGGCGAGCGGGACCGCCCGGTCGAGGTGGACCTGGACGCCGCGTACCCCGACGGCAGCGCGTCGGGCTGGCTCGCGCATCACCTCGCGTCGGAGGCGTACCGGCAGGAGGGCGGCGCGGTGCTGCCGCAGGACCGGCGGGCCGTGGTGTACCCGGTGCCGGGCCGCCGGCGTGTGCTGGGCCTGCTCGTGGTGCTCCCGCGCGGGGGCGGCGGGCTGCGGGGCGTCGAGCCGTCGACCACCACCGTGCTCGAGCTCACGGCGCGCCGCGTCGGGCTCGTCGTCGACAACGCGCGTCTGTACGACCGCGAGCACCGGCTCGCGGAGACGCTGCAGCGCGCGATGCTGCCCCAGCAGGCCGAGGTCGAGGGGCTCGACGTCTGGACGTACTACGCGCCGAACTCCGAGAACGTGCAGGTCGGCGGCGACTGGTACGACGTGCTGCAGATCGCCCCGGACGTCGTCGGGGTCGTCATCGGCGACGTCGTCGGGCACGACGTCGAGGCGGCGGCCGCGATGGGCCAGCTGCGCTCCGTGGTGCGCTCGTACACGTTCGACATCACGACCCCGGGCCCGGTGCTGGAGCGCGTCGACCAGCTCGTCACGGGCATGCGCATCCCCCGTTCCGCGGGGCTCGTGCTGTCCACGCTCACGCGGCACGCGTCGGGCTGGCGCCTGGAGTACTCCCGCGCGGGCCACCTGCCGGTGCTGCACGTGCGCGGCGGGGTCGCGACGGAGCTGCGCGGCGCGGGCGGTGCGCTCATCGGCTTCGGGGGCAACGGCCGCTCGACGAGCACGGTCGAGCTCGCCGAGGGCGACGTCCTCGTCTACTACACCGACGGCCTGATCGAGCGGCGCGACCGCGGCCTGCGGGACGGGCTCGCGGCGCTGGCCGGCGTCGCGTCGCGCGTGACGGCCCGCGACGCCGCGGGGATCGGCGAGGAGCTGCTGTCGCGGCTCGCGGACCACCCGGAGGACGACGTCGCCGTCGTCGTCGTGCGCGTCCCCGACCCGCGCGACCACCTGGAGCGGGCGCGCAGCCCCCGCCGCCGCCGCTGGTCTCTGCCGAACGAGCCCGGGTCGATCGGCCGTGCCCGGCACGCCGTCGTGCGGACATGCCAGGCGTGGGAGATCCCGGACGCGGCCAACGCCGAGCTCGTCGTCTCCGAGCTCGTCGCGAACGCGGTGCTGCACGGGTACGGCCACGTGTCGCTGCAGCTGTACGACACGGGCGACGGGCTGCGCATCGAGGTCGAGGACGGCAACCCGGCCCCGCCCGTGACGACGGACGGGCACCCGGGCCGCGTCGGCGGGTTCGGCATGCAGATCGTCGAGCGGCTCGCGGACTGGGGCTGGCGGCAGTCGCGCGGCGGCAAGCTGGTGTGGGCGAAGGTCCGCCCGGGCGCGCTGCCGCCGACGGGCCGCGGCTGACGGAGGTCCGACCGACCGGGGCGACCGGGCGCCGGCGCCGGGCGTTGCTCGGCGCCGGGGGCGCGGGCCGGCTCAGTGCGGGGCGGGCGCCCCGTCGGGCTCGACGAGCCCGGGACCGGCTGCGGCGGGCGCGCACCGGTGGTCGCCGTCGACGCGGAACAGGTCCATCGCGCCGCAGATCTCGATGACGAACAGGTCGCGTGCGTCGGCGCCGCGCAGCACCGTCGCGCCGCCGCGCTTGCGGCTCGCGTCGGCGAGCGAGATGAGGAACGCCGCGCCCGTGGAGTCCATGAACGTCACACCGCACATGTCGATGACGAGCAGCTGACGGCGCAGGCCGACGACGCGGGCCGCCACCTCGGGGAACTGGTCGCGTTCCGCGAGGTCGAGGTCGCCGGTGATGACGAGCGTGGTCGTCGTCGGCGACGTGGAGATCTCGATCATGAGTCCACCGGGGTCGAGGGGGAGACCCAGCTCCTGCGGGGCGCCGGGCGGGGGTCCGGCGGCTCGACTGTAGTTGCGCTCTCATCGACCCGCATCCGGGACGGTGGTGCTCCGAGCCGCGGTCGCCCGGACGGGCGACGCCGGCCCCGGAGTCGGGGGAGAGACGTCGGCCCGGCGGTCGGGGAGACTGGTCCGCATGAGCCACGAGAACCTGCTCGACGGTCCCGCCCCGACCCTCCTGCCCGCCGAGGGGCCCGACGCGGACGCCCGTGCGGCGCTCACCGGCGGGACCCCGGCGCGCGACGTGGTGGCGCTCGCCCCCGCGTCGTCGCTCGTGTGGGCGCTGCTCGCGGAGCGTGCGCTCGCCGACGACGGCGACCCGGTTGCGGCGTACGCGTACGCGCGGACCGGCTACCACCGCGGCCTGGACGCGCTGCGGCGCGCGGGCTGGCGCGGCCGTGGGCCGGTCCCGGCGGACCACGCCCCGAACCAGGGCTTCCTGCGGGCGCTCCTCGCGCTCGCGGAGGCGGCGGACGCGATCGGCGAGACCGAGGAGGCGCAGCGCTGCGAGCAGTTCCTCGCCGACTCGGGCACGTCGGCGCAGGAGGTCGCGGGGCTCCGCTGACGACCACGGCCATGACCGTCCCTTGACCGTCCGGTACCCTCTCGGAGGTACCGGGTCACTGCCGCCCGTGCCCGGGGCCACAGGCAAGCGCCGCGTCGATCTCGGCCGGTCTCCGCCGTGCAGCCCCGCACCGCAGGCAGGTAGGAGTGGTGACAGATGCCTGCAGTGGTGGTGCTCGGCGCCCAGTGGGGCGACGAGGGCAAGGGCAAGGCGACCGACCAGCTCGGCTCCCGGACCGACTACGTGGTGAAGTTCAACGGCGGCAACAACGCCGGCCACACGGTCGTCGTGGGCGGCGAGAAGTACGCGCTGCACCTGCTCCCGTCCGGCATCCTGTCGCCCGGTGTCGTCCCGGTCATCGGCAACGGCGTCGTCATCGACCTCGAGGTCCTGTTCCGCGAGATCGACGCGCTCGAGGCCCGGGGCGTGGACACCTCCCGCCTGCTCGTCTCGTCGGCCGCGCACGTCATCGCGCCGTACAACCGCACGCTCGACAAGGTCACGGAGCGATTCCTCGGCAGCCGCCGGATCGGCACCACGGGCCGCGGCATCGGCCCCACCTACGCGGACAAGATCAACCGCATCGGCGTGCGCGTGCAGGACCTGTTCGACGAGAAGATCCTGCGGCAGAAGGTCGAGGGCGCTCTCGACCAGAAGAACCACCTGCTCGTGAAGGTCTACAACCGCCGCGCGATCACGGTCGACGAGACCGTCGAGGAGCTGCTGCGGTACGCGGACCGCGTCCGCCCGTTCGTCGCCGACACGCCCCTGGTGCTCAACCAGGCGCTCGACGCGGGCAAGACGCTCGTGTTCGAGGCGGGCCAGGCGACGATGCTCGACATCGACCACGGCACCTACCCGTTCGTGACGTCGTCGTCCGCGACGGCGGGCGGTGCGTGCACGGGGTCGGGCGTGGGTCCGACCCGCATCGACCGCGTCGTGGCGGTCGCGAAGGCGTACACGACGCGCGTCGGCGAGGGTCCCTTCCCGACCGAGCTCGACGACGCGGACGGCGAGTGGCTGCGGCAGACGGGCGGCGAGTTCGGCACGACGACCGGCCGCCCCCGTCGGACGGGCTGGTACGACGCGGTCGTGGTCCGGTACGCGGCGCGCGTGAACGGCCTGACGGACCTCGTCCTGACGAAGCTCGACGTGCTCACGGGCCGCGACCGCATCCCGGTCGCCGTGGCGTACGACGTGGACGGCACGCGCTTCGACGAGATGCCGTTCGACCAGACGGACTTCCACCACGCGAAGCCGGTCTACGAGTACCTCGACGGCTGGACCGAGGACATCTCGGGCGCGCGCGAGTTCGACGACCTGCCCGCCGCGGCGCAGCGCTACGTGCTGCGCCTGGAGGAGATCAGCGGCACGCGGATCTCCTCGATCGGCGTCGGCCCGGGCCGTGAGGCGACGATCGTCCGGCATGACCTCCTCGCCTGAGGTTCACCCGCAGGAGTGACGCCGACGTCGGTCCCGGACGCCTGTCCAGCACCGACGTCGGCCCCGCGGGGCGCGGCGCGCTGATCGCATTGTGAGATGTCGGCGCGCTCTGCCATGCTCCGCGCCGTGGACGCTGCCGCCTGGGACACCCCCGCCGCCTACGTGATGCTGGGCGCGCTCGTCGTCGTCGTCGGCGGCATGGCCGTCGCGGGGATCGCGAGCACGCCGGCCTACCGCCTCCTCGGGATGTCCGCCGACGGCCCGTGGTGGTTCTCCCCGCGGGGGGGCAAGACGCAGGGCGTCGTCGTGGCATACCTCGGCCTCGTCGTCGCCGTCGCCGCGCTCGCGTTCGTCGTGGTCGACGCGTACACCGCCGCACGCTTCGCCTGGACGGCGTGCTGGACCACCGCCGCCGTCGTCTTCGCCCTCACCGTCACGCGCGCGGGCAAGCTCGTGCTGCGGCTCGCGACGGGCGGGCTGGTCGTGCTGGCCGACCCGCTGCCGGGCGACTACGTCGAGGCCGACGACGCGCTCGACGACGTCGACCTGCGGGCTGCCCGCGACGCCGCGGCCGCCGGCGACTGGCGCCCGGCCGCGCACCTGCTGGCTGCGACCCTCGACCCCGACGCCCGGCACGACCGCGTCTGCGAGCTCGCCGCTCTCGCGTCGCGTCGCGGCCGCTGGCTCGACGCCTGGCTCCAGGAGGAGCCGTCGAACCCGCACGCGCTCGCCTGCCGGGTCGCGGCCGGCGTGGAGCGGGCGTGGACGCTGCGCGGGACGGACTTCGAGGCGCGGAACGTCCCCGACTTCCTCGCCGTGCTCGAGGACACCGACGCGGACGCCGACACGGCGCTCGTCGTGAGTCCCCGCGACGCGTCGGTCCTGGCGTCCCGGCTGACCGTCGCGCGTGGCCTCCAGCTCGGCGTCGTCGAGCACGAGCGGCGCCTCGCGCAGCTGCTCGCCGTCGCGCCGCACCACCGCGGCGGGCTGTCGGCGGCGCTGCAGTTCAAGGCCGCGAAGTGGTTCGGGTCGTCCGAGGAGATGCTGCGGTTCGCGCGCGCCGAGTCCGCGGCGGCTCCGGCCGGCCACGCGACGAACCTGCTGGTCGTCGTCGCCCTGCTGGAGGAGGGGTGGGCGCGCGGCCAGAGCCAGAGCTTCCTGCACCGCCGGGAGGTCCGGGACGAGATCGTCGCGGCCGCGAACCGATGGCTCGGGGGCGGCCCGTCGCCGGTCGGCCGGGCCTGGGGGCACAACCTGCTCGCCTACGCGTTCTGGTTCGCGGACCTCCCGCAGGAGGCCGCCCCGCACCTCGCCGAGACGCACCGCCACCTGTCGACGTGGCCGTGGCACGACGACGCCCGCGAGGTGCACGCCCAGGTCAGGGCGTGGGCGCGCGAGCGCCTGGGGGCATCGGCCGGAATCTGACGCGCCGGCGCGCCCGCACCCGGCGTGGGCTCACGGCGTCGGACGCCTGCCGCGCGGGTCCGCGCCGCGGTACGGTCCGCCCGATGCCTGCCGACGATCCCGCCCCGAGCGCGACCGACGACACGCGCGTGCTCGACGTGCGGTACGCGACGAGGAACCGGGCCGCGCGCGCCGGCGCCGTCGCCGGGCGCCTCGTGCTCGCGGGCGGGGTGCTGCGCTACGACGACGGCGCCGACCCCCGCCGGTCCTTCGTGGCTCCGGTCGGTGCCGGACGGGGTGCGGCCGCGGAGCTGGTGCACGTGCACTCGTCGCTGTTCCTGTCGACGGGTTCCGCGCCCGACCCGCAGTGGGAGTGCGTGCTGGTGCTGGACGGCGCGGGTGCGGTGGTCGGTCAGGTCGGGGGCTGGTCGCCGCGGGTCGCGAGCCCGCTCGAGCTCGACCCGGCCCGGCTGCGGTCGTTCGGTCGCCGCGCGGGCCTGGACCTCCGGTACGAGCGGGGCCCGGCCTCGGTGCTGCGCTCCCGGTACCCGGCCGCACGGTTCGGCGGTCTGCGCGTGATGGAGGCGATGGCGACCGTCCTGGGTCCGCTCTTCGCGGGTGTGGGCGGCGTGCTCGTCGCGGTGGTGGTGCAGGAGCCCTCGTGGTTCGGGCTCGTGCTGGGCGTGCTGGGCGTGGTGACGGTCGTGACCGGGCTCGGCCTGGTCCCCGCGCTCCAGCGCCTCACCCTCCGGGTGGCATCCCGGAGGGTGGGCCGGCACCGGCAGTCGGACGACGGCTGACGCGTACCGACCGAGCGGCGACGGCACCCGCCCCTTCCCGTGGCCGGGTGCCGCCGGTCCCTCGCACCGTCAGGCGGCCGCCTCCGCGACGGGGCGCGCGTCGCGGTCGGCGGTGCCGGGGACGGGGTCGCCCGCCGCCGCCAGGAGGGCCGCCTCGGCGGCGTCGACGGTGCGCTGGCGGACGACCGCCATCGAGCCGAGCGTCGCGAGGACGGCGAGCGTGGTGCCGCCGACGAAGACCGCCTCCAGGCCCCACGTCTCGGCGACGAACCCGGCGAGGAGCGCGCCGACCGGCATGAGCCCGTACCCGAGGGTGCGGCCCGCGCCGCCGACGCGACCGAGCAGGGTCGCGGGGACGATCCGCTGGCGCATCGACATCGAGATGACGTTGCCGATCGTGTTGGTGAGGCCGAGCAGGAGCAGCGTGACGGCGACGGCGCCGACGCTGCGCACGAGGACGGGGACGATCAGCAGAAGGCTGTTCGCGAGCCAGCAGCCGAGCATGAGGCGGACCTCGCCGACGTGCCGCGTGACGGGCTCGGCGACGACCGAGCCGACCACCGCGCCGACGGCGAGCGTGGCGGCGAGCAGCGTGTAGTGCTCGGCGCGCATCCCGAGCGCGGAGCCGGGGCCGACGGCCCACAGGACGAAGACCGCGAAGTAGCCGGTGCTGGCCATGTTCATGAGCGAGCCCGAGAGCAGGAGCGGGCCGAGCACGCGGTGCCTCGCCAGGAACGTGATGCCCTCGACGACCTCGCGGCCGGCGCGCTTGCGCTCGGTCTGCTCGTGCCGGTACCGCCCGGGGATGCCGCGCCACAGCAGGACGGCGGACGCGACGGCGAGCGCGGCGGGCACGCCGAACACCCAGCCCGTGCCGAGCGTGAGGACCGCGCCCGCGACGGGTGCGCCGACGAACGAGTTGGTGACCGTCTGGACCGCGAGCGTGCGGCCGTTGGCGGCGCCGAGCCGGGAGCGGGGGACGAGGTCGGGCACGAGCGCGCCGGCGGCGAGGTCGGCGAACACCTCGGTCGCGCCGTAGACGAGCGCGACGACGACGAGCGCGGTCATGGTGAGCCGGTCGGTCGCGATCAGGCCGACGGCGGCGGCGAGCACGGCGGCGCGGACGGTCATGGCGACGACCTGCACGACGCGGCGGTCCTGCCGGTCGACGAGGACGCCCGCGACGAGCCCGAGCAGCAACCAGGGGAGCCAGGCCGCGGCGGTGACGAGCGCGATCTGCCCGGGCGAGCGGGTGAGGGTGAGGGCGACGAGCGGGACGCCCATGCCGAGGACGCCGTCGGCGAGGTTGGCGGCGCCCGTGGCGCCGAGAGCTGCGGTGAACCGGCGGCCGAGCGGCTCGACGGGGTTCGCGTCGGCGGGGGAGTGCTGCGTGCTCATCGGGCGCCCCTAGGATCGAAGAGGAAGTTCTGCAAAGGTCTCTTTGCAGAGAAGACTTTGCAAAGGTAACTCTGCATATGGCCGAGCGCAAGACCCCCGACGACGCCGACGCGCCCCTGTCGGTGTTCGCCGAGCGTCCGATCACGCCCGAGGCGCTCAAGGCCCTCGCGCACCCGCTGCGGATCGCGATGTACAACCTGCTCGGCGAGGTCGGGCCGTCGACCGCGAGCCGGCTCGGGCGGCTCCTCGGCGAGAGCAGCGGCCAGACGAGCTACCACCTGCGCCAGCTCGAGCGGTACGGCTTCGTCGAGGACGACCCCGAGCACACCGGCGGCCGCGAGCGGTGGTGGCGGCCCGTCGGGTTCAGCATCGACGGCCGCGCGATGCTCGAGGACCCCGCGACCGCGCCCGCCGCTCGCGTCATGCTCCAGTCCGTCGTCGCCGACCGCGCCGACGTCCTCACGCGCTGGATGACCGGCCCGCGCGAGCCCGAGTGGGACGACGCACAGATCAACGACCGCATCACGACCGACTTCACGCCCGCCGAGGCGCACGACGTCATCGCCGCCCTGCAGCACGTCGTCGAGGAGCACATCCAGGCCGCCAAGGCGCGCAAGGCCGCCGGGGAGACCGAGGGCCGCCGGCGCTACCGCATCTACCTCGACGGCCTCCCGCTGCCCGCCGACGAGCCCGGCCAGCCGGCGGGCTGACACGCGCGCGGCCCGGGCCGGGCCGCCCGCCCAGCCGTCGACGGTGCCGGCCTCGCCCGCACCGACCGCTCGACGGACGGTCGGCCGGCGCGCGCGGGCGGCTCGGTAGGCTCGGCGCCCGTGAAGATCCTCGTCGTCGGCACCGGTGCCCGTGAGCACGCCCTCGTCCGTGCGCTCTCCCTCGACCCGGCCGTCACCGCGCTGCACGCGGCGCCCGGCAACCCCGGCATCGGCACGCTCGCGACGCTGCACGCCGTCGACCAGCTCGACGGCGCCGCCGTCGCCGCGCTCGCGCGCGAGGTCGAGGCGGACCTCGTGGTCGTGGGACCCGAGGCCCCGCTCGTCGCGGGCGTCGCGGACGCCGTGCGTGCGGCCGGGATCCCCGTCTTCGGGCCGTCGGGCGCGGCCGCCCGGCTCGAGGGGTCCAAGGCGTTCGCGAAGGAGGTCATGGCCGCCGCGGGCGTGCCGACCGCCGAGCCGCGCGTCGCGTCGACCGTCGCCGAGGTGGAGGCCGCGCTCGACGCGTTCGGCCCGCCCTACGTCGTCAAGGAGGACGGGCTCGCCGCGGGCAAGGGCGTCGTCGTCACCCAGGACCGCGCCGTCGCCCTCGAGCACGGGCGTGCGTGCGTCGAGAAGGAGGGCGGCCGCGTGGTCGTCGAGGAGTACCTCGACGGTCCCGAGGTGTCGCTGTTCGTCCTCACCGACGGCACCGCGGTCGTCCCGCTCGTCCCGGCGCAGGACTTCAAGCGAGCGCTCGACGGCGACGCAGGCCCCAACACGGGCGGCATGGGCGCCTACTCGCCGCTGCCGTGGGCGCCCGAGGGGCTCGTCGAGGAGGTCGTCGAGCGCGTCGCGCGGCCGACGGTCGACCAGATGGCACGCCGGGGCACGCCGTTCGTCGGCGTCCTGTACTGCGGCCTCGCGCTGACCTCGACGGGGGTGCGTGTCGTCGAGTTCAACGCGCGGTTCGGCGACCCCGAGACGCAGGTCGTGCTCGCGCGCCTCGCGACGCCGCTCGCGGGCGTCCTGCTCGCCGCGGCGACCGGCACTCTCGGGGCGCTCCCGCCGCTGCAGTGGCGCGACGACGCGGCCGTGACGGTCGTCGTCGCGTCGCACGGCTACCCGGGCACCGTCCGCAGCGGGGACCCGATCACGGGGATCGACGACGCCGAGGCGCTGCCGGGCGTGCACGTCCTGCACGCGGGCACCGCGCTCCGGCAGAACCCCGCGGGCGACGACGACGCCGCGCTCGACGGCGCGCACCTCGTCTCCGCGGGCGGTCGCGTCCTGTCGGTCGTGGGCGTCGGTCCGGACCTGGCCGCGGCGCGCGCCGCCGCGTACGCGGGTGTCGCGCAGGTCGAGCTCCCGGGGTCCCACCACCGCACCGACATCGCCGCGGCCGTCGCCGCGGGCTGAGCCGGCAGGACGCCTGGTGGACGGGGTGCACGGGCGCGGGCCGGCGCGCGGCAGACTGTGCCGGTGACCGCCGACGCGACCGCGACGACCCTGCCCGGCTGGGCGCACACGTACTCGGGGAAGGTCCGCGACCTCTACGCGCCGGACGGCACCGAGGCGGGCGCCGCGATCCGGGCGGAGCACGGCGACGTCGTGCTCGTCGTCGCGAGCGACCGGGTGTCGGCCTACGACCACGTGCTGCAGCCGGGCATCCCCGACAAGGGCGTGGTGCTCACGCAGCTCAGCCTGTGGTGGTTCGAGCAGCTCGCGGACCTCGTGCCGAACCACGTCGTCTCGACCGACGTGCCCGCCGCCGTCGCGGGCCGCGCGATGGTGTGCCGCCGCCTGTCGATGTTCCCGGTCGAGTGCGTCGCGCGCGGCTACCTGACCGGCTCCGGCCTCGTGGAGTACCGGGCGTCGGGCGAGGTCACGGGCATCCCGCTGCCCGCGGGGCTCGTCGACGGGTCGCGGCTGCCGGAGCCGATCTTCACGCCGGCCACCAAGGCGGAGCTCGGCGAGCACGACGAGAACGTGCCGTTCTCCACGGTCGTGGCCCAGCTCGGGCAGGACGCGGCGACGACGCTGCGCGACCTGACGCTCGCCGTGTACGCGCGGGCCGAGGCGATCGCGCGCGAGCGCGGCGTGATCCTCGCGGACACCAAGCTCGAGTTCGGCACGGACCCCACGACGGGCGCGGTGACGCTCGGCGACGAGGTGCTGACCCCCGACTCGTCGCGGTTCTGGCCGGCCGACTCGTGGGAGCCGGGCCGCGCGCAGCCGAGCTTCGACAAGCAGTTCGTGCGCGACTGGCTGACGTCGCCCGCGTCGGGGTGGGACCGCGCGTCGGACGTCCCGCCGCCCGCGCTGCCTGCGGACGTCGTGGCGCGCACACGCGCGCGGTACCTGGAGGCATACGAGCGGCTGACGGGCGCACCGCTGCCGCTCTGACGCCCGCCCCGCCGGCCGCGTGCGGGCCCGGCCGGGCACGCGTCGCGGCCTGCACCGAGCGGTGCTCGGTGTGAGCAGGGCGACAGGATGCGCCCGTTCAACCGGCCGGATGCTGAGGTTAGGCTTGCCTCATACGCCGCGTCGCCGACGGACCCGTCGCGCGCCGGCACCACCCGAACGATGGGAGCCTCCCGTGCGCCACCTGCGCCGCACCGCCGTCGCCGCCTCCGTGGCGGTCCTCGCCCTCGCGCTCGCCGCGTGCTCCGGCTCCACGGACGACGACGCGACCGCCGAGCCCGGCAGCACCGCGAGCGACGGCACGACGTTCCCCGTCACGATCGAGTCGGCGCTCGGCACGGCCGTCGTCGAGGAGAAGCCCGAGCGCGTCGTGACGCTCGGGTGGGGTGCGGACGACATCACGCTCTCGCTGGGCACCGTCCCCGTGGGCGTCGAGGCCGACACGTGGGGCGGTGACGCGGACGGGTACCACCCGTGGTTCCGCGAGGCCGTCGAGGAGCGCGACGGCGAGCTGCCCGAGACGATCGCGGCCTACCCGCTCGACGTCGACGCGATCGTCGCGCTCGAGCCGGACCTCGTCCTCGCGCCGCAGTCCGGCATGGAGCAGGACGTGTTCGACCAGCTCTCCGAGATCGTCCCCGTCGTCGCGTACCCCGAGGAGCCGTGGCAGACGACGATCGAGCAGCAGGTCGAGATCATCGCGACCGCGCTCGGCGTCCCCGAGCAGGCCGAGCCGCTGCTCGACGCGCGCCAGCAGGCCATCGACGAGGCCGCCGCGGCCCACCCCGAGCTGGCCGGCATCTCGTTCGCGTACGTCTACGCAGCCGAGCCGGGCAGCATGTCCGTCTACCTGCCGGGCGACCCGCGCGTCGACCTGCTGAGCGACCTGGGCCTCGAGCTCGCGCCGTCCGTCGCCGGCCTGGAGCCCGCGCCGAACACGTTCACGGCGAACCTCGGCCTCGAGAACGCCGACACGCTGTCCGACGTCGAGCTGCTGTTCACGTGGTTCAACGACGACGCCGAGAAGGCCGCGACCGAGGCCCAGCCGCTGTTCGCGCAGATCCCCGCGTTCGCGAGCGGCGCCTACGTGCCGATGCTCGACCGCTCGCTCGGCATGGCCGTGTCCGTCGCGACGCCCCTGTCCGTGCCGTGGGCCCTCGACGCGTACCTGCCGCTCATCACCGCGGGCGCCGAGAAGGCCTGACGCCCCCGGACCCGCACCGCCCGTCGGCGCTCACGGGTCCCGGCACTCCGTACCGTGCACCCATGAGCACCGCCGCCCGAGCCCCGCGCGCCGCGCGCCCGCGGCCGTGAGCACCGTCGCGCCCGCCGCGGTGCCCACGCGCCGCGCACCCGCGCGGGGCTCGCGCGCCCTCCTGCTCGCCCTCGGCCTCCTCGCGGCGGGCGCGCTGCTCGTCCTCGCGGTCGGGCTCAGCGTCGCCGTCGGCGCGAGGTCGGTGCCGCTCGGCGACGTGTGGTCCGCGCTCCTGCACCCGGACGGCTCCTACACCTCCACCGTCGTCGCGTCTCGCGTCCCGCGCACGCAGCTCGGGGTGCTCGTCGGTGCGGCGCTCGCCGTCGCGGGCGTCGTCATCCAGGGGCTCACGCGCAACCCGCTCGGCGACCCCGGCCTGCTCGGCGTCAACGCGGGTGCGTCCGCGAGCGTCGTGCTGACGATCAGCCTGCTCGGGCCCGCGGCCGGGCGGTCGGTGTGGGCCGCGATCCCCGGTGCGCTCGTCGCGGCCGTCGCCGTGTACCTCGTCGGGTCCGGCGGGCGGCGCGCGACCCCCGTCCGGCTCGTGCTCGCCGGCGCTGCCGTCAGCGCCGTGCTCGTGGCGCTCGTCGAGGCCGTCTCCCTCACGCAGCCCCTCGTGTTCGACTCCTACCGCGTGTGGGTCGTCGGCTCGCTCGCCGGGCGACCCCCCGAGCTCGTCGGCCGCATCCTGCCGTTCGTCCTCGCCGGGCTCGTCCTGTGCGCGCTGCTCGCCCGCCCGCTCAACGCCCTCGCGCTGGGCGACGAGTCCGCCACGTCGCTCGGCCTGCACGCCGGCCGCACCCGGCTGCTCGGAGGCGCCGCCGCGACGGTGCTGTGCGCCGCCGCCGTGGCCGCCGTCGGGCCGATCGCGTTCGTCGGCCTCGCCGTGCCGCACGTCGTCCGGTCGTTCACCGGGTCGGACCACCGGTGGCTGCTGCCGTACTGCGCGCTGCTCGGACCCGTCCTGCTGCTCGCGTCCGACGTCGTGGGGCGGGTCGTCGCACGCCCCGGCGAGCTCATGGTCGGCGCCGTCACCGCTTTCGTCGGTGCGCCGTTCCTCGTCGCGGCCGTGCGCCGCGGGCGGGTCGCGCTGTGATGCTCGAGGCGCGCCCGCCGCGCGTCCTGCGGCTCGGCCCGGGCGACCGGGGCGCGGCGCTGCTGTGGCGGCCGCGGCCCGTCGTCGTGTGCGTCGCGGCCGTCGCCGTCGCGATCGCCGCCGCCCTCGTGACCGCGACCGCCGGGCGCCTCGGCATCCCGCTCGCCGAGCTGCCCGCCGTGCTCGCCGGCGAGGGGTCGCGGGTCCAGGAGTGGGCGCTGTTCACGACGCGCCTGCCGCGGCTCGTCGTCGCGGCCACCGCGGGAGCCGCGCTCGCCGTGTCCGGTGCGTTGTTCCAGTCCGTGACGCGCAACCCCCTCGGAAGCCCCGACGTCATCGGGCTCAGCGCGGGGGCCGCCGCGGGGGCGGCCGCCGCCGGGCTCGTCTGGCCGGGCCACGTCCCCGTCCCGGTCGGCGCCGCGGTCGGGGCGGTCGTGGCGGTCGTCGCCGTCTGGCTCGGCACGGGTCGCGGGTTCGCCGCGCCGCACCGCATGGTCGTCACCGGCATCGCGATCGGGGCGATGGCCCTCGCGTTCGTGCAGCTCGCGCTCGCCCGGGCCGCCCGGCAGGACGCGCAGGAGGTCGCGATCTGGCTCAACGGCTCCCTCGTCGCGCGCACGTGGTCGGACGCGGCCGTGGTCGGCGCCGCCCTCGCCGTCCTCGTGCCGCTCGCGCTCGCGCTGACCCGCCCGCTGCAGGTCGTCGAGATGGGCGACGAGGCCGCGACAGCGGTCGGTGTGCGGCCGACGCACGTGCGGACCGCCGCCGTCGTCGTGGGTGTTCTCGCCACCGCCGCCGCCGTGAGCGTGTGCGGGCCCGTCGCGTTCGTCGCGCTCACCGCGCCCCAGATCGCGCGCCGGCTCACCCGGTCCACCGGGCCCGGTGTCGTCGCCGCGGCGTGCACGGGCGCGGCGGTGCTCGTCGTCGCCGACCTCGTCGCGCAGCACGCGGTGCCCGGGCAGCAGTTCCCCGTCGGAGTCGTCACCGCCGCGCTCGGCGGCGTCTACCTCGCGCTCCTGCTGGTGCGCGAGTGGAGGAGGAGTGCCGCATGAGCGTCGCCCCGCTGGCCGCGCGCGGCCTCACCCTGGCCTACGACCGGCTCGTCGTCGCGCGGGACCTGTCCGTCGACATCCCGCGCGCGTCGTTCACCGTCGTCATCGGGCCCAACGGCTGCGGCAAGTCGACCCTCCTGCGCGCCCTCGCGCGGACCCTCACGCCGCGCGCCGGGCAGGTGCTGCTCGAGGGCGAGCCGCTCGACCGGATGCGCGGCAAGGACGTCGCCCGGCGCCTCGCGCTGCTCCCGCAGAGCCCCGTCGCACCCGAGTCGATCACCGTCGGCGACCTCGTCGCGCGCGGCCGCTACCCGCACCAGGGCATCCTGCGGCAGTGGTCGCCCGCCGACGCGCGCGCCGTCGCCGCGGCCCTCGCCGCCACCGAGGTCACCGACCTGCGCGACCGGTACGTCTCCGACCTGTCCGGCGGCCAGCGGCAGCGCGTCTGGCTCGCGATGGCGCTCGCGCAGGAGACCGACCTGCTGCTGCTCGACGAGCCCACGACGTACCTCGACATCGCCCACCAGGTCGAGGTCATGGACCTGTGCGCGCGCCTGCACGAGGAGGGACGCACGCTTGTCGCCGTCCTGCACGACCTCAACCAGGCGGCCCGCTACGCCACGCACCTCGTCGCGATGCGCGACGGCGTGATCGTCGCCCAGGGGCCGCCGCAGGAGGTCGTCACGGCCGAGACCGTCCGGGACGTGTTCGGGCTGGCGTGCCGCGTCGTGCCCGACCCCGAGTCCGGGACGCCCATGGTGGTCCCGCTGCGACGCGCCACGACCCCCTGACGGTCCGCCGACGTCGGCGCGCGAACCCCGGGCCGCGCGGCGCGCCCGCTCAGAGCACGATGTCCGAGGCCCTCGTCAGGGTCACCCACGGCTCCGCGTCGCGCGCGCGCGTGGGCGGCAGCACGTCCGCGTCGACCGCGGGCCCGAGGTCGAGCCCGGTCAGCTCAGCCACCGTAGAGACCGGGACCTGGAAGGTCCGGAACGGGCCCAGGGGAGGCGGCACGTCGGCGTCGCGGGCCGCGCGGGTCGCCTCGTCGAGGTCGACGCCACCGAGCATCGGGGTCTGGTCGACGAGGAACCCCGCCGACGCGAGCCGCACGCGCGGCCCGTCGTCGCCGTGCCCGACGCCCGCCCTGTCGGGCGTGGCCCACACCGCGACCTTCCAGAAGTGCCGCGGCACGCCCACGCCCCGGTAGACGGGGTCGTCGTCGCGCAGCACGGGGCCGGTCAGGACGCTGAGCCGCTGGCGCCACGTCTCGGCGTACTCCAGCACGTGGTCCTCCAGGCCGACCCACAGCTCCTTGCCCTGGTTGAACACGTCGACCTGCGGCGCCGCGTTCGTGTACCGGAACGTCTCGGTGTTCGCGCGCCTGGCGACGTCGGGCGGGCCCCACACGGGGTCGGCGCGCCGGACGAGGTGCCCACGGTCGAGCCGGTTGTCCCGGTACACGCCCGGCCCGGCCTGCTGGTCGGCGGGCACGCGGGGGTCGAGCTCCCAGCGGTCGTCCCGCGGCAGGTCCAGCAGCTGGTCGCCGTCGATGTTCACGGCGGTCGCCGCCGCGAGCTTGGCGGTGGTGTCGAACAGCACCGTGAAGTGCGTCGACGGGAGGTCCTCGACCGGTCGGGGCACGCCCGGCAACGGCAGCGGAGGGCCCAGGAAGAACGGGTCGTACCCGCCCGCGTGGTCCAGGTCGTGATCCATGCCGCCCCCTACGGTGCTCACATGACGACGGTAGCCACGCGCCGACCGTGAGCGACATCACGAACGGGACAAATCACCCACTGCTGCTGCGTGACGCCCGGCGCGCCGGGGACGACACGCGGGTCGACGTCCTGGTGCGCGACGCGCGGGTCGCGGCCGTCGGGCCCGACCTCGCGGCGCACGCGGGGCCGCGCGCGGAGCACGTGCCGCTCGACGGGCGCGTCGTCGTGCCGGGCCTGTGGGACGCGCACGTGCACCTGACGCAGTGGGCGCTGGCCCGGCACCGGCTCGACGTGTCCGCCGCGTCGTCCGCCGCGCACGCCGCCGACCTCGTGCGGGCCCGGCTCGCGACCGGTCGCCCGCCCGCCGGGAGCCCGCTCGTGGGGTTCGGCTTCCGGGACGGGCTGTGGCCCGACGTGCCGACGGCCGCGCTGCTCGACGCCGTCGCGGGCGAGGTGCCCGTCGTGCTCGTCTCGGCCGACCTGCACTGCGCCTGGCTGTCGAGCGCCGGGCTGCGGCTCGTCGGCGCGGGCGGGCACCCGACCGGGCTGCTGCGCGAGGGGGAGTGGCTGCCGCTGCAGGGCGTCGTCGACCAGGTGCCGGACGACGCGGCGGACGCGCTCGTGCACGACGCGTCCGCCGCGGCCGCCGCACGGGGCGTCGTGGGCGTCGTGGACCTGGAGATCGCCGACAACCTCGACGTGTGGCGACGACGGGCCGCCGCGCGCCCCGGCCTGCTGCGTGTGCGGGCCGGTGTGTGGGAGCAGTACCTGGACCGCGTCGTGCGCGAGGAGCTGCACACCGGCGACCGGGTCGTCGGGCTCGTCGAGCAGGGCCCGCTCAAGGTCATCACCGACGGCTCGCTCAACACGCGCACCGCCTACTGCCACGACCCGTACCCCGGCACCGCCGACCGTGGCGTGCTGGCCGTGCCGCCCGACCGGCTCGTCCCGCTCATGGCCCACGCCCGCGCGCACGGCCTGCGCTGCGCGATCCACGCCATCGGCGACGCGGCGAACACGCATGCCCTCGACGCGTTCGCCGCGACCGGTGCCGCCGGGTCGGTGGAGCACGCCCAGCTGCTCACCGACGACGACGTGGCCCGGTTCGCCGCGCTCGGCGTCGTCGCGAGCGTGCAGCCCGAGCACGCGATGGACGACCGCGACGTCGCCGACCGGCACTGGGCCGGCCGCACCGCACGGGCGTTCCCGTACGGCGCGCTGCACGCCGCCGGCGTCCGCCTCGCGCTCGGATCCGACGCCCCCGTCGCCCCGCTCGACCCGTGGGCCGCGATCGACGCGGCCGTCTGGCGGGCGCGCGACGGGCGGGACGCGTGGCACCCGGAGCAGCGGCTCGACCTGCACGCCGCGCTCGCTGCGTCGGTCGACGGGCGGCCCCTGTCCCTGCGCGTCGGCGACCCGGCCGACCTGGCGGTCCTCGACGAGGACCCGCTCGTGCGGGGGCGGACGCCCGGCGCGCTGCGCACGCAGCCCGTCGCGGGGACGCTCGTCCGCGGGGTCTGGACGTCGCCCCTGGCCTGATGGGGCGCGCTGCGATGGTCCGCAACCGCGTCGACCTGCGGAAACTCTTGCGGCGATAGGTCGTCCGACGATATATATCGCGCATGACGTTCCGCATGAGCGAGCAGGCCTATCTCGTCCTGCTCGCGCTCGCCGAGGAGCCCCGGCACGGGTACGGCGTCGTCCAGGCCGTGCGCGCGCTGTCCGACGACCGCGTCCGACTCGGTGCGGGCACGCTCTACGGGATCCTCGACCGGCTGGTCGACGCCGGGTACGCCGAGCCGTCCGAGGAGGTCGTCGTCGACGGGCGCGCGCGCCGGTACTACCGGCTCACGGGCGACGGCCTCGACGCGGTGCAGGCCGAGACCCGGCGGCTCGCCGCGCTGTCCCGCCGCGCCCGCCAGGTCCTCGGCCGCCCCGCCCTCGGCGGTGCGTGATGGGCGCCTCCGCCTCGCCCGCGCTCGAACGGTCGGTCGACCGCTGGCTGCGCGCCTACCCGCCCCGCTGGCGCGAGCAGCGCGGCGCCGAGCTCCGGGACGTCGTCCTCGACCTCGCGGCGCCGGGTGCGCGACGCGTCGACCTGCGCACCGCGGCCGGCCTGGTCGCGGGCGGCTGGCGTGCCCGCCGGAGCACACGGCCCTCCGCACGGGTCGTCCTCGCCTACCGGCTGCGCGGGCGTCGGCTCGACGCGCGCCACGACGCCTGGCTGCGCGACGACCTGGCCGGCCGCTGGTACCCGGTGCGTGCCGAGGCGCCGATGGCGGTCGTCTGCGCGGTTCTCGTCGCCCTCCTCCACGCGGTCGGCGACCTCACCGGCCACTGGCTGACCCCGCGCGGCTGGGGCGAGGTCGCCGCCGTGCTCCTGTTCGTCGTCGGGGTCGACGTGGTGCGGCGGGCCCGCCACCGTGAGGACGACGTCGCCACCGCCTTCGGGCACCCACCCGCCGACGCTCCCGGGCGCTTCGGTCCGTACGTCGGCCTGGACCGCGGGCAGGCACGATGACGCCCGGCCCCGGGACGCGACCGGCGGACCGTGTGGTCGTGCCGGGCGTCGCTCCCGCGTTCGCGCGGTCCGCCGCGCGGTGGACGCGGGCCTACCCGCGCGGATGGCGGCTGCGGCGGGGGCACGAGCTCGTCGCCGTCCTGGCCGACCTCGCCGGCCCCGACGCCACGCGCGTCGACGTCCGCACCGGGCTCGGCCTGCTCCGCTCGGGCCTCGTCACGCGACACCGGTCCGGCCCGCCGTGGCCGTCCCGCGTCGGCTACCTCCTGCTCGACACGACCCTGTCGGACAGGTACGCCACCTGGGTCGTCGACGACCTGACCTCCCCGCGCTACCGGATGTGGCGTGCGGTGCGCTCGTCGTGGCCGGCCGTGCTCCCGACGGCGATCCTCGCGACCGGCGACGCGCCCGCCGCCCTGCGACTGCTCGGGCTGCTCGTCGTCGTGCAGGCGGTGGCGCTGCTCGCGTCGCACCCGGAGACCGTGCGGCGGCGTGCGGTCCGACGGCACCTGGTCCCCGGTCCTCCTGTCGTCGGGCCGCGTGGCGAGCAGGTCGTGCTGGGTCGCACGCGACGGCTCGCCGCCCTGCCCGTGCTGCGCGGGTGCCTCGCCCTGGCGGCCACGGGTGCCGTCGCGTGGTCGGCCGCGGCGCTCCTCGCGCCGGTGACGTGGTCCACGACCGCGTGCCCTGCCGACGGAGCCGTCGTCACATGCACTGACGTCGGCACCGCGCCCCGCGGCCCTGACGTGTCCGCCGTTGTCGTCGCGGTGCTCGCGGTCGCGCTCGTCGTCGGGCTCGTGCTCGCCGCGGTCGCCCGGCGCGCCCTGCGTCGCGGGCTTCCCAGCCTGCCCGGCCAGCCCGGGCGCGAGGTGGTGCCGCCCGTCCCGACCGCCGTGACCGGCTGGGTGGCCGCCGCACTGGGTGTCGTGGCCGCGGCGGCCGCCGAGGCGGTCGGCACGTGGACGCTGTCCTTGTCGGTCCTGGCCGGTCCCGCCTGCCTCGTCCTGCTCACGGTCGGCGCCGTCACGCTCGCGGCCGTACGGGACGACGCCACGGTCGCGTTCGTCGACGTCGTGCGGCTGCTCGCAGGCCGCGACGTGGCCGTCGACGAGGGGGAGCCGGCCCTGGCCGTCCCGTCCGCCTGACCGGCCGCCTGGCGACCGCCGGTGGTCCCGCTCGGCCGTCCCCGCGCGTGAGCCGACGCGCGGCGCGGCTTGCCCTTCCGCTGCGCCGCCCTGGGCGGTAGGAATTCGGGCATGACGACGAGGCCCGTGCGCCCTCCGTTGCGCGTCCTGCTGGCCTACCGGCTGCGCGGGCGTCGGCCCGGCCCGGCCTACGACGCGTGGCTCCGGCGCGACATCGACGGGTTCTGGTTCCCGCTGCGCGCCGAGGCGCCGGTGCAGGCGGTCGTCGCGCTCGTCCTGCTCGCGGCCACCCTCGCCGGGGTGGCGGTCGGCGCGCCCCTGCCGACGAGCGTCGTGGTCGGGCCCTGGGTCCTCGCGGCCGGGCTCGCCGGGATGGCGGTGCTGCGGCGGTCCCAGGAGCGGGGTCGTGAGCGCGAGGAGCTGTTCGGCGAGCGTCCGCAACCGCCGCACGCCGGCCCGGACGGGGGCCTCGACGACGCCGCCCGGACCACGACGCGGTCCGGGCGGCGGACGCACGACGGACGTCACGCGGCTGCTCGGTAGACTCACCGCGACCCCCCACCGCCGCGCGAACACAGGAGCACACCCGTGGGACGAGTCGTCGTCGACGTCATGCCGAAGCCCGAGATCCTCGACCCGCAGGGCAAGGCCGTGGCGGGTGCGCTGCCCCGGCTCGGGTTCGGCCAGTTCTCCTCCGTCCGGCAGGGCAAGCGGTTCGAGCTCGAGGTCGACGGGCCGGTGACGGACGAGGTGCTCGCCGCCGCCCGGGCCGCGGGCGAGCAGGTGCTGTCCAACCCCGTCATCGAGGACGTCGTGGCGGTGTACGAGGACACGCAGGTGGCCGCCCAGTGACCCGCGTCGGCGTCGTCACGTTCCCCGGCACGCTCGACGACCGCGACGCGGCCCGCGCCGTGCGCCTCGCGGGCGGGGAGCCCGTCGCGCTCTGGCACGCCGATGCCGACCTGCACGGGGTCGACGCCGTCGTCCTGCCCGGCGGGTTCTCCTACGGCGACTACCTGCGCGCGGGTGCGATCAGCCGGTTCGCGCCGGTCATGGGCGAGATCGTCGACGCCGCCCGCACGGGCCTTCCCGTCCTCGGCATCTGCAACGGCTTCCAGGTGCTCACCGAGGCGCACCTGCTGCCCGGCTCGATGATCAAGAACGACCACCTGCACTTCGTCTGCCGTGAGCAGGTGCTGTCCGTCGAGCGCACGGACACCCCCTGGACGCGCGACTACGCGCAGGGCGAGCGCATCACCATCCCGCTGAAGAACCAGGACGGCCAGTACGTCGCCGACGAGCGCACGCTCGACGAGCTCGAGGGCGAGGGCCGGGTCGTCTTCCGCTACGAGGACGGGAACCCGAACGGGTCGCGCCGCGGGATCGCCGGCATCAGCAACGCGGCGGGCAACGTCGTCGGGCTCATGCCGCACCCCGAGCACGCGGTCGAGCCAGGCTTCGGCCCCGACGGCCCGCAGGGGCCGCGCTCCGGGACCGACGGCCTGCGGTTCTTCACGTCGGTGCTGCACGCGCTCGTCGGCTGATGACGGCGGCGGGCGAGCGGACCGTCACCGTCGACGTCGTCGCGTGGGACCACCCGGACGTCGTCCGGCTGCGGGACGCGCAGCAGGCGGAGCTGCGGGACCGGTACGGCGAGGACGACATCGGCCACGACATGACCGGCGAGGACATCGTCGGCGTCGTGCTGCTGCGCGTCGACGGCGAACCCGTGGCGACCGGTGCGCTGCGGGACGTCGACGCGGCGTACGACGACCTCGCGCCCGGGACCGGCGAGGTCAAGCGCATGTACGTGGTGCCCGGCCACCGCGGGCGGGGTTACTCGCGGCTCGTCCTGACCGAGCTCGAGCGCATCGCGACCGCGCAGGACTGGCGGTGCCTCGTCCTGGAGTCCGGCCCGCTGCAGCCCGAGGCGATCGGCCTGTACCTGCGCGCGGGCTACCTGCCGATCGAGAACTACGGCGAGTACGCAGGGGTCGTGGACTCCCGCTGCTTCGCCAAGTGGCTCGTGCCCGTGCCGGAGGTCGAGCGTGGCCCGCGGTACGCCGGGCGCGTCGAGCTGGAGCACACCGACTGGCGGGACCCGCGGGCCGTCGCGCTGCGCCGGGCCATGCACGAGTTCAACGGCTGGCGGTACCCCGAGCTGCTGCCCGTCTTCGAGGCGGCGGGCGGGTTCGACGGCGACGACGCGCAGCAGGGCGTCGGCGTGCGGTCGACGATCCTGGCGCTGCTCGACGGCGAGCCGGTGGGCCACGTGGCGCTGCGCGACCCGCGCGAGGGCTACCCGCCCGGATCGGCCGAGGTGAAGAAGCTGTTCGTCGACGGTGCCGCTCGAGGTGCGGGCGTCGCGCGCACGCTGATGCGAGCGCTCGAGGCCGACGCGCGGACGGCAGGGTTCACGCAGCTCCTGCTGCAGACCGGCGTCCGCCAGCCCGAGGCGGTGCGCCTCTACGTGTCCGAGGGGTACCGGCCCGTCGCGCCGTTCGGCCCGTACGCGGGCGACCTCCTGTCGCTCTGCTTCGTCAAGGCGCTGTGAGCGCGGAGCGCGCGTGACCGTCCGGGTCGGCACGTCGGGCTGGTCGTACGACCACTGGGACGGAGTGCTGTACCCGCCCGGGCTGCCGCCCGCCGACCGGCTCGCGCGGTACGTGCAGGAGTTCGACACGGTCGAGCTCAACGCGTCGTTCTACCGCTGGCCGCGCGAGGCGTCGTTCGCGAGCTGGCGCCGGCGGCTGCCCGACGGGTTCCGGATGTCGGTCAAGGCGCCGCGCGGGCTCACGCACGCCAAGCGGCTGTACGCGCCCGAGGCGTGGGCCGAGCGGATCGCGCGGTCCTGGCACGAGCTCGGCGACCGGCGCGAGGTGCTGCTGGTCCAGCTCCCGCCCGGCCAGCAGCGCGACGACGCGCGCCTCGACTGGTTCCTCGCCGCGCTGCCGTGGTGGGTGCGGGTCGCGGTCGAGCTGCGGCACCCGTCGTGGGACCACCCCGACGTGTACGCGCTGCTGGAGCGGCGCGGGGCCGCGTACTGCGTCATGAGCGGCGCCGGCCTGCCGTGCGTGCTGCGCGCGACCGCACCGTTCGTCTACGTCCGGCTGCACGGACCCGACCAGGACTGGCTGTACGGGGGCTCGTACTCCGACGACGACCTGCGCTGGTGGGCGGACCGGGTGCGCGAGTGGGAGGCGCAGGGCCGGGACGTGCTCGTCTACCTCAACAACGACGGCGGCGGGAACGCGGTGCGCAACGCCCGGACGCTGCGGTGGCTGCTGGGCCGGTGAGCGCGGCGACCGTCCCGCGGGGCGGACGGGGGTGGTGCGCGTGCGCCGTGGCGGCTAGCGTGCGAGCCATGTCCTCGAGCCGGGTGTGTTGTCGCTGAGCTGACGACCCCGCGCGCCCGCGGCCCTCTGGCCCTCGCTGCGCACCCCGTTCGACCCGAGGACTCCCACCGTGGCTCAGCCCGTCCTGGCGCACCCGTCCGCGCCGCGCTCGTCCCGTTCCCTGCACCCCGCCGCCGACCGCGCGTCCGCGCCGCGGGCAGACCGGCCCGCACCCCGTCCGTCCCGCCCCTCGGGCCCGCCCGTGCAGCCCTGGGCCACGTCGCCCGACTCGACGCCGCGCGAGCGTGTGCACGTCGAGGTGACCGGACCGGCTGACGCCGGACCCGTCCGCGGCACGGAGGTCGTCGTCGCGAGCGCGGCGTTCGACGACGTCGCGCTCCTGCGGTCCGCCGCACGGGCCGACACCGTCCGCATCCGGTTCTCGGCGGCCCTGCCGACCACCGGCGCGGTCCGTGCCCTCGTCGCGGTGCTCGAGGGGCACCTGCTCGCGGTCGGCCGCCGTCGCGAGGACGTGCGGCTCGTGCTCGAGGTCGAGACGGTCGTCGCGCGCGACGAGGCCGACGCGACGCGCCGCCGTTCCTGGCTGGCCCACGTCGAGGCGTTCGCCGGTGCGTCGTGGGCACCGTCCGCGTCCTGGGTGGTCGCACCGCCCGAGCGTGTGCTGGCCGACGGGGCCGCGCTCGCCCGGGAGGTCGGGGTCGACGTCGTCGCCCTCGCCCTGGTCGGGCCGTCGCAGGGGCACGCCGAGGCGCTGCGGGCCGCGGCGCTCGCCGCCTGACGGCACGCGTCGTCGGACGCTGCCGTACGGGCGAACCGGTCCCGCCGCGCGTGCAGCGATGCGCGCGAATGCGCAGGTCAGCGCCGACGAGCCTGGGGAGGGCCCACGGGCACCGGGACCGCGTCGTGGCATCCTTTCCCGCATGCCGCAGCCCCCCCGCCCCGTCCCGCTGCCCGTGCGGCTCCTCGGGACCGGCGTCCACCGGCCGTCGCACGAGGTCCGGTCGGAGGAGCTCGACACGACCCACGGACGGGCGCCGGGGACCTCGTTCGCCCGCTCCGGCGTCCGCAGCCGGCGGTGGGCGGCGCCGGAGGAGACGTCCTCGGCGATGGCCGCGTCCGCCGTGGCGGGGGCCCTCGACGCGGCAGGGCTCGGCGCGGCCGACCTCGACGCGCTCGTCGTGTCGGCCGTCGCACCCGAGCAGCCGATGCCCACGACCGCCGTGCTGACCGCCGCCGCGCTCGGGATCCCAGGCGGGCGCGTCGCGGCGTTCGACGTCAACGCCTCCTGCGTCGGGTTCCTCACCGCGCTCGACCTCGCCACGACGGGCGTCGCGGCGGGCCGCTGGCGGCGCGTCGCCGTGGTCGCGACCGAGATCGCGTCGAAGGGTCTCGACCACCGGGACGTGGAGTGCAGCGCGCTGTTCGGTGACGGTGCCGCCGCCGTCGTGGTCGGCCCGGCAGACCCCGGTGACGGGTCGGCGGTGCTCGCGTCGTCGTCCGCGGTCTGGCCCGAGGCCTGGGCGGCGTGCCGGATCGACGCGGGAGGCACGCGGCTCAACGTCACGACGCCGCCGGCGGACCCGTCGGCCTACCTGTTCCGGATGGACGGGGCGGCGCTGCTGCGGCAGGTCGCGCGGCACCTGCCCGGCTTCCTGCGGGACGTCGAGGAGCGGTCCGGCGTCGCGCGCGACGAGGTCGACGTCGTCGTGCCGCACCAGGCGAGCGCGGTCGGTCTGCGGTACCTGCGCGAGCGTGTCGGGGTGAAGCCCGACGCGGTGGTGGACATCCTCGAGGACCACGGCAACCAGGTGTCCGCGTCGGTGCCGACCGCCCTGCACCACGCGGTCACGTCGGGGGCGCTGCAGCGGGGCGGGACCGCGCTGCTGCTCGGCACGGGTGCGGGGCTCGCGCTGTCCGCGACCGTCCTGCGGTACTGAGGACGGAGCGGCGTGGCTGACGTGTCCGGCGTCCCCGACGGGCCGCGCTCCGGCGAGCCGGCAGCGACGGCAGCCCACGGTGCGCCGGGCGGGCGCCCGGTCGCGGGGACGGGCGGACGCGGTGCGGCGGGCGGCGTGCCGCGCGTGCCCCTGCTGCTGCTGGAGGCGGGTGCGACGACCCACGCGGCGGGCGTGGCACGACGGGGCGCCGGACGGGAGCGCGTGCGGTTCCCGGCGCTCGTCGCGGTCGTGACGCACCCGGGCGGCGTCGTGCTCGTCGACACCGGTTACGCGCCGCGCGTGCCCGACGCGATGTCGCGCGGCGTCGACCGCGTGTACGGGCGGCTGCTGCCGGTGGACGTCGCACCCGAGCAGGCGGCGGTCGCGCAGCTCGCAGCGCTCGGCGTCGCCCCGCACGACGTCACGCACGTCGTCCTCACGCACCTGCACGCCGACCACGTCGGCGGGCTGCTCGACTTCCCCGACGCCCGGGTCGTCGTCGCGCGGCGCGCCGTCGCGGAGGCCGCCCGCGTGCGCGGGTTCGGGCGGCTGCGGCGCGGGCTCGTCACGGCGCTCCTGCCTGACGACCTCGCCGAACGGCTCCTCGACCCCGCGACGCTGCCCGCGGCCGACCCCGAGGAGCTCGCCCCGCTGACCGGTGCGCGCGACCTCCTGGGCGACGGCACCGTGCTCGTCGTGCCGCTGCCCGGGCACGCGACGGGGCACCTCGGCGTGCGGGTCCGCGCACCGCAGCGCGACGTCCTGCTCGTCGGCGACGCCGCCTGGCACGCGCGCGCGGTCAGCGACGGCGAGCTGCCGCACCCCGTCGCGCGTCTCGTCACCGCCGACTGGCACCGGTACCGCGGCACCCTGGGCGCGCTGCGCGTGCTCGCCACGCGTCGGCCGGACCTGCTCGTGCTGCCGTCGCACGACGACGCGCTCGTCGCCGCGGCCCGCGCGGAGCTCGCCGGATGAGCCGCGCCCGCGTCCTGTGGCACTACGCGCAGGCCCGCCGCCGCCGGTTCGCCGACCGCGACGACCTCGCGTCCTGGCAGCAGCGGCACCTGCGCCGGGTCCTGCAGCGCGCGCCGCAGCGGTACGCGTTCTACGCGGGCACCCGGCCCCGCGCCCTCGACGAGCTGCCGGTGCTCGACAAGCCGGACGTGCTCGCACACTTCGCCGAGCTCAACACCCGGGGGGTCGGCCTCGACGCGTGCGTCGCGGCGGCACGGGCCGCCGAACGCGGCCGGGACTTCGGCACGACCCTGCGCGGGCTGTCGGTCGGCCTGTCGTCCGGCACCTCGGGGCGGCAGACCGCGTTCCTCACGTCGGCCGCGGAGCGGGACCGGTGGGCGGGGGAGGTCCTCGCGCGCGCCCTGCCGCGCGGGCTGCTCGGCGGCGCGCGGGTGACGCTCGTGCTGCGCGCCGGCGGGCCGCTGTACGAGTCGGTCGACGGCGGCCGCGTGTCGTTCCGGTTCGTCGACCTGGCCCTCGACCACGACCGTCTGCTGGAGCACGTCCGCGCGTCGGCGCCCACCGTCCTCGTCGCGCCGCCGTCCGTGCTGGTCGCGGTCGCGCGTGCCGACCTGGGGCTGCGGCTCGAACGGGTGCTGTCCGCGGCCGAGGTGCTCGACCCGCACGACGCCGCGACGGTCGAGGACGCGCTCGGTGTGCGGGTCGACCAGGTCTACCAGGCCGCGGAGGGCTTCCTCGGCATGAGCTGCGGGCTCGGGGCGCTGCACCTCGCCGAGGACCTCGTCGTCGTCGAGCGCGAGGACGCGGGCGACGGCCGGTTCGTGCCCGTCGTCACCGACCTGTTCCGCAGCAGCCAGGCGGTGCTGCGGCGGCGGCTCGGCGACGTGCTGGTCCCCGCCGACGGTCCGTGCGCGTGCGGGGACCCGACGCTCGTCGTCCGCGAGGTCGTGGGCCGCTCCGACGACGTCCTGTGGTTGCCGCGCCGCACGCGTGCCGGCGGCGCCCCCGGTGACGCGGCTCCCTTCCACCCCGACTTCGTGCGCGCCGCGGTGCTCGCCGCGCCGGGGGTCGAGGACTTCCGCGTCGTGCAGACGGCACCGTCCACGGTGCGTCTGGCCGTCGAGCCCGCGGGGGCGTTCGAGCGGGCGAGCCGCTCGCTGGGGGACGCGCTCGCGGCCGCCGGCTTCGTCGCCCCCGACGTCGTCCCGGGCGAGATCGAGCCGTGGGACCCCCTGGTCAAGCGCCGCCGTGTCCGCCGCGACCCGTCGGTGCCCGCAGGAGGCGTCACGCCAACGACGCGGTGACCTCGTCGGCGACCGACGCGACCGGGTCGTAGGCCGCCGCGGCGGCGGCCAGGCGGTCGAGGCGTGTCCGGTCCGCGGCGAGCACGTCGCTCAGGGCCTCGCCCGCCCGACGGCCGGTGAGCCGGCGTACCCGCACGCCTGCACCGGCGGCGACGATGCGCGCCGCGTAGTCGAACTGGTCGTAGTCCTGCGGGCACACGACGGCGGGCACGCCCGCGCGGATCGCGCTGTAGGTGATGCCGGCGCCGCCGTGGTGCACGACGGCGGCGCACCGCGGCAGCACGTCGTCGTAGGGCAGGTGCCCGAAGACGTGGACCGGGCCGTCGACGAGCAGCGGCTCGGGCGCGGCGCGGCCCGCGTCGCCCAGCGTGACGACGACGGTGTGCCCCGGTGCGTGCGACGCCAGGGCCCGGGCGTGCTCGGCCAACCGGTCCTTGGCCCAGGGCAGGTGCGTGCCCATGGTGACGAGCACGAGCGGGCCGTCGGGCAGGCGCGGGGGCACGGGCCAGGGCTCGGGCGTGCCGGTCACGGGTCCGACCATCCGGAACCCGGCGGGCCAGTCGCGCTCGAGCTCGAGCTCGGTCATCCCGAGGCCGAGGATCGTCGTCGGCGAGTACGCGGCCTCGGACCCGTCGGCCCGGTAGACGCCCGTCCCGGCGGCGCGGAACGCGGGTGCGAGCACCGCCTGCATCGTGCGCTTCGCGAGCCGGGTAGCGCCGCGGCCGGCGGCGTCGCGCATCCGGTGCCCGGCGTGCCGGGCCGGCCCCCAGCCGCCGCAGTACGACGGGGTGCCCGTCCGGGTCTCGAGCGCGAACGGCGTCGGCATGGTGGTGAGCCAGGGCAGGCCGTGCGCCTGCGCGACCATGCCGGCGACGGGCGCGGTGAAGTCGGCGAGGACGGCGTCGGGACGGTCACGACGGACGAGGTCGTCGAGCTCGGCGCGGGCGCGCGGCAGGAGCGCGAGGTTGGCGGCGAGCTGGCGCGTGAGCCGCACCGGGTCGGAGCGCACGGGACGGGGCGTGTCGGAGATCCGGTCGAAGACGCCCGGGTCGTCGGCGATGAGCGCGTCGGCGGCGAAGCCGTGCGCGCGCAGCAGGTCGAGCTTGGTGCCGCCCGTGGCGAAGCGGACGTCGAACCCACGGTCGCGCAGCCCGCGCCCGAGCGTGAGCAGCGGGTTGAGGTGACCGGCGAACGGCGGCGCGACGAGCAGCAGGCGGGCGCTCATCGAGGCGCCCCGTCGACGTCGGGTCGGGCAGCAGCAGCCGAGCGGCCGTCGCCGGACGGCTGCGCGGACGCGTCTCCGGACGGCTCGACCGGCGATGCCCCGGACGCCTCCTCCGACGGCGTCACCGACGGCGCCGCTGACGGCGCCGGGGAAGCCGCCCCGGACGGCGGTCCCACCAGGTGCAGCACGGCGGCTACGGCTGCGGGCGACGTCGCGGCGACGAGATGCCCGCCGGGCACGACGACGTCGGCCGCCCCGCGGTGCCCCCAGCGGCTCAGGAGGTCGGACCGGCCGCGGACGACGTGCACCGACCAGCCGCTGCCCGCGACGGGCAGCGCACCGACCGGTCCGAGCCCGACGACGTGGACGCGCAGCCCCGCGGGCGTGCGCAGCGACGGTGCGGCGGACGCGAGGACGCGGGCCCCGGCGCTCCCGCACAGCAGGAGCAGGTCGGTCGCGGTGCGGTCGAGGAGCACCTGGAGGTGGTCGGCGGCGTGCCGCGCGAACCGGCTGCCGGGGCGCGCCGCGGCCCACTGCCGGGCGTTGCGGGCGGACGCGGCGAGCAGGGGCTCGCGGCGGTAGGGCTCGGCGGCGGCCCGCTCCGTCCAGGGGAAGCCGACGCGCAGGGGCTCCCAGCCGTGCGCGGCGAGCGTGTCGAGCACGGCGAGCTGGCCGGGCGACAGCTGGGAGTGCCGCCACGAGCTCTGACCGGTCAGCCACACCGCGCGGGCGGTCGCGGGCCCGGCGAGCGGGGTCGCGTCGGCGTGCGCGACGAGCCACCTCACGGCACGGCCCCGATGCCGACGGCGACGCGGCGCCCGCGCCACGTGACGGTCCGCGGCCCGACCTGGGCGGCGGCGGCCTGCAGCGGTGCGAGCACGGCCGCGACGGGCTCGAGCAGGACCCCGAGGACGCCGGTCGCGTGCCATCCCGCACGCCGGCGCAGCACCCAGGTGCTGACCGCCGAGGCGAGCAGGGCTGTGCCCGCGCACAGCAGGGCACGGCCGTCGCGCGCGGCGACGGCCAGCACGGCGACCGCGGCCGGCAGGACGCTCGGCAGCAGCACGAGGAGCACGAGGCGGGGCGACAGGTCGCGGCGCACGACCTCGCCCGCGAACAGCAGCCAGCGCCGCAGGATCCGCGCGTAGACCGTGGCGGACGGGATCGTCGTGGCGACGACGGCCGGCTGGGCGGTCTGGACCAGGCGCAGGCCGTGCACCCGGAACAGCCGGGCGAGCGCGTAGTCGTCGCACGTGGCCCCGGTCAGTGCGGCGAACCCGCCGACGGACCGCAGCGCGTCGCGACGCACGGCGACCACCATGCCGTTGATGCTCACGGGCGGGCCGACCTGCGCGAGGGGCAGGTAGGTGACGAGCGCGGAGCCGTTGACGAACGCCGCGACGAGCCGCGACCACAGCCCGCCCTGCTCCCGGTAGACGGGTACCCCGGTCGCGAGGTCGGCGTCGCTCAGGGGTGCCACGAGCCGGAGCAGGCCGCCGGGCGGCAGCGTCGTGTCGTCGTCGAGGACGACGACCGTGCCGGTGGTGACCTCGGCGGCGGCGAGCTTGTGCACCTTGGGGTTGCTGCCGGCGGGCGGCGGGGCGCAGGTGACGACGTCGACGTGGCCGTGCGGCGCGGCCGCGTCCCGGGCGGCGCCGGCACCCGCGGGGTCGTCCTCGTCGACGAGCAGCAGGACGCGTGCCGGTGCCAGCGTCGCGACGGACGCGGCCAGGACGTCCGCGAGCAGGGGGTCGCCGGAGCGGACCGCGACGAGGACGGTGACGTCGCGCAGGTCCTGCGGCCCGGCCGCTGCCGAGGGCGCCCCGAGCGCGCGCCGGGCGAGGGTCGTGCGGACGGCGACCAGCAGGACGAGCAGCGCAGAGGCGGCGACGGCCGTCTCACCCATGCGCGCGCACGAGCCGGTCGACGCTCTCGTCGAGCGAGACCGCGGGCGCACCCAGGTCGCGCAGCGTCCGCGACACGTCGAACGTCTTGGAGCGGGAAAGCACGGACACCCCGAACCGGGTGAGCGGCGGCTCCCGCCAGCCGAGCAGCGTCGCCGACGCCACCTCGCCGGCCCGGGCGGCCGCGCGCACGGCCGCGGCCGGGACGTGGACCGTGCGGGGGTGCGCGCCGAGGCGCTGGAGCACGTCGAGCAGGAACGGGTAGAGGTCGACGGGCTCGGCGTTCGTGAGGTGGTACGTGCCGGTCACGCCGCGCTCGACGGCCTCGGTGACGTAGTGCGCCGCGGTGTGCACGTCCGTGAGGTCGACCCGCACCCGAGGGCCGTCGCGCGGCTCCAGGACGGGCAGGGCGCCCCGCTCGGCGAGCCGCAGGATGCGGGGCAGCAGCACGGTGTCGCCGACGCCGAACACCGCGCGCGGGCGCAGCACCGACCACGCCCCGGGGTACTGGGCGACGACGCGCTCGCTGATGCGCTTGGTGCGCGAGTAGACGTTGATCTGCTCGTGGTCGGGCGGGACCGGGCTGTCCTCGGTGAGGCCGAGCTGGTCCTCGTCGCGGTAGAGCACGGACGAGCTGGAGACGAGCACGAGCGGGGGTGCCCCGTGGTCCGCCGCCCACCGGGCGACGTGCCGGGTCGCGTCGACGTTCGCGGCGACGAACTCCTGCGGCGGCGCCCACGGCGACGCGAGGGCCGCGCAGTGCACGACCGCGTCGACCGTGCCCGGGACCGCGTCGGCGGGGACCGGGCGGGTCAGGTCGTGCCGGACGTAGGTGTCGACGGGGCTGCCGGGGGACGCGGCCCGGCCGACGCCGACGACCTCCCAGCCACGCGCGTGGGCGTCGGCGACGATCCGCGTCCCCAGGAAGCCGTTGGAACCGGTGAGCAGGAGACGCATCCGGCGAGGATAACGGCGTCGCGCCTCCCGGCCGCGCCCGCCGTCCACGGGTGCCCGACCTGCCCCGCCGGGATCGCCCGGTCGGCGCAGCAGCGCGAGGACCGACGCCTCGCGCCGCTGCGGACCGGGTCAGCGTCCGAGCCGCGCGTACCGCCGCACCGCGAGCGCCCCGAACACGGCGGTGAGCACGACGGGCCAGACCACGGCCAGGAGCAGCGCGTTCTCCGCGGCCCATCCGGTCCCGGCGACGGTCGGGTTGCCGAACAGCTCGCGCGTCGCGGCGACGGTCGCGGTGATCGGGTTGAACGCGGACAGCGCCTCGAGCCAGCCGGGCATGGTCGAGATCGGCACGAACGCGTTGGACAGGAACGCGAACGGCCACACGAGGATCTGGACCGCGGTCACGCCCCCCTGCCCGCGGAACAGCAGCCCGAGCCAGATGCCGAGCCAGAGGAACGCGAACCGGAGCAGGAGCAGCAGCCCGAGCGCGGCCAGCGCGGGCCCCAGCCCGTGGTGCCAGCGCCACCCGACGAGCAGCCCGCCGACGAGCAGCGCGAGCAGCCCGACGACGCTCGACAGCATGTCCGCGACCGCGCGTCCGAGCAGCACGGCGGCCCGGGACATGGGCAGGGAGCGGAACCGGTCGGTGACGCCGCGCTGGACGTCCTGCGCGACCGCCGTCATGGTCGTCTCGAGCCCGAAGGCCATGGTGACGGCGAGCATCCCGGGGAACAGGAACTCGACGTAGCCCCCGGGGACGTCGATCGCGCCGCCGAGCAGGTACCCGAACATGAGGAGCAGCAGCAGCGGGAACGCGAGCCCGATGAGCAGGTCCCAGGGCTGGCGTCGCCAGTGCCCGAGGTCGCGCAGGGTCACGGTCCACGCGTCGCGCAGCGCCCAGCCGGGTCCGCCGGGGGGCACGCGGGTCGGGCGGCGGGCGACGGTGGTGGTGGTCGCGGTCATCGGGAGACCTCCTCGCTGGGCTCGGTGACGGGACGGGGGGCGGTCGGTGCCGTGAGGTGCAGGAAGGCCTCGTCGAGCGTGGGGCGTCGCAGGGCGACGTCGTCGACCGCCACGCCCGCGTCGTCGAGCGTGCGCACCACGTGGGTCAGCGCGGCGACGCGGTCGGCGACCGTCGCGGTGACCCGGCGGGTGTCGAGCTCGGTCTCGACGTCGCTGCCGACGGCGTCGAGCGCGGTGCGGGCGGCCGCCAGGTCGGCCTCGTGCCGCACGACGACGTCGAGCCGGTCCTGCCCGATCGACGCCTTGAGCGCGTCGGGCGTCCCCCGGGCGACGAGCCGCCCGCGGGCCAGCACGCTGACCTGCGACGCGAGCTGGTCGACCTCCTCCAGGTACTGCGTCGTCAGCAGGACCGCCGTCCCGCCACGGACGAGCTCGCGGACCGCCTGCCACACCTCGCGGCGGCCGCCCGGGTCGAGCCCGGTGGTCGGCTCGTCGAGCAGGAGGACCTCGGGGTCGAGCACGAGCCCGGCGGCGAGGTCGAGCCGGCGACGCATGCCGCCCGAGTAGGTCGCGACGGGCCGGTCGGCGGCGTCGACCAGGTCGAACCGCTCGACCAGCTCGTCGGCACGGCGCCGCGCCTCCCGGGTCCCGAGGTGGGAGAGGCGCCCGAACATCACGAGGTTCTCGCGCCCGCCGAGGATCTCGTCGACGGCGGCGTGCTGACCGACGAGCCCGACGCGGCGCCGCACCTCGCCGGCCTCGCGGACGACGTCGAACCCGGCGACGTGCGCGGTGCCGCCGTGCGGGGCGAGGAGCGTGGCGACGATCCGGACGGTCGTCGTCTTGCCGGCGCCGTTGGGGCCGAGCAGCGCGTGCACGGTGCCGGGCTCGACGTCGAGGTCGAGGCCGTCGAGGACGGTGGTGTCGCCGTAGCGACGTGTGAGGCCGCGGGCGCGGACCGCGAGGTCCGGGCGGGCGGGGGAGCGGGTGGACGAGGGCATGGGTGGCCTCCTCGGTGGTGGACGCTTATCGTACAGCGTACGACAACAACGCACGGCCGTCACCATCCGTTCCCGCCGGGGAGGATGAGCGCATGAGCGAGCACACCGGGACCGGCGACCCCGCGCGGAGCATGGCCCTCCTGTGGCGCACCGAGGAGCCCGCGGCGCCCCGCGGCCGGGGTGCCGCCGCGGGGCTGTCCGTCGACCGCGTCGTCCGCACGGCCGTCGCGCTCGCCGACGCCGAGGGCCTCGCCGCGCTGTCGATGCGCCGCGTCGCGAGCGAGCTCGGCGTCGGTGCGATGACGCTCTACACGTGGGTCCCCGGCAAGGGCGAGCTCGTCGACCTCATGGTCGACGACGTGCTCGGCGAGGTCGTCGACGCGCTCGGTGGGCTCGCCGCGCCCGCCCCGCCCGCCGGGCCGGACGGCTGGCGCGACCGGCTCGGGGCCGTCGCCCGCGCCAACTGGGCGGTGCACGAGCGGCACCCGTGGCTGCTGCAGGTCGCGACCATGGGCCGCCCGCCGCTCGGCCCCAACGTCATGGCCAAGTACGAGGTCGAGCTCCGCGCCGTCGACGGGACCGGGCTCGACGAGGTCACGATGGACGCGGTCGTCACGCTCGTCGACGGGTTCGTCGCCGGCGCCGCGCGCGGTGTCCTCGACCGCGCGCAGGCCGAGCGCCTCACCGGCATCAGCGAGGAGCAGTGGTGGGCGGCGACCGCCCCGTACGTCGACCAGGTCTTCGACCCGGCCGCCTACCCGACGGTCGCGCGCGTCGGGCCGGTCGCGGGCGAGGCGAACCAGGCCGCCTACGACCCGTACCGGGCGTTCGAGTTCGGCCTGGCCCGCCTCCTGGACGGCATCGCCGTGCTGGTCGACGCCGCGCCCCGGGCGTGAGCGTCGGCCGGTCGTCCCGCGCGAGCACGGCCCTGCGGTCCGCGTGATTGCCGCGCGGGCCCGGGGCGCGTGCTCGTCTCACGCGACGCGTGGGCGCGGTGCGCCGGCTTCCCGGGCGTCGTGGCGATCAGCGACTGACGGGCGGTCGCTCGACCGGCGTCACAGCGCGTGGTCGAGCGCCTGCGCGAGGTCCTCACGCAGGTCCTCGACGTCCTCCAGGCCGACGGACAGGCGGACGGTCGACTCGGCGATCCCGACGGCGGCGCGGCCCTCGGGGCCGAGCTTGCGGTGGGTCGTCGTCGCCGGGTGCGTGACGATGGACTTCGCGTCGCCGAGGTTGTTCGAGATGTCGACGACCCGCAGCGCGTCGAGGAACGCGAACGTCGACTTCTTCGCGACGTCGGGGGTCGCGCCCTCGGGGACCCGCAGGTTCAGCGTGACGACGGTCCCGCCGCCCGTCTGCTGGGCGCGCGCGAGCTCGTGCTGCGGGTGCGACGGCAGGAACGGGTAGCGGACGGACGCGACGGCCGGGTGCTGCTCGAGCCAGCCGGCCAGGTCGAGCGCGGAGGCGGCCTGGTGGCGCACGCGCAGCGACATCGTCTCCAGCCCCTTGAGCAGCACCCACGCGTTGAACGGGGAGAGCGACGGGCCGGTGTTGCGGATGAGCGTCTGCACGGGGCCGCGCACGTACGCGGCGGAGCCGAGGATCGCGCCGCCGAGCACGCGGCCCTGGCCGTCGATGTGCTTGGTCGCGGAGTAGACGACGACGTCGGCGCCGAGGTCGAGCGGGCGGGACAGCACGGGCGTCGCGAAGACGTTGTCGACGACGACGGTCGCCCCCGCGGCGTGCGCGAGGCGCGACACGGTCGCGATGTCGACGAGGTCCTGCATGGGGTTGGACGGCGTCTCGAAGAACACGACGTCGGCGGGGGTGGACAGCGCCTCCTCCCACTGGGACGACACGTGCCCGTCGACGTAGTCGGTCCGCACGCCCCACGCCGCGAGGATCTCGTCGAAGATCACGACGCTCGACCCGAACAGGGCCCGGGCGGCGACGACGCGCGAGCCCTGCCGCACGAGCGCGGCGAGCGCGGTGAACACCGCGGACATGCCGGTCGCGGTCGCGTAGGCGGCCTCGGCGCCGTCGAGGAGGCGCAGGCGCTCCTCGAACGTCGACACGGTCGGGTTGGAGTAGCGGGAGTAGAGGAACCGGTCGACGTCGCCGGCGAACGCCGACTCCGCCTGCGCGGCGGAGTCGTAGACGTACCCCTGCGTGAGGAACAGGGCCTCGGACATCTCCTGGAACTCGGAGCGCACGAGCCCGCCGCGCACGGCGAGCGTGTCCGGGCGCAGCGTGGAGCGGTCGACGGACCGGTCGTCCCAGTCACCGGGGCCGGGCACGCGGCCGGGTGCGGACCCGCTCACAGCGTGGTCCAGGGCAGGCCCTCGGCGCGCCAGCCCACGTGCCCGCGCTGCCCGTCGGGGCCGACGTCGCCCTCGAACCCGCGCAGCACGTTGTACGCCGGGCCGAACCCGGCGGCGGTCGCGGCCTGCGCGGCGGCGACGGAGCGCACGCCGGAGCGGCACAGGAAGACGACGGGCCGCTCGTCGCCCGGCGTGAGCCCTGCCTGGGCGAGCTCGTCGACGAACCGCGGGTTGAGGCCCTGCGGGGTCGTCCACTGGACGAGCGCCGCGCGGCCGCCGAGGTCGCTCGCGTCGGGGACGCCGATCGTGCGCCACTCGCCCTCGGTCCGGACGTCGACGAGCAGCGCGCGCTCGTCCGACGCGAGCAGGTCCCACGCCTCCTGCGGGGTCAGGTCACCGGCGTAGCCCATGCGTTCCTCCATCGGTCCTGGCGGTAGCACCCTCGCCCGGGCGGGCCCGGGGGGTTGCTGCGGCGTCGTCGAGCCAGATCTCTCGGCCGCTCTGGATGGTTGCCGCGATGCTACGCGCGCTCGCGCCGCCGTGGTCAAGGGGCGGACACGACGTCCCGTCATACGAGACACGCCGTCGCTCTCGTTGACAGTCCCGCGGCCGTCGGAAACCCTCGTCGTCAGGTCATGAGCGCCAGCGCGAAGCCCCGGCTCGCTGGCCGGCAACCCTCCTCCGCGGTGGGGTGCCCCGGGTGACGACCAGGCCGACCGCCGCCCGGCGGACGGCAAGCGCGGGGACCGCCGTCGGTGCGGCTCCCACGGACCGTGAGGAGCACCATGACCGCCACCGCCGAGCACGCGTCCTGTGCCGAGGTCGACGCCGTGCCCACGTCGTCGACCCGCGAGCCCGTCGCCGCCCTGCTGCCCGTCGTCGGGGCGGACACCACCGTCCCGCTCGTCGACGGCACGCAGCGCACGTACGCGAACCTCGACTACGCCGCGAGCGCCCCTGCCCTCGAGGCCGTCGCCGCGCGCGTCACCGAGGTGCTGCCGCTGTACGCGTCGGTGCACCGCGGCGCCGGCTACCTCTCGCAGGTCTCCACCGCGCTCTACGAGTCCGCCCGGCAGACGATCGCCCGCTTCGTCGACGCGCGTCCCGACGACGTCGCGATCGTCACGCGGAACACCACGGACTCGCTCAACCTGCTCGCGGGTGTCGTGCCCGACGGCGGGCGCGTCCTCGTGCTCGACATCGAGCACCACGCGAACCTCCTGCCGTGGGTCGAGCAGTCCGGCCGCGGTGCCACGACGATCCTGCCCATCGCGTCCACCGTCGCCGGCACGCTCGACGCGCTGCGCGACGAGCTCGCCCGCCAGCCGTACGCGCTGCTCACGCTCACGGGCGCGTCCAACGTCACGGGCGAGGGCCTGCCCGTCGAGGAGGTCGTCGCGCTCGCGCACGCCGTCGGCACGCGTGTCGCCGTCGACGGGGCGCAGCTCGTGCCGCACCGCGGCTTCTCGCTCGCCCGCACGGGGGCCGACTACGTCGCCTTCTCGGGCCACAAGACGTACGCGCCGTTCGGGGCCGGGGCGCTCGTCGGCCGCCGTGACTGGCTCGACACGGGCACGCCGCACCTCGCCGGCGGCGGGGCGGTGCGGGACGTCCGCGCCGACCGCACGGTGTGGCAGCCCGCACCCGCCCGCCACGAGGCGGGGTCCCCGAACGTGCTCGGCGCGATCGCCCTCGCGGAGGCCTGCGACCGGCTCGCCGCGCTGCCCGCGGGGACGCTCGCCGCGCACGAGGACGCCCTGCGGACCCGCCTGCTCGACGGGCTCGCGACGATCGACGGCGTCGAGGTCGCCCGCATCTGGCCCGACTCCGCCGACCCCGTCGGGGTGCTCACGTTCACCGTCCCCGGGCACGACCCGGGGCTCGTCGCCGCGTACCTGTCGGCCGAGCACGGCATCGGCGTGCGCGACGGCCGGTTCTGCGCGCACCCGCTGCTCGCGCACCTCGGCGCCTCGGGCGGGGCTATCCGCGCGTCGGTGGGGGTCGGGACGACGAGCGAGGCGGTCGACCGGCTCGTCGTCGCGCTGCGGCAGTACCTGGCTCACGGCCCGTCGTCCCGGTACGAGGTCGTGGACGCCTGCTGGACGGTCGTCGACGACACCCGCCCGCTCGTCCAGGTGCACGGCCTGGACGCGCTCGCCGCGACGGCGGCGGCCGCGTGCGGTCCGGCGCTCGACGACTGAGGCCCGGCCCGGACCGGCCCGCGGCCCGCCGAGGCCGGGACCGTCAGGCGGGGAAGCGGCGGTTCCGGGCCCAGCGGTCCCACGGGCCGACGTGTGCCGCGACACCGTGCGCGTGCAGCCGCGCCACGGTCCGTCCGAGCGCGCCGACGACCTGACCGCGGATCCGGTCGGCGCGCAGCGTGCGGATCCCGACCTCGATCTCGGACCCGTCGGGCCCCTCGCCCAGCACCCGCACCGTCAGGACGGGGCCGGAGAACAGCTCGACCGGCTCGAGGAGCTGCAGGAGGCTCAGGGCGAGGTGCGCGCTGCCGCGAGCCGTGAACGAGCCGTCGGGGGCGACCCGGACGCGCATCCGCGCGGCACGCAGCTCCTGCGCCAGCACCTCCATGACGCCGCCCGGGGGTGCGGCGACGTGCAGCGTCGTGACCGGTGACCCGAGCAGCAGCGGCCACGGCTGCACGACGGGCGGCGGCGCGCCCGTCACGCGGTCGCCTCCGGCTGGCCCAGCACCTGCTGCGTGCGCACGAGCACCGGGCACGACACGTCGACCGCCACGCCACCTCCTTCGTCAGGCGGGACGCTACCGGTCACCGGTCACCGGTCAGCCGACGACGATCCCCAGGTGCGCCGCGACCAGCGGGGCGAGGTCGAGCAGCTGCTCCTGCGTGACACGTGCGCCCCGCAGGCCGTCGAGCCCGTCGATGCGCCGCAGGCCGCCCACGCCGCGCAGGTCGACGTCCTCCAGGCGCGCCCCGGAGACGTCGATCCGCCGCACCCGGCAGTCCTCGAGCGTGACGCGCCGGGCCGTGACGCGGGCCAGGTCGAGCTCGTCGACGACCACGCCGACGAGCGTGACGTCGGTGAGCCGTGCGTCGCGCAGGTTGAGGTAGTCGACCTTGCCGCCGTGCAGCTCGACGCGCGTCCACTCCGACCCGTGCGCCTCGACCGCACCGAGCCGCGACTCCTGCCACCGGCAGTCGAGCCACGTCGTCGACACCGCCGAGAGCATCCCCGCGCGCACCCGTGTCCAGGTCGTGTCCGACGCGCGCGTGCCGTCGAGCCGCACGTCGTCGAACGAGCAGTCCGTGAACGTGCACTCGATGATCCGGGAGTGCGAGCCGTCCTGGCCGTCGAGCGTCTCACCGGTGACGTCGAGGGCGTCGAGGTCACCGTCGCGTTCGAGGTGCGGAACCATGCGAGCCACCCTGCCAGACGTGACAGGGTGGCGGGCGTGCTGCACGACGTCGCCCTCGACGGCCATGGTGTCCGCCTCGTCCCGCTCGACGCGTCCGACGCGGACGGGCTGGCCGCGTTCGTCGACGCGCGCGTCTGGGCGGGCATGTCGTCGCCGCTGCCCGTCGGTGCCGACGCGTGGCGCGCCGAGGTCGAGCGGGCCCGGGCCACCCCCGGGCGGCTCGCGTTCGCGGTGCTCGACGCGCAGACGGGCGAGGTGCGCGGCAGCACCTCGTTCTACGACTGGGACCCGTACGTCCGGCGCGTCGAGGTCGGGCACACCTACTACGCGCCGCGCTGGTGGGGCACGTCGAACAACCCGGCGTGCAAGCTGCTGCTCCTCACGCACGCGTTCGAGACGTGGGGCTGCGCACGGGTCGCGTTCCGCGCCGACACCCGGAACACCCGCTCCGTCGCGGCGATCACCCGGCTCGGAGCCGTGCCCGAGGGCGTGCTGCGCAGCCACCGGCTCGCGCCGGACGGCACGCGCGGCGACTCGGCGTACTTCTCGATCCTGCCCGAGGAGTGGCCCGCGGTCCGGGCCGGGCTGCTGGCGCGGCTCGACGCGACGGGCTGATCGCGCGCAGGTGCATCCGCCGGGCGGGTCCGCGCGGAAGGAGGGGCAGGGCGTCGAGACGACGCCCGCGCGGTGCGGCGCAGGACGCCTGCCGCGCCCGACGACCCGCAGGAGCGCACCATGAGGACCCGTCGTCTCGTCTCCGCCCTCGCCGCCGCCACGCTCGCGGGCGGTGCCGCCGTCGCACTCGCCCCGTCCGCGACCGCTGCGCCGCCCCCGTCCGGCACCACGAGCCTCGCCTCGGTGCTCGCCGCCGACGGCTCGGGCTTCGACCGCAGCTGGTACGACTTCGACGTCGTCGACAACGCCGTCGCCGCCGTCCTCGCCGCCAAGCCCGGCAGCCCCGTCGCCGTCCTCGCCGACGGGACGGTCCCGCTCACCGCGTTCCTGCCCAACGACCGCGCGTTCCAGCTGCTCGCGTTCGACCTCACGCACCGCTGGTACGGCAGCGAGCAGAAGGCGTTCGAGGCGATCGCCGGCGCCGTCGGCATCGACGCCGTCGAGACCGTGCTGCTCTACCACGTGGTCCCCGGCGCGACGATCGACTCCGGCACCGCGCTGGCGTCGGACGGTGCGGCCCTCACCACCGCCCAGGGCGGCTCGTTCACCGTCGACGTGCTGTCGCGGCACCTCGCGCTCGTGCGGCTCAAGGACGCGGACCGCAACGACGGGGACCCGTTCCTCGTGCGCAGCAAGCTCGACCTCAACGCGGGCAACGTGCAGATCGCGCACGGCATCTCCGCCGTGCTGCGGCCGGTCGACCTCTGACGACCGCGCCGTGCCCCGCGGCCGCCACCTCCCGCACCGGCGGCCGCGGGGCACACCTGCGCCCGGGACCGGAGCCGGAGCCGGGGCCGGCGGCGCGGACCGGGGCCGGGAGCCTGGGCCCGTGCACGTCGCGCACGCCCGTCACACTGGCGCCGGAGCCCCACCGCCCGCGGGCCGCGGGCGGCACAGGCCGAGGACAGGAGGCGACGGTGGCGGACGATCGGCTGCACGGTGCGGACGCGGACGACGAGCGGGTCCGCGCGGACGACGAGCGGGTCCACGCGGACGCCGAACGGGTCCGCGCGGACGCCGAACGGGTCCGCGCGGGCGACGACCACGTCGCGGTCGGGTCCGGGGCCGGGGGCGCGGACGACGCGCACGTCGAGGCGTGGGACGCGATGGCGGACGGCTGGACGACCCTGTGGGCCCCCATGGCCGCGCCCGCGCACGCGCTCCTGGCGGACCGCGCGGGGGTCGGCCCCGGCACGCGCGCGCTCGACGTCGGGTGCGGGGGCGGCCAGCTGCTGGCCGTCCTCGCGGCACGCGGCGCGACCGTGGCGGGCGTCGACCCCGCTCCGCGCATGGTGGCCCGCGCCCGCGCCGCCGTCCCGGGCGCGGACGTCCGGCGCGGCGACGCCGAGCACCTGCCGTGGCCGGACGCCGCGTTCGACGTGGTCGTGTCGCTCAACGCGCTCGACCTCGCCGACGACGTGCCGGCGGCGCTCGCGGAGGCGGTCCGCGTGACGGTCCCGGGCGGGCTCGTCGCGCTGTGCGGATGGGCGGAGGCGGCCCGCAACGACGTCGCGGTGCTCGCCTCGGCGGTCGCCCGGCACGCGGGGGACGGCGACGGGCTGCCCGACCAGGAGCTCCGTGTGCCCGGCGGATGGGAGCGGCTGCTCGTCGCGGGCGGCCTGGGGGTCGAGGCCACGGGCGTCGTCGACGTGCCGTGGGACCTGCCCGACGCCGACACGCTGGTGCGGGCGCTGCTGCTCGGCGCGGACGACGACGAGCGGGACGACACGGCGCCCGTGGTCCTCGCCGCGGCCCGGCCGTTCCGGACGGCGGCCGGCGGCTACCGGCTGCGCAACGCGTTCCGCTGGGCGATCGGGAGACGACCGGCCTGACGCCGCCGGGGGCGTCGTGCGGGAACCACCCGTGCGGGCTCTCATCCGCCCGGGTCCGGCGGCCGATGAGCACCCCATGAGGCCTGCACCGCAGCTGTCCCTCCGCGGCGAGCTCACCGCGCGCATGGAGCGCCACTGGCTCGCGGGCTACGTGCTGCTCGTGCTGTGCCTGCCGTCCGCCATGGCGTGCGCGCGGATCCCCTCGTTCACGGGCAAGGGTGCCGTCCTGGTCGCGGGGCTCGCGCTCGCGTTCGCCGGCTGGGTCCGGCTGCGGTGCGCGCGCCGGCTGGAGCGCATCCTCGACGAGAGCCGGCCGCTGCGGGTGGTGCCCGTCGACGACCGCGGCGACGACGTCGACCGCGCCTGACCGGCGCCTCCTGGCCCGCGCCCGAGGCCGCGGGTGCGGGCCCGGCCGGCCGGCGCGCGCCGGGGCCGGGCTCAGGAGTGCCGGACGACCTCGCCCGTCAGGTGCGGCCGACCGGACCGTGCATCCCACCCCGCGACGACCGTGCGCCCGTCACCGTCCGGCGCGACGCGCACCGTCACGGTCCCGGGCAGGAGCACGGGCCGGTGGAACTCGACGCTCCACGTGAACGCGTCGCCGCGTGCGGCGCCGACGTCGGCGAGCGCGCGGGCCGCGGTGTACATCCCGTGCGCGATGGTGCGCGGGAAGCCGAGGGCCTTCGCGGAGAGCACGGACAGGTGGATGGGGTTGTGGTCGCCGGACACGGCCGCGTACCGCCGGCCGGTGTCGGCCGCGAGCCGCCAGCGCCCCGTGGGCAGCGGCGCGGCGAACTCGGCCCGCGGCTCGTCGTCGGCGCGGCCCGCGAGCTGCACGCCCTTGGCGAGGTAGGTCGACACGCCCCGCCAGACGAGCCGGTCGTCGACGCGGACCTCGGCGACGAGGTCGACGGTCGTCCCCGACCGGTGTGCGCGCAGGTCCTGCGCCCACGCGAGCACGTCGAACGCGTCGCCGAGCAGGAGCGGCTCGTGCTGCTCGACGCGGTTCGCGACGTGCACGAGGCCGAGCAGCGGCAGCGGGAAGTCGGGCCGGACCATGACGGCGAACGCGACCGGGAACGCGAGGACGTGCACGAACCCGGCGGGCAGCCGGTCGGACGCGGACTCGCCGACGAGGTGCTGGTACTCCGTCAGGTGCGCCGCGTCGGCCTGCACGCCCCGCACCTCGTGCACGACGTCGGGCAGGGTCGTCGGGGCGCGGCCGGTGCGCCGGGCGACGGCCAGCCGGCCCGTCGCGGCCGCGCCGCGCGCGTAGAGCCTGCCGAGCGCCGGGACGCCGGGCAGGACGACCGTCGTCACCGGCCCACCAGGTTCTGCCCGCAGACGCGCAGCGTCTCGCCGACGACGCCGCCCGCGGCGGGCGACGCCAGGAACGCGACGGCCTCCGCGACGTCGACGGGCAGCCCGCCCTGCTGCAGGGAGTTGAGCCGTCGTGCGACCTGCCGGGTGACCGCGGGGATCCGCGCGGTCATCTCGGTCTCGATGAATCCCGGGGCGACCGCGTTGGCGGTCCCGCCGAACGGCACGAGCAGGGGGGCGGTGGCCCGCACCATCCCGACCACGCCGCCCTTGGACGCGGCGTAGTTGGTCTGCCCGCGGTTGCCCGCGAGGCCCGAGGTCGACGCGAGCGACACGATCCGCGGCTCCTCGGTGAAGTCGCCCGACGTGAGCAGGGCCTCGTTGATCCGCAGCTGCGACGCGATGTTGACCGCGAGCACCGACTCCCACCGGTCGGGCGTCATGTTGGCGAGCAGCTTGTCGCGCGTGATGCCCGCGTTGTGCACGACGGCGTCGAGCCGCCCGTGCCGCTGCAGCGCGTGCGCGAGGATCCGCTGCCCCGCGTCCTCGGCGGTCACGTCGAGCTGCAGCGCGGTGCCGCGCACGGCGTTCGCGACCGCGGCGAGCTGCTCCCCGGCGGCGGGCACGTCGACCGCGACGACGGTGGCCCCGTCGCGCGCGAGGGTCTCGGCGATGGACCGGCCGATCCCGCGGGCCGCGCCGGTGACGACGGCGACCCGCCCGTCGAGCGGCGTCTCCCACGATGCGGGCAGCGATCCCGCGTCGGACGCGACGGTGAGCAGCTGCCCGTCGACGAACGCGGACCGCGCGGACAGGAAGAAGCGCAGCGCCCCGAGGGCCGACGGCGCCGTCGGCGGCACGCCCTCGCGCAGGACGACCCCGTTGCCGGTCGCCCCGCCGCGCAGCTCCTTGGCGAGCGAGCGCAGCAGCCCGTCGACGCCCTGCCGGACGGCGGCGAGCGCGGGGGCGTCGTCGGCGGTCGCCTCGCGGGACACGGTGACGACGCGCCCGCCGCGGGCCAGGCCGCGCAGCACCCCGGCGGCGGCGAGCACGGGCCCGGCGAGCTGGTCGGGGTGCGTGAGTCCGGTGAGCACGAGGACGACGGCCCCGTACCGCGTGTCGGGGACCGGGTGCCGGTGGACGTCCAGGTCCCAGCCGTCGAGGACGGCGTCGTGCAGGGCGGCGTCGTCCCGCGCGGCCACGCCCGGGTCGCCCCCGGCGGGGCCGGACAGGACCGCGGCGAGCGCGTCGGCGTCGGCACCGCGACCCAGCACGAGGACCGGGCCGGCGACCAGGGGCGTGCCCGGGCGGTGGCGGCGCAGCGGCGCGGGCTGCGGGAGCCCCAGCTGCTTCGCGATCTTCTGCGTGACGCCGCTGTTGACGAGGTTGAGGTAGGTGTCGGTCATGGTCACGCCGCCTCGAGGATCGCGGTGAGGCCGAGCCCGCCGGCCGCGCAGACGGAGACGAGCGCCCGCACGGGACGTCCCTCGGTCTGCTTGCGGCGGTGCAGCTCCTTGCTGATGGTCGCGACGATCCGCCCGCCGGTCGCGGCGAACGGGTGCCCCGCCGCGAGCGACGACCCGTGCACGTTGAGCCGCGCGCGGTCGACCGTCCCGAACGCGCCGTCGAGCCCGAGCCGCTCGGTGCCGAACTGCTCCGACTCCCACGCGGCGAGCGTCGTGAGGACGGTCGACGCGAAGGCCTCGTGGATCTCGACGTAGTCGAGGTCGTCGAGCGTCAGCCCGTTGCGGGCCAGCAGCCGCGGGACCGCGAAGACGGGCGCCATGAGCAGCCCGTCGACGCCGTGCACGAAGTCGACCGCGGCGGCCTCGGCGTCGACGACGACGGCGAGCGGCGTCAGGTCGTGCGCGGCGGCCCACTCGTCGGAACCGAGCAGCACGGTCGCCGCGCCGTCCGTGAGCGGCGTGGAGTTCCCGGCCGTCATGGTCGCGGGCGTGTCGAGGCCGAGCCCGAACGCGGGTGCGAGCTTCGCGAGCTTCTCGAGCGACGTGTCGGCGCGCAGGTTCCCGTCGCGCGTCTGCCCGCGGAACGGGGTCACGAGGTCGTCGAAGAACCCGGAGTCCCACGCGGCGGCGAGCCGTTGGTGCGACGCGAGCGCGATCTCGTCCTGCGCCTCGCGCGTGATGCCCCACTGCGCGGTGGTCAGGGCCTGGTGCTCGCCCATCGACAGGCCGGTGCGTGGCTCGTCGGTGCGCGGGGCTGCGGGCGCGAGGTCCTTGGGGCGGATCTTCGCCGCGGCGGCGATGCGCTGGCCGACCGTCCGGGCGCGGGACAGGTCGAGGAGCGCGCGGCGCAGGCGCTCGCTCACGGCGATCGGCGCGTCGGACGTCGTGTCGACGCCGCCCGCGATCCCGGAGTCCAGCTGTCCGAGCCGGATCTTGTTGGCGAGGCCCACGACGGTCTCGAGACCGGTCGCGCACGCCTGCTGCACGTCGTACGCGGGGGTCGTGGGCGAGAGCGCGGAGCCGAGCACGGCCTCGCGGGTCAGGTTGAAGTCGCGCGAGTGCTTGAGGACCGCACCCGCGGCGACCTCTCCGATGCGCTCGCCCTGCAGCCCGTACCGGGCGACGAGGCCGTCGAGCGCGGCGGTCAGCATGTCCTGGTTGCTCGCGTGGGCGTACGCGCCGCCGGAGCGGGCGAAGGGGATCCGGTTGCCGCCGAGGACGAGCGCGCGCCGGGTGGCGGGCGGGGCGCTCGGGGAGGGCTGGCGGGGGGAGGGGGCCACGGTTGGTTCCTCTCGCATCGTCGCTGCGGAACGGGTGTGCGCCGGAGCGCGAGGGACCTTCGTCCCGGAGTTGTGTCCGAAACCCACAGTACCTGATACCTTCGGTTTCGTGAGCCCGATCACACGGGGCCCGTCGACGACGACCGGCCCGACGCTGGTGAGCACCGTCGCCGGGTCCCCCCCGAGCGGCGCGAGCGGTGCGCCCGACGTCGACCAGCTGCCCGTCGACGGCCGCTCCACCCGCTGGGCCGACCACCGCGAGGCCCGCCGTGCCGAGCTCGTCCGCATCGCGCGCCGCACGGTCCACCACCACGGCCCCGACGTCTCCATGGAGGAGATCGCGGCCGCCGCGGGCACGTCGAAGTCGATCGTCTACCGCTACTTCGCCGACAAGACGGGCCTGCAGATCGCCGTCGCCGAGGCCGTCGTCCTGCAGATCCAGGGCGCCCTCGAGGGCGTGCTCCGCGTCGCGCCCACCCCGCGCGACGGGCTGCGCGCCATGGTCGCCGTCTACCTCGAGATGATCGAGTCCTCGCCCCACGTGTACGCGTTCGTCACGCGCGACGGGTCCGTGGAGTCCGGGGGACCGCTCGGCCACTTCCTCGACTCCGTCACCGCGCTCGTCGCCGCGCCGTTCGCCCGCGGGCTCACGCAGGAGCACGCCGACGGCCGCCGCACCGCCCGCCGCCCCGAGCCCGCCCCGGGCGAGTCGCCGACCGACCCGGCCGAGGCCGCGCGCGTCGCGCTCGCCGAGGTGTGGGCCGCCGGGGCCGTGGGCTTCGTGCGCGGTGCGGGCGAGTGGTGGCTCGCGCACCGGCACGAGCCGGGCGCCCCGGACCGCGCGACCCTCACGGCGCAGGTCGCCGCCTGGCTGTGGGCGGGCCCGGTCGGCCTGCTCGCACGCGACCGCACGCGTGCCGAGGGCGCCGAGAGCACCGACGGCACCGACGGCACCGACGCCGTCGACCTGCCCCGCACGTCCAGCACCGCCCGCACGGACCGCACCCCACCGTTCCCCGACGCGACGCACCCCGCAGACCCGGAGGAGTCCCGATGACGACGACCACCCCCCGCCTGACCCCGGCGGACACCGAGCAGGGCGACCCCCGGCTCGACGCCGACGTCCGGCGCATCGACGTACAGCACCTCGCACGCGTGCTGCTCGGCCACTACCCGGAGCTGCGGCTCGGCGCGCGCCGGCTCATGGCCGACGAGCGGTTCCACCAGATCCCGGGCCTGACGCTCGCCGAGCACCGCGAGCGCGTGCTCGCCCAGCTCCGGCTGCTGGCCGCCGAGGGCGACGTGCACCGCTCCTTCCCGGTGCGCTTCGGCGGCGCGGAGGACCACGGCGGCTTCCTCGCGCGGTTCGAGGAGCTCACGCACGCCGACCCGTCGCTGCAGATCAAGTCCGGCGTGCAGTTCGGCCTGTTCGCGTCCGCGATCTACCACCTCGGCACCGAGCGCAACCACGAGGAGTTCCTCCGCGACGCCCTGACGCTCGCGGTCCCCGGCGCGTTCGCGATGACCGAGACGGGGCACGGCTCCGACGTCGCGTCGATCGCCACGACCGCCACGTACGACCCGGAGACGCAGGAGTTCGTCGTCCACACGCCGTTCCGGGCGGCGCGCAAGGACTACCTGGGCAACGCGGCGCTGCACGGGACGGCCGCCGTGGTGTTCGCGCGCCTGATCACGGCTCCCGCCGGGCAGCCGCGGGTCGACCACGGCGTGCACGCGCTGTACGTGCCGGTCCGCGACCCGCAGACGCTCGAGCTCCTGCCCGGCGTGGGCAGCGAGGACGACGGGCTCAAGGGCGGCCTCAACGGCATCGACAACGGCCGGCTGTGGTTCGACCACGTCCGCGTGCCGCGCACGAACCTGCTCAGCCGCTACGGCGACGTCGCGCCCGACGGCACGTACAGCTCGCCCGTCGCGAGCCCGGGCCGGCGGTTCTTCACGATGCTGGGCACGCTCGTGCAGGGTCGCGTGTCGCTCGACGGCGCCGCCGTGACGGCCTCCCGGCTGGCCCTGACGATCGCGATCACCTACGCCAACCAGCGCCGCCAGTTCGCGGGCGGCGACGGCGACGAGGTCGTCCTCATGGACTACGCCGAGCACCAGCGCCGGCTGCTGCCCCTGCTCGCCGAGACGTACGCGTCGGGCTTCGCGCACGAGGACCTGCTCGCCGCGTTCGACGACGTGTTCTCCGGCCGCAACGACACCCCGGACACCCGCGAGGACCTCGAGACGCTCGCCGCCGCACTCAAGCCGACGTCGACGTGGCACGCGCTGCGGACCCTGCAGACGTGCCGCGAGGCGTGCGGCGGTGCCGGGTTCCTCGCGGAGAACCGCCTCACCGGCCTGCGTGCCGACCTCGACGTGTACGCGACGTTCGAGGGCGACAACACCGTGCTCCTCCAGCTCGTCGGCAAGCGCCTGCTCACCGACTACGCGAAGGGCTTCAAGCACCTCGACGCGGTCAAGGTGGCCCGGCTCGTCGCCGAGCGCGCGTCCGACGCGGCCCGGTTCCGCACGCCGCTGCACCGCGCGCTGCAGACCATCAGCGACGTCGGCGACCCGCGCCGCAGCGCCGGCCAGCTCCGCGAGACGGAGACCCAGCGGGCCCTGCTCGTCGACCGCGTCGAGACCATGGTCGCCGAGATCGCACAGGCCCTGCGCCCCGCCCAGAAGGCCGACCCCGCGGCCGCCGCGGCGATCTTCAACTCCCAGCAGCACGCGCTCGTCGAGGCGGCCCGCGCGCACGCCGAGCTCGTCCAGTGGGAGTCGTTCACCGCGGCGCTCGCCCGCGTCGAGGACCCGGGCACGCAGCAGGTGCTCACGTGGGTCCGCGACCTGTTCGGGCTCACCGTCATCGAGCGGCACCTCGCCTGGTACCTCGTGAACGGGCGGCTGTCCGCGGGGCGTGCCCGCACCGTCACGTCGTACATCGACCGGCTCGTCGCCCGTCTGCGGCCGCACGCGCAGGACCTCGTCGACGCGTTCGGCTTCGAGCAGGCCCACCTGCGCGCACCCATCGCGTCGGGTGCCGAGCAGGCGCGTCAGGACGAGGCGCGCGCGTACCACCGCGCGCAGCGCGCCTCGGGCGACGCCCCGATCCCGGAGAAGCACACCCGCTGACCCGGTCCGGCCACGGGCCCCGGGGTGCGTGTGGAGGCGCGCCCCGGGGCTCGTCCGCGTCAGGCCGGCGCCGCGTGCCGGGCGCGCGCGTCGACGCCCGTCAGGCGGGTGCATCCAGCCGGGCCACGAGGTCCGCGTCGAGCGCGAGCCGCGCACCGGCCACGGCCTCCTCGACCTGCTCGAGGCGCGTCGCGCCGACGATCGGCACGACGCCGTGCGCGACCAGCCAGGCGATCACGACCTGGTTCGGCGAGACCCCCAGCCCGTCCGCGACCTCCCGCAGCACCGCGAGCCGCGCGGTCGTGCCGGGGTGCTCGAAGATCTCCTGCATCGGCTTGTCGGGCCGCGTGTAGGCGCCGAACATCAGCGTGTTGTACGCCCACAGCGTCAGGTCGCCCTCGGCTGCCAGGTAGTCGAACGTCTCGGGCGTCGCGAGCGTGTGCCCGCCCTCGGGCAGGTGCACGCCCGGCCGCGGCTGCAGGTAGGTGTGCCGGAGCTGCACCTGCGCGAACGGCGCGACGCCCAGGTCGCGTGCGACCCGCCGCGCCCGCTCGAGCCGCCACGTGGCGTGGTTGCTCGCGCCGAGCACCCCCACCGTGCCGTCGGCGACGAGCGCCCCGAACGCGGCCACCGTCTCCTCGAGCGGCACGGAGCGGTCCTCGACGTGCGCCCAGTAGACGTCCAGGCGGTCGGTGCCGAGGCGCTTCAGGCTGCCCTCGACGGCCGCGCGGATCGCGGGGGCCGACAGGCCCTCGACGTCGTCGAGCGTGCGGTCGCCGGCGGTGCGCGGCCGCGCACCGACCTTGGTCGACAGCACCACGTGGTCCCGGTTGCCGCGCGCGGCGAGCCAGCGGCCGATCGTGGCCTCGCTCTCGTCGCCCGTGCAGCCGTCCTGCCAGAAGGGGTAGTTGTCGGCGGTGTCGAGTCGGGTCCCGCCCAGCTCGACGTACCGGTCGAGGATCGCGAACGCGTCCTGCTCGTCGACGGTCGTGCCGAGGGGGATCGTGCCCAGTGCCAGTCGCAGATCGGTCATGCGGACCACCGTGCCGCTTCGAGCGCGCTCCAACGCAAGACCCCGCGGGAGGTCGCGGCGAGCGGCTACTCGGGGTTGCAGCGTGCGGCGACCACCGACAGCCAGCCGACGTCGGGCCGCCACGGCTCGAGGTTCCACGTCGCCTTGTCGGGTGCCCCGAGCTGGTGGCAGGAGAGCTGGTCGCGCATCGTCGGGCTGTCGGCGCGGGGTTCGAGCGCGACGAGCTGGGTCCACGTGAGCCGCTCGGCGGCCGCCCCGGACGCGCGCGCCCACGCCGTCGGCGTCACCGCGAGCGACTCGCCGCCCTCGCGGTCGCCCCACGCGGTCGCCTCGACGGTCCGGGTCGCGAGCCACAGCGTCGTGCCCTCTGGCGCGTCGACGCGCACGACGTCGGGCGCGACCGTCGTCGCACGTCCGCCGGACAGCCCGGCCACCTCGGCGCCCGGCGGCGGCTCGCCGGTCGTGCCGTCCGCGGGCGCGTCACCCGCGGACGCGTCGCGCGGGGGCACGGTCACGAGCACCGTCCCGTCGCCCAGCGCGGACAGGCCCGCACCGTCCGCGGCGGCGACGTGCACGGTCCCCGGGGTGGTCGTCGCGCGGGCGCTGCCGTCGTCGTCCGGTGCGACCGCGACGGTCGCGGGCGCCGTCGCGAGGACCCACAACGTCACGTCGCCGGACGTCAGCGGGACGCCCGCGGCCCGGACGTGCGCGGCGGTGACCTCGCCGGCCGTGGGTGCAGGGGCGGGCGTGGGCGTGGCGGCCGGGGAGCCCGGCGGCGCCTCGGACGACGGGACGGCCGGACGGTCCGCGTCCGCCGTGCACCCGACGGCGAGCGTGAGCGTCAGGCCGACGACGGCCGCTCGAGACGCACGTGCCGGCCGCATGACGGGCACGCTAGCAGCGGCGGCACGCCCCACCGGGCGCGCGCGGACCCCGGCCGCCCGGACCGGTGTCGCGCCGCCGTCCGGCCACCGGCACCGCTGCACGATCCGGTGGCGGCGGCCGACGTCGCGCGGCGAGTCCCTGGTGAGGGCGTCAGCGTCGGTGTGCGGGGCGTGCGACGGCGGCGCGCGCGGGTCGCCGGCGCACCACGCGCAGCACCACGCCCGCGACGAGCGCGGCGGTGGCGAGCCCGAGCAGCGGGACGAGCGTGCCGCCGGTGGTCGCGAGCGCACCACCCGGGCGCGGGCTGTCGGCCAGCACCTGCGAGCGCACCGTCGCCGCGGCTGCGGTCGACGCGGGCCGCGGCGTCGCCTGGAGCGCGGCGCCGCTCACGGTCGGCGACGGCACGGGCGCGGCGTCCGCCGTGACCGTCGGCGCGGGCGTCGCGGGCGTCGCGGGCGCCGCGCCGGTCGCGGGCGCCGAGGGCGCGGGCGACGCCGCAGGGCTCGCGGGGGCCGGGGACGGCACGGGCGTCGCCGGGACGGGGGCCAGCGGTGCGACCGGCACGGCCGTCTGCGCGGGCGGCGCGGCGCTGCAGACCGGGCGCTGGCCGCCCTCGCCGAAGTGCTCGTTGAACCCGCTGACCTGGACCCACGTGATGCACCGCCCCGCGGGGAGGCCCAGCTCCGACCAGAGCACGTCGGACCGTCCGGCGACGGCCCCCTGTGCGGTCGCCGCCTGCACGTGCAGCTGCGCGGACAGGGTCACGCCGTCCACGACGTAGCGGACGTTGACGTGGTCGTTCTCGACGAACGTGCGCCCCTCGGGCAGCGTGAGGCCGTCGGCGGTCACGGTGTACGGGGTCGGGTCGTCGGAGCCTCCGGCGGTCGCGGCGGCGGCGGAGCCCAGCAGGACCAGGACGGACAGCGGGGCGACGGCGACGGCGCGGCGGAGCATGGGACCTCGGGCTCAGGAGTGACGGACGGTTCGTCCGGAACCCTAGGGCGGAACGGGACATCGCGGACGAACCGGGCGATGAGAGTCCGGTGAGAACTGCGGTCGCGGCGGCCGTGGACGGCGCCCGGGCGGCCGACGACCCGCGGGTACCCTGGTCCCCGTCTGCCGACCCCGCCGCGGCACCCGGCGCCCGAGCCGGCCCGCGCCCCACCGAGGGAATCGATGACCACCGCATCCTCGCGACCCGCGCGCACCGCCCCCACGACCGACACCGTCGAGCACGCCGCGGCGACGCCCGACCAGGAGCAGCCGTACGCCGAGCTCGGGCTCAAGCCCGAGGAGTACCAGCGGATCCGCGACATCCTCGGCCGGCGCCCCACGGCCGCCGAGCTCGCGATGTACTCCGTCATGTGGTCCGAGCACTGCTCGTACAAGTCCTCGAAGACGCACCTGCGCCAGTTCGGCGACAAGACCACGCCGGCGATGAAGGAGCACCTGCTCGTCGGCATCGGCGAGAACGCGGGCGTGGTCGACATCGGCGACGGCTGGGCGGTGACGTTCAAGGTCGAGAGCCACAACCACCCGTCGTACGTCGAGCCGTACCAGGGTGCGGCGACGGGCGTCGGCGGCATCGTCCGCGACATCATCTCGATGGGCGCGCGCCCCGTCGCGGTCATGGACCAGCTGCGGTTCGGCGCGGTCGACCACCCGGACACCGCGCGCGTCGTGCACGGCGTCGTCGCGGGCGTCGGCGGCTACGGCAACTCCCTCGGCCTGCCGAACATCGGCGGCGAGCTCGTCTTCGACGCCTCCTACCAGGGCAACCCGCTCGTCAACGCGCTGTGCCTCGGGGTGCTGCGGCACGAGGACATCCACCTCGCCAACGCGTCGGGCGCGGGCAACAAGGTCGTGCTGTTCGGCGCGCGCACCGGCGGCGACGGCATCGGCGGCGCGTCGATCCTCGCGTCGGAGACGTTCGACGACACCAAGCCGTCGAAGCGCCCGAGCGTCCAGGTCGGCGACCCGTTCATGGAGAAGGTCCTCATCGAGTGCTGCCTCGAGCTCTACGCGGCGCAGGTCGTCGAGGGCATCCAGGACCTGGGCGCGGCCGGCATCTCGTGCGCGACGAGCGAGCTCGCGTCCAACGGTGACGGCGGCATGCACGTCGACCTCGAGAACGTGCTGCTGCGCGACCCCACGCTGACCGCCGGCGAGATCCTCATGTCGGAGTCGCAGGAGCGCATGATGGCGGTCGTCGCTCCCGAGAAGCTCGACGCGTTCCTCGCGATCACGGGGAAGTGGGACGTCGAGACGGCGGTGATCGGCGAGGTCACGGGCACGGGCCGCCTGACGATCGACCACCACGGCCAGCGCATCGTCGACGTCGACCCGAAGACGGTCGCGCACGAGGGCCCGGTCTACGACCGCCCGTTCGCCCGCCCGGCGTGGCAGGACGCCCTCAACGCCGACTCCGTCGCCGACGAGTCGCGGTTCGCCCGCCCGGCGACCGCCGCCGAGCTCCGCCAGACGGTGCTCCGGCTGCTCGCGAGCCCGAACCTCGCGGACAAGTCGTGGGTGACGGACCAGTACGACCGCTTCGTGCAGGGCAACACCGCGCTCGCGCAGCCCGACGACTCGGGCGTGATCCGCGTCGACGAGACGACCGGCCTGGGCGTCGCCCTCGCGACCGACGCGAACGGCCGCTACGGCAAGCTCGACCCGTACACGGGGGCGCAGCTCGCGCTCGCGGAGGCGTACCGCAACGTCGCGACGACGGGCGCACGCCCGCTCGCGGTCACGGACTGCCTGAACTTCGGCAGCCCCGAGCACCCCGACTCGATGTGGCAGCTCGTCGAGGCGATCCGCGGGCTCGCGGACGCGTGCCAGGTGCTCGAGGTGCCGGTCACGGGCGGCAACGTGTCGCTGTACAACGGCACGGGCGAGCCCGGCAAGATCGACTCGGCGATCCACCCGACGCCCGTCGTGGGTGTGCTGGGCGTGCTCGACGACGTCGCGACCGCGACCCGTTCGGGCTGGACGACCCCGGGCCAGGCGGTCTACCTGCTCGGCACCACGCGCGCGGAGCTCGACGGCTCGGCGTGGGCCGACGTCGTGCACGGCCACCTCGGCGGGCTGCCGCCGCGCGTGGACCTCGACGCGGAGCGTCGCCTCGCGACGGTCCTCGCGCACGCGGGCCGCGACCACCTGGTCGACGCCGCGCACGACCTCTCGGAGGGCGGCCTCGCGCAGGCGCTCGTCGAGTCGTCGCTGCGGTACGGCGTGGGTGTCCAGGTCTCGCTCGACGCGCTGTGCGCGCGGGACGGCGTGACGCCGTTCGAGGCGCTGTTCTCGGAGTCGACGGCGCGGGCGCTGGTCGCGGTGCCGCGCTCGGAGGAGGTCCGGTTCGCGGACCTGTGCACGGCGCGCGGCGTCCCGGCGCTGCGGCTGGGCGAGACGTCGGAGGCCGTGGTCGACGCGGCGGCGGGTGCGGACGCCGAGCCGGTCGCAGCCGTCGAGGTGGCGGGCCTGTTCACGCTCCCGCTCGACGAGGCCCGCGAGGCCTGGTCGGCGACGCTTCCGCGCCACTTCGCCTGACCCCTCACGGACGGCACGCCCCTGCACCGGGGGCGTGCCGTCCGTGCGCACGGTGGTGCGCGACGTCAGGTGACCAGCGCAGCGGCCGGCCGAACCGTCTCGAGCGCGGCACCTCACCCCCGCCGGCGGAACGGGACGTATCGGACACCTCGCGGGCGGCTCCTCACGGATGGCGCGGCAGGGGGACTGTCGCCGACCGTGAGGGGGCACGACCATGCCTGCATCGAAGAAGAAGCCGGCGGACCTGGGCGGCGCGGGGCTGTACCCGCCGCACCTGGAGGACCTGCCCGGCAGCGAGACGAGGGACGCCGGCGCGCGCGTCGCGTACGCGGAGGTCCTGCGTTCGATCTGCGGGGCCACGGACGACTCGCAGGACGTCGAGCAGTACGACGGCACGCTGGGCGTGACGGTCGGCTTCGTGAACGCGCACGAGCGGCCCGTCGTGCAGGTGCAGTGGAACGACAACCTGGCCGCGACGTTCACGAACCCGGGCAACGTGAGCGGCGTGCGGTGGGGGACCGGCACGCTCATCGGCCCCGACCTGGTGCTGACGTGCGGCCACCTGTTCGACCCGGACCCGAACGGCTGGACGATCCCGCGGCAGAACGGCACGAGCACGCCGCTGTCGCCGCAGCAGGCCGCGACCGCGATGCACGTGAACCTCAACTTCCAGGAGGACTCGACGGGCACGCTGCAGGCGGAGCAAAGCTTCGCGATCACGCAGCTCGTGGAGTACCGCCTGGGCGGGCTCGACATGGCCCTGTTCCGCGTCGCGGGCAGCCCCGGCAACACGTTCGGCTGGTCGGAGTTCGGCACGACGAACGCGGCCGTCGGCGACATGCTCGCGATCATCGGGCACCCCGCGGGCCTGCCGAAGCGGGTCGAGGCCGGCCCGGCGACGCAGGTCTCCGGCTCGACGATCCGCTACGCCGACATCGACACCCTCGGCGGCAACTCGGGGTCCGGCATCCTGCACAGCCCGTCGGGGCGCGTGGTCGGGGTGCACACCAACGGCGGCTGCACCGCGACGGGTGGCAGCAACTCGGGCGTCGCGATCGCCGCGATCGTGGCGGCGTCACCGACGCTGCAGGGCCTGACGCCGAGCTCCAGCACGGGCCTGGGCCTCGACCTGTCGACGCCGCTCGCGGCCGACGTCGGCGGCACGTTCCTCGCTGCCGACACCGCTGCGGCGTCCGACACGGGCATCCAGGACGTGATCGGCACGCCGATCGCGCAGGACCTCGCGACGACGATCGCGGCCGACACGGCGACGCCGAAGATCCAGGACCTCGTCGGCACGCCGCTGTCGCAGGACCTCGGGACGGCGCACGCCGCCGACACGATCGGCACCGCGAGGATCCAGGACCACATCGGCACGCCCCTCACGCTGGACGTCGCCACCCCGGTGCACCGTGACAACCTCACGTCGCTCGCCCACGACACGCACGTGGCGCTCGACGCCGGCACGCCGGTCGCGATCGACTCGGGTGCGGCGGACCAGCCGGGCACCGTCACCGCGGCGGACGTCGGCATCTGGCCGCCGGGAGGCACGGTCGTGAACCCGGTGAACCCGGGCCTCACGGGCGGGCTGGTCGGGGGGCAGCGCCCGTTCGTGCAGGCGGGGCCCTACATCTCGCTCGGTCAGGACGACACCGCGGAGACGGTCCTCGGAGCGGTCCTCGCCGAGCTCGAGGCCCTCATCGCGACCCAGGCGCAGGCCCTCGCGTCCCTCCAGGCCCTGTACGCGACGCTCGCGGGCGACGCGGACCTCACCGGCCCGGTCTGACGGAGCCGGACGTGATCGGCATCGTCTCCCACGCGGGCGACCTGCACACGCAGGCGGTGGCCGGGCACCTCGACCGACGGGGTGCCGGCCACCGGCTGCTCGACACGTCACGGGTCCCGACGGCAGCGGCGCTCACGTCGCGGCAGCGGCCCGACGGCACGTGGACGGGCACGTGGTCGGACGCGGACGGCGACCTCGACCTCGCGGACGTGCGCGCGGTGTGGTGGCGGCGGCCGCAGCCGTTCGTGCTGCACGACGAGGTCACGCGCCCGCACGACCGCGGGTTCGCGCACGGCGAGTGCGCGGCGATGGTCGCGGGCCTGTGGTCCTGCATGGACGCGCGGTGGGTCAACGACCCGGACCGTGACGAGGCCGCCTCCCGCAAGATGTGGCAGCTGCAGCTCGCGGCCCGCGCCGGCCTGCGGGTGCCGCGCACGTGCATGACGAACGACCCCGACGAGGCGCGCGCGTTCGTGGCGGCCGAGCCGGACGGCGTCGTCTACAAGTCGTTCTCGGCGACGCCCCGCACGTGGCGCGAGACCCGCCGGGTGCGCGCGCAGGACGTCGGGACGATCGACGCGGTCCGCTTCGCACCGGTGATCTTCCAGGAGCTCGTGCCGGGCGGCCGCGACGTGCGCGCGACGGTCGTCGACGGCCGGGTGTTCGCGGCGGAGATCCGGGCGGGCGAGTCGGCGTACGAGCTGGACTTCCGGATCGACACGACGCACGCGCCGATCACGGAGCACCGCCTGCCGCCGCCGGTCGAGGAGCGCCTCGTCGCGCTCGTGCGCCGGCTGGGCCTGCGCTACGGGGCGGCCGACTTCCGCGTCGGCCCGGACGGTGAGCACGTGTTCCTCGAGGTCAACCCGGCGGGCCAGTGGCTGTTCGTGGAGCTCGCGACGGGGCAGCCGATCTCGGCGGCGCTCGCGGACCTCCTCGTCCGTCTCGACGCCGACGGTCCCGTCCGCGAGGCGGCCGGGCCACGGGCCCGGTCGGTCGCGTGACGGCGGCGCGTGCGGTCCTGGGCGCGCGGTCGTCCTCGCGTCGTGGGCCGGTGCCGTGCGACCGCCGCGCCCGCGCCGTCGTCGCCCGGCCCCGGGCCAAATCCGTGGCCGCGGCCGCGGGGGCGCGCCTAGCGTCGCCCGGGTGACGAGCGAGCAGCCTCTCCCCGACGGGGCCGTGCGGGTGGTCCGCGCCGACCGCGGCGCGGTCCTCGTGCTGCCCGCGCACGCCCTGGACGCGCACCCGCCGGACGGGCCGGTGCCCGCCCCGGCAGGGCGCCCCGGCACGGACGACCCGGCCCCCGGCGCGGCACCGGGAGCGGACGCCGGCCACGAGCCGCGCCGCGTGGTCCTCGACCGTGACGGCCTCTTCGCCGCCGCCGACGGACGCACCCCGCCGACGGTCGGCGACTGGCTCCTGCTCGACGAGACGCCCGACGGCCCGCGCGCCGCGACCCTGCTGCCCCGCCGCACCGCGCTCGTGCGCGACACCGCGGGGGAGACGTCCCGCACCCAGGCGCTCGCGGCGAACGTCGACGTCGTCCTCGTCGTCGAGCACCTCGACCCCGACCCGGACCTGGGACGGGTGGAGCGGCTGCTGACGCTCGCGTGGAGGTCGGGCGCCCGCCCGGTCGTCGTGCTGACCAAGGCGGACCTCGTGCCCGACCCCGACGGCATGGCGTCCGACGTCGCGGCGGTCGCGCTCGCGGTCGACGTGCACGCGGTCTCGGCGCAGGACGGGCGCGGCCTGGACGACCTCCGGCGGGACGTGGTGACCCCGGGCAGCACGCTCGTCGTCGTGGGGCCGTCCGGCGCGGGCAAGTCGACGCTGGTCAACGCGCTCGCGGGCCGCCCGGTGATGGACGTGGGCGAGCGCCGGGCGGACGGCAAGGGGCGGCACACGACGACGCACCGCGAGCTGGTTCCGCTCGCGGACGGCGCGGTGCTGGTCGACACCCCGGGGATCCGGACGGTGGGCGTCGTGGCCGACACCGACGCGCTGGAGACGACCTTCGCGGACGTCGCGGACCTCGCGCGGCAGTGCCGGTTCGGCGACTGCCGGCACGAGCGGGAGCCGGGGTGCGCGGTGCGGGCGGCCGTCGAGTCGGGCGACCTGCCGGCCCGGCGGCTGGACTCGTGGCGGCGCCTGGAGCGCGAGGCGGCCTACCAGGCACGGCGCAGCGACGCGCGGCTGGCCGCGGAGGAGCGCGCACGCTGGAAGAAGATCACCAAGGAGTACCAGCGGGGGATGCGCGGGCCGGGGCGTCCGCGGAGCTGACGGGCCCCGGGAGGCCCGCAGCCGGGCGTGGGGAGTCCGCTCGGCGCCAGCCGGGGTGTCGAAGCGACGGGTCGAAGCGCGCCAACGTCGCCCGATCCGGAACTGAAGCGATTAGGAAATCCTCATCCGCTCGCGCCGTGGGGCATTCGTCGGGTTTCCTCGTCGGGACCCGCACGAGCGTGCCACGAGGCCCGAACCCAGGGAGCTCCTTGATGTCCACCCGCAGAACCGCCGCAGCGCTGCTGGCGGCCGCGGCCGTCGCCGTCGGCGGTCTGACCGCCCTCACCACCACCGCCGCGCAGGCGGCTCCCGGCTGCCGCGTCGACTACGCCGTCACCAACCAGTGGCCCGGCGGCTTCGGCGCCAACGTCACGATCACCAACCTCGGCGACCCCGTCTCGTCGTGGAAGCTCGACTGGACCTACACCGCAGGCCAGCGGATCCAGCAGCTGTGGAACGGCACCGCGTCGACCAACGGCGGCCAGGTCTCCGTCACCAGCCTGCCCTGGAACGGCAGCATCCCGACCGGCGGCACGGCGTCGTTCGGGTTCAACGGCTCGTGGGCCGGGTCCAACCCGACGCCGGCGTCGTTCTCGCTCAACGGCACCACCTGCACGGGCACCGTGCCGACGACCAGCCCCACGCCGACCCCGACGCCGACGACCCCCACGCCGACGCCGACCCCGACCCCCACCCCCACGCCGACGGTCACGCCGCAGCCGACCAGCGGCTTCTACGTCGACCCGACGACGCAGGGCTACCGCGCGTGGCAGGCCGCGTCCGGCACGGACAAGGCGCTGCTCGAGAAGATCGCGCTCACCCCGCAGGCGTACTGGGTCGGCAACTGGGCCGACGCGTCGCACGCGCAGGCCGAGGTCGCCGACTACACCGGCCGCGCCGTCGCGGCCGGGAAGACGCCGATGCTCGTCGTCTACGCGATCCCGGGCCGCGACTGCGGCTCGCACTCCGGCGGTGGTGTGTCCGAGTCCGAGTACGCGCGCTGGGTCGACACCGTCGCGCAGGGCATCAAGGGCAACCCGATCGTGATCCTCGAGCCCGACGCGCTCGCGCAGCTCGGCGACTGCTCCGGCCAGGGTGACCGCGTCGGCTTCCTCAAGTACGCCGCCAAGTCGCTCACCCTCAAGGGCGCGCGCGTCTACATCGACGCGGGCCACGCGAAGTGGCTGTCGGTCGACACCGCGGTGAACCGCCTCAACCAGGTCGGCTTCGAGTACGCGGTGGGCTTCGCGCTCAACACGTCGAACTACCAGACGACGGCGGACAGCAAGGCGTACGGCCAGCAGATCTCGCAGCGGCTGGGCGGCAAGAAGTTCGTCATCGACACCTCGCGCAACGGCAACGGCTCGAACGGCGAGTGGTGCAACCCGCGCGGCCGCGCGCTCGGCGAACGCCCGGTCGCGGTGAACGACGGCTCCGGCCTGGACGCGCTCCTGTGGGTCAAGCTGCCCGGCGAGTCCGACGGCGCGTGCAACGGCGGCCCGGCCGCCGGCCAGTGGTGGCAGGAGATCGCCCTGGAGATGGCGCGCAACGCCAGGTGGTGAGCTGAGACCTCGCCCACGACGAGCCCGCGGACGCGCACGTGCGTCCGCGGGCTCGTCCGCGTCCGGCCGCGGGCGCCCGGACGTCGGGGCGGCGGGGACAATGGGGCGGTGGCAGGCAGACGACGGACCGCACCCGACGACGGACGCGCCGCGCTCGACGTGTGGCGCGCCGACCCCGCAGGCGTGCCGACCCCGGCGCGGCGGACCGCGGTCCGGTTCACGCTCGAGGAGCTCGCCGACGTGGCCCCCGGCAACGCGGTCGAGGTGCGCGTCCCGCCGGACGGCGCCGTGCAGGCCGTGCAGGGCCCGCGGCACACCCGGGGCACGCCGCCGAACGTCGTCGAGACCGACCCGCAGACGTGGCTCGCCCTCGTCACGGGCGCCCTGACCTGGCACGAGGCCGTGGCGGCCGGGAACGTGCGCGCGTCGGGGGAGCGGGCCGACCTGTCGGCGTGGCTCCCGCTCCAGGCCGCCCGACCCCGGCTGTGACGCCCGCGCGAGCGCCGCTGTGAGCAGCCGCACGCCCGCGTGCCCCGGCCCGCGCCGCCGCCCCGCGAGCCGCTGACCTACGATCGCGGGGTGTCGTCGACCACGCCCGCCCCGCAGGAGCCGCAGCCCGGCGCCGAGCCGCCCGTGCCCTCCGAGGACGAGCTGCTCGCGACCGCGCGGCCGGCACGCGTGCGCCGCGCACCCAAGTTCAGCGTGTTCATCGGTGCGGGCGCGATCGTCGGGTTCGTCCTCGGGCTCGTCCTCGTCGCGGTGGTCCGGCCGCCCGTCGCGTGGGTCGCGGACGGCAGCGGGTTCATCGGCTTCCTCGACGGCGAGGGGGCCGTGCGGACGGTCACCGCGGTGGGCCTCGCGGTGCTCGGCGGGTTCGTCGGCGGTGCGCTCGCCGTCCTCGCGGACCGCCGCAGCAAGGACCCGTACGCGCGTCGGCGCCGCTGACGCCGGCGCCCGCGAGGAGCGTCCGCCGAGGTCGTCCCGGGGTCCGGGCGCGGCCCTGGACGCGTGGGGGCCGTGTGCGACCATAGGCCCGTGGCCCCCCGCGCAGACGGACGACTGAACCACGACCTCCTCCCGAACGAGAAAGGCCCGCAGGACGCCTGCGGCGTCTTCGGTGTCTGGGCACCCGGCGAGGAGGTCGCCAAGCTCACCTACTTCGGCCTCTACGCGTTGCAGCACCGCGGGCAGGAGTCCGCCGGGATCGCGACGTCGAACGGCCAGCAGCTCCTCGTCTACAAGGACATGGGTCTCGTGTCCCAGGTCTTCGACGAGACCGCGCTCAACGCCCTGCAGGGGCACATCGCGATCGGGCACGCGCGCTACTCGACGACGGGTGGCAGCACGTGGGAGAACGCCCAGCCGACGCTCGGCCCGACGGCCGCCGGCACCGTGGCCCTCGGCCATAACGGCAACCTCACCAACTCCGCCGAGCTCGTCGACCTCGTCGCCGAGCGCTACGGCAGCCAGCGTCGCGGCGAGCTCGCCCGCGGCAACACCACGGACACCGCGCTCGTCACGGCGCTCCTCGCGGGGGACCCGGACCACACGCTCGAGGCCACGGCGCTCGAGGTCCTGCCCCGGCTGCGCGGCGCGTTCAGCCTCGTGTTCATGGACGAGCACACGCTCTACGCCGCGCGCGACCCGCAGGGCGTGCGCCCGCTCGTCCTCGGCCGGCTCGAGCGCGGCTGGGTCGTCGCCTCGGAGACGCCCGCGCTCGACATCGTGGGCGCGTCGTTCGTCCGCGAGGTCGAGCCCGGTGAGTTCCTCGCGATCGACGCCGACGGCCTGCGCTCGACGCGGTTCGCCCCGGTCGACCGCGCCGGCTGCGTGTTCGAGTACGTCTACCTCGCCCGCCCCGACACGACGATCGCCGGCCGCTCCGTGCACGCGGCGCGTGTCGCCATGGGCCGCCGGCTCGCGGTCGAGCACCCCGTCGAGGCGGACCTCGTCATCCCGGTGCCCGAGTCGGGCACGCCCGCGGCGGTCGGCTTCGCCACCGAGTCCGGCATCCCGTTCGGCCAGGGCCTGACGAAGAACGCCTACGTGGGTCGCACGTTCATCCAGCCGTCGCAGACGCTGCGCCAGCTCGGCATCCGGCTCAAGCTCAACCCGCTGCGCGACGTCATCCGCGGCAAGCGGCTCGTCGTCGTGGACGACTCGATCGTGCGCGGCAACACCCAGCGTGCGCTCGTGCGGATGCTGCGGGAGGCGGGAGCCGCCGAGGTGCACATCCGGATCAGCTCCCCGCCCGTGAAGTGGCCGTGCTTCTACGGGATCGACTTCGCGAGCCGCGCCGAGCTCATCGCGAACGGCCTCGGGCCCGAGGAGATCGCGGCCTCCCTGGGCGCCGACTCGCTCGGCTACATCTCCGAGGAGGGCATGGTCGAGGCGACCGAGCAGCCCGCCTCGCAGCTGTGCACGGCCTGCTTCAGCGGGCGGTACCCGATCGAGCTGCCGCCCACCGACCGCCTCGGCAAGCACCTCCTCGAGCAGAACGAGCTGCCGCTCGGCCCGCCCGAGGACGGCCTGCTGACGATCGTCCCGTCGACCGGTGGCGCGAGCGCGCTGGAGCACCCGTGAGCGAGCAGCAGGTCACCTACGCCGCAGCCGGCGTCGACACCGAGGCGGGCGACAAGGCCGTCGAGCTGATGAAGGACGCCGTGCGCGCGACCCACGGGCCCCAGGTGCTCGGCGGCGTCGGCGGCTTCGCCGGGCTGTACGACGCGTCCGCGCTGACCCGCTACCGCCGGCCGCTGCTCGCGACGTCCACCGACGGCGTCGGCACCAAGGTCGCGATCGCGCAGGCGCTCGACGTGCACGACACCATCGGCTTCGACCTCGTCGGCATGGTCGTCGACGACATCGTGGTCGTCGGCGCGAAGCCCCTGTTCATGACGGACTACATCGCGTGCGGCCGCGTCGTGCCCGAGCGCATCGCCGACGTGGTCCGCGGCATCGCGGCCGCGTGCTCGGTCGCGGGCACGGCCCTCGTCGGCGGCGAGACCGCCGAGCACCCCGGGCTGCTCGGCCCGGACGAGTACGACGTCGCCGGCGCGGCGACGGGTGTCGTGGAGGCCGACGAGCTGCTCGGCCCGGAGCGTGTGCGCGCGGGCGACGTGCTGGTCGCGCTCGCGTCGAGCGGGCTGCACTCGAACGGGTACTCGCTGGTCCGCAAGGTCGTGCAGGTCGCCGGCTGGTCGCTCGACCGGCACGTCGACGAGCTCGGCCGGACCCTCGGCGAGGAGCTGCTCGAGCCGACCCGCGTGTACGCGAGCGACTGCCTGGCCCTCGTCGAGCGCGCCGGCGTCGCGGGCGTGCACGCGTTCAGCCACGTGACGGGCGGCGGTCTCGCCGCGAACGTGGCGCGCGTCCTGCCGCAGGGGCTCGTCGCGGACGTCGACCGCGGCGGCTGGCAGCTGCCGCCCGTGTTCTCCCTCGTGCAGCGCCTCGGCGGCGTGCCGTGGCACGACCTGGAGGGCACGCTCAACCTCGGCGTCGGGATGGTCGCGATCGTCGCCGCCGACGCGGTGGACGGGGTGCTCGCGCACGCCGGCGAGCTGGGACTGCCGGCCTGGGAGCTCGGCGCCGTGCGCGACGCCGACCCCGCGCACGACGTGCCGGGCACGCCCGATCTCGTCGCGGGCACCAAGGGCGTCGACGGCGGAGCGGTCCGCCTCACCGGCACCTACCGGGCCTGACCCGGGACCGGACACGACCGGCCCGGTGGCGTCGAGGACGCCACCGGGCCGGTGTCGGTCGGTGTGCTGCCGCCCAGCGGGTCGCTACCGACGCGCGGTGCTCGGTGCGTCGCGTCCGCCGGGGCGGTGCCGTGCGGGTCGCCGAGGGCGCGCCGGTGTCGTCACCTCGAGGGAGTCGAGGTGGTCGACGGTCCGGTCGGGCTCGACGGACCCGGAGACGTCAGCGGTCGTCGTCCGTCCAACGACGGTAGTCGTCGTCGTCACCGGACCACTCACCCGTGTCCACGGAGCTCCCGCGGCGGTCGGATCCGAGATCGTTGTGGCTCAGCGAGCCGAGCTCCCGCTCGAGGGCTCGGTAGTTGGTCTCAGGGCTGAAGTACTTCAGCTCCCGGGCCACCTTGGTCTGCTTAGCCTTCTGACGGCCGCGCCCCATGGCATCGACCCCCTCTAACGTGGATGCGGGGCGGCACCGTGCTCACACGTGCGGCCCCGGGGTGCTGAATCGTCTCTTCGTGGGGCAACGGTACATGGTCGTGCTCTATTCCGACCACTCGCGACGAGGCGACGCACATCACGTGTCGCACAGGGGTCGTATGACCGATTCGCCAGGTTTAGGCTGACGGTACGGTTCGTGTAACGATGCATGATGAGAGTGGGATGAGAGTCATGGCCGCATCCGTGACCACATCGTGTCCCGGAATGCGTCATCTGCCCCCTTCGTTCATGCTAGGGGAGCGACCCTGCATCGCCAGCACGCACGGCGCCCCGGCGCACCGCACCACCCGCACCCGAAGGGGGCGGCCGCCGACAGGCCCGTCGGCCGCCCGCACGCTCGCCCAGGGAGGCAGCAGATGACCGCACACCCCGCCGAGTCCGAGGCCCTGCTCACGCCGTCGGAGGTCGCGACGCTCTTCCGGGTCGACCCGAAGACGGTCACCCGCTGGGCGAAGGCCGGCAAGCTCTCCTCGATCCGGACGCTCGGCGGCCACCGCCGCTACCGCGAGTCCGAGGTGCGGGAGCTGCTCAACGGCGTGCCGCAGCAGCAGAGCCCCACCGACGACTGACCCGACCACCCGGTCGACCCGCCGCCCTCGGGCGGCACGCACCCGTGCCCGACCGGCGCGGGTGCAGCACCGTCGGGCCCCGTCCACGGGCAGCCCTCCGGATCGCTCGTCCCCGCACGTCGACCGTGCGCCCGCGGCACCGTCGCGCGGCGCCACCCCGAACGTGAGACCGGCCCCGGTACCGCAAGGACGCGGTACCGGGGCCGGTGCGTGCCGGTCGTCAGCCGCGGCGGCCCCGGATGCCCGCGGCGGCGAGCAGGGCCACGACGGCCACGGCCCCGCCGAGCACGGCACGCGCGCGCGTGCGCCGGTGCGGCTCCGCGTCCTTCGCGGTCGCGTCGTGCAGCAGCCGCTTCGCGCCGTCGACCGCCTCCTTCGCCTGGTTGCGCGGGTCGAGGCGGTCCGCGAGCTCGTCGACCGTCGCCGCGAGCTGCGCACGGGTCCGGACGACCTCGCTCTCGGCGTCGACCATCGCGGGCGTCGTCAGCCCGGGCTCCGCGGCCTTGTCCGTCTTCGAGCTGTCCGTCTTCGAGCTGTCCGTCTTCGCGCTGTCCGTCTTCCTGCTGGTCGCGTCGCTCACGCGTTCCACCCCGCCTTCACGGCCTCGAGGTCCTCCTGCACGTTCTCGATCGCGCGCTCCGGCGTCGGGGGCGAGCCCCGCTTGACCAGCCGGATGCCGACGAAGGCCAGCACCGCCGTGACGAGCAGCAGGACGAGCGTCACGATCAGCGCGGCGAGCCACGGCGCGAGCACCGTCGACAGGCCGAGGATGGCCGTCGTGATCGCCGTCGCGAGCACGTAGAGCGCGAGCACGCCCGCGGCCGCGAGCAGCCCCGCGCCGATGCCGAGCTTCTGCGCCTTCGCCGTGATCTCGGCCTTGGCGAGGTCCAGCTCCGCGCGCACGAGGCGCGAGGTCTGCTCGCTCAGGTCGCTCACGAGCTGGCCGATGCTGCGGGGCTCGCCGGTCGGTCCTGGCTGCGCGGTCATGGTCACACCCTCTCGTCCACTCGTCGGTCCGGCACTCGCCCCCGGATCGGCACGAGGCCTCCGGCCGGCGGCGCCGTCCACGGACTCTCAGTGTGACGGTGCAGGTCGCGGCCCGCATCCGAGCGGGCCGACGGGTGTGCGGGCGTCAGTCCGCCCAGGGGTGCACCTGCTCCTCGGCCGGGTGCACGACCTGGCGTGCCTTGGTGACCGACATCGCCGATCCCTCGGGGAGGCGGTGCCGTGCCCAGTACGCCAGGCCGGCGGCGACCAGGAGCAGCGTCGCGCCGACGAGGAGGGCCGCGAGCCACAGCTCGACGACGTGCGCGAGCCCGACGACCGCGGCCGTGAAGAACAGCGCGAGGGCGAAGAACGTGAGCAGCGCCGCGGCGCCGAAGCCGATGGCGGACGGGCGGACCTGCACCGCCCGGGCGCGGACGCTCGCGCTGACGGCGTCGATCTCCGCCTGGATCGCCTCGCGGACCCGGTCCTCGGCCTGGCCGATCTTCTCCCGGGCGACGTCCGCGAACGGCTCGGTGAACCGCTCGAAGAAGGTCTTGCGCGGGTGCTCAGGTCCGGACGTGCTGCTCACGGGGTCCTCCGGTCGACGGGACGGTGCGGTGCAGTCCCACCCTAGGCGCGCGCCGCGTACGTGCCCGGGATCATCGGCCCAGGTCGCCCGTCCGCATGCGAAAGGCCCCCTGGGATCCAGGGGGCCTTCGGCTGGTGGCTCCGACCGGCGTCGATCCGGTGACCTTTCGATTTTCAGTCGAACGCTCTACCAACTGAGCTACAGAGCCTCGAACGAGAACGCCGGTCCGAGGACCGGCGATTCGAGCGACCCCGACGGGACTTGAACCCGCGACCTCCGCCGTGACAGGGCGGCGCGCTAACCAACTGCGCTACGGGGCCTTGGTGGAACAAGGCCTTGCTTCTACTTCACTGCACCTGCTCGTACCCCCAACGGGATTCGAACCCGTGCTACCGCCGTGAAAGGGCGGGGTCCTAGGCCGCTAGACGATGGGGGCGTGTCCCGCCCCTGACGTCGAGGCGCCGGATGACCGGAGACGAGCATACGGGGTGCGCGGCCGGAACTCCAAAAGCACTGCCGGACGGTGCTGCGACCAGCGCGGACGCGCCCGATCTCGTGGTCGGTCCTCCCGGGGGGCGGGGCGCCCGCGCGGTCCGGGGAGCGGGCAGGATGGGGGTGTGGTCGAGATGACGCGGGACGAGTTCGAGGACGCCGTCCGGGACGCGCTCGACGAGATCCCACCCGAGCTCGCGCGGCTCGTCGACAACGTCGTCGTGCTGGTCGAGGACGAGGCGCCCGCGGACGACCCCGAGCTGCTGGGCCTGTACGAGGGCACGCCGCTCACGGAGCGCGGCGAGTGGTGGGCCGCGGGGTCGCTGCCGGACCGGATCACCATCTTCCGCAACCCCACGCTCGCGGTCTGCGAGGACCGGGACGAGGTGGTCGAGGAGGTCGCGGTGACCGTCGTGCACGAGGTCGCGCACCACTTCGGCATCGACGACGACCGCCTGCACGAGCTCGGCTGGGGCTGACCCGGGAGGGCTAGGGTCGGGCGCATGGTCGCCGTCGGCATCGTGCTGCTCCCCCAGGACCGTTGGTCGCTCGCGAAGGACCGCTGGCGTCGCGCCGAGGCGTGGGGCTTCGACCACGCCTGGACCTACGACCACCTGGCGTGGCGGACGCTCGCCGACGGGCCGTGGTTCGCGACCGTGCCGCTGCTCGCCGCCGCGGCGGCGGTCACCGAGCGGATCGCGCTGGGCACGTTCGTCGCCTCGCCGAACTTCCGGCACCCCGTGCCGTTCGCGAAGGACGTGCTCGGGCTCGACGACGTGTCCGGCGGGCGGTTCGTGCTCGGGATCGGCGCCGGCGGCGAAGGGTTCGACGCGTCCGTCACCGGGCCGGCCTGGTCGCGGGGCGAGCGCACGCGCCGGTACGAGGAGTTCGTGGCGCTGCTCGACACGTTGCTGACGCAGCCCGTCACCGAGTTCACGGGGGAGTTCTACGAGGCGCACGACGCGCGCATGCACCCCGGCACGGTCGCGCGGCCACGCACGCCGTTCGCGATGGCCGCCGCGGGCCCGCGGACCATGGCGCTCGCCGCGCGGTACGGGCAGGGCTGGGTGACGTACGGCCCCGCGCTGGGCGCGGACGAGACCGCCGACGACCCGCTCGCGGCGCAGGAGCGCTGGTGGGCGGGGCTCGCGGACACGTGCGCGCAGGTCGACGCGGTCGAGGCCGCTGCGGGGCGCGACGGCTCGACCCTGCCGCGGCTGCGGCGGTACCTCAGCCTGGACGGGGCGCCGCTGTTCTCCCTGTCCTCGCTCGACCTGGCCGTGGAGGGCGTCGAGCGGGCCGCCGGGCTCGGGTTCACCGACGTCGTGGTGCACTGGCCGCGGCCCGAGGGCGTGTACGGGGGCAGCGAGGCGGTGCTCGAGGAGTTCGCGGAGCGGCTGCCCGGCCTGCAGGCCCTTCCCGTCGCCGCACGCTGACCCGCGCGAGGCGCCGCCGGTTGCCGCACGCCGACCCGCGTGAGGCACCGCCCGTCGGCGCACGCTGCCCTGCGTGAGGCATCGCCCGTCGCCGCAGGCTGACCGGGACGGCGCGCCGGTCGTCCCTGCGGGCTTGGGCGGCCGTGACGACGGAGGCCGCCGCGTCCTGCCGGTCGGGCAGGGGTGCGGCGGCCTCGTCGAGCGGTCCGGTCAGTGGGCCTGGCGGGCCTCCCACGCGCTGCGCACCATGTCGGCGAGCGTGTGGGTCATGCGCCAGCCGAGGTCGCGCGCGGCCAGCTCGCCGGACGCGACGATGCGCGCCGGGTCCCCGGGGCGGCGGGGGGCGACCTTGGGCTCGAACGGGATGCCGGTCGCGTCGGCCATCGCCGTCATGATCTGGCGCACGGAGACGCCGTCACCCGAGCCGAGGTTGTAGACGCGCTCGAGCGGGGTGCCCGCGGACAGAGCGCGGGCGGCGGCGACGTGCGCGTCGGCGAGGTCGGCGACGTGGATGTAGTCGCGGACGCAGGTGCCGTCGGGCGTCGGGTAGTCGGTGCCGTTGATGCGCGGCGTGCGGCCCTGGGTGAGGGCGTCGAGGACCAGCGGGAACAGGTTGTGCGGGCTCGTGTCGTACAGCTCGGGCGTGCCGGAGCCGACGACGTTGAAGTAGCGCAGCGAGGTGTGCCGCAGGCCGGTGGCGCGGCCCTGGTCGCGCAGCAGCCACTCGCCGACGAGCTTGGACTCGCCGTAGGGCGACTCGGGCGAGGTCGCGGTCTCCTCGGTGACGAGGTCGACGTCGGGGGTGCCGTACACCGCGGCCGACGAGGAGAACACGATCGCGGGGACGTCCTGCGCGGCCATGGCCTCGAGCAGGCGCGCGGTGCCGGTGACGTTCTGCTCGTAGGTGTGCAGGGGGCGGTCGACGGACACGCCGGCGTACTTGAACCCGGCGAGGTGCACGACGCCCTCGACCTCGTGCTCACCGAGCGTGCGGGCCAGGAGTGCGGTGTCGAGCAGCGACCCCTCGACGAACGGCACGTCGTCGGGGACGAACACGCGGTGCCCGCTCGACAGGTCGTCGAGCACCACGGGCGCGATGCCCGCCTGTCGGAAGGCCCGCACCACGTGCGACCCGATGTACCCAGCCCCGCCCGTCACCATCCACGTCATGGCGTCAGCGTAGTCGATCCCTGTTGATCTGTGTTCGATCCTGGGGATATTTGATCGAAACTCGCTGCATCCAGACGCGTCTCCCGCGCCGAAGTGGTCTGCAGTGGCGGTCCGGAAATTGCTCAGTACGCTGAGCATTCCGCGGTCGGACCGCCTGCGGCACTGTGACACGCGCCAGACCAGGAGGCCACGTGGACGACGGCGACCTCGCCCTCGCCGGAGGGAGCATCCGCTCGACCGCTGCGCTCGCGCACGCCGTCGAGGACGCCACCCGGCTCGCGACATCGACGCTGCAGGACCTGCTCGTCGAACGCGCCGTGCGCGCCGGCCGGCACGCCGACGCCGCGCGCGTGCTGTGGGAGGACCTCGCCTCGACCCTCGGCGGCAAGCTCATGCGCCCCCGGCTCACCGCGGCGGCCTACCTCGGCCTCGGCGGCACCGACCTCGGCGCCGTCGCGCCCGTCGCGGCCGCGCAGGAGGTCCTGCACGTCGCGATGCTCGTCCACGACGACGTCCTCGACCACGACGACGTGCGCCGCGGGCGGCTCAACGTCAGCGGTGCGGCCCGCCGGCGCGGGCTCACCCGGGGACTGCCCGCGGTCGACGCCGACGCGCAGGCGCTCGCGGCCGGGATCCTCGCCGGCGACCTCGCACTCGCCTCAGCGTTCCGCCTCGTCGCGCGCACACCCGTGCCCGGCGACGTGCGCGAGCGACTCACGGACCTGCTCGCCGACGGCGTCGAGACGGCCGTCGCGGGGGAGCTGCTCGACGTCGCGTCCGAGACGCTCGCGCCCGCCGACGTCGACGCGCTGCTCGTCGCCGCGCTCAAGACCGCCGAGTACTCCTGCCGCGTCCCGCTCGCGTCCGGCGCGGTCCTCGCCGGCGCCGACGAGGACGTGCTGCGGCGCCTCGACGACGTCGCCGCCGCGCTGGGCCTGGCGTTCCAGCTCACCGACGACGACCTCGGGGTGTTCGGGGACCCGGCCGTCACGGGCAAGTCGGTGCTGTCCGACCTGCGCCGCGGCAAGCGGACCGAGCTGCTGCGGGTCGCCTACGACCGCTCCGGGCCCGCGGGCCGCGCGACGCTCGACCGGTACGTCGGGCAGCCGGACCTCGACGAGGAGGGCGCGGCGCTCGTGCGCGCGGTCATGGTCGACTCGGGTGCGCTCGCGGCCGTGCGGACGCTCGTCGCGCGCACCGCGCGCGCGGCCCGCGAGCACGCCCGCGCGCTGCCGGAGCCGTTGGCGGACTACCTTGTGGGCGTCGTCGACGATCTGGTCGGACGGGGGCACTGATGGTGGTCGAGCACGCGCACGAGCCGGCGCGACGCCCCGACGCGCCCCGGCCCGCGGCACCCGCGGGTGCGCGCGACGCCTTCGCGGGGGCCGCGCACGACCGCTCCGTGCGGCTGTACGACACGACCGCCGCGCGCACGAGCGCGCTCGTCCTCGGCGCGTACTCGACGTCGTTCGGCTGGGGCTCGCGGCTGCTCGGGCGGCGCGCGCACCGCGACATCGAGGCGGTCTACGGCCTGGTCCGGCTCGCGGACGAGGTCGTCGACACGTTCGGCGGGCCGGGCGCGGCGCAGGAGCTCGACGAGCTCGAGGCGCAGACGGTCCGCGCGCTGCGCACCGGCTACTCGACGAACCTCGTCGTGCACGCCTTCGCCCGGACCGCGCGGCGCACGGGCATCACGACCGCCGAGACCGCGCCGTTCTTCGCCTCCATGCGCGCCGACCTGCACGCCACCGTGCACGACCGGGAGAGCTTCGAGCAGTACGTGTACGGGTCGGCGGAGGTCGTCGGGCTCATGTGCGTGCGGGTGTTCCTCAACGCCGACCGGATTCCCGGGGAGCCGCTCGTCGAGCCGGACCCGCAGCAGGTCGCGGGCGCGCGCGCACTCGGGGCCGCCTTCCAGAAGATCAACTTCCTGCGCGACCTCGGGGTCGACGCGCACGAGCTCGGGCGGGCGTACTTCCCCGGCACCGAGCGGGGCCGGCTCACCGAGGAGCAGCGCGCGCAGGTGCTCGACGAGATCGGCCGGGACGTCGCCGTCGCGCGCGCCGCGCTGCCGCGGCTGCCTGGGCGCTCCCGGTACGCCGTCGCCGCGACGCTCGCGCTCTACGACCGGCTGCTCGCCGACCTCGCGGCGCAGCCCGCGGACCGGCTGACGGCGGCGCGCGTGCGCGTGCCCGGGCCGGTGAAGGTGCGCGTCGTGGCCGGCGCGGTCGGCCGGCAGTGGTGGGCGCGGCGACGCGCGGGCGGACGGGACGGACAGGCATGACGACGACGGCACCACGGGCCGGCGGCTCCGACGCGCCCCCGGCGGGCCGCACCCCGCGGTCGCGCGCTGCGACCGGCACGGCTGCGCAGCCCGGTGACGGGCCCGGCCGGGTGGTCGTCGTCGGCGGCGGGATCGGCGGGCTCATGACGGCCGCGCTGCTCGCGCGCGGGGGCGCGCAGGTCACGCTGCTCGAGCGGCACGAGCGGCTCGGCGGACGGATGGGCACGCTCACCGTCGACGGGTTCCGGTTCGACACCGGGCCGTCCTGGTACTTCATGCCCGAGGTGTTCGCGCACGCGTTCGCGCTGCTCGGCGAGCGGGTCGAGGACCACCTCGACCTCGTGCCGCTCGACCCCGCGTACCGGCTGTTCACCGAGCCGCAGACGCCGGGCGGGCGTGCGGAGGGCTTCGACCTGGTCGCCGACGCGGAGCAGAACTGGGCGACGTTCGAGGCGCTCGAGCCGGGCGCGGGCGAGGCCGTGCGGCGCTACGCGCAGGACGCGTCGCTCGCGTACCGCACCGCGCTCGACCACTTCCTGTGGACGACGTTCCAGCGCCCCGACCGGCTGCTGTCCGCGCCGGTCGTGCGGCGCTCGGGGACGCTCGTCGACCTGCTCACGCACACCCTCGCGGAGAAGGTCGAGCGGACCGTGCAGCACCCGGTGCTGCGGCAGGCGCTCGGGTACCACGCGGTGTTCCTCGGGTCCTCGCCGTACCGCGTCCCCGCGCTGTACTCGCTCATGAGCCACCTCGACCTCGTCGACGGCGTGCGCTACCCGCGCGGCGGCATGTACACCGTGATCGAGGCGCTCGAACGGCTCGCCGTGCGCGAAGGCGTCGAGATCCGCACCGGCGCCGACGTCGTCGAGATCGACGTGGAGCCCGCACCGCGCACCGCCCGGACCCCGCGGCGCACCGGCGTCGCACGCGGCGTCCGGCTCGCGACCGGCGAGCTCGTCGAGGCGGACGTCGTCGTGTCCGGCGCCGACCGCCACCACACCGAGACCGCGCTGCTCGACCCGCGGCACAGCGACCATCCCGCGCCCACGTGGGAGCGCAGCGGCCCCGGCATCTCCGCGCTGCTCGTCATGGCCGGCGTTCGCGGCGCGCTGCCGGAGCTCGCGCACCACTCGCTGTTCTTCACGCGGGACTGGCCCGGCAACTTCGCGGACATCCTCGGCGACGGGCGCTCGACGCCCGCCGACCGGCTGCGCGTGCCCGAGGTCGCGTCCGTGTACGCGTCGCGCACCACCGCGACCGACCCGACCGCGGCCCCGCCGGGGCACGAGAACCTCTTCCTGCTCGTGCCGTTCCCGGCGGACGCGTCCCTCGGCGACGGCGCCCCCGGCAGCCCCGAGCGTGACGAGGTCGAGCGGCACGCCGACCGTTTCCTCGACCAGGTCGGCGCGTGGGCCGGCATCGACGACCTGCGCGGCCGCGTGGTCACGCGGCACGTCGTCGCACCCGCCGACTTCGCGCGAGACCTGTCCGCGTGGCGCGGCACCGCGCTCGGCATGGAGCACACGCTCGCGCAGAGCGCGATGTTCCGCCCCGGGGACGCGTCCGCGCGGGTGCCGAACCTGCTGCACGTCGGCGGGGGCACCGTCCCGGGCGTCGGGCTGCCGATGTGCCTCATCAGTGCCGAGCTCGTCGCGAAGCGGCTGCTGGGCGAGACGTCGACGCGACCGCTGCCCGCACCGCTGCGGCCCGGCTTCCTCGACGCGGCTCGGCCCGCCGGGGTGTGGAGCGCGGTGCGGGCCGGGCGCGCATGAGGTTCGCGTACCTGGGGGCGCTGCTGCTGTCCCTCGGCGGGCTCGCGCTGCTCGACCGGCGGTTCCGGCTCGCGTTCTGGCACGACGCGCGCCGCGCCGCGCTCACGGTCGGCATCGGCGTGCTGGCCTTCCTGCTCTGGGACGTCGCGGGGCTCGTCCTCGGGATCTTCGCGCGCGGGGACTCGCCCCACATGACGGGCCTGCTGCTGGCGCCCGAGCTGCCCGTCGAGGAGGCCTTCTTCCTCGCGCTGCTCTGCTACACCGCGCTGCTGGCCTGGCGCTGGTTCGACCGGACGGCGTCGCTGCGGGACGCCGGGGTGCGTGCGCGCGCGGGCGGGTCGGGCGGCGCCGACGGCCCCGGGACCGGCGGACGGGGTGGCCCCGCGTGACCAACATCGTGCTCAACGTGGCCGTGCTCGTCGTGCTGCTCGCGGTGTCGTTCCCGACGCTGCGGCGGCTGCGCGGGATGCCGCTCGTGTGGACCGTCGTGCACCTGTGCCTGCTCACGGCCGTGTTCGACACGCTGATGATCGGTGCCGACCTGTACGTCTTCGACCCGGACAAGATCCTCGGCGTGTACGTCTGGGGCGCGCCGCTCGAGGACTTCGCGTACGCGATCGCCGCGGCGGTCGGGATGCCCGTGCTCTGGACGGTCCTCGGGCGCCGGCGTCGGGCCGCCGCGGCGGAGGGCGCCGCATGAGGGAGGTCCTCGCCGCGTCGCGGCCGTTCTCCTGGATCAACACGGCCTACCCGTTCGCCGCGGGCTACCTCATGGCGACGGGCGGCCGTCTCGACGCGACGTTCGTCGTCGGCACGCTGTTCTTCCTCGTGCCGTACAACCTGCTGATGTACGGCGTGAACGACGTGTTCGACTACGCGTCCGACCTGCGCAACCCGCGCAAGGGCGGGATCGAGGGCGGTCTGGTCGCGCCCGAGCGGGCCGCCGCCGTGCACCGGCGGATCCTGTGGTCGAGCGTCCTGCTGCCGCTGCCGTTCGTCGCGTGGCTCGTCGCCGTGGGGGACGCCGCCGCGACCGCGGTGCTCACCCTCGTGCTGTTCCTCGTCGTCGCCTACTCGGCACCGGTGCTGCGGTTCAAGGAGCGGCCCGTCCTCGACTCGTTCACCTCGGCGATGCACTTCGTCGGGCCGCTGCTGTACGCGCTCGTGCTGGTCGACGCCGACCTGGCGGCCCGGACCGCGTGGCCCGTGCTGGTCGCGTTCGTGCTGTGGGGCATGGCGTCGCACGCGTTCGGCGCCGTGCAGGACGTGCGCGCCGACCGCGAGGGCGGCATCGCGTCGGTCGCGACCGCACTCGGGGCGCACCGGACCGTCGTGCTCGCGACGCTGCTGTACGTCGGCGCCGCGGGCGTGCTGCTCGTCGTGCCGTGGCCGGGCGTGCTCGCCGCCCTGCTGCCCCTGCCTTACGCGGTGAGCACCGCGGTGTTCTGGCGTGTCACCGACGACGACTGCGAGCGGGCCAATGCCGGCTGGCGCCGGTTCCTGTGGCTCAACCTCGTCACGGGGTTCCTCGTGACGATGCTGCTCATCGCGGTCGCGCGGACCTAGGGGCGCCGGTCACGCCGGCGCGCTCACGGGGTCGGCCCCGGTCGGGCCGGGCAGCGGTCCGTGCTCGGGCAGGACCGCGTCGGCGTCGAAGCAGGGGGCGCGCAGCTGGGTCAGGGTCGCCCAGCCGCGGGCCAGCAGGCCGGCGTCGGTCTCGGGCTCACGCGTGATCTCGACGTCCGAGTACGTGAGCTGCAGGTGCCCGTGCTCGAGCTCGTGGATGCGGGCCTGGACCGCGCCGAACGACGCGAGCGGTGCCTTGCGCAGGCCGCGCACCTGGTCGGCGGGCAGGTCCGGGACGTTGAGGTTGACGACGCGCGCGTGCCGGTCGCCGTCATGCTGCTCCGCGAGCCAGTCGAGGACGGGCCGCGCGAACGCCGCAGCCGTCTCCCAGTGCCGGGGCTCGTGGTAGGCGATCGACACCGCCAGGCCGGGGATGTCGTGCGTCGCGCCCGACAGCGTCGCGCCGACCGTGCCCGAGTGCAGCACCGCGTGCCCGGTGTTCGCGCCGCGGTTCACGCCCGACAGGATCAGGTCCGGCTTCGGGCCGAAGCCGCCGTACGCCGCGACGAACGCGATGAGGCCCGGCGCCGCCCGGACCGCGAACGACGTCACGTCGTCCGGCAGGCCCGGCGGGGACTTCGGCGCGACGATCAGCCGCCCGTCCTGCTCCGCCCCCAGCAGCGACGCGCTCGCGCCCGACGACTCCCGCGCGGGCGCCGCGACCACGACGTCGTGGCCCGCCTCGAGCGCCATCGCGGCGAGCGTCGTCAGGCCGGGGGAGTCGATGCCGTCGTCGTTCGTCACCAGCACGCGCACGGTGAGCCGCCTCTCGTCGGTGTCGTCCCATCGGACCGGACGTCCGGTGCGGGCGCCACCGGGGCGGGCGGCCGTCAGGAGCCGGCGCCACCGTCGGCGGGGCGGACCTGCACGCGCCGCGCGAACCGTTCGATCTGCTCACGACGGCCCGTCCCGAGGCCGCGGCGCGTGACGTTGAGCGCGCCCGCCGCGGCGCCGAGGCGGACCGCCTCCGCCAGGGTGAGTCCGCGGCCCAGCCCGACGGCGATGCCCGCGGTCATCGAGTCGCCCGCGCCGCGGTGGTCGACGACCGTGATGGGCGGCGGGACGACCTCGTGCGTCTCGCCGGCGGTGACGATGAGGACCGGCTCGCCGGCCCGCGAGACGACGACCGCGTCGAGCCCCTGCTCGACGAACCGCAGGGCGGCTCCCCGCAGGTCGTCGAGGCTGTCGGACGCGACGAAACCGCCGTCGACGAGCTCCTCGTGGCTGATCTTGAGCACCGCGCCGCCCGCCTGCGCGAAGGCCGCCGCGGCGCGGCCCGACAGGTCCGCCACGACCGTCCGGCCCGCGGCGCGCAGGTCGCGCGCGAGCCGGCCCACGACCGCCGCGGGCAGGATCCGCGCCGGGTCCGCGCCCGTCAGGACCGTGACGTCGGCGTCCATGGCCTCGACCAGGACCGTGCCGTACAGGTCGTCGAGCTCGTGCCGGTCCAGCGGGTGCGGCGGCGTCTCGGCGACCTCCCGCCGGTCGCCGTCGCGGCGGTCGTGCACGTACGCGCCGTTGCCGCCCGCGTAGGCCGTCGGGCGCACGCGCAGCCGCTCGACCTCCGCGAGGTGTGCGAGCACCGTCCCCGTCTCGCCGCCGAACGGCCCGCACACCACGACGTCCGCGCCCAGCGACACCGCCATGCGGCCCACCCACAGGCCCTGCCCGCCCGCGTGCACGTGCACCTCCGGGTGCGACTCCTCGCTCGTCGGCGGCTCGATCGTCACCGTGAGCAGGGGCGTGGGCGCGAGCACGCAGACCCGCGGGGTGCGGGGCTCGTCGGAAGCGCTGCGGTCCGGCATGAGCCGAGTGTGCTCGGAGGGCGGGTGCGCCGCGCGGCGAGGGGCAGGGGATCCGGAGCACGCCGCGAGGAGGTCCTCGCGGCCGTCCAGGCGCTCCGTGCGCGGTCCGTCGACGAGGCCCTCGCCCGGCGCGGACGGCTCCCGGGGCCCGGCGGCGTGAGCGACCTCAAGGGCCGGGTCCCGATCGCCCTGGGGAGCCGTCAGGGCTTGTCGGGGGCGCGGCCCCGGACCTCGTCGGCGACGAAGCGTCGGTGCGCGTCGGCGAGCTTCGCGCGGGCCGCCGCGCCGAGGTCGACGCCGAGCACGTCGGCCAGGCAGACGAGGTAGACGAGCACGTCGGCCATCTCCTCGGCGGCGCGCGCCTTGCGCTCGGGTACCGCGAAGGCGGTGACGGCCTCGTCGGCCCGGACCCACTGGAACAGCTCGGCCAGCTCGCCCACCTCGCCGACGAGGGCGAGGATCACGGACTTCGGGTCGTGGAACTGCTGCCAGTCCCGCTCCGCGGAGAACTCGCGGACCAGGCGGGTCAGCTCGGCGATCTCGCGCTCGTCGGGCGTCGTCATGCGGCCACCCTGGCACGGGCAGCGCCCGCGGCGCCCGCGGCGCCCGCAGCGGCCGCGGCGGACGTGGCGCCGCGCGCCGGCGTCACGTCGGCGGCACGAACTGGCTGAGCGTGAGCTCGGCGCCCTGCGGGTCGCGGACGGTCACCGCGCGCGTCCAGTCGTTGACCTCGGAGCCCAGGACGGTCCCGCCGTGCCGCTCGACGGCCTCGGCCGTGGCGTCGCGGTCCTCGACCGAGAAGGTCACGTGCCAGGTCGCGGGCCCGTCGGTCGGGGTGATCCAGCCGATCGCGTCGGCGAACCCGGGCGGGGCCGAGACGTCGTCCTGCCGCTCGTGGATCCCGGGGTCGACCGTGGCGGCGAGGTGGTCGCCGTAGCCCGGCACGCGGATCATCGTCGCGAACCCGAGGTCGGTGAACTCCCAGCCGAACAGCCGTCCGTACAGGTCCTGCGCGGCGGCCGGGTCGGTGGTGCGCAGGTCGCTGAAGTTCCACGTGCCCGGGGCGTTCGTGATCTGCGCGCCCAGGCGACGCCTCGGCTGCCACAGCCGCAGGCGTGCGCCCTGCGGGTCGGTGAACGCCGCCCACGTGCCGCCCTCTCCGGCGACAGTCGGGCCTGCGGTGACCGTGGCGCCGACCTCCTCGACGCGGCGGAGCGTGGCGGCGACGTCGTCGACCGCGACGTACGTCTGCCACGACGGGTCGCCCGGGCTGCCCGTGGGGGTGCGCGGGCCGCCGATGCCGGCCGCGTCGCGTCCCTCGACCTGCGCGACGACGTAGCGCGCGGGTGTCTGCGGCGGGGTCGCGTCGTGGAACGTCCAGCCGAGGACCGCGCCGTAGAAGGCCGTCGCGGCCTCGACGTCGTCCTGCTCGATGTCGACCCAGGACGTGACGCCCTGCGGGTAGGTGCGCTGCACGGTGGTGCTCCCTCGCTCGTCGGGGTGGCCGCCCGTCGGGTCGTCGCCGCGGCCCGGCGCGACTGCGTCGACCGTACGAGTGACCTCTGACACCGTCCCGCGACGGCGGTAGACATGTGCGGGCCGCCCCGCGACGGCGGCAGTCGGGATCGCGGACGGGAGCGGCCCGTCACTCGTCCGTGTGAACCCTTCACCCGCCCGACGGCGCCGAGCAACCGTTTGCCGGTCCTCCCGAGGGCGAGGGGAGGTCGCGCGTCGTGGAAGCGGTCTCAGGGGCCGTGACCAGCGTCAACGTCCTGCACGACAGGCGCCTGACCTGGGGAATCGCACGGGTGCCCGCATCCGGCGCCGCCGGGGCGCGAGGCGCGACGGCGGCTCGGGGTGCGTTGACCCGCTTCCGACGCCGTCGCTAGTGTCGCAAGTGAACCATTAGTACGTGATCTTTACAAATCACCGGTTCCCATCCCCCATGGAGGCCCCATGCGTCCCAGTCACCACGACCCCGCCCACCGGCCGCGCCGGCGACGGCTCGCCGCCACCGCGATCACCGCCTTCCTCGGCGTCGCGACCGCGCTCGTCGCCGCGACCCTGCCGACCGCCGCGTCCGCCGCCGGATCCCTCACCGCGACGTTCACCTCCACCGGCAACTGGGGGAGTGGGCACGAGGTCGCCGTCCGCGTCACCAACGGCTCCTCCGCACCGGTGAGCTCGTGGACGCTCGAGTTCGACCTGCCCGCCGGCGTGGCGATCACCAGCTCGTGGGACGCCGACGTCACCCGCAGCGGCAACCACTACCGCGCCACGTCCAAGAGCTGGGCGGGTGCGCTCGCCCCGGGTGCGACGCAGCAGTGGGGCTACGTCGCGTCCGGCCCGTTCGGCGCGCCGAGCGGCTGCACCGTCAACGGCGGCTCCTGCTCGGGCGGTCCCGGCCCGAGCCCCACGCCGACCACCCCGACGCCGACGCCGACGACCCCCACGCCGACGCCGACCACCCCGACGCCCACGCCCACCACGCCCGGCCCGTCGGGCCAGAAGGTCGTCGGCTACTTCGCCGAGTGGGGCGTCTACGGCCGCGGCTACCACGTCAAGAACATCGAGACGTCCGGCTCCGCCGACAAGCTCACGCACATCCTGTACGCGTTCGGGAACACCACCAACGGCCGCTGCAGCATCGGTGACTCCTACGCCGACTACGAGAAGGCGTACACCGCCGCGGAGAGCGTCGACGGCGTCGCCGACACGTGGGACCAGCCGCTGCGCGGCAGCTTCAACCAGCTCCGCAAGCTCAAGGCCATGCACCCCGACCTCAAGGTCATCTGGTCGTTCGGCGGGTGGACCTGGTCCGGCGGCTTCACGCAGGCCGCGCAGAACCCGCAGGCGTTCGCCGAGTCCTGCTACAACCTCGTCGAGGACCCGCGCTGGGCCGACGTGTTCGACGGCATCGACGTCGACTGGGAGTACCCGAACGCGTGCGGCCTGACGTGCGACACCAGCGGGCCGAAGGCCTTCGACGACGTCGTCACCGCGCTGCGCAACAAGTTCGGCTCGAAGGCCCTGGTCACCGCGGCGATCACGGCCGACGGCAGCAACGGCGGCAAGATCGACGCGACCGACTACGCCACGGCCGCGCAGAAGCTCGACTGGATCATGCCCATGACGTACGACTACTTCGGCGCGTTCAACCCGCAGGGCCCGACCGCCCCGCACTCGCCGCTCACGTCGTACTCCGGCATCCCGCAGGCGGGCTTCAACTCGGCCGACGCGGTCGCGAAGCTCAAGGCCAAGGGCGTGCCGTCGAACAAGATCCTGCTCGGCATCGGGTTCTACGGCCGCGGCTGGAACGGCGTCACGCAGACGGCGCCCGGCGGCACCGCGACGGGCCCGGCCCCCGGCACGTACGAGCAGGGGATCGAGGACTACAAGGTCCTCAAGAACCGCTGCCCCGCGACCGGGACCGTCGGCGGCACCGCCTACGCGAAGTGCGGCACCGAGTGGTGGAGCTACGACACCCCGTCGACCATCAACGGGAAGATGACCTGGGCCAAGAACCAGGGCCTGGGCGGCGCGTTCTTCTGGGAGCTGTCCGGCGACACCTCGAACGGCGAGCTCATCACGGCCATCAGCAACGGCCTGAGGTAGCGCGCGGCGACGCGGCCCCGGACCCCCCTTCCTCTCCCTCGGGTCCGGGGCCGCGTCGTGTCGGTGCCCCGGCGTAGCGTGCGACGCATGACCATCGCCCGGTTCCCGTCGTTCGTCATCGACTGTCCCGAGCCGCTCACGCTGGCCCGGTTCTACGGCACGCTGCTCGGCTGGGAGGTCTCCGGCGACGAGGGGTGGGCCGACATCCGCGAGGGCGAGACGCAGTGCATCTCGTTCCAGCGCGTCGAGCCCTACACGCCGCCGCGGTGGCCCGGCCAGGACGTGCCGCAGCAGATGCACCTCGACGTCATGGTGCAGGACCTCGACGCCGCCGAGCCCGAGGTGCTGGCCCTCGGCGCGACCAAGGCCGAGCACCAGCCCGGCGAGACGTTCCGGGTGTTCCTGGACCCGGCCGGCCACCCGTTCTGCCTCTGCGTGAGCTGACGCGGGCCGTGGCTCGGGCCGCCCGCGGCACGTGGCGCCGAGCCGACCGGAGCCGCGTCACGCAGGGTGGTAGGCCCGCTGCCGCTCGACGGGGGCCGCGGCGAAGTCGCCGACGCCGTTGACGACCTCGCCCACGCCGACGTGCAGGCCGCGCGCCAGCCCGAACCCCTTGAGCACCCCCGCCCGCGCGTCGACGTCCTCCTCGCGATGGCTGCCGCCGCCGTCGAGCCGGACCGACTGCACGCGGATGGGCCCGATGACCTGCCCGCCGTCGCCGACGTGCGTCGCGCCGACGAGCTGAGGGCCGTTCATGAGGCGCACCTCGTCGCCGACGAGGATCGTCGTCCCCTCCCCGGCGAGGACCTGCACGCCGCCGGGGCCGTACTCGCCGCACGCGCCGACGACGAGCCGCCCACCGTCCTGCGCGCGCAGGAAGCAGCCGGGGTAGAAGACGTTGCCGTGCCCGACGACCAGCTCCGAGCGTTCGTCCGCCTCCAGCACCGTGCCCGGGTAGAACGTGTTGCCGTCCCCGACCACCGCGAAGCGGCTGACCAGGACGGAGTGCGGGTCGAGCACGGTGTTCCGCCGGCCGAGCGCCCGGGTCTGCGCCACGGACAGGAACTCGCCGCGGGCTCCGCGCGGCTCGTCGTCGACGGCTGGCTCGTGCGCGGCGGGGTCGTGCGCCGGTGCCTCGCGGGACGCATCTCGACCTGCGGTGTCCACGTGATCTCCTCGGGAGCGGTGTGCCCGAGATCGTAGGGACATACGTCGGTCCTCCGTCACAGCAGCCCGGCCAGCCGGTAGAGCACGAGCGAGCCGGCGACGGCGACGTTGAGGCTCGCGCCGGTGCCGACCATCGGGATCTCGACGGTGACGTCGAGCAGGTCGAGCGCCTCCGGCGGGATCCCGGTCTGCTCGTGCCCCAGCACCACGACCGTGCGTCGCCGGGCCGCGGGCAGGTCTCCGAGCCGCACGGACTCCTCGGCGAGCTCGACGCCGACGACCGTGCTGCCGCGGTCGCGTTGCCGCTCGAGCCAGCGGACCCGGTTCCCGGTCCAGTGCACGCACGCCGGGTGGCGCAGGGTGTTGCCGCGCTCCAGCGCCTCGGGGACCCAGGGCAGCCGCGGGACGGCCAGGCATGCGCCGACCGCGTCGCACGTGCGCAGCAGGGTGCCGAGGTTGACGCCGTGCAACGGCCACAGCGGGGCCACGACGAGCTGGTCCCAGCACGAGTGGGGGTGCGGGCGGCGGTCGCGTCGCAGGTCCTTCGGGGTGCGCACGCGCACCTGCGGGCCGTTCACGGGCGGACGAGGGCGGACCCTCCGGGCTCAACGGTCATGGTGAGGCGTGCTTCGCGGCGCACGTGGGCCATCGTCGGGAGCGGCCATCGTTCCGCACGACGCCGTCGTGCGGAACCCCTTCTGCTGGGCCCGTCGCGGCGACGGGCGCGGCGGGCGCGAGACGCGTGGCGCGGGCGGGCGACGTGGGGGGGAACGCGGGTGGTGGCGTGGGGGACTCCGACGGCCGGTAGCGGACGCGTCTCCACCGATGAAGAAATGTTGCCTGCTGAAACGTTTTGCACCCAGTCTGGGCGGCCGTACTCCGTGCCAGAGTGTCCGCGTCCTGCTGTGTGAGCGCTAACACGGCGCACCAGCCAGCCTCACAGAGACGCACCTGGAGACAGCGATGAGCGACGACGACGTCGACGGTCGCGAGCGAAGCGGTTCGATGCACCCCACGCCCCGACGGGCCCGCCGACGGTCCTGGGCCGGCGCACTCGCGCTGAGCCTCGCCGTCACGGGGGCCATGGTGGCGACGGTGGCGCCCCCGTCTGCGGCGGCGTCGATCGACACCTCGGCGTCGTACGTGCTGGTGAACCGTGGCAGCGGCAAGGCGCTGGACGTGTACAACCTGGCGACGACGGACGGCGCGAAGATCGTGTCGTGGTCGCGCAACGACGGCGCGCAGCAGCAGTGGCAGTTCGTGGACTCCGGTGGCGGCTACTACCGGCTGAAGTCGAAGCTGTCGGGCAAGGTGCTCGACATCACCGGTCGCTCGACGGCCGACGGCGCCGCCGTGATCCAGTGGTCCGACGCGAACTCCACGAACCAGCAGTTCAGCGTGCAGGACGTCGACGGGTACGTCCAGCTCGTGGCCCGGCACAGCGGCAAGGCCGTCGAGGTGCAGGGTGCGTCCACGGCCGACGGCGCGGCCGTCGTGCAGTACGCCGACTGGAACGGCGCCAACCAGCAGTGGCAGCTCGTCAAGGTCGGCGGCACGAACCCGAACCCCACCCCGTCGGGCACGTTCACCAACCCCGTCGTCTGGCAGGACTTCGCCGACGGCGACATCATCCGCGTCGGCGACGCCTACTACTACTCGGCCTCGACCATGCACTACTCGCCCGGTGCGCCGATCCTGCGCTCGTACGACCTGGTCAGCTGGGAGTACGCGGGCCACTCGGTCCCGCGCCTCGACTTCGACGACAGCGGCTACGACCTCACGGGCGGCCGCAAGTACGTCAAGGGGATCTGGGCGTCGGCGCTGACCTACCGTCCCAGCACCAGCACCTACTACTGGCTGGGCTGCACCGAGTTCAACCGCACCTACGTCTACACGGCACCCGCGGTCGACGGGACGTGGACCAAGAAGGCGCGCATCAACGGGTGCTACTACGACGCGGGCCTGCTCGTCGACACCGACGACACGATGTACGTCGCGTACGGCAACGGCACGATCAGCGTCGCGCAGCTCAACGCCGACGGGACCGCACAGGTGCGCGCGCAGCAGGTGTTCCAGACGCCGTCGAGCGTCGGAACCCTCGAGGGTGCGCGCTTCTACAAGCGCAACGGCTACTACTACATCTGGCTCACGCGGCCCGCGAACGGGCAGTACGTGCTGCGGTCGACGTCGCCGTTCGGACCGTACGAGATGCGTCAGGTGCTGCTCGACCTGCCCGGGCCGATCTCCGGCGGGGGAGTCCCGCACCAGGGCGGGATCGTCCAGACGCAGGCCGGCGACTGGTGGTACATGGCCTTCACCGACGCCTACCCGGGCGGCCGGATGCCGACGCTCGCGCCGCTCACCTGGAGCGCCGACGGGTGGCCGTCCGTGCAGACGGTGAACGGTCGCTGGGGCACGACGTACGACAGGCCCCGGATCACGACCACGAAGACGGTCGCGTCGATGATCGGCCGCGACACGTTCACGGGCCCGACGCTCGGCCACCGGTGGGAGTGGAACCACAACCCCGACACCAGCCGGTTCTCGGTGAACGACGGCCTGCGGCTCCAGACGGCCACCGTCACGAACGACCTGTACAGCGCGCGCAACACGCTCACGCACCGCATCCAGGGGCCGACGTCGACGGCGACGATCGAGCTCGACTACTCGCAGATGGCTGACGGCGACCGCTCGGGGCTCGCGATGCTGCGCCAGTCGTCGGCCTGGATCGGGGTGGTTCGCTCCAACGGCACCACGCGCGTCGTGATGACCGACGGGCTCACGATGAACAGCTCGTGGGCGACCACCGGGACGGGGGTCGAGCGCGCCTCGGCGCCCGTGTCCGGCGGGCGGATCTGGCTGCGCACGCACGCCGACATCCGCCCTGGCTCAGGCCGGACGGCGACCTTCTCCTACAGCACCGATGGAACCACGTTCGTCCCGCTCAGGCCCGCGTTCACGCTGAACAACGCGTGGGAGTTCTTCATGGGCTACCGGTTCGGGATCTTCAACCACGCGACGCGGGCCCTCGGCGGATCCGTGACGGTCCGCAGCTTCGACCTGACCACGCCCTGACGACGTCCCTGACCAGGCCCTGACCACGCCCTGACCACGCCCGAGCAGGCGTCCCCAGACCGACGGCGCGCCGGTGCGCCGTCCCGGCAGGAAGCGAGTGACGATGCACACGAAACTCCACGCGACCCCACGCCACGGGTGGCGTCCACGGGCCGCCGCGCTGGCCGCCACGGCCGGGCTGGTCCTCACGACGTTCGCCGCGATCTCGACGCCGGCGCAGGCCGCGTCGACGCTCGGCGCGTCGGCGGCGGAGAAGGGCCGGTACTACGGCACCGCGATCGCCGCAGGGCGGATGGGCGACAGCACGTACATGACCATCGCGAACCGCGAGTTCAACATGATCACCGCCGAGAACGAGATGAAGATGGACGCGACGGAGCCGTCGCAGGGCCGCTTCACCTTCACCAACGGCGACCGCATCGTCAACTGGGCGCTCAGCAACGGCAAGCGCGTCCGCGGGCACACGCTCGCGTGGCACGCCCAGCAGCCCGGGTGGATGCAGAGCATGTCGGGCTCGGCGCTGCGCAACGCCCTCATCAACCACGTCACGCAGGTCGCGTCGTACTACCGCGGCAAGGTCTACGCCTGGGACGTCGTCAACGAGGCGTTCGCCGACGACGGGCGCGGCAGCCGGCGCGACTCGAACCTGCAGCGCACCGGCAACGACTGGATCGAGGCCGCGTTCCGCGCCGCCCGGGCCGCCGACCCGGGAGCGAAGCTCTGCTACAACGACTACAACACCGACGGCATCAACGCGAAGTCCACGGCCGTCTACAACATGGTCCGCGACTTCAGGTCGCGGGGCGTGCCGATCGACTGCGTCGGCTTCCAGGCGCACCTCGGCACGAGCCTGCCGAGCGACTTCCAGGCGAACCTCCAGCGGTTCTCCGACCTCGGCGTCGAGGTCCAGCTCACCGAGCTCGACATCCAGCAGGGCAGCAACCAGGCGAACATGTACGCCCAGGTGACGAACGCCTGCCTCGCGGTGGCGCGCTGCACCGGCATCACCGTGTGGGGCGTGCGCGACTCCGACTCGTGGCGCACCGGGGCCAACCCGCTGCTCTTCGACGCCTCCGGCAACAAGAAGCCCGCGTACACGTCCGTGCTGAACGCCCTCAACGCGGGCGGCAGCAACGGCGGTGGCAGCAGCTCGATCGAGGCCGGCGCCTGGTACGTGCTCGTCAACCGCAACAGCGGCAAGGCCCTCGACGTGTACAACCTGGCGACCAACGACGGCGCCCGGATCACGCAGTGGACCCGCAACGACGGCAGCCAGCAGCAGTGGCAGTTCCAGCTCAACAGCGACGGCTACTACGAGGTCAAGTCCCGCCTGTCGGGCAAGAACCTCGACGTGTCCGGCAAGTCGACCGCCGACGGCGGCGCGATCGTCCAGTGGACCGACAACGACGGCGCCAACCAGCAGTGGCGCGCCACCGTCACCAACGGCTACGCGACCCTCATCAGCCGCCTCAGCGGCAAGGCGCTCGAGGTGCAGGGAGCCTCGACGGCCGACGGCGCCAACATCGTCCAGTACACGAGCTGGAACGGCGCCAACCAGCAGTGGCAGCTCGTCCGCGTCGGCTGACCGACACCCCGGGGTGGGGCGTCGACCGGCGCCCCACCCCCGCAACCCCGAAGGAGTGGGACACATGAGAACGACCCCAGGAACTCTCGCGCTGAGCGCGCGACGACGCTGGCAGGCAGGGCTCCTCGTCGTGAGCGTCGCCGCCGCCGGGCTCGTCGCCGCGGCGACCGCAGCACCGCCCGCGGCGGCGGCGTCGATCGACACCTCGGCGTCGTACGTGCTGGTGAACCGTGGCAGCGGCAAGGCGCTGGACGTGTACAACCTGGCGACGACGGACGGCGCGAAGATCGTGCAGTGGTCGCGCAACGACGGTGCGCAGCAGCAGTGGCAGTTCGTGGACTCCGGTGGCGGCTACTACCGGCTGAAGTCGAAGCTGTCGGGCAAGGTGCTGGACGTCTCGAACCGGTCCACCGCCGACGGCGCCGCGATCATCCAGTGGTCCGACGCGAACTCCACGAACCAGCAGTTCAGCGTGCAGGACGTCGACGGGTACGTCCAGCTCGTGGCCCGGCACAGCGGCAAGGCCGTCGAGGTGCAGGGTGCGTCCACGGCCGACGGCGCGGCCGTCGTGCAGTACGCCGACTGGAACGGCGCCAACCAGCAGTGGCAGCTCGTGCGCGTCGGCAGCACCGACCCGACCACCCCGCCGCCGACCGGCTCGTGCAGCCTGCCGTTGAGGTACAGCTGGTCCTCCACCGGTGCGCTCGCCCAGCCGCGCTCCGGATGGGCCTCGCTGAAGGACTTCACGACCGCCCCGTACAACGGTCAGCACCTCGTCTACGCGACGACGCACGACTTCGGCACGTCGTGGGGCTCGATGAACTTCGGGCTCGTCTCGAACCTCACCCAGCTCGGCTCCGCGTCGCAGAACGCCATGTCGTCCTCGACCGTCGCACCCTCGCTGTTCTACTTCGCACCCAAGAACATCTGGGTGCTCGCCTACCAGTGGGGCGGTGCGGCGTTCTCCTACCGCACCTCGAGCAACCCGACGAACCCCAACGGCTGGTCCGCGCCGCAGACCCTGTTCTCCGGCTCCATCACCGGCTCCGGGACCGGCCCCATCGACCAGACGATCATCGGTGACGGCCAGAACATGTACCTGTTCTTCGCCGGCGACAACGGCAAGATCTACCGCGCCAGCATGCCGATCGGGAACTTCCCCGGCTCCTTCGGCTCGTCCTCGACCGTCGTCATGAGCGACACCACGAACAACCTGTTCGAGGCACCGCAGGTCTACAAGGTCAAGGACCAGAACCTCTACCTCATGATCGTCGAGGCCATCGGCGCGAACGGCCGGTACTTCCGCTCGTTCACCGCCACCAGCCTGTCCGGCTCGTGGACCCCGCAGGCCGCCACCGAGAGCAACCCCTTCGCGGGCAAGGCCAACAGCGGCGCCACCTGGACCAACGACATCAGCCACGGCGAGCTGATCCGCACCTCCGCGGACCAGACCAACACCATCGACCCGTGCAACCTGCAGCTGCTCTATCAGGGCCGCTCGCCGTCGTCCGGCGGTGACTACGGGCTCCTGCCGTACCGGCCGGGCCTGCTGACGCTCCGGCGCTGACGGTCGGGTCACCACGCCGCTCCCGGTGTCGCTGAGGGGGACGGACGCGCACCGACGCGGCGTGGGTCGAAGGGGCGGGCTTCCCACCGGGAGCCCGCCCCTTCTCGCGGCTCGGCGCAGGCGTGGCGCCCGGCGGGACCTCGGTCCGTCGTCGGCCGACGGGGTGCGGCACACGATGGGAGCGGGTGCGCGGAAGGAGCCGCGATGGGGACCACCAGGACACCGACCGGCCCGGCCGTCGCCACGGACGGCGGGGTGGGCCTCCGTGGGCCCAGCCTCGGACCGGCGCGCGCGTGGGTCGCGGCGTCACCACAACCGTCGAGCGCCCCGTGGTCGCAGGTTCTGGGTGCCCAGCGCGACGACGGCAGCTGGGGCGCCGCCGACGACTGGCCTCGACGCGCCCTGCCCACCCTCTGGACCGCCTCGACGCTCGCTGAGCTCGACCACCTCGGTGAGCTCGACCGTGCCGGTCCGCCCGCCGCGGGAGCGGGCCCGGTGCGCCGCCCTGCGGCGGTGGACGTCAGGGCGGCCTGCGCCGCCGCGCTGCACTTCCTCGGCGACCGTGCGCTGACCGACGAGGGCGTCTTCTCGCGTGACGGTACCCCGGCCGGTGTGCTCGCCTGCTACGTCGCGATCGCGGCGACGACGTTCCTGCTCGGCGGCCGGACGGATCTCGCCGCGCCGCAGGTCGACTGGATCCTGCGGTACCAGGACGTCCGGGTGCAGGGCCGCTCCCGCCGCGGCGATCCCGACGTCTACCACCCGGGGCTCGCGACCCGGTACGGCGGCTGCCTCGCCTCCACCAGCTGCGTCATCGGGGTGGTCAAGGCAGGGCGCGCACTGCGCCTCTGGCGGGACCTGACGGACCCACGAGACGACGACCGGGCCGCCCAGGTGCGTGACATGCTCCACGTCGTCCGCGGCGCACTGCTCGAACGCGAGCTCATGTACACGCACAGCCACGACATCCTTCCGCTCGGCACGCGAGCGGACCGGGCCGCGGACTGGCTGGCACCCACCTTCCCGCTCGACTGGCGCACCGACCTGGTCGAGGTCGTCGGCCAGGTCGCGGGCACGGGACCGCCGGACGCACGGATGCAGCCCGCGCTCGACCATCTCGCGCAGACGCAGCTGCCCACCGGCGGGTGGCCCCTGCGACGCACCTTCTGGCCCTCCGGGTTCCCGCCGCTCGAACCGCGGTCCCGCGCGGCGAGCCGGCTGGCCACGTTGCGCGTGCTCGACGCGCTGACGCCTCTCGGAGAGTGATCGACATGCCCCGACCGACCACGAAGGACCAGCTGCTCGCCGCGGCGGCATCGCGTTTCGACGCCCTCACCGCACTGATCGACTCGATGACCGACGACGAGCGCGACGCGGCGTTCGACTTCGCCCCCGACCACCGCCGCACGGAAGCGCACTGGAGCCGCGACAAGAACCTGCGTGACGTGCTCGTGCACCTGCACGAATGGCACCTGCTCCTCCTGGAGTGGGTCGCGACCAACGAACGGGGCGTCGCGCGGCCCTTCCTGCCGGAGCCGTACACCTGGAAGACCTACGGCCAGATGAACGAGGAGATCTGGGCCCGGCACCAGGCGACGCCTCTGCCGCACGCCCGTGAGCTGCTCGACTCCAGTCACGCCCGGGTGACGGAGATGATCGAACGGTTCACCGACGCCGAGCTGTTCGAGAAGCAGCACTTCGCCTGGACCGGGACGACGACGCTCGGTTCCTACTGCGTATCGGCGACGTCGAGCCACTACGACTGGGCCGCCAAGAAGCTCCGCGTCCACCTGTCGTCGCGCGCACCGAGCCGGGCGACGCGCCGCGCATCCGCCGTGCCGACCGCACCCTGACGCCCCGCCCGACCAATCCCGCCGCGAAGGCCCCCGATCCCACCCCGTCGACGTACTCACCGTCACCCACGGTAGGGTCGGAGCCGCCGCAGGAGCCCCAGCCGGGGCTTGGCGGTGCGACGTGACGACCAGACGCCACGGCCCAGAGCCCGCGCCCGCACCGCGAGGGGTCTGACCGGGCTGCTGACGCGTCCTTCGCGCCTGTAGCTCAGGGGATAGAGCACCGCTCTCCTAAAGCGGGTGTCGGCAGTTCGAATCTGCCCAGGCGCACAGAAGTGTTATCGCAGGTCAGAGGCGGTATCGGCGCCGGAGCCGCGGTAGGGCTCGTGTCCGATTTGTCGGGCATTGGTCAGCGCGTGGTCAGCGACTTGTCTCAGTACGTGGACGGCCTGTCAAGGACGTGGACGGACGCCGGCGGACGGAGCGCCCTCGCTCCGGAGGCCCCCCGCGCGCCCGGCCGGTTGCGGTTGGGCCGTCGACAACGGGGGCAGAGGCACAATGCAGGGGTGCGCCGCGACCCCGCCGTCAACGCATGGTTTCTCCACCCGGCGATGCTCGACGGCCTGCTCTACTCCAACAGGAGGGCCCGCGTTCGCGCGGGTACGCTTCAGCGGCTCCGGGGCGACGTGTACGCGTATGCCAGGGATCTAGAGGACTGGCTTTCCGAACACGACGTTCCGAGCATTCGCCAGGCAGTCCTGTCTGGGCAGTGCGCCGAAGGCATGTTGGTGACGGCAGACCTCCCGTGGCAGTGGAGCGATGTGGCCTCTGAGCGCGCCAGGGCGCACGCCGGCGAGCCCGTGCGGTCGTCGTTCTGGGCGCACCTGCACGACGACGACCGTGACCCCGTAGAAGTCAGCGGCAGCTTCGACCCGCGGAAGCTCACGTGCAGCACGGCGAACGTCGAGCTGCGCGGCCGCCGCTCGCAGTGGATCTTCGGCCAGGTCTCAACGGTGCACGCCCATGCCGTGGAACTTCGGCCGATTGCCATCGCAACGCTGCTGCTTGCACCGCCGCCTGGCCAGTGGTCGCCCGACTGGCAACGGGTGTACCCGCGGCAGGTCGACCAGTGGAGCGGCGTCGACTGGGAGGGTCAAGTCGGCGACGACGACCTGGCGCGGCTCAAGTCCATACCCGAGCAGGAGGTGAAGCGCGCCCTTGCCGCGCTAATCGGCGAGCCAGTCGTGCCAGCCGACTGGGGCGGTGAGGTCAACGACCTGTACACGAGCCGGCTCATGGTCGACGGTCGCCAGCAGTCGGCGGCCTTCCTGCTCAAGGGACCAGCTCGGTTCTCGCCCATGACGATCGCGCATCTGGGGAAGAACGGCGACCAACTGACCCGGCTCGCACGAAGCCCTGCCGATGTCCTCGTGCTTCAGCACTGCCACCACATCCGCCCGGAGGTCATCTCGTACCTGCAAGACGTCACCAGCAACTTCCGTCACGTCCGGCGGTACCTCGTCCTAGACGGCCCGGACACCTACAGGTTGCTGTCTGCCGCCGGGTACCTCGACCCACGCGCGTGACTCTCGCGGCCGCTCGAGTGGGTTCGTCGGTTCCGGCCGGGGCCGCGTGGCCCGTGCCGATGGAAGGCTGCCCGTTACATCATTGCCCGCTCGGCTCCGCACGCTGAGAACAAGAAGAGGCGATCCCCGTCTCTACGGAGCGGTCGACAGCAACGGCGCGCGCGTTGCTGGTGCTGGCTCACGCCAGAACAGAGAGGTCCGCTCTCTCCCGGAGTCGCCCGAACGTCCTCCAGTCGCCCGTCACGTGCGCATACTGACCGGCCACCATTGTCGGCGAAACGCCGGCGCGCTGCGCCAGTTCCAGCAACTCCTCGGCCGTGCTGACCTCGCGGAGCTCTGCCTTCAGGCGCGCACCGAGGATCAAGTCCGCCGCGAACGAGTCCGCAGCGCTCTCCTGTTCGTCAGCGTCATCGTTCGCGTTCCGGCGCTCCACATCCAGGTACGTGGCCCGCTTCGGGTGCAGGAGCACGTGTCCGATCTCATGCAGGAGAGCGAACCAGAAGATGTCGAGGAACTTGTGGCGGCCCGAGAGCGCGATCACAGGGTGCGTTGACGCGAGCCAGCGCGATGCACCGGTAATGCGAGTCCCGGCGACCTCTGGCTCAAAGACCAGTAGCACGCCGGCCTCGCGGAGGAGGTCTTGAGCCTTCTTGAATCCGATCTTCACCGGCTCGCGTGTTAGGGACGGAATCTCCCGTGCTACGGACCGGAGCTTGTCGGCATCATAGGGTCGAGCGTCGCGGGCTGCCTCGGCGGACACTTCGGCCAATCTGAGCCAAAGAGCAGTAGCGAAGGCGTCGATCTCGAACTTCTGGCTTCGTCTGTAGTTGGCCTGAGGCGCCAGCCAGACTCGGTTGAAGGCCTCGGTGTCGGCGACCTGGAAGAACCGCAATAGGGACTCGGCTCGCTCGGCGACGGGTGCGCTTGCGTCGATGATGGCGCGTCGGCGCAGCACGTCTTCAGGGAACTTCCGCAGCCAGGAAGAGAGTCCGGCGAACGACATCTGCGCACTCTCGCGCGCCCTATGTGCCTGCCACGTTGCCTCAAGCCTAAGCCAATGATCGGCCGAAACTCCAAGGACCCGCTCGAGCGCGACCGCCACCTCCGGTGACAAGGGAACATGCCCCTTGATCACTTGGTTCAGGTGCTTGGCGCTAATGCTCGCACGAGCGGCGACGTCGGCTTGTGTGAATCGGAGGTCCTCAAGGGCTAGCTGAATCATCTCGCCAGGTGCAACTGCCCAGTCGGGTTCAAACTCCCGTGGAATGTAGCGCACTGTGCTTGGTCGGGATGTCGTCATCAGATTGCCTTCCGAAGTCTGCCGAGAGCCTCGGCAGTGAGGTCTGTCACGAGCAAGGCGGTCGCGTGGTCAGCGAGCTGGTTCGGCCCTGCGGCGGTTATTACCTCGCCAGCCCTAGTGAGGGCCATGGCGAGCATCTCCGCCGTGCGAAGCCGAATGCGGAACGGGTCCCCAGGGCCGCCCACTCCACCGGCGGTGACGGCGACGCTGGGGTGCCGAGCGAGCTCCGCGAGGTCTCGCGAGTGCTTCACGAGCCACAGGAGGCACTTCACCGCCTCCGCGGAGTCTGGCCAGCGCCGCTCGAGAGCCGCGCCCGACCCGCAGACGCGCTCGAGCGCAGGGTCCCGCCACGCCAGGTGCACCTTTACCTCCCAGGTAAAGCCGTCGTGGTGTATGCTGGTTTACCAGACGGGTAAAGCCTACTGCGTCGGCAGGCCGGTTCCCCGTGCGACACCCTGGAGGTTCCCGTGAGCACAGCAGATACGCCGGCGGAGCTGGCGTCCCCCGAGCGCGGCAGGATGACCGAGATCTTCGTCAACGCGCGTCCGCACCTCGTCGCGGACAAGGCCGTGTCGTTCGAGGAAGTCGTCGCCCTCGCCTTCCCCGGGCAGGAGCCGGCACCCGACACGGAGTACATCGTCACGTACACCCGCGCGCAGCACGGGAACGGGTCGGGCTCCCTTGCTCCCGGCCAGGAGGTGCGCGTGAAGAAGGGTACGAGCTTCAGCGTCCAGATCACGACCCGGTCCTGATCATGGATGCGCTCAGCCGCCTGCTCGAGGATGGCTACGACGTCGAGCTCCGCGAGGGCTACCTCGTGGTGAGCGACGTCCCATACGTGACCACCGACAGGAGTGTAGCCAGGGGGTGTCTAGTCATGCCGGCGAACATGGCCGGTGATGAACTGACGACCCCTACGGACCACACGACCCACTTCGCGGGGTCCGAGCCTTGCGACGACCAGGGCCAGCCACTGATGAAGGTGATCAACAGCGCGCAGGTCAACGAGTTCCTCCCCGGGCTCCGCACGGACTTCTACTTCTCCGCCAAGCCGCCCGGGGGCAACTACGGCGACTACCACACCAAGGTGAGCGTCTACGTCGAGCTCCTCTGCCGCTGGGCGCGTCTCATCGATCCGGCCGTCACGGCGCGCACGTACCCCGTTCGCGAAGTCGGTGTCGAGGAGGACTACCCGTTCTGCTACCGCGACTCCGCCTCAAGCCGGGCCGGCACCAGCGCGCTGAACGCGGTGTTCAGGGGCATGAGGGTTGCGATCGTCGGCCTCGGCGGTACGGGGTCGCACATTCTCGACCTCGTGGCCAAGGTGCCCGTCGCAGAGATCCACCTCTATGACGGCGACGTCTTCGTGAACCATAACGCCTTCCGAGCCCCCGGGGCGGCGGGCGTCGATGACGTCCGACGCCGATCTAACAAAGCCGAGTACTGGGCGGGTCAGTACTCGCGTCTGAAGAGAGGCATCTACGCCCATCCTGACTACTTCGGTGCGGAGAACGTGGATGAGCTCGCTGGCTTCGACTTCGTGTTCCTTGCGCTCGACGATGGATCGGACCGCAAGGGTATCGTCGCCGCGCTCGAGTCCGCGAGCCTGTCGTTCATCGACGTGGGCATGGGTGTCATCGACACCGGCGCGGGCCTGACGGGGATGCTTCGTGTGTCGACCAGCACGCCCCGTCGGCGCACGCGAATCCCCGTCGGCGGCAACGCGCCAGATGAGTATGCGCGGAACATCCAGATTGGTGATCTCAACGCACTCAACGCCGCTCTGGCGGTCATTCAGTGGAAGCGGCACCTGGGGTTCTATGCTGACATGGCTGGCGACGTTCCAGCGTTCGCCTATCCAGTGAGCGACAATACGATCGCCGGGCTGGTCGCGTGAGCCACGTGCATAGCGTTGATCATCGATTCGTCGAACTGCTGCCTACGCCTCTCGAGCGCGGCGTGTTGTACATCAGCGGTGCGCATGACATTGTCGCCCATCTGTGCCTGTGTGGGTGTGGAAACGAGGTGGTCACTCCCCTCGGCCCAGCGGGCTGGGTACTCCGCTACGATGGCCGGGTCAGCCTCTCGCCCTCTATTGGCAACGGGGCTCTCCCGTGCAAATCGCACTACGTCATCCAAGGGTCGCGTGTGCATTGGCTCTCGAAGATGACCGAAGACCAGCACCACCGAGCGCAGGCTCGAGACCGGGACGCGGTGCGCGGGCTCAATCCGACGAGGCTAGGCCGCGCGAAGCGACTGTTTACTAGCCTCCTTCGGCGGGGTCGTGTCTGAGGTAGGCCCGCCCGGTGGTCGTGCCCGTCGCGGCTGAGTGTCGCCGCCGCGCTGACGTTGTCGCTCAGAGTTGCTCGCGCTGGCGACCAACTGTCCCCGGCTCGATCTGCCGTAGCCCCTGCGTCAGCGGGATCACGGGTAGCCGTTCCATCGCCTGCCACGTGGCCTCGCTGAAGAGGTGCCCGTACAGGTCCATCGTCATCGTCGCGGTGGAGTGCCCGAGGATCACCTGCACCGCCTTCACGTCCGCCCCGGCCGCGATGAGCAGCGACGCAGCGGTGTGGCGCAGGTCGTGGATCGTCGTCCCCTCCACGCCCGCGCGTCGCGTGGCCTCCATCCACCCCGACCGCGCCCGGAAGTTGGTGTTCGTCCACACGCCCCCGCTCGGGCTCGGGAACAGGTACCCGCCCGGCGCGGTGAAGGCGACCCGCGTCCGCACGTACTCGTCCAGCGCCGCCGGCACCGGCACCGTCCGCGTCTGATGGGTCTTCGTGGGCCCGAACACCGCCCCGCTGGTCCGCTTGGACTGCGTCGCCGCCCGGTGCACCCGCACCCCGAGCCCGTGCGGGGTCTGCACGACGTCGTCGACCCGCAGCGCCGCCATCTCCGAGAACCGGCACCCCGTCGTCCCGAGGAACAGCACGACCGGCTGGCACAGCGGCGGCACCGCCATGACCAGTCGGCCGAGCTGCTCGGGCCGCAGCCAGTGCGGCTCGCGCTTGGTGCCCCCGCGCGGCAGGGCCACCATCCGCGCGACGTTCACCGACAGCCGCCGGTCGCGGATCGCGTAGTCGAACACCAGCCGCATCATCGACAGCGCGCGACGCCGCGTCGCCGTCGCCAGCCCGCGCGCCGTCAGCGCCGACATGACCCGCTCGACGTCGGCGGCCGAGATCCCAGAGATCGGGTACGCCCCGATCTCCGGGATCACGTACTTGTCCAGCAGGAACCGCGTGGTCTCCTGGCTGCGCACCGCCAGGTGACCACGCGAGGCCTGCCACTCCTCGGCCAGCGCCGCGAACGTCATCCGCCCGCGCGCCGGGTCGATCCACGTGCCGGCGTCCAGCTTCGCGAGCTGGTCCGCCTCCCAGCGCTTGGCGTCGACCCGGCGCCCGAACGACCGCTGAGCGATGACCCGGCCCTCGAAGAACACCTTCGCGCGCCAGGTCACCTTGCCCGTCGGGTGCGCCCGCCTGGTGACGGACATCAGCGCCGCTTGACCGGCATCGTCGGCTCGCGCTCGACCCACGCCGCCGGGAGCAGGATCACCGTGCCCAGCCGTCGGTGAGGGATCTGCTCGTGCTCGACCAGGTGGTACAGCGTCCGGGGCGGCACCCCGAGCACCCGGGCCGCGTCCTTCACGCGGTAGTACTGCCGGGCCGGCGTGGTGGGGACGGTGTGCTGTGCGGTGGTGGTCATGACCTTCTCCTTCTGTTGGGTTGGGTGTGGCGGTGGTCAGCGACCGAGCACCGGTCCATCGGCGGACAACGGCGGCGGCGCGGTCAAGCGATACGGCGCAGGCTGTGGAGGCCAGGGGTTCAGCGGTTGCTGTGGGTGCACCGGCGGCACGAGGGGCGCGGCCCGGCCGGGGTGGTAGGTGTCCCAGGTCTCGGTGGCGCTGGGCTCGGCGTGGCTGGTGGCGAGGATCTGCTCGAGCACCTCGCGGCCCGACGACGGCGCGTGGCCGGGCAGGCACTCCGGGTCGCCTTGGTCGACGACGACGTAAGCGCGATTGGTGTGGCGGCCGCGGCTCATCGCGACGTACAGGTCCTCGCGGCCCATGCCCGGGGTGGCGATGGTGTGCGTCTCGTCGACGGTCATGCCCTGCGTGCGCGCGATGGTCGTGGCGTAGCCGAGCTCCACGTGCTCGGCTACGTAGTCCGCCGGGAGCCGGACGGTGGCCGCGTCGGCGCGGTTGGCGGGGCGGACGTGGAGGGAGCCGTCGGGCAGGGCGGCGGTGACGTCCCACAGGGCGCCGTTGCGCACGAACCCGTCGGCGGTGGTCAGTCGCCGGTGGTTACGGCGGGTGACGATCCGGTCGCCGACGCCGGCCGTCAGCCCGTCGTGCAGGCTGACCCCAGTCGGGTCGACGTCGCCGGTGGTGATGCGGTCGGCGCGGATCCGGGCGTTGAGTTCGCGGACCGTGCGGTTGTCGATCGCCTGGAGCACCCCGACGCGGCCATGCTGGCTGGCGGTGCCGACGGCGTCGATCGCAGCGTCGAGCATCGCGTCGTGGTCGCCGGACCTGATGGCGGCGTGGGCCTCGTAGGCGTCGAGCGCGGACGTGTGGGCGCGGCGCAGCTCGAGGCTGGCCCGCGCCTCCCACGGCTGGCTGAACCGCCAGAGGCTGGTGAGCTCGGCGGTCGGTCCCCGGCGGGCGAGCATGCCGAACGCGCCGCCGGCGTCGACCGACCCGCGCTGCAGGTGGTCCCCGACCAGCAGCACCTTCGCCGTCGCCGCCCGCGCTTGCTCCACGATGGCCGCGAGCGTGCGCGTGTCGGCGAGGGATGCCTCGTCGACGATGACGAGCTGGCCGGGGGAGAGTCGCCACTGGTCCTGCTCGGCGCGCAGTCGCCAGTGCTCCTCGTTGGCCGCCCGCTGCTCCCGGTAGTCGCGGGTCGCCATGCGGGCGACGGCGTCGGCGTAGCGGACGGCGCGGGTGGTGGCGCCGTCGCCGGTGGACTCGTGCAGCCACTTCGCGGTCGTCTCGCACGGCACACCGAGCGACTCCGCCAGCGCCCGCGCCGCGGTGGCCGACGGCGCCAGCCCGACGACCGACCCGATGCCGTGCCCCCAGAAGGAGGTGAGGGCGGCGAGGGTGGTGGTCTTGCCCGAGCCGGCCGGCCCGACGAGCACGTCGAGGAGGCGGGCGGAGGTGATGACGGCCTCCGCCGCGGCGCGCTGGTCCGGGGCGAGGGCGCCGAGGTGGTGCTCGGTGCGCAGCGGGATTGCGCCGAGCATCTCCGCCGGCCGATGCGGTGCGCCGGTGGTCTCGGCGGCGTCGATGAGGACCTTCTCCGCCCCGAGCAGTTCGGTCGAGGTGAACAGCGACTCGCCGACGCGGCGCGTCATCGGGTCACGGTTGTCGTCCAGGTGCACGCACGCCGCGGCGGCCTTGGTAGTGATCTCGTTGAGCAGCGTCCGTCGCTCCGCGGGCGAGGCCATCCGCAGCAGCTTGGAGGCGCGGACGGCGGCGGCGCCGAGGTTCCACGTCGTCCACACCGACCGCCGCGTCGACACGTCATCGAGCAGCTGGGCGACCATCGCCGCCCGAACCTCGGGGCCGACGTCGTGCGCGTGCAGCGGCCGCCCGTACGCGCCGGCCAGTGCCCGGGCGGCGAGGTCGTGTGGCTCGAGCCCGGCGAGTGCCCGAGCGCGGTTCGCCCAGTCGGCCAGCAGATCCGCGAGCGGTCGGATCGTCTTCGGTGGCCGGGTGACGCGCGTGAGGTGCTGGCGGGCTCGGCTCGTCTCGACGCGCGTCGGCGCGCGGCCGTGGGTCGTCTCGAACTGGGCGAGCCACTCCTGCTCGGCGCAGTGGATCGCCTCGGCCCGGGTCGAGAAGTGCGCCAACAGGTCCTCGCCGATCCCGTCGACCTCGAACGCGGGGTTCCGGCGCGGGCCGCGGTCGCGCATTGACCACTCCACCGGGAGCCGCCGCGCCAGCTCGTCGGCGAGCAGCGCGTCATAGAGCTCGGACACGGTGACGACCGCGGCGTGCATGGTGCGCCCGTCGAGGCTGCGCCAGGCGCCGTCGGGCCGCTGGACCTTGTTGGCGATGACGACGTGGGTGTGCAGGTTGGGGTCACCGGCGCGGGTGTCCCAGTGGTCGAACGCCGCGGCGACCATGCCGCGGGTGCGGACCTGATGACGGCCTCCGTCGCCGATGCGCGTGCGGATGACGCGCTGCTCGACGAACTCCAGCGATGACGCCAGCGCCACCCGGTGCGCGTCATAGACGATGACGCGCGTCGCGTCATCGGCCAGCGCCCACAGCACCGAGACGGACTTCGGTGCCGTGAACGTCAGATCGAACCCGACGACCGCATGCCGCTTCCCGTCATCGAACCGGCTATGGGGCCGGCCGAGCGCGTCATCGGTGAGCGGGTCGACGCCGTCGCGGAACACCGCCGTCATCGCCGCCTCGGTGACGACGTCGCCCGGGTGGAGCCGCCGGGTCGTGTCACCGAGCCCAGCGAGGCCTTCGCCGTACCAGCGGCCCGCAGGGTTGCCGGTCTGCTCGTAGTACGCGGTCAGCGACGCGCCCGGCTCGAGGCCCGCATCGCCCGCTGCGACGTGCCGGGTCAGGTACGCGTACCCGTCCCCGGCGGTGAGCTTGTGCATCGACATCACCGGCACCACCTCCCCTCGCGACCCCGTCGCTACCTGCAGGTGTGCGGCAGCGGGGGAGAAGATGCGCAGCTGCCGCCGCGACGGCGTTCAGGTAGAGGTGTGCCAGCGGGACTACCAACGTGAGGTCAGGTGCACGGGGCCGTCGAGCCGGTGGCAGAGGCGCACCTCTCACGCGCCTGGTTTCAGCTCAATGATCTTCGGCGCCAGGCCGATGCAGTGAACGTGAGCACGCCGCATGACGACCTCCCACGGTCACCTTCTGGACGGATTCCCCAGTGGGTGCGGGACGAGGCGTTGGGGCGAGCGTCCGCGCCTGCGCCGTGGCGGGCGGCGGCGCCAACGCCTGTCGTGAGCAGCAGACGGCGCGCAAGGGCGGCGTCGTCTGGGCCTGGCCGGATGCCGCGTCGCGGCGGGACGCGAGTCGGCCAGCGACGACACACAGGTCCGAGCGGTCGGACGCGAGACTCGTCTGCGCTGTCGTGGTTCCTTGCCGTCTTTGTCGTCGTTGCGGTTCTCGTGGGCTCGGCAGCGCGTCATCCTGGCGGCATTGTCGGAGCGTGGAATGACCTCACGCAGGCCGTCGGGCCAGGCCAGCCGTCGGCCGTCGCGCCCGGAGACCGCTTGGCACCTCCACCCGGCCAGGGCGAGGCTGACGCGCCGCTGGGCCTGCCGCCCGCCGTTACCGACGCCGGGGCGCCCCACGCGTTCACGGAGGTCCGGACGCTGGAGGACGGCCAAACGGCGCCGGTCACATGGTCGCCGTGCCGCCCGATCCACTACGTCGTGGATACCACTGGCGCGCCCGCGGACTTCCCAGACCGCGTCTCGGCTGTGATCGCGGAGGTCAGCGCTGCGACGGGCTTCGCCTTCGTCAACGACGGCCTGGCGGTGGAGCTGGCCTCAGCGTCGCGCGACCCGTTCCAGCCTGACCTCTACGGCGACAGGTGGGCGCCCGCCCTCATCCGCTTCGCGGACTCGACCGTGATCCCTGGGTTCGCCACGGACCACGTCGGCCTTGGCGGTCCGGTTTCGGTTCGATCCACGCCGGACGGCGTACCGCACTTCGTCTCGGGCTTCGCGTACCTCGACTCAGACCTCCTCACGTGGCCGGATGTGAACGGTGAGCCGGCCTACCTCCCCGTCCTCAGGCACGAGGTCGGCCACATGATCGGCCTCGCGCATGTGAACGACCCGACGCAGCTCATGTACGCCGAAGGGAACACAGTGACGACCTTCCAGGCCGGCGACCTTGCGGGTCTGGCCGAGCTCGGCCGCGGGCCCTGCGCACCGGACCTCTAGGGCCGGCTCCGACGCGAGGCCCCTCGCCACGAGCGATGACGGGCCGCGACTCTTCTTGCACGTATGGAGGGCCGTGGGCGCGGAGAGAGATCCGGTCGCGGTCCTGTTGGTTCGCCAGGATCGGCGAGTCGGCAGCTGCTCGGCTTCCTGCCACCGATCGAACGGCCCGAGAAGGTCCGCGGTGATACGTCGGGCCGTGGTCATCACCCGCCAAAGGGCGCGTCGCCGCTACTCTGAGGAGGCGGCGCGGATTGAGCCAAAGCCCGGGAGCATGGAGAGGACGCTCGGTGACTGAGTTATCGCCTGAGCTGCGCCGCCTAGCAGCGCAATTGGCTGGCGGACCCGCCTTCCTCTTGCTGGGGGGCAGTGGTCGCAGGCTGCTCAGCTCCTCGGCGATTGGGTACCCGTGGAACGGGGTGTACACGACGGCGACGGACCGGGAAGTCGCCGAAGCGTTCGCCGCGGAGTCCCGAGTCAGCACCTCCCTTGGCGCCATGAGTCGCCCCCCTTCTCGCAGCCAGTCAGACCTAGAGGTGCGATACCTGTTCGGGGGCGCGCATCTTCCGGAGTCGGAGCGCCCGCCGAAGTCGGCGGTAGAGGAAGCGACAGCCCGCCTTCGTAGCAACCAGGAGCTCACCCGCCTGGTCACAGAGACATTGACGCCGCGAGGGACCCTCATCATTGAGGGGTGGAGCGCAGGGGACCGGCTCAAGGCAGACGATCTGCTTCCGATGCTCGGCCTGCTCGGTCCCGCCCAAGCTCACCTCTTCTCCGCTAGCGACCTGGCACATGACCCGCTGCTCGAGGCATTTGTCTCCAGCGGACAGGTAGTCACTTATGGCGAGACGCTCGAATCGGCGCTCACGGCGATCGTTGACGCAGGAGCTTCGAAACTTCCCTCGGGAGCGGGCGTTGCGGCGTCGCAGCACGTCATCCCCCTGGGTGACGGCTTCGTGGACGTCGATATCCACAGCTGGAACCAAATCAGGCGGTCAGCTCGGCCCATAGGCCTCGAAGTGCTTACCCCACCGCTTCTCGCGTCTGATGCGGCCCGATATCAAGAGTTCCGCAACTTCATCGGTGCTACCGAGGGTGTTCCGCGATGGCGGGGAATCGCTGCAGCGATGAACCTCACGCGCGACTTCGAGCATCAACTCCTGAAACTGGTCCATGCCGAACTGTCCGAGCGGGAACTGCCAGCGCCGATCATCGTCGCTGGCCAGACCGCTACGGGCAAGTCAGTAGCCTTGGCTTCACTCGCAATGGAGTTAGCACGCTCCGGCGATTTTGCAGTGCTCCATCAGTCACGTCGAACGGTGCGCCCGTCGGTCGACGACATCGACATGTACAGTTCGTGGGCAGAAGAGTGTGGTGCCAAGGCCGTCGTCATGGTCTGGGACGGCATGCTCGAGCCCGGGGAGTACGAGAGTCTATCTCGGCAACTGCACGCACGGGGTCGAAAGGTCCTCGTCGTGGGCTCTGCCTACAAGACAATGAGCGACTCGTCAGAAATTGTGCTCGCCCCGGCCGAGCTGAGCGAAGGCGAAACGTCGCGGTTGGTCGCGTTGCTCAGCGGGTTTGGGATCGAAGTGATCGCTCCGAAAGGGGCTGTCGACGCGAGCTTCCTTGCATTCCTCTACCGGTGGTTGCCGGAAACCGAGCATCAGCTGCGCAGCGGCCTGTCGAAGGAGATGCGTTTCGCAGAGCGAAGCATCGCACGACTCGCCCGGCAGCGAGGCTCCGACGCCACGAGCGAACAGCGCGTCACGGCAATGCAGGCGGCACTTCAGGACGCTGGCTTTGCCCTGGCGGAACTACTGCCACCGGACCAGAGCGATGCCCCCATCGGTGAGTTGGCGTTCGCCGAGCGCGCGCCTATACAGCGCGTCACGACCTTGGTCCTTGTCGCTGGCCGTCACGGGATTCCCGTTCCCATCGACCTGGCCCTGCGCGTCCTGGGGCGAGAGGGATTCCAAAGCGTGCGCGATGCGCTCGTTTCCTCGGACATTATTCGGGAGATCGACGACGACAGCGGCGACTACTTCCTGAGTGTGCGGTCCCAGCTTGAGGCGGAGCTGCTCGCCCAGAACGAGATTCCGATTGCCGTTGAGGCCGAGGTGCTCGCGGAGGCAATCCAGCACGTTCGGGTGTCAGAGGGATTCGTCGGAGGCGCGGACGAGGTCGAGTTCCTCGTGAAGCTCCTTGAGCGCGTGGGGCCCACCTCTGACAAGGCAAGGAAGTACCAGCGCTACTTCGGAGACGTTGCAGGTGCCTTGCGCAGTCGCCGCATGACGCTCGGGCGCGCCCACCCCCGTCTCGTCCTACAGGAGTCCACCTTAGCCAGAGACTACGTGCACTGGCAGCAGGGTGTCCGAGACGGCAGCGTCGAGGAGCGCGTCGCGAGCCTCGAGTACAACCGCGAGTTGCTGGACGAGGTCCTGGGGAGCCCGGCGACGCGGGGGCTCATTAGGCTCTCCCTCTCGGTTGAGCTCGCATCAACGCTTGGTGCCATCATCTACGAGTACGCGCACTCGAGTCAGAGCGAGACGGTCCAAGGCCTCGGGTCTCGCCTTGATGACGTGCTCGACGCGGTCCTCGATGCCCGCGCCGTCGACCCGGGCAATGTCTATCCAGTTGACGTCCTCGCCTGGGCGACTCGCGACGCCGTCGAGTCCGGGGTGCTGAGCCCGTCCGAGCGCGTCGACCACCTGGCGAACGCGGTCGCGACCTTGGAGTCGCTCGACCGCAGCTCGCTCACGGAGAAGCAGCGCGCAGCGCTCGATCGCCGTGGCGTCGAGCTCAACCAACTCCTTAAGAAGGATGACGCAGTCTGGGAGTACCTCTCGAAGCTCGAACTCAATGAAAGCCCCGCGGCGACGTACTTTCTGGCCCAGTTCGATGCCCATGAGGGGCCCCCTGGCGAGGCCAAGGCCTTGCAGCGCTTGCGTCAGGTCCCGGTCGAAACGCGATCGGACTGGCGGTGTGCACAACTCCTAATCGATCTGACCTGGAAGGAGATCACTGGCAGCAGGCTTCTGCTCGGGGAGCGCGTCCCCCTTTACCTGTCGCCCGAAGCGCTCGGTCGGATCGCCCAGCTCGGGATCGAACTTGGCGACGCTGACCTGCCGGACGGGTATCGATTGACGTTCGTCCGAGCGATTGGAGAGTTTGTTGCCGGGCACTACGTCGAGGCAGCGCGGCTCTTCCGGGAGGTCAACGACCTTTCCCAGCAGTTGTCAAAGCGAATCTACACGTCGTACTTGCTCGCTGATAGCTCGGGTCGGCCGACGACCTTCACTGGGCGTGTCGAGCTTTCCGACACGAGGTCGGGCCAGGTCTGGGTCAACGAACTTGGAACCCGGGTTAAGTTCGAGCCGAGGTTGTTCAACCAGACGGGCGAGTTTGCCCGGCACCAGCAGCCGCCCCCGTTCTACATCGGCTTCAAACTCTCAAGAGGACCCGTGGCCGAGCCTCGTTCGGTGTTCCGGGGGACGTCGCGCGCATGAGTAACCCGTTCGACGTCTTGGCGCAGGCGCGCCGGCTCGCGACGGGCGCCGGGCTGGATTTCGAGCCCCCAAATCTACGGCCATCGTGTATTAGCGAAGCCGAGTTCGACGCCGTCGTTCGCGACTATTACACGTTCTTCTGCGAGCACCTTGCGGCGGATACGAGCTTCCTCGTGCGCTTGCGGCCGGCGAAGGACGTAGATACCGTGCGCCGATTGCTTTATGACCTGCGTACAGCCGCGAATCACGCCGACAACCCGAAGTCCGAGGAGGCGGCAGCGCGTTGGCGCGGTGAGTACCCATCGCCGCAAGCCGCATCGGATGCTCTCGCGGGACTGCTCGTCGCGGCACTGCAGGCACTTAGCCGGGCAGCGGTTGCGGCCGCACGAGACCAGGCTACGTCTAGGGAATGGCGCGAGGTCGCATCCGTTGAGGTGGGTGCTGTCTTCGTGGCAGTGTCGGAGGATCTCGGGCTCAGCTTCACAGAAGGCAACCGGCGGCGAATGGTCCGTCTGATCGAGAAGCGGATCCAAGTACATCCACGTCGCGGTGACCGGCACGCGCTCGTCGCGGAGTATTGTGCACAAGAGATTCTTGCTGATCGCCGACCGCTTCCGGTGCCGTACGATCAGGTGCTCGACGCGCTGGGCCTTCTCAGGAGTCGCCAGGCCTCGGGTGCCCTCCTCATCGCCCATTCGGTGGCCGAGATCGCGCCCGGTCTCCGAGGTGAGGAGTTCCTTGAACGTGTTGCGGAGACTTGGCGAACTGCAGGCTCGCAGTCACCGCCGGCTTGACCCGCGCCCTGCAACCGAGCGTCCACTCTCGACTTGAGCGGAGGGGGCGCCGCAAGCGCTCATCACCCGATGGCGAAGGTCACGTCGGTACTGAACTCTGGGGGGCGACCGGGTCCCGTACGTGCCGAGGCTCGGCACAGGTGGCCCCGGCTGGCCAGGGAGGATCGCACGGAGGCTGCCGGCGTCTGGCGGTCGGGCGCGTTGGCGACGCGTGGTCAGCGTGTGGTCAGCGAGAGCCCCGGAACGGGGTCACGCCACGAACTACCCGCATGTAGTTCCGCAGGTCAGAGCGTTGTCCACACACCAAGATCGAACTCCTAAAGCGGGTGTCGGCAGTTCGAATCTGCCCAGGCGCACAGAGGTGTTGTCGCAGGTCAGGGGCTGTGCGCGAGGCTGCCTTGGGGCTGTGTCAGTCCTCCGACACTCGGCGGGCCGCCTGCTCGGGGGACATCCCAGAAGGCGGTCGCCCTGCCCATCGGGCGAGGAAGTCGAGCTTTGCCTGGGCCGCCGCGCCGGGTGGCGCCGTGTACTCGATCACGCCCAGGTCGTCTCGCCAGCCCCCATCTGTGCCTGCGCCGGCCGTCGCGCGCGGACGATCATCGAGTCGTACGAGCGGGGCGTGAGCGTAGCCGCCTGACCTCGCGGCCTACCCCGAGGCGGTGACCCACCAGGTCCCGCCCACTTCCGGCTGGAAACCGAGCCGCGAGTAGAACGTCTGAGCCGAGCCGACGTACGCCACCTGCGCGCCCAGGTCGCGCGCCCGCCGCACGGCCTCGAGCACGGCCGCGCGCCCGAGCCCCAGCCGCCGCAGGCCGGGGTCGGAGCAGACCGGCTCCACCATGGCGTACGCGCTGCCCGGCCAGAGCCAGACACCGCAGAAGGCCCCGTACGCGCCCTCGCGCGACTGGACGAGGACCTGGAGGTCGGCGCGCTGGCTGGGCGACGCAGTCGAGCGCAGCCGCCACGCGAGCTCCGACTCCCCGTAGTCGGGCTCCCCGGCGTGCCCGAACCCGCGGTGCAAGAGCCGGTGAAAGGCGCGCAGGTCCCAGTCGTCAGCGAGGCTCACGGTGCGGTACCCGTCAGGCAGTACGTAGTGCAGGTCGCTCGTCAGGTCCAGCAGCGCGTTCGGTTCACCGTCTTCCGCCCGCACCAGCCCGCGCGCGGCCGCGTGACCGGCGAGCTCGGCGTCGTCGTCGGGAACAAGGATGCGTACCCGGCCGTCGGCCGAGAGGCGGTCGACCGCGTGGTCCACCATGGCGGACAGCAGGTCGCGGTGGTCCGGATCGACGACGAGCCAGGCGTCGCCGAGGCCTTGCTCGTACGTGGCGAGCCCGACGACGTGACCGTCCTGCTCCCACACGCCGATGCGGTCGAGGGCTGTGGTGTCCTGGAACGGCAGCGCGAACGCCCACTCCCACCGCGCCCACAGAAAGCCTGGCGTCCGGACCTCGTCCGCGTTGAGGCGGACCAGGAAGTCGCGGACGGCGCAGAAGTCCTCGGTAAAACCGGGTTCCGCCGTGAACGGACGCACGGAGACCTCCATGCCACACCTCTCTCGTCACGCGCGCCGGCATGGCCGACGGGCCCTGAACCAGGCCCGGCTCGAACGGGCCGCCATCCTCACCGCCTGCGCGGACGAACCGTCTCCAGCGGGGCGGGCGAGCCTGGGCGGGGTCGAGTCAACTGCAGGGAATGCCGCATCGCCGAGCGATATTGGGCTGCTCGTTCCACGCGTGGCCGTGACGCTCCTTCGCCGCGGGCGGGCTCGGTGCGCTTGACCCGGTCGTTCAGGGGCCACCCAGACCGCGGTAGCGGCGCCGATCAGGGGTCCCTGCCGCGCATCGGTTGTTGCGCCCATCTGAGGATGTCGCCAAAGGGCTGCTTCGATGCCGTTGGAGATGGCAGCGTGGGTCGCCGCAGCCTCCGGAAGGAATGACGCAGAATGCCGATCGAGACCGACGTCGTCACGCTGTGGCGTCCCACGGGGCCCGACGAGCTCGCACTCGTCGAGGCGAGCGGGTGGCGGCGGTGGCCGCCGCGACTGCCGGACCAGCCGATCTTCTACCCGGTGCTCAACGAGGACTACGCCGTCCGGATCGCACGGGACTGGAACGTCAAGGCGTCGGGAGCGGGGTACGTCACGAAGTTCGACGTCCGCCGGGGGCACCTGGAGGAGTACGACGTCCAGCAGGTCGGTGGAGAGACGATCCTCGAGTACTGGATCCCGGCCGAGCGGCTCGAGGAGCTCAACGACAACATCGTCGGCACGATCGAGGTCGTCCGCACCTTCCGTTGATCTGGTCTGCTTCGGAGAAAGCTGCTACCGCCTCTGTGACTATCACCTGCGAGAGCAACCTGGTGGCGAGAGAGACCATGGGGCCGGTTCGAGAGCCGGGGTGACTCGAGGCCTCGCCTCAGGCTGGGCGGCCGAGCTGAGCCGTGGAGGGAGCCTGGGCGACGTGCGCCTCTGAGGGTGCGGTGCTCCTTGTCCGCGGTCGAGTCTCGAGGCGTGCGTCGCGCGCAGCCGAGCGGGCGGCACCGCCAGCCGGTCCAGGTCAGTCCTGGGCAGCGTCGAAGCTCGCGCGCGCGGCGGCGACGTCGGGAAGGTGCGTCGTCGTCCAGGCCAGCAGCGCGTCGATCGGGTCCCGGAGCGTCTTGCCCAGCGGGGTGATGCGGTACTCGACCGCGACGGGTCGGATGCTGGAGACGACGCGTTCGACGATGCCGTTGCGTTCGAGGCGGCGCAAGGTCGCCGTGAGGGACTTCTGCGTGACGGCCGGGATGGCGCGGCGCAGGCCGTTGAAGCGCAGCGGGCCGTCGCACAGGTGCTCCAGCACCTGTACGGACCAGGTGTCGAGGACCTGGCTGAGCAGCTCGCGCTGGAGCGCGCTGATCTCGAGCGCCTCCCGCTCGTCGTCGTGCGCGAGCACCTCAGGGGTCGTCGTGGTCTCCGTCACGACACCTAGTCTCGTTGAAGTGCCCTGCGGTGACCAGGTAGCAATCGGATACCAACGTCACCGCACCGAAGGAGCACCCCATGACCGTTCAGCTGCTCAGCCCCGCAGGCCTCGCCGACGGGACGCCGTACCACCACGTCGCGATCGCGACCGGCTCCCGGCACGTGCACGTCGCGGGTCAGGTCGCCGGCGGGCCGGGTGTCGACCGTGCGCCGGATCTCGCCGGCCAGGTCGCGCAGGCGCTGCGGAACACGGCGCGCGGTCTCGCGGGTGCGGGCGCGACGTTCGACGACGTCGTCCGGCTGACGTTCTACGTCACACGCTGGACCCCGGAGCAGATCGGCGAGCTCATGTCAGGCGTGGAGAGCGTCGCCGGGGAGCTCGACCTGCCGTCGCCCCTGCCGCCGTCGTCCTTGATCGGCGTCGAGGTGCTGTACGAACCTGACGTGCGGGTCGAAGTCGAGGCCACCGCCGTCCTGGGGTGACCCCCGTCGACGTCCTGGACGGAGCGACGAGAACTGCGTCGCGGTGACGCCGCCGCGAGGAGAGGAGCGACCCCCGATGACCGAAACCCTGTCGATGCTCGCGCGGAGGCTGCACGACGCCGGGATGACGGACGTGACCGCGATCGAGCCGGCGACCGGGGGGCTCGCGGCGGCGGCCGGGATCGCGCGTCGCGCCGACGGTGAGGCCGTGTTCGTCAAGATGTTCGACGAGCCGCCGTCGGACGACGCGTTCGACGCCGAGGCCGAGGGGCTGCGCGCGCTGCGCACGCTCGGCGGGGTCACGACGCCCGACGTCCTCGTCGCCGGTCCGGACCTGCTCGTGCTGTCGATGCTGCGGCCCCGGCCCGCGACCGAGCAGTTCTGGGAGCGGCTCGCGCACGACCTGGCCCACCTGCACACGAGCACGACGCACCCGCGGTTCGGCTGGCACCGCGACAACTGGCTGGGCCGCCGCCGGCAGGTCAACACGTGGACCGACGACGGGTTCGCGTTCTTCGCCGAGCACCGGCTGCTGCGCTGGCTGGGCGAGCCGCGGGTGCGCGAGGCGCTCGACGCCGCCGACCTCGAGGCCGTCGAGCGGCTCGCCGCCCGGCTGCCCGAGCTGCTGCCCGAGCGGCCGGCGTGCCTCACGCACGGCGACCTGTGGATGCAGAACGTCCTCGCCACCGACGACGGGCGGCCTGCGCTCATCGACCCCGCGGTGTCGTACACGTGGGCCGAGGTCGACCTCGCACACCTGTGGACGACGGCACCGCCGCCCGAGTCGCACGTGTTCTTCGACCGGTACGCCGAGCTCACGGGCCTCGACGCCGACTGGCGCGCGCGCATGCCGATCCTCCAGCTCCGTCAGCACCTCGCCGTCCTCGCTCAGTTCGACGACCTCTGGGGCACGGCCGACCTGCTCCGTGCCACCGTCGCGCCCTTCCGGCGGCAGGTCTGAGGCCGCGTACCAGCAGCGTGCGACGACGAGCCGGGCGAACGAGCCCGTCACCCGATCCGCGACCGGTAGCGTCCGCGGAGTGGCGATGCGCGACGTGGACCTGGTCGAGACGTCCGACGCGTCGTCCGAGGAGCCGACGCCCCCGCACGTGCCGTCCTTCCTCGCGCGCGTCCGCCGCCACCCGCGCTGGCTCGCGGCCGGTGCCGTGGTGCTCGTCGGGCTCGTCGGGTACCAGGTGGTGAGCGACGGACGTCTGCGGGCGCAGGACGACGCGCGCGCTGCCGCGCTCGCCGACGTGCCGCTCGTCCTCGACCCCGTGGACCCGCAGCTCCCGGTGCTGCACCACGGCACGTACACGTGGGACGGCGACGGGCCGGAGCTCGCGGTGCTGGCGCAGCTCGGCTACGGCGCCGAGGCGGCCGGCGTGTCGGTCGTGAGCTCGCAGGGGGTCGCCGGTGCGCCGGACGTGCGGCTGGCCGGCTTCGACTCGTCGAGCGGCGAACCGGTCTGGGAGACGCCGGTCCCGGCGCCGCGGGGCGGCCTGACCGGAGGCGGCGGATGGTGCTCGTCCGGCGACCAGTCCGCGTCGGCGGACGCGACCGCGGTGAGGTGCGTGGTGCGCTGGCAGGCGCCGGCTCCCGTGCAGCCGCAGGACGACTCAGGGGTGTACCCCGAGGCTGTGTCGATCGTCCAGGTCGACGCGACCGACGGGTCGGTGCTCCACCGCGACGACCTGCCGCCGGGCGCCCTGTACGGCACCGGACCGTGGGGGACGGTGGTCGGCGCGATCGATGCGGCGACCGGCACGGCACGGCTGACGCTCGAGGCGTCGGCCTGGGACGGCACGGCGCGCTGGACGCGCGTCCTCGACCTGCCGACGGCGGTCGACCCGTCCTTCGTGTGGATCAACGGGGACGAGGAGCACGTGCTCGTCGTCGACGGCGACGGCGGGGGCGGCTGGGTCCTGTCGGCCGACGACGGGACGACCGTGCTCGAGATCCCGGGGAGTGAGGGCGGCGGCTCGTCGCCCACGCTGCTGGCGTCCGGGGCGGTGCTCGTCCCCGACCCCGCGTTCCCGGGCTCCGACCCGACGAGCGGAGAGGTCGCCCAGATGCTGCTCCGGCCCGACCGGCCGGCGGTGTCGTTCGACGGGGACCGCGTCGTGTGGGTCGGCATCGACGACGGGACCGTCGGCGACGCGATCCTCACCGCAGCCCGCGCGCAGGGCCGCGACAGGGGTGACCTCCTCGGCAAGGGCGCGCTCCGGCTGCGCAGCCCGGACGGATCCGTCCGCTGGGAGATCCCCGGGCTCGACATCGGCACGGCCCTCGCGGTGGACGGGCTCGTCGTGGGCCGCACCGCGGACCACGTCGTGGCGGTCGACGCGCGCACCGGCGCGGTGCGCTGGCGGTCCCCGGTGCAGCCCGTCGAGGACGGCTTCGCCCGCGGCCTCCTCACGGACGGGCGCGTGATCCTCGTCCCGTCCGGTGCGCAGCTCGACGCCTTCACCTTCCGTGGGGAACGCGTGTGGTCGGTCCACGTCGAGGCCGACGGCGACGGGCACGCCGTGCGGACCGGGCCGGTGCCGACCGCGTCGACGGGGTCGACGGTGGTCCCCGGTGGCAACCGCGTCAGCTGGAGCACGTCTCTCGCAGGCCGGCTCACGCTCGCGATCGACGACTCGTCGACCGCAGGGCAGGAGTTCTTCGTCTTCGGCCGCCCCTGACCGTCCGGCCGGGCACCCGCCCGCGGGGGATCGGGCGGATCCGTCGGGTGGTTTTTCGGTGCGGCGGACACCTGCGTCCACGTACCGGGCGGTAGGCTTCGGGTCTGCGGCGACGTGCGGTCCCCGCGAGCAGGCACCCGAGACGGTGCCCGGAGGCGCCCGGGGGCGTGCGGCCTCCGTGAGGTGCTCGCGTCGGAGGTCGTCGCTGCACGACGACTCGGCGCCCACCAGAGCGCGCCGGCCCGGACGGCGGACCGATGCGTCCGGGGCCCGGCGGCGACCCGCTCGGGCGCGTCCCGTCGCGTCGCAGCGTGCGGCGCAGTGGAGGAGGAGCAGTGGCACGTCCTGGCCAGCGCGGGTCCGGTCGCGCGCGCCCCGACGCCGGGGCGCAGCGTGACGCCGGTGCGCAGCGTCGGCGGGCCCCGCGTCGGGACCAGGAGGGGATCATCCCCGTGCTGGCGGGCGTCGCGCACGAGGTCGACGACGCGGTCCGGCGCCCCCCGACCCGGCCGGCAGTCCGCACGAAGTTCCAGGTCGTCGCGCTGCTGGTCCGCGAGGAGCGGGCGCGCGTCATGGCCGACTCGGAGATGACGTCCGCGCGGCGCACCGAGCAGCTCAAGCGGCTCGACGGCGTCGCGACGCTGCTCGCCCGGATCGCCGCCCGTGACACGTCGCTGCTGCAGCTCCTCGCCGAGGACGCCAAGGTGTCCGACGCCGCCCGCGCCTACAAGGCGACCGTCATGCGTGCGGGCGGGCTCGAGCCGCCCGAGGAGCCCGAGGCCCCGCCGCCGCCCCCGCCCCAGCCCGGTGCGGAGCGGCGCGTCGTCCCGCGGTCCGTCATCTCGCGCCAGCTCGCGAACCCGTTCCTCGCGCCCGACTTCGAGGCGGCTGCCGAGCGGAGCGCGGCCCGGGCGCGTCGCCTCGCCGGCTGGGAGCTGCTCGAGCCGCTGTTCCGGTCGTTCGAGGACGCCGGACCCGGTGCCCCCGCGTGCATGGAGCTGCCCGAGCCTCGGCCCGTGCGTCTGCCGCTGGGGCGTGAGCTCATGCCGCACCAGGCGCAGGTCGTCGCGGCCGCGAGCCGCGGGCACCGCACGTTCCTGCTGGCCGACGAGCCCGGCCTCGGCAAGACCGCGCAGGCCCTCCTCGCCGCGCAGGCCGCCGACGCGTTCCCGCTGCTCGTCGTGGTCCCGAACGTCGTGAAGACGAACTGGGCGCACGAGGTCTCGATGTGGACGCCGCTGCGCCGCGCCACGGTCGTGCACGGGGACGGGGACCAGGTCGACGCGTTCGCGGACGTCGTCATCGTCAACTACGAGATCCTCGACCGGCACGTCGGCTGGCTCGGCGACCTCGGGTTCCGCGGCATGGTCGTCGACGAGGCGCACTTCATCAAGAACAAGTCGTCGCAGCGCTCGCAGCACGTGCTCGCGATAGCCGACCGGATCCGCGAGCGCACCGCCCGCCCGCTCATGATGGCGCTCACCGGCACGCCGCTCATCAACGACATCGAGGACTTCCGCGCGATCTGGCAGCTGCTCGGCTGGATCGACGACACGATGCCCCTCGGCGCGCTCATGACGTCCCTGGAGGAGACCGGCCTGACGCCCGCCGACCGCGGCTTCTCCGCCGCGGCCCGCGCGAGCGTCATCGACATGGGCATCGTGCGTCGCCGCAAGGCGGACGTCGTCGCCGACATCCCCGCGCGCCGGGTCGCGGACCTGCCCGTCGAGCTGGACGGGGCCGTCGGCCGGTCGATCCGCGCCGCCGAGGAGGCGCTCGCGCGCCGGCTCGTCGGCCGCTACCGGGCCGCCGTCGAGGCCCGCGGCGGAGACGCCGCGGACGGCATCGACCTCGCCCTCGCGCGCCGGGTCGCCGCCGCGGAGCTCAAGGACTCCGAGGACAAGGCCGGCGGCGAGAACGTCTTCACGATGGTCCGGCGCATCGGCCAGGCGAAGGCCGGGCTCGCCGCGGACTACGCCGCGCAGCTCGCGCGCAACGTCGGCAAGGTCGTGTTCTTCGCCAAGCACGTCGACGTCATGGACCAGGCCGAGCGCACCTTCGCCGACCGCGGCATCCGGTACGCCTCGATCCGCGGCGACCAGACCCGCCGGGTCCGGGACAAGAACGTCGCCGCGTTCGTCGAGGACCCCGAGGTGCAGATCGTCGTGTGCTCCCTGACGGCTGCCGGCGTGGGCCTGAACCTGCAGGTCGCGTCCAACCTCGTGCTGGCCGAGCTGTCCTGGACGTACGCCGAGCAGACGCAGGCGATCGACCGCATCCACCGCATCGGCCAGTCCGAGCCCGTGACCGCGTGGCGCGTCATCGCGGCGCAGACGATCGACGCGAAGATCGCCGAGCTCATCGACAGCAAGGCCGGCCTGGCCGCCCGTGCGCTCGACGGCGCGTCGGACGACGAGGGCGGCTCGTCGACGGACATCCAGCTCGACGCCCTCGTCGCGCTCCTCACCGACGCCCTCACGTCGGGAGTCCCGGCCTGACTCCCGGCCGGAGGCTTCAGCAAGGGCCGGCTGTGGTGAAGGCTCTCGCCATAGCCTTCACCACAAGCCTCGATTGTTGAAGGCTATGCGGCTAGCCTTCAACAAAGCGAAGGGGTGTTGAAGGCTATGCGCGACGTCGACGAGGCTCAGCGTCTGGCGCACTCCGTCGAGGACGTGTGGCCCGCGCTGGGGAGCGAACCCCGGTCATGGACGAGCAACCTCGACGACGGGCGCCTGTCGGTGTTCGAGCGGCAGAGGATCGCGCGTCCCTACCGCGCCGCGGTCCTGCCGAAGATCGCCCACCGCACCCTGCGGATCGGCAGTCGGGTGCAGGCGCTCGTCGACGAGGCCACGTCCGACATCGCGCGGTTCGACAGCGAGGTCGCGGCCCTGCCCGTGCCCATGCCCGCCGTCCTGCTCCGCACGGAGTCGGCCTCCAGCTCACAGATCGAGCACCTCACGACCAACGCCCGCAACCTCGCCATGGCCAGCCTGGGCGTCGGGTCTCGGCAGAACGCCGAGCTCGTCGCCGCCAACGTGCGCGCCATGACCGAGGCGCTCGCCGTCGGCGACCTGATCACGCCGACGACGATCCTCAGCGTCCACCGTGCCCTGCTCGGCGACTCGGACCCCGACGTCGCCGGCCGCTGGCGGAGCGAGCAGGTGTGGGTCGGCGCGTCCGCGATCAGCCCCCACGGCGCCGACTTCGTCCCGCCGCACCACGAACGCGTCGAGTCGGCGATCGACGACATGGTCGCCTTCGCTGCCCGCGACGACGTCGCCGCGCTCGTCCTCGCGGCGCTCGTGCACGCCCAGTTCGAGACCATCCACCCGTTCGTCGACGGCAACGGTCGCACCGGGCGCGTCCTGATCCAGCAGGTCCTCCGACGCCGAGGCCTGTCGCGGCACACCACCGTCCCCGTGTCTGCCGGGCTGCTGCGCGACCCCGAGCGGTACTTCCGCGCGCTGACGACCTACCGCGCAGGCGAGCCGGAGGACATCGTCGAGCAGGTCGCGCATGCGGCGATCGCCGCCGTCGTGAACGGCCGCAGGCTCGCCGACGACGTCGTGGCGATCCGAGCCGAATGGCGTGATCGCATCACCGCGCGATCGGACTCCGCGGCGTGGCGCCTGGCCGACGCCCTGTTCGCCCAGCCGGTCGTCAACGCCTACTACGTCGCGGCCACGCTCGGCGTCTCCGACCGCGGCGGCCGGAACGCTCTCGAGGTGCTGGCGGCGGCGGGGATCGTGGAGCCGACCACGTCCGCCAAGCGGCACAGGGTGTGGCAGGCGCCCCAGGTCCTGACGGCGATGGACTCGTTCGCCGCGCGCGCAGGCCGTCGCACCTGAGCCCGCGGTGCAGGGGCCCGGACCCGTCGCCGTGGCGGGTCGGCGGTCCCCCGGGCGGGTCAGAGCGCGAAGACGTTCCAGCAGATGGAGTTGCGGGTCTGCTGGTCGTCGAGAACCAAGGCGCGGACAGCCGCGGGGAGGCGGTCGTGCTGCCAGTGGAGCTCGGCGCGGCGGGCGGACTCCGCCTCGTCGGGCGGGGCGGCGGCGACCGTGGCGCGGATCGCGTAGGCGGCGGCGCCCAGGTCGTGCGCGGCGACGTGCGCGACCGCGACGGCCTGCCCCGCGGCGAGCGCGGCGAACCGGGCGGCGTCGGGCAGGCCCTTGCCGGCGGCGTTGGCGCGGAACGCCGCGTCGTGGGCCTCGCGCATCGTGGCCTCGCCGCGGGTCCAGGCGTGGCCGATGCGCAGGGCGTCGGCAGGCCGGTCGTCGTCGGGGCTCGACCGTGCGAACAGGGGCAGGACGTGCTCGGCGCACTCCAGCGCCCACAGGGCCAGCAGGACGTGGTGCTCGTCGGTCAGGGAGCCGCCGCGGCGGAGCGTGATGAGGCGCGGGTCGCGGTCGGTGGGGAGGATCGGCACGTCAGCATCCTGCCGCGAGTCCACGCGGGCGACGACGGCACCGGGGCGACCGGGTGATGTCCGGCCGGTGCGCGCGCGGGGACACCGCGTGACCCGGGTGGGTCGCGGTGCGGCGGGCAGAATGGGGGCATGGCAGCGGCGGCCCTCTACCTCGGTGTCGCTCTCCTCGGCGGGCTCGCCGCGGTGCTGCTGCGGCTGCCGCCGCTCGTCGGGTTCCTCGCGGCGGGGTTCGTGCTGGGAGCCGGGGACGTGCCGGAGCCCGCGTTCCTCGAGCCGGTGGCCGAGCTCGGGGTCGTGCTGCTGCTGTTCGCGATCGGGCTCAAGCTCGACGTGCGCACGCTGCTGCGCCGCGAGATCTGGCTGACGAGCGTCGCGCACATGGCCGTGAGCGTCGCGATCGCGCTCGGCTTCCTCGGGCTGCTCGCGGTGATCGGGTTCGGGCACGTCGCGGGGGAGTCGCTCGGGGCGCTCGCGCTGGTCGGGTTCGCGCTGTCGTTCTCGTCGACCGTCTTCGTCGTCAAGGTGCTCGACGACCGGTCCGACACCACGTCGCTGTACGGGCGGATCGCCGTCGGTGTGCTCGTCATGCAGGACGTCGCGGCCGTCGTCTTCATGTCGATGTCGGGTGGCGAGGCGCCGACGCTGTGGGCGCTGCTGCTCGTCCTGCTGATCCCCGGCGCGTGGGTGCTGCACCGCATCTGGGACCGGGTCGGGCACGGGGAGCTGCAGGCGCTGTTCGGCGTCACGGTCGCCGTCGTCCTCGGGTACGGGCTGTTCGAGCTCGTCGGGATCCACGGGGACGTCGGCGCGCTCGTCGTCGGCGTGCTCCTCGCCTCGCACCCGCAGGCGGGGGAGCTGTCGCGCTCGCTCATGACGTTCAAGGACCTCATGCTCGTGGCGTTCTTCGTGCAGATCGGCCTGCACGGCACGCCGCAGCTGCTCGAGGTCGCGCTCGCGCTGCTCCTGCTGCTCCTGCTGCCGTTCCAGGTCGCGGCGTACGCGCTGCTGCTGTGGCTCATGCGGCTGCGGCGACGCACGTCGTTCCTCGCCGGGCTGGTGCTGTCGAACTACTCGGAGTTCGGGATCATCGTCGTCGCCGTCGGGGCGAGCACGGGCCTGCTGGACGCGCAGTGGGTCGTCGTCGTGTCCCTCGCCGTGGCGTTCAGCTTCGGGCTGTCGGCGATCGTCAACCGCCGCGGCGTCGAGCTCGCATCGCGCCTGTCGCGCTTGCTGCCCGCACGGGACAGCGACCGCCTGCACCCCGACGACCGGCTCGTCGACGTGGGTGACGCGGACGCGCTCGTCCTCGGGCTGGGGCGCGTCGGCGCGTCGACCTACGCGCGGCTGCGGGACGAGTACCGGCTGTCCGTCGTCGGCGTCGAGCACGACCGCACACGCGTCGCCGCGCTCGAGGACGAGGGGTACGAGGTCGTCCGCGCCGACGCGACCGACCTGGAGTTCTGGAACCGCGTGCAGCGGGCCGGGCGGGTCAAGGTCGCGGTGCTCGCGATGCCGTTCCACAACGCCAACCTCATCGCGCTCGCCCGGCTGCAGGCCGCGGGTTTCGCCGGGAAGGTCGCGGCCGTCGCGCGGTACGACGACGACGTGAGCGAGCTGCAGCGGCACGGTGCCGACGCGGTGTTCCACCTGTACGGGTCGGCCGGCTCCGCGCTCGCCGACCACGCGGCCGAGGTGCTGCTGCAGGAGCACGACGGCGGGAAGGTCGAGCCGCACCCGCCGGCGCGGCCGGGCGACGAGATCGACGTGCTCGACCCGCTCGAACGTCGGGCCGAGCCCGCCTGACCACGCCGGCGCGCCCCGTCCGACGCGCTGCGGCGTCCCGCGCGGGCACCCGGTCCTGCCCGTGCGGGCGGCCGTCGGGGCACGACCGGGCACCGGCGCGCCACGAGGATGGGGACGACCACGCCGTGCGGGCGGGGCGATCGGCGGTGGACGTGGAGCCCAGGAAGGTCGTGCGCGTCGCACGCGTGGCCCGTCGCCGCACCGACGTCCTCGACGCCGCCGACGCACCTCCCGCTGCCGACGCGCGGCACCGCCTCCTGGAGGTGCAGCGCAGCGCGGGCAACCGGGTCGTGACGAAGGCCGTGCAGCGCGCTCCCGTCGACACCGCCGCCGCGCAGGTCGTCGGCCCGCCCGCGGTGCGGATGCTGCGGCGCGGGCACACGGGCGAGGACGTCCGCCACGCGCAGGACCGCCTCAACGCGCACGGCGCCGCGCCACCGCTCGTGACGGACGGGATCTTCGGGCCCCTCACGCAGGCCGCGACGACGCAGTACCAGCGGACCCACGGGCTGTCGCCCGACGCGGTGATCGGCCCCCGCACGTCGGCGTCGCTCGAGGGCCCGACCGACGTCGGCGGCAGCAGCGGCCAGGCCGCGCCGCGTCCGACCGGGCCCGCGCCGGGCGCGGTGCTCCGGTACGACACGAGCGCGTACACGATCACGCCACCGTCGAGCGGGACGACGCTCGCGACGCTGCGGGCCGCGGTCCAGGCCGCGCAGGGAGCGACGCCGCCGCAGCTCGGGCCGACCGTCCACGTCCAGGGCGTCACGCCGGGCAGCCAGGCGGAGCTGCACCTGTGGAACGTGCTCGTGCAGATGGGCCAGCGGACCCGGTGGGGGACCGAGGCGGACATCGTCACGCGCATCGGGCCCGCGCCGACGCGTCCGCCCGGCCCGGCACCCGTCGGCCGCGTGACCGTGCGGATCGACGGGCAGGGCAACGCCGTGGTGACGCTCGTCGCCGCCGGGCCCGTCCCGGTGGCGCCCGCGTTCGCGGACCGGGCCGCTGCCGACGCCGCGCTGCTGGCGCTCGGCTTCGCGTCCGTGCGCGACGGCAGCGCGTCGTGGACGCTGCCGCAGCTCGCGAAGGTGCACGCCGCGATCGCCGCCGTCCCCGCGGCCGACCGGGCCGCGCTCGCGGGCGTCGACCTCGTGCGTGAGCGGACCCTGACCAACGCCGCCGGCGAGCCGCTCGCGGGCCTGTTCTCGCACCGCGCCGCGCTCGCTGCCGGGGCCACCACCGCGACCCGGTCGGCGTCGCTCAGCATCGCGGACAGCGCCTTCGCGGGCGACGGGCTGTCCTTCATCGGCGACGCGACCCGCAGCGGCCCGGCGAGCGCGCACACCATCGTCCACGAGGTCGGGCACGCGGTGGAGACCAAGGCGCAGCGCGACGCGCAGTTCGCGACGCTGCAGGCCCAGGGTGCGATGAACGCCGAGGTCGCGCGCGTCAACGCGGCGGTCCTGCGGCACAACGCCGCAGGCCCCGCCGCCTTCGCCGCGGCCCGCCGCTGGACCCGCGCGCAGCAGGGCCAGGCGCGTGCGTTCCTCGCGACCGTCCGCACGACGAGCACCCGCGTCAACGCCGTCGCGCAGAACGACGACCCTGACCGCAACGCCGCGCGCGAGGCCGCCGCACGGACCGCCGTGCAGCGCCGCGACGCCGCCCGTGCAGCGCTGCCGGCGGGTCATCCGGCCCTGACCGACTTCGCCGCCCTGCTCTCCGCGCAGGACGACTGGCTCACGGCCGCCGTCGCGCGGGCCCAGGCCAACGCGACCGTGCACGCCCGCCGCGCCGACGAGGACGTCGTCACGGGCGGGGGTGGTCGCTCGCAGCGGCTCGACGACTTCGTCGCCGTCGTGAACGCGAACTCCATCCCGCCGCTCACCGAGTACGCGCGCCGGAACTGGCCGGGCCACCCCGAGGAGTTCTTCGCCGAGGCCTACTCGTTCTGGCGCAACGACCGGCAGTACCTGCAGACGAACGCGCCCGCGCTCGTCACCTGGTTCGACGGGGGAGGGCACCGACGATGACCCCACGCCTCGTGCTGCTCCCGCTGACGCTCCCGCGGACGTCGCGGCCGTTGCCGTCGTGCGTCGACGACGCCGTGCGCCGGTTCGACGAGGCGTCCGCGGCGTACGGGCGCGGGGCGCACCTCGCCGCGGTCGACGGGTTCGTCGACGCCGCGGACGCGCTGCGGTCGTGCGTGCCCGACGAGGTCGCGCTGCGGACGGTCTGCTGGGCCGACGCGGTCTTCGCGCTCGTCGACGGCGGGCAGGACGAGCGGGCGGCGGCCGTCGTGGCGGGGCTGCCGACGACGGACCCGGGCTGCGCCGCCGCGGTGCGGGACCTCGTGGCGGGAGTCGTCCCCGGGACGTGAGCGGCCGGTGGTGCCGACGGCAGCCGCACCGGAGCGAGCCGGCGTGCGGCGGAGCGCCCGGAACCGGCACCGATGGTCAGCCCTGGCGGCGCACCATCTCCGCGATCCACACCGGCGCGAACGGCGACGTGCAGCCCGGCGGCGTCGGGTAGTCCTTGAGCACCTCGAGGCGCTCACCGATCGCGACGGCGCGAGCCCGGTGCGCCGGGTGGTGGATGCCGATCGTCGCGAGGCACTCGTTCATCGCCCACTGCAGCCGGTCGGGGGCGTCCTTCATCTCGGCCTCGACACGGTCCAGCAGCGCGTCGAGGTCCAGGCCCTCCGGGGTCTTCGCGACGCGCGCGCTCGTGAGCGCCCACCCCGCGCTCGCGACCACGGGGTCCGGGTCGTCGAACCACGCGACGCGCAGGTCCTCGACGTGCGGGCTCTTCTTGACGACGTAGGAGACGAGCCAGTCGTGCACCTTCGGCACGCGGGCCTCACGGAGCATCGTGTCGAGTTCGGCCGCGGAGAACGCCTTCGGGCGGCAGACCAGGAGCGCGACCAGCCGCGCCGCCGTGTCGCCCGTCGCCCACAGCCGGACCGCGAGGTCGTGCTGCGTGCGCAGCTCCTTCGCGACGGCGCGCAGCTTCGTCAGGTTGACGCCGTGGTCGTCGCCGTGGCGCTCGTTCACCGCCCGGATCTTCGGGTCCTCGAGCGCGGCGAGGCGCGCCCGGACCTCCTCCACCGTCGTCGTCGCGGTGTCCGTCACGGGTGCTCCTCGTCGTCCGGCGCGGTCTCCCGCCCAGACTAGGACGGCGACGCGTCCGCGCCCACGACCTCGCCCGTCCGACGTGCGCGCGGGCGTCGACGCACCGCCGCGAGCGTCGCCGCGGCCAGGATGGCGCCCAGCACCGCGCCGATCGTGTTCATCTCCCAGTCCGTCGTGTCGCACGCGCGTCCGAGCGTGGGCGCCAGGGCCTGGACCAGCTCGATCACGACGGAGACCGCCGACGCGCCGAGCGCGACGAGCACCGGCCGGCCCACGAGCAGCGTCACGACGTACGCCGCGGGCAGCAGCAGGGTGATGTTGGCGAGCGTCTCGACGCCCCCGAGCGACGGCCACGCGAGCTGGACGGCGCAGAACGACTGCGCGCGGGCGTCGTCGGGCAGGAGCGTGAGCAGGGGGACGGGCAGGGCGGCGACCACGGCCACGGCGCGCAGGAGGCGGCGTCCTCGCTCACCCGCCCGCAGCAGGAGCCCGCCGAGCACGAGGCAGCCGACGACCACGAGCAGCGCGGCCAGCGGCACGGCCCAGGCGTGCTCGACGAGGAGGGTGGCGATCATCGCCCGACACCGTAGCCCGTCGGCCCGGCGGGTGAAGTGTGACGGCAAGCGCATCCCGATGCGCTCAAATCGTTTCGTGCAGGGTCGATCGTATCGATACGATCAGAGGGCGACGCGACCGGCACCACCCCGACCACCGCGGACGTCCCATTCCCGCCCACTCCGTTCCCGGAGATCGCTGTGCCCAAGGTCCTCACCGCCGGTCGCCCCTGGCGCGTCATCCTCCTCTTCGCCGTCCCCCTGCTCGTCGGCAACGTCGTCCAGCAGCTCTACCAGGCCGCCGACGCGATGGTCGTCGGCCGCGTCCTCGGCGTCGACGCCCTCGCGGCCGTCGGTGCCACCGGCTCCCTGCTGTTCCTCCTGCTCGGCTTCGCCTGGGGCATGACGAACGGCTTCGCCATCCCGACCGCGCAGGCGTTCGGCGCGGGCGACCACCGCGCGGTCCGCCGATCGGTCGCGGCCGGCGCCGTGCTGTCCGCGGCGACCAGCCTCGTGCTGACGGTCGTCGCGCCGCTGCTCGCCGGGCCCGCGCTGCGTCTGCTGCAGACGCCCGAGGAGCTGCTGCCGCAGGCGACGACGTTCGCCGTGATCAGCTTCCTCGGCGCCAGCACGATGATGTTCTTCAACTTCCTGTCGGCCGTCATCCGCGCGATCGGCGACTCCCGCACGCCGCTGGTCTTCCTCACCGTGAGCTGCGTGCTCAACATCGTGCTCGTCGTCGCCGCCGTCGCGTGGCTCGGCTGGGGCGTCGGGGGCGCGGCCGCGTCGACCGTCGTCTCGCAGGGCGTGTCCGTCGCGCTGTGCCTCGACTACGTGCGGCGCCGCGTGCCCGTCCTGCACGTGCACCGCGAGGACTGGCGTGTCACGCGCGACGAGCTCGCGCTGCACCTGCGGCTCGGTCTCCCGATGGGCTTCCAGGCGTCGATCATCGCGATCGGCACGCTCGCCGTGCAGGTCCGGCTCAACGAGCTCGGCTCCGACGCCGTCGCCGCCTACACCACGGGCGCCCGCGTCGACGGTCTCGCGGTCGCGCTGCTCGCGTCGCTCGGCCTCGCGGTGTCGATGTTCGTCGCCCAGAACCTCGGCGGGGGCCGTCCCGACCGCATCCGCCGCGGGGTGATCCAGGGCTGCTGGATGGCGATCGCAGGGTCGCTCGTCCTCGGCGTCGTCCTCGTCGCCGCGGGCGGTCCGATCGTCGCGCTGTTCGTCGGCGAGGGGGAACAGCAGGTCGTCGACATGGCCGCGCACCTGCTGCTCGTCAACGGCGTGCTCTACACCGTGCTCGGCGTGCTGTTCATCCTGCGCGGCGCGCTGCAGGGCCTCGGCCAGACCGTCGTCCCGACGATGACCGGCGTGATCGAGCTCGTCTGCCGCGTCGGCGCGGCCGTCGTGCTGGGGGCCTCCTACGGCTACGACGGCGTCGTGTGGGGCAACCCGCTCGCCTGGATCGGGGCGATCGCGCTGCTCGTGCCTGCGTACCTCGCGGCGCACCGGCGCCTCGCGCTGCAGCCCGTCACCGGCGTCGGCGACGCCCCGACGACTCTCGTGTCCGAGGGGCCGGCCGAGGGGTCGGCGGTCATGGAGTCGGTGGTCGCGGACGTCGACGCGGTGCCGGCGCCGCGCCCGGCCCCCGACGGCTCGGAGCCCGTGGCCGTGGACGCCGAGCAGCGTCCCGTCCCCGCGGGCGAGCGCTGCGCCTGCGACTGAGCGCCTCGCCCTGACGGCACGACGCCCGGCACCCCCAGAGCGTGGGGTGCCGGGCGTCGTCCTTCCCGCCTACACGTCCAGCCGCAGCAGCCCCCGCTGCACGGCCCGGACGAGACGGCGGGGGACCTGGACGGTTCGCCCCTCGACGGTGACCGGCACGAGATCGGGCGTCGCGGCCTTCCACTGCGACCGGCGGGTCCGGGTGCGGGCGCGGCTGAGCCTGCGCTTCGGGACCGCCATCAGCCCTGCCGCGCCTTCCAGCGCGGGTTCCGCTTGTTGATGACGAAGGTCTTGCCGTGCCGGCGCACGACGATCGACCCGTCCTTCTTCTTCAGCGACGCGAGCGACGCGCGGACCTTCATCGGAGCTCCTCGGGGGACGTGGCGGCGGGCCGGCCGTAGCGGCGGCGGAACTTCTCGACGCGGCCCGCGGTGTCCACGACGCGCGCGGTGCCGGTGAAGAAGGGGTGGCTCGCCGACGAGATCTCCACGTCGACGACCGGGTAGGTGTTCCCGTCGGTCCACTCGACCGTCGTCGCCGACGTCGCCGTCGACCGCGTGAGGAACGCGACGTCGGCGGACGCGTCGCGGAAGACGACCGGGTGGTAGTCGGGGTGGATGCCCTGCTTCACGGGTGGTGCTCCTCTCGTCGGGTGCGGCGCCGGGCCGTCACCAGCTGGACGTCGTGACGCCGGGCAGCTCGCCGCGGTGCGCCATCTCCCGCAGCCGGATGCGTGACAGCCCGAACGTCCGGAGGTAGGCACGGGGGCGGCCGTCGACGGCGTCGCGGTTGCGCAGGCGGGTGGGCGAGGCGTCGCGGGGCAGGGCGTGCAGTGCGGCCATGGCGGCGGCGCGCTCGTCAGGCGTGGCGTGCGCGGCGACCGACGCGGCCTTGAGAGCGGCGCGGCGAGCCTCGTACCGGGCGACGACCTCGCGTCGCTGGGCGTCGCGGGCGATCTTGCTGGACCTGGCCATCAGCGCTCCTCGCGGAAGTCGACGTGCCGACGCACGACGGGGTCGAACTTGCGCAGCACGAGCCGCTCGGGGTCGTTGCGGCGGTTCTTGCGGGTCACGTAGGTGAAGCCCGTGCCCGCGGTGGACCGGAGCTTGATGACGGGCCGCAGGTCGGCCCGGCGCGCGCCGCTCATCGCAGCCGCTCCCCGCGGGCGAGCATGCGGGCGACGACGACGTCGATGCCGAGGCGGTCGATCGTCGTGATGCCGCGCGCGGACACGGTGAAGGTCACGCGGCGGCGGAGCGACGGCACGAAGAAGGTGCGGCGCTGGACGTTGGGGTTCCAGCGGCGCTTGGTGCGCCGGTGGGAGTGGGAGACGGCGTGGCCGAACCCGGGGACGGTGCCGAGCACCTGGCAGCGAGCGGACATGGCGGACACCGTAGATAGTGAGAATCATTCCCGTCAACCGTGTACGGTGTGCCGCATGACCGCACCCACGCCGCTCGTCGTCCTCGCGACCGTCGACCCCGTCGTGCGCGACGCGACGGTCTTCGGACTCGTCACCGACCACCCGCGCCTCGTCGTGCTGCGGCACGACATCCTCGACGACGAGGACGGCGGCCGGATCCGCCGCGTCGTCGTCAGCGGGGACGGGGTCTTGGAGGACGTCGAGATCCCGCTCGAGCACGCCTGCCTCAGCTGCGCCGTGCGCGAGGACGCCGTCCCGCACCTCGCACGGCTCGCCCGCGACCCCCGCTGGGACGCCGTCGCGCTCGCCCTGCCCGTCGGCGCCGAGTCGCTGCCCGTCTCGCGTGCCCTCGCGTGGAGCACCCGCCGCGGCGGCGCGCTGCGCGGCGTGCGCGTCGCGAACGTCGTCGCCGCGCTCGACCTCGACGCGTTCGAGGACGACCTGCTCGGCGACGACCTGCTCGCCGAGCGAGGGCTCGCACTCACGCAGGACGACCGGCGCTCCGTCGGGGAGGCCATCGCCGCACAGGTCCAGCACGTCGACACGCTCCTCGTCGGCGGCGACCGCACCGCGCACCCCGTCGCCTCCGACCTGCTCGACCACCTGCGCGCCCCCGACGCCCGACGCGTCGACCGCCTCCACGGCGACCCGCGCGACCTGCTGCGGCACGTGCACGACGTCCAGCGCGCCGACCGTCGCGCCGACCCCCTGCACGTCACCCCCGCCGCCGGCGCGCCGACCGCGCACGGCGTCTGGACCCTCGACCTGCACTCCGGCCGCCCCCTGCACCCCGAGCGGCTCGTCGCCCACGTCGAGCGGCTCGGTGACGTCGCGGCGCGCAGCCGCGGGCGGTTCTGGGTCCCGAGCCGGCCCGACTCCGTGTGCGTGTGGGACGGCGCGGGCGGCCAGCTGTCCGTCGGCGAGCTCGGCACGTGGGGGCGACGGGAGCCCGACACGCGCCTGGTCTTCACGGGCGTCGGTGACTGGGCCGGCGACCTCGTCGACGCGTTCTCCGACGTCCTCATGACCGACACGGAGCACCGCGCGGGCCTGAGGCCCTGGCTGGGCCGTGAGGACGTCCTGGAACCCTGGCTCGGCACCCGCACCCTGGCCTGACCACCGCCCCCACCCGCCGTCATCGGGCGAGTTCGTCAGCTCCAGGCGAGTTCGTCAGGTCGAGCTGACGAACTCGACCGGGCCAGACGAACTCGCGGCGGGCGGCGGGAGGGTGGGGGCGGAGAGGGACGAGAGAGGAGAGGGCGCGGCGGGGTGGGATCAGGGGGGCGGAGGTCAGGGGGCGGAGGTCGGGCCGGGAGGGGCGGGGGTGGGGCCTCGCCGGGCGCCGGGAGGGACGAGGGGGCCGTCAGGGGGCGTCGCCGTCGAGGAGGGTGTCGAAGAAGGCGGACTTGCGGGACTCGTACTGGTCCGGCGCGGTCGTCTCCGCCTCCGTCTTGACGCGGTTGTAGGCCGCGAGGAGCGCCGGGTCGGCGCGCAGGAGCTCCCAGGTGCGGGTGAAGCGCACGTCGTGCTCGGAGCCGACAGGCGTGACCGCGAGGCCCGTGGGCAGGGGAGCGTCGACGGCGAAGGTCGCGAGGGTGTCGCACCAGATCTCGGGGTGCACCACGACGTGGTCGCGCCGCAGCGTCTCGACGACCTGCACGAAGTCGCCGGGCGGCACGCGCAGGTGCAGGTCCACGTCACCGCGGGTCAGGGCGCCGGGGACGCTCGACCCGCCCACCCACAGCAGCTCGCCGGGCACGCCCCGGGCGCGGAGCCGCGCACGCTCGGCGGCCACGACCGCCGTTGCCGCGTCCCGCAGGTCGTCGGCGAAGATCAGCACGTCACCTCCTCGTCCGGTCGTCGTCGGGCGGCCGCGGACCTGCCGCGGGCGGGTCCGGACTCGTCACGCGTCCTGGGCGTCGAGGCGGGCGGCGACGTCGGCCGGGAACCCGCCGGTGGCGATCGGGCCCCAACGGGTCGGGGTGACGCGGATCAGGGACTTGTCCTGCAGGCGCATCGCCGCGCGGTACTCGTCCCAGTCGGGGTGCTCGGCGGCGATGCAGCGGTAGTAGTCGACGAGCGCGTCCTCGGCGTCGGGCATGTGCAGCACCTCGGCGTCGCCGTCGACCTGCACCCACGCACCGCCGAAGTCGTCGGACAGGACGCAGACGGTGACGCGCGGGTCGCGCTCGGCGTTCACCGCCTTGGCGCGGCCGGGGTAGGTCGAGACGACGAGCCGGCCGTGCTCGTCGACGCCGCCGGTCACGGGCGACACCTGCGGCCTGCCGTCGCGGCGCAGCGTGACGAGCAGGAAATGGTGCCGGGGCCGGACGAAGTCGAGCAGCTCGGTCAGGTCGACGGTGCGGGTGGAGGCGACGGTGCGGGCCATGTCCTCACGGTAGGCGCCGGGCGAGCGCGGCGACGTCGTCGAGGCCGGCCCGCAGGTCGCGGGCGAGCGCGTCGACGAGGTCGGCGGACTCCGGCGAGCAGACGACGGCCACGTCGAGGCGGCCGTCGACGGACAGCGCCACGGCGCACGTCGTCACGTTCCCGACGACGGGCACGAGCGGGACGGTCGCGACGAGCGGCAGCCCCAGGAAGCGCACGGGTGCGGGCGGCCCGGGGGCGTGCGTGACGACGGTGCTGATGAGCCGCTGCCGGCGCAGGATCGACGGCAGGACGCCGAGCCGGCGCAGGGCCAGGACGCCGAGGGGGGCGAGCGGCCACGCCCAGGGCCGGACGCGACGCTTGGCGTGCCGGGTGCGGGCCGCGAGCGCGGCGAGGCCGGCGGCGGCGTCGTCGTCGAGCGCGGTCGCGCCGCCGGGCTCGTCGAGCGCGGGCACCGCGACGCGCAGCGTGCCGACGTGGTTGCCGAACCGCGACCCGGGCACGGTGACGGGGACGGACAGCACGACGCGCTCGCCGGGTCCGCCGCGCGCGAGGTCGGCACGCCGGTAGGCCCGGGCCCACGCCCAGAGCAGCGCGTCGTTCACGGTCGCCCCGCAGGTGCGGGCGCCGGCGCGCACGGCGGCCGCGTCGACGCTGACGGGTGCGGCCGCGATGCCGCCGGTCACCTCCCGCAGCAGGGGGCTGCGGCCGGCCCGGCCGGGTCGGCCGCGCCCGTCGGCACCGGTGACGGGCCGGGGGCGTCGGCCGGGGGCGCGCCACGGCGCGTCCGGCGGGGCGTCGGAGAGTGCCGCGACGAGCAGGGTCAGCAGGCTGGGCCCGTTGCCGAGCAGGTGGTGGCTCGTCCAGACGAGGGCGGACCGCTCCGCGGCGAGGTCGACGACGGTGAGCCGCCAGGGCGGGCGGTCGGGCGGCATCGCGGTGCCCAGGTCCGCGACGGCGAGCGCGACGGGGTCGGCGCCGGGTGCGTGCTGCGCGACGACGTGCCGGTCGACGTCGACCGCGCCGGTCTCCCACACGCGCCGCCGCAGCGTGCCGGTCCGCGCCCGCACCCGGGCCGTGAGCCGCGGCTGCTGCGCGACGGCCGCGAGCATGCGGCGGCGCACGTCGTCGACGTCCGGCGCCGGACCGCCGAGCTCCAGCAGCACGGTGATGTGCCGCGGGTTCGGGCCGACGTCGGTCGCGAGCTCCGCGCGGTCGAACACCGTCAGCCGTTCCTTCACCGTGGCAGTCTCCGCGCACCCGACGGTGCCCGGCAGGTCCGAACGTCCCGCGGCGCGGCCGCCCGGCGGTCGCACGAGGGCGGCGCGTCCGGGTGCGCGTCCGCCGTGGGTGCCACGCGGCTGTGCCATGGCGAGACTGCAGACCCCCGACGGACGTCCCGGGCGCGACGTACCGGCTCGAGAGCTCGACTGGGACCACGGCGACGTCGCCGAGGCGTGGTACCGGATGGGCGAGCCGCTCGACCTCACGCGCGACCAGGAGGCACGGCTGCGCGCGACCGCCGACGACCTCCTGCGTCGGGAGCTGACGGTGTCCGACGACGGCGTGCTCGAGATCGACCTCGAGCTGCCGCCGTGGGCCGTCGTGTCCCTGAGCCGCGCCCGCTGACCTCGGAGCGGCCGCGCCGCGTGTCTGTCGCCGGTGCGCAGGATCGTCATCACGGTGCCGGGGCGCCCGCCCCGGCGGCACCCGGCACCCGGGTGCACCCTGGTCCCACGACGACACCGGAGGTCGCCATGCGGTACACGATCCTGCTGCACTACCCGGAGATGAGCCCCGAGACCCTCGGCGACGAGGGCTGGGCGGAGGGCGAGCGCGCGTTCACGGCGTACGCGGCGACGCTCCAGGCGGCGGGCGTGCTCGTCGGCGCGGAGGTTCTGCAGCCCTCGACGAGCACGACGACCCTGCGCACGGTCGACGGCACCCTGCAGGTGCAGGACGGTCCGTTCGCCGACACGAAGGAGCAGCTCGGCGGCACGTTCGTCGTCGACGTGCCCGACCTGGACGCGGCGCTCGCGTGGGCGCGGCAGGCGCCGTCGGTGGAGTGGGGCCCGGTCGAGGTGCGGCCGGGCGCGATGTTCACCGTCGACGGCGTCTGGACGCCGAACGCGTGACCGAGCGGGCGCGGGCGGCGGCCGAGCATGCCGCCCGCGACTCGTACGGCCGGCTGCTGGCGCTGCTGGCGGCCCGGTGCGGCGACGTGGCGCTCGCGGAGGACGCGCTCGCGGACGCGTTCGAGCAGGCGCTGCGCCGTTGGCCGGGCGCGGGCGTGCCGGCGAACCCCGATGCGTGGCTCCTGACGGTGGCGCGCAACCGGGTCCGCGACGTGTGGCGGTCGGCGGCGCACCGCCGCTCGGTCCCGCTGCCGGAGGACTCCCCGCTCGGCGGCGCGGGGCCGTGGGACCGCGCCGGGGCCGGCACGCGGGACGCCTTCGCCGTGGACCCGTTCGCGGACGTCGACCCGCTCGCGATCCCGGACCGCCGCCTCGCGCTGCTGTTCGTGTGCGCGCACCCGGCGGTCGCGGCGGACGTCCGCACGCCGCTCATGCTGCAGACGGTGCTCGGTCTCGACTCGGCCCGCGTGGCGCGGGTGTTCGCGGTGGCGCCCGGGACGATGCAGCAGCGGCTGGTGCGGGCCAAGCGGCGCATCGCGGCGGCGCGGATCCCGTTCGTCGTGCCGGACCGTGCCGCGATGGCGGAGCGTCTGCCGCCCGTGCTGGAGGCGGTGTACGGGTGCGCGGCGATCACGTGGCGCGAGGGCGGCGCCGACCTGGCGGGGGAGGCGCAGCACCTGGCCGTGACGCTCGCGACGCTGCTGCAGGACGAGGCGGAGGCGTGGGCGCTCGCGTCGCTCGTCACGCTGTCGCTCGCGCGGCGGCGGCCGGGGCCGTTCGTGCCGCTCGACGAGCAGGACCCGGCCGACTGGGACGAGCGGCTGCTGGCCGACGGAGAGGCGTTCCTGCGGCGTGCCGAGCGTCCGGGGCCGCCGGGACGGTTCCGGCTCGAGGCCGCGATCCAGGCGGTGCACGCGGACCGGCGGCGCACGGGCCGCACCGACTGGGCGGCGCTGCGCACGCTGTACGTCGCGCTCGACGCCGTGGCCCCGAGCCTGGGGTCGCGCGTCGCCCTCGCCGCGGTGGTGGGGCGGCTCGACGGGGCCGAGGTGGGGCTCGCGGCGCTGCCGCCCGCGCCGGTGCCGGCGTTCCAGCCCTGGTGGGCGGCGCGCGCGGACCTGCTGGCGCGTGCGGGTCGTGACGACGAGGCGGCCGTGGCGTTCGCGCGGGCGGCAGAGCTCGCGGACGACGTGCCGGTCCGCGAGCACCTGCTGCGCCGGGCGGCGCAGGCGCTCGCGGGCGGTGGGGGAGCGGCCCCGACGGCGCAGGCGGGAGCGGCTGCGGACCCGACGGGTGCCGGCGGTCGCGGGGACGCGGGTGGTTGACCTGTCAACGATTACTTGCCGGTCAGTCAGCATTGCCGTTACGGTCTGCGCCGGACGGACAGGTCGCCCCCGCGTGCGCAAGGACGTGACACGTGTCAGCGGGTGACGCCGACTCCGGCCCGTCCGCTCGCCGACCGGTTCTCAGGAGGCACGATGCACGCACGCCTACGCACTGCGACCCCCATCCCCGCACGACGCCGACGCGCAGCGGCCGCCGCGCTCGGCGCCGCGACGCTCGTCGCGGCCGGACTCGTCGCCTCGTCGCCCGCGGCCCCCGCGGAGGCCGCCGTGGGTGACATCGTCTGGGCGCAGGAGTTCGACGGCGCGTCCGGGAGCGCGCCCGACAGCAGCGTCTGGAGCTACGACACCGGTGCAGGCGGCTGGGGCAACGCCGAGCTGCAGAGCTACACCACGTCCCGCAGCAACTCCGCGCTCGACGGCCAGGGCAACCTCGTCATCACGGCGCGTCGCGAGGCCGACGGCTCGTACACGTCCGCCCGTCTGCAGAGCAACGACAAGGTCGAGCTGAAGTACGGCCGCGTCGAGGCCCGCATCCAGATCCCGCGCGGACAGGGCATCTGGCCCGCGTTCTGGATGCTCGGCGCCGACTTCCCGCAGACGTCGTGGCCGTCCTCCGGGGAGATCGACGTCATGGAGAACGTCGGCAAGGAGCCCCACCGCATCTACGGCACCGTGCACGGGCCCGGCTACTCCGGCGGCAGCGGCATCTCCGGGATGTACCAGCACCCGCAGGGCTGGTCGTTCGCCGACACCTTCCACACCTACGCCGTCGACTGGAAGCCCGGGTCGATCACCTGGTCCGTCGACGGCAACGTCTACCACCAGGTCACGACCTCGCGGGTCGGCAGCAACCCGTGGGTGTTCGACAAGCCGTACTTCCTCATCCTCAACGTCGCGGTCGGCGGCCAGTGGCCCGGCTACCCCGACGCCACGACCCAGCTCCCTCAGCAGATGAAGGTCGACTACGTCCGTGTCTACGACAACGGGTCGGGCGGCGGAGGGGGTGGCGGGGGCCTGCCGACCGGCACCGGGACCGTCAAGCTCGCGAACAGCCTGTGCCTCGACGTGCCGTGGGCGCAGACCCACGACGGCAACCCGATCCAGGTCGTGAACTGCAACGGCAACGCCGCCCAGCAGTGGACGCGGGGCTCGGACGGCACGATCCGTGCGCTCGGCAAGTGCCTCGACGTGAGCAACAGCGGGAAGACGAACGGCACCGTCGTGCAGCTGTGGACCTGCAACGGCACCGGCGCGCAGCGCTGGACGTACGACTCCGGGACGCGGGCGCTGAAGAACCCGCAGTCCGGCCGGTGCCTCGACGGCGTGGGCGGCCTGCCCGTCCACGACGGCCAGCGCGTCCAGATCTGGGACTGCAACACCCAGGCCAACCAGCAGTGGTACCTCTGACCCGATGAGCACCGCGGGGTGCGGGCGGCCGACGGGCGGCCCGCACCCCGCGGCACGGGTCGCGCGGTCCGACGGGGACGCGCCGGACGTGCGCGGCCTCGCGGTCAGCGCGACGGGCGGACGACGTCCTCCCACCGGTCGACGGGCCACAGGTCGTCGAGGTCGAGCGCGGCCGCCTGCGCGACGAGCCCCGCCACCACCGGGTCCTCCAGCCCCGCGGGCCCCTCGTGGGCCGTGACGTAGTCCGCGAGGAACGCCCCCAGCACGGCTCCCGGCACGCCCGGCGTCGCGTCGAGGCGCAGCAGCAGCATCCCCTCGACGCGCGGCGCCCCCGGGCTCAGCGACGGCTGCACGTAGGGCAGCGGGACCAGCCGTGCACCGTGCCGCCCGTAGAACCGCAGGCGCGCGACCGGGTCGCCCTGCGTCGCGTCGGCCGGCCACGCGCGCGGGTCGTCGACCTCGGCGAGCACGAGCGCCCCCGGCGACGCGGCGGCCCAGCGCGGCAGCACCTCCCCGACGAGGCGCGCGCCGAGACCGAGCCCCCGCGTGGACGGGTCCACGGCGAGGTACGTGAGCAGCAGCGCGCGCCGGTCCGCGTACCAGCCGCCGAGCATGAGCGCGACGGGCCGGCCGCCCTGCAGCACCACCACGGACGGCTGCGCCTGGGGACCGGTGAACGCCGCGCGCACCTCGTCGAGCGTCATGAGCTCCTCGGGGCGGAACGTCGGCGCGAGCAGCCGGTCGTACACCTCGCGGACCTCCTCGGGCGTGAGGTCCGCGAGCGTCAGGTCCTGGAGCGCCGTCACGTGGTCGTCGGTCACCCCTCGATCCTCCCGCACGCCGCCCCGCGCGAGGTCGCCGGCCGCCCCGGTGCGGTCGTCCGTCGCCGGGCCCACACTGGTCGGGTGCTCGACCGCTACGACGGCCACATCCTCGGGCTCGCGACGCAGGACGGCCGCCGGGTCGTCGTGGGCCGGTGGCTCCGCTCGCCGTGGCCGCCGTTCGCGGACGTCATGACGCAGGACGCCGACGGCCACCGCACCCTCGTCGCCCCGACGCGCGCGGTCGCGGACGAGATCGCGGCGACCTACGTGTTCGACGAGGTCGTGCTCGCGCCGGTCCGCGTCGCGTGCGACGCGACGTCCCGACGGTGGACGGTGGACGCCGGCCCCCTGACGGCCGACGTGACCGTCGGCGCCCGCACGCCGCTGGGCGCGCTGCTCGGCCTCGTCCCCGGCCCGCTCACGCGCTCGCGGGTGTTCGCGACGCTGGCCGACCCGGTCGCGCGCGCGTTCCTGCCGGGCGTGCGGACCCGGGGCAGCGCGGGCGGCGGGCGCCGCGAGTGGTACTCGGCGACGGACCAGCACCGCGTCACGGGGGCGCGCGTCACGTGGGACGGGCACGGGTGCGGCCCGCTCGAGCCCGTCGTCCCGCCGGTCGCGTTCGGCTTCTCCTCCGTGCCGCGGCGCCCGACGGTCACCGCGGTCCGGACGACGATCGAGCGGCCTGCACGAACGTGAGCGGGAGGCCGGCGATGCGGTCGGACGCCACCTCGCGCGCATCGACCAGGCCCGCGCCGGCCAGCAGCCGCGCGATGCCGTCGTCGAGGTTGTCCCGCAGCCGGTCGGCGACGTCGCCGCGGCGGTGCAGGTGCCCGCGCCGGGCCGGTCCGCCGTGGTCGTGCGCGCCGAAGTCCAGCACGGTGACCGTCCCGCCCGGGCGCAGGACGCGGGCGATCTCCGCGGCGGTCGCGGCGCGCGCGTCGGCCGGGACGTGGTGCAGCGCGAGCGACGAGACGACGCGGTCGACGCTCGCGTCCGGCAGCGGCAGCGACTGGCCGTAGCCGCGCACGAGCGTGAGCGGGACGCGTGCGCGTCGGGCGGCGCGCGCGGCGCGGCGCAGCGCGGGGAGGTCGGGGTCGAGGCCGGTGACGTGCGCGCCGGGCACCGTCCGTGCCACGCGGACCGCGACCGCGCCGGTCCCGCACCCGAGGTCGAGCACGCGGTCGCCGGGCCGGACCTCGGCGAGGGCGACGAGCCGCGCGTGGCGGCGCCGCACGCCCGTGACGCGGCTGAGCAGGTCGTAGAACGGCAGGTACGCCGCCTTGCCGGCGGGCGGCAGGTAGGGGGCGTCGGCGCCCGTGGGCAGGTCGTCGACGAGCACGACGGCGGGGTGGGGGGACATCGGCATCACCTGTTCGTGGTCGGGGGCGGCGTGGTAGGACGTCGCCGGGGTCCCCTCGAGCGTCCGGCCGGGGGCGGGGCAGGACCAGGACGGATGGTCGGCGATGATGCGACGTTCCTCGGGCACGGGCACGGGCCTGACTCCGCCGGCGTCCCTGCGGGTGCGGCGTCGGCGGGCGGACGGTGCGCCGGTCGTCGGCTACGACCGGCGGCCCGGGCGCGCGCCCGTCGGCGCCGAGTCGTTCACCGGCCCGGAGATGGCGGGAGCCGCGCTGCCGACGGGCGGCCCGCACGCGCACGACTTCCTGCTGCTCGTGCACGTCGAGCGCGGGTCCGGGGAGGTCACGGTCGACGGGCGGACGGTTCGCCTGGCCGAAGGCGACGTGTGCCTGCTCGCGCCGGGCCAGGTCGTCGCGGGCGCGTCGTCGGACGACCCCGGCACCCGCGCGTGGGTCGTGTTCTTCACGGCCGACGCGGTCCCGGGCGCCACGACTGCACCGCTCGCCTGGCGGCACCACCCGCTGCTCTCCGCCTTCGCGGCGGTCGGCGACGGCCAGCCGACGCTGCACCTGCCCGAGGACGAGCGCGCGTCGTGGGCCGCGCTGCTGCCCGTGCTGGCCGCGGAGGCACCCGCGCACGGCCACCCGCCGACCCGGCCGGGGACGCGCGAGGCGGCCACGGCCGCCCTCACGCTGCTCCTCGTCTCGGTCGCGCGCCTCGCCCCGCACCCCCTGCGACCGGACGAGGCTCCTGGATCCGTGCCCGGTCGCGCCGAGGACGTGGCGACGGCGCGCGGCGGCGACCCGCTCGTGACGGCCGTCCTCGCGGCCGTCGAGGAGCTGTACGCCCGACCCGTCTCGACGCGGGACGTCGCCCGGGCGCTGGGGTACACGCCGGGCCACCTCACGACGGCGGTGCGCGAGCGGACCGGACGCACCGTGCTGGAGTGGCTGACCGAGCGCCGGATGATCGAGGCGCGCCGGCTGCTGGCCGAGACGGACCTGCCGGTCGCGGTGGTCGCGGAGCGTACGGGGCACCGGGACGCCGCCTACCTGGTGCGACGCTTCCGCGAGCAGCACGGCGTCACGCCCGCGCAGTGGCGGCGGGGGACGCGCTGACGCACCGCGCGTCGCCACCGTCGCCGCGCGCCCGCCGTAGGCTCCGCGCGTGATCACGCGCTCGGGGTCCCTCTCCGCCGACTACTCACAGGTCGAGCTGCACCTCGGCGACGGTGGCGACGCGACCGCCGAGGACCTGGGCGTGCTCGGGGAGTGGCCCGCGCTCATGACCGCGTGGGACCACCTCGTCCTGACGACGGCCCGCCAGCACGGCACCCTCCCGTTCGAGGTCCAGGTGCACGACGGGCCGGTGCCGCTCGACCCGGCCTGGGACACGGTCCACGAAGCGAGCGTCCGGCTCGGCCCGGGCGCCCGGATGACGGGCTGGGCGGGCGAGGGCGAGGTCGTCGACGTGCCGGTCGAGGACGCGGCGACGTACCGCCTGCGGTACGTGGTCGAGGGCGGGCAGGAGGGCTCCCGCCAGTTCCGCGACGGCTCCTGGGACGACGAGCCGCTGGAGCGGTACATGGTGCAGGTCTGGCCGGACGAGCCGCGCGAGGCCGTGGTCGTCGCGACCGTGCCGTGGTCGCAGTTCTGGGCGTTCGGCCCGGACGCGGTGCGGCTAGTCGCGGAGCTGCAGCACGTGCCGGACCCGGAGCGGCTGACGGTGCTGGTCGACGCCGCTCTCGCGGCCCACCCGGACGTGGCCGCGCGCCTGCGGGCGGGCGACGACCGCTACACGCTCGGGATCCGGCGCTACGTCGGGGAGCTGTTCCGTGTCACCTACGCGCTGCCCGTGTACGCCGAGCAGCGCACCGACCACGAGGGCCTGCAGCGGCTGATCCTCGACCGCGCGGCGCGCTAGCGACGCCGCGCACGCCCCGGCGCGAGGCTGACGGCCGCCCGACGGCGGCCGTCAGCCCGTCGGGCCGGCCCCGTCGAGCACGTGCCGGTCGCCCTCGAACGGGCGCAACGTCGCGGGTGCAGGGAACGGCAGGACGTGCCGCATGACGACCGCGTCGACGTTCCCGAAGTCGTCGGTCGCGACGACGACGCGGTCGGTCGCGACCTCCGCGATCCGCACCCGCACGACGAGGCCGTCGTCGAGCGTGAGCTGCCAGAGGTCGGCGAGCCAGTGCAGCCCGTGCTCGTCGAGCGCCTCCTCGGCCTCGTGCCAGTCGACGACCCCGGTGAGCTCCCGGCCGATCCGGTCGACGGCGACGAACCCGTCGCCGTCGACCCGGACCCAGCCGAGCAGCTCGCGGTCGCCCGCGCGCCGGTGCTCGATCCAGCCCTCGGGCACCCCGGTCATCAGTGCCCGCCGCCGTGCGGCGCGACGACCGGCTTGGCGGGGACGGCGAGCACGACGGGCAGCGTCGCGAGCGACAGCACGGCCCCGACGAGGAACGCGAGGTGGATGCCGCCGGCGGTCGCGGCGGTCGCCGAGGCGCCCTCGTCCGCGAGCGCGATGGACTGCGCGGTGAGGACGGTGACGAACAGCGCGGTGCCCGCGGCACCGGCCACCTGCTGGAGCGTCCCGACGACCGCGGACCCGTGCGAGTACCGCTCGGCGGGCAGCGACCCGAGGGCCGAGGTGAACAGCGGCGTGAACATGAGCGCGAGCCCGGCGGACATCGTGAGGTGCCCGGCGAGCAGCATCCACGGCGAGGAGTCGGGCTGCAGGAGCGTGAAGCCCCACAGCGCGGCGGACAGCGCGACGGCACCGGGGATGAGCAGCGGACGCGGACCGACACGGTCGTAGGCACGTCCGACGCCGGGCGCGAGCAGACCCATGAGCAGGCCGCCTGGCAGGAGCAGCAGGCCCGTCTGGAGCGTCGTGAGCCCGAGGACGGTCTGCGCGTAGATGGGGAGCAGGATGATGACGCCGAACAGCGACACCATGAGACCCGCGAGCAGCGCCACGGACACCGCGAACGTGCGCGAGGAGAAGACGCGCAGGTCGAGCAGCGCGTCGTCGACCTTGGCGAGCGAGCGCTGCCGCAGCACGAACAGCACGAGCGTGACGGCGCCGACGCCCAGGGCGATCCAGGTCGCGGTGCCGACGCCGCCGTCGGTGATCTCCCCCAAGCCGGACAGGCCGTAGACGATGCCGCCGAACCCGAGCGCGGACAGGATCACGGACGCCACGTCGACCTTCGCGTAGCGCGGCTCGGTGACGTTCGGCAGGCGCGCGGCGCCGAGCAGGATCGCGACGACGGCGATCGGCAGGACGAGCCCGAACATCCACCGCCAGCTCAGCACCGACAGGATGAGGCCGGAGATCGTCGGGCCGATCGCGGGGGCGACCGAGATGACGACGGAGATGTTGCCCATGGTGCGCCCGCGCGCGGCGGGCGGGGTCACGGTCATGACGGTCGTCATGAGCAGCGGCAGCATGATCGCGGTGCCGGTGGCCTGCACGATGCGGCCGAGCAGCAGCACGACGAACCCGGGGGCGATCGCGCAGATCAGCGTCCCGACGGCGAACAGCGTCATGGCCAGCAGGAACGCGGGGCGCGTGGTGATGCGCTGCAGCACGAACCCGGTGACGGGGATGACGACGGCCATCGTCAGCATGAAGGCCGTGGTCAGCCACTGCGCGGTCGACGCGGTGATGGCGAGGTCGGTCATGAGCCGCGGGAGCGCGACACCCATGATCGTCTCGTTGAGGATGACGACGAAGGTCGAGACGAGCAGCACGGTGACCGCGAGGCGGTCGCGCGGGGACATGCGGTCGGGGGACGCGGCCGGCGCACCGCTCGCGGCGGGGTCGTCGCGCAGCGGGACGGTCGGGGTCTCGGTCACTGAGGGCACCTTGCTTCCGGTGGCGGGCGGAGTGGTGGCGCGCGCCGCGGCGCGGGGCACCGACGGCGGAGCGTCCAGTCTTCTGGAGGGGTCTGACACGGGTCGAGCGAATACGCCGACCGCGTACGGATCCCCCTGGACCGACCGCCCACCAGCCCACAACTCATCGGCCCCCGCGCTGCTTCCCGCGCCGGGTGGCGCCCTGAGCGGCCCCGACGTGCGCGACCGCCCTCGACAGTCGGCCCGGACGTGCGGCACGGTGCGACTGCCGGACCTCTCCGCGAGGGGACGGGCCGGGGCGGGCACGCCCAGGGACGCGAGAGGGGAGCCGCGTGGCGCCGGGACGAGATCGCCGGCTCGCGTCCGACGTCGCCACCGTCGCGACCCTCCTGACCGGCGGCGAACGGCTCCTCGAGGTCGGCCCCGGTGCCGGGCTCCTGCTGCAGGAGCTCCTCGCCGCGCACCCGGGGCTCGTGGCGACCGCCGTGGACCGCTCGCCCCTCGCGGTCCGACGCACGCGCGGACGCAACGCCGCGGCGGTGGCCGCCGGCCGGCTGACGGTCCACGAGGCGGCGCTCGCGGACCTCACGGCGGCGGTCGGCCCCGACGCGCGGTTCGACGTCGTCGTCCTGGTGGACGTCAACGTGCTGTGGACGGGTCCGGCGACGGCCGAGGTCGCGACGCTCGTCCGGCACCTCGCGCCCGGGGCGGTCGTGGTCGCCGTGCAGCACCCGCCGGACCCGGCGCGGCGCGCGGACATCGCGGCCCGGGTCGCCGCGAGCCTGACGGGCGCGGGCCTGTCGGTCCGCGCCCGAGGGCCCGACGAGGACCCGGACGCGGGAGCGGTCGTCGTCGCGCGCCGCCCGACCACCTAGGGGCGTGCCTCCCCGTGCGGAGCCTGCCGGCGGCGGTCGTCCCGGGGAGCGCGGCCGCACGCCTGTCGACAGAGAGAGCAGGGGTCCGGGCAGGCGCGCCCGGGGCAGCGGCGACCACCCTCCCGACGGTCGGCTCGGCCGGTCGTGCGTGCGGGAGACGCACCGAGGGGCGTCAGACCCGGCGACGCAGCGCCCGGACGGCGACCACCGCGCCCGCGGCGGCGAGGACGAACGGGCCCGCGACCAGGAGCGGGTCGATGCCCTGGTGGTGCGTGTCGACGCGGTGGCCCTCGGTGCGCGAGCGCAGCCCGTGCCGGCGGCCCTCGGCGAGCACGCCCGTCTCCGTCAGGGGGTTGTCGGGACGCAGGGTGGCGAGCGACGCGAGGTGCTGCTCGACGGCGTCGACGCGGTCGGCCGCGACGAGCAGGAGCCAGTGCGCGGCGCGCCCCTCGCTGTAGGCGGCGTAGGCGTGGCGGCGGATCACCCCGGACAGGCCGTGCAGCGGCTGGGCGGTGCCGAACACCGGTGTGAGGCGCGGGTGCTCGACCGACCTCTCGCGCGGGGTGAGCTCGGGCTGCTGCTCGGGCTCGGTCCAGTGCGCGCCGGTCTCGAGGTCGCGGCGCTCGCGCGGGACGGAGGGGCGGTCGGCGGGGTCCTTGTCGGCCCCCCAGCCGGGGATGCGGGCGGCGAGCTGCTCGGGCGTCTCGGGCAGCGGCGGCTTGTCGGCGGTGTACGGCACGGTCGGCTCCTTCGGGCGACAGACGGGCGACAGACGGGCGACGGGCGGGCGACGGGCGGACGGCGGCCGGGCGGTGGCCGGACGGCGGGCAGACGCGTCAGTGCGCGCCCGGCAGCACCAGGGTCTTGATGCAGCCGTCGAGCTTCGCGGAGAACATGTGGTAGCCCTCGGCGATGTCGTCGAGCGGCAGGCGGTGGGTGACGACGTCGCTCGGCCGCAGGTGGCCGGCCCGGACGTGCTCGAGCAGCCGCGGCCACTGGCGCTTCACGGGCGCCTGGTTGGTGCGGATCGTCAGGCCCTTGTTGACGGCGTCGCCGAACTTCACGGCGGAGAAGATCGGCCCGTAGGCGCCCATGACGGACACGGTGCCGCCCTTGCGGACGGAGTCGATCGCCCAGTTGAGCGCGACGGGCGAGCCGCCCTGCAGCTTGAGCTTGGCGCCCGTGACGTGCTGCGTGAGGTTCCCGTCGGCCTCGGCACCGACCGCGTCGATGACGACGTCCGCGCCGAGCCACCCGGTCGTGCGCTTGAGGTGCACCACGAGGTCGTCGACCTGCGCGAAGTTGACGGTCTCGGCGTACGCGAAGGTGCGCGCCTTGTCGAGGCGCTCGTCGAGGTGGTCGACGACGATCACGCGGCCCGCGCCCATGAGCCACGCGGATCGCGCGGCGAACAGACCGACGGGCCCGGCGCCGAGCACGACGACGACGTCGCCCTCGGAGATGTCGCCGAGCTGGGCGCCGAAGTAGCCGGTCGCGCACGCGTCGGTGAGCAGCACCGCGTCCTCGTCGGGCAGCCAGTCGGGGATGCGGGACGGGCCGACGTCGGCGAACGGCACCCGCACGAGCTCGGCCTGCCCGCCGTCGTAGCCGCCCGCGGTGTGCGAGTAGCCGTAGATGCCGCCGACGGCGGTCGCGTTGGGGTTGACGTTGTGGCAGTTCGAGTACAGGCCGCGCGCGCAGAAGAAGCACGTGCCGCAGTAGATGTTGAACGGCACCATGACGCGGTCGCCGACGGACAGGTTCTGCACGGACGGGCCGACCTGCTCGACGACGCCGACGAACTCGTGGCCGAACGTGTGCCCGACCCGGGTGTCGGGGATCATCCCGTGGTAGAGGTGCAGGTCGGAGCCGCAGATCGAGGCGCAGGTGACCCGCACGACCGCGTCGTTCGGGTGCTCGATGCGGGGGTCGGGCTTCTCCTCGACCCGGACCTTGTAGGGACCTCGGTAGACCATCGCGCGCATGGGGCGCCCCTCGCGAGCCGTCGGTGCGCGCCCGGGCCCGACGCTCCCGCCAGGCTCGCACGCGCGGGCTCCGGTGGCGACCGCGGGAGGTCTCCGGCAGGGTCGGCCCATGGGCGACGGAGCTCGACTCGACGGACCGGCGACCGACGCGCTCCTGCAGGCAGGGCGCTTCTTCACGAGGTGGGACGAGACCGCCGACGGGCGGGCCGTCTTCCGGAAGGGCGGGCGGCGCGGCGACGCGTTCTACCGGGACCGGTGGCGGCACGACAAGGTGGTCCGGTCCACGCACGGCGTCAACTGCACGGGCTCGTGCTCGTGGAAGGTGTACGTCAAGGACGGCATCATCACGTGGGAGGCGCAGCAGACGGACTACCCGTCGGCAGGCCCGGACCGGCCGGAGTACGAGCCGCGCGGCTGCCCCCGGGGAGCCGCGTTCTCCTGGTACACGTACTCGCCGACGCGCGTGCGGTACCCGTACGCGCGGGGCGTGCTCGTCGAGATGTACCGGGAGGCGAAGGCCCGCCTGAAGGACCCGGTGCTGGCGTGGGCGGACGTCGTCGGTGATCCCGAGCGCCGCCGCCGGTACCAGCGCGCGCGCGGCAAGGGCGGGCTCCAGCGGGTCTCGTGGGACGAGGCCGTCGAGATGGTGGCCGCCGCGCACGTGCACACGATCAAGCGGTACGGGCCGGACCGGTGCGCGGGGTTCTCGCCGATCCCGGCGATGTCGATCGTGTCGCACTGCGTCGGGACCCGGTTCGTGCAGCTCATCGGCGGCGTGATGACGTCGTTCTACGACTGGTACGCGGACCTGCCGGTCGCGAGCCCGCAGATGTTCGGCGACCAGACGGACGTCCCGGAGTCGGGCGACTGGTGGGACGCGACGTACCTCATGATGTGGGGCTCGAACGTCCCGGTGACGCGCACGCCGGACGCGCACTGGATGGCGGAGGTGCGCTACCGCGGCACGAAGGTCGTCACGGTGTCCCCGGACTACGCGGACAACACGAAGTTCGCCGACGAGTGGCTGCCCGCGCAGGCGGGCACGGACGCGGCGCTCGCGATGGCGATGGGGCACGTCGTCCTGCGCGAGTACCTCGTCGACCGGGACGTGCCGTTCTTCCGCGACTACGTGAAGCAGTACACGGACCTGCCGTTCCTCGTGACGCTCCGGCAGCACCCCGAGGGCGGGTTCGTGCCGTCGAAGTTCCTGCGCGCGTCGGACCTGCCGGGTGCCGCGACCCCGCCGGCCGAGGGCGACGAGTGGAAGACGGTCCTGCTCGACGAGACGACAGGCGCGCCGGTCGTGCCGAACGGGTCGATGGGCTTCCGCTACACCGACTCGGGCGAGGGCCGCTGGAACCTCGACCTGGAGGGCGTGCGCCCGGCGCTCAGCGCGGCCGACGCGCACGGGGCGTCCGAGGCGGTGCCCGTCCTGCTGCCCGTGTTCGACCAGCCGGACGGCTCGGGCTCGGTGCTGCGCCGCGGGGTCCCCGCGCGGCGGGTCGGGGACCACCTCGTCACCACGGTCTACGACCTCATGCTCGCGCAGTACGGCGTCGGCCGGCCGGGGCTCCCGGGCAGCTGGGCCGCCGGCTACGACGACGCCGCCACCCCGTACACACCCGCGTGGCAGGAGGCCATCACGTCCGTCCCGGCGGCCGCGTGCACGCGCATCGCGCGGGAGTTCGCGGCCAACGCCGAGAAGTCGCGGGGCCGGTCGATGATCATCATGGGCGCCGGCATCTGCCAGTGGTTCCACGGCGACGCCACGTACCGCGCGGTGCTCGCGCTGCTCGCGCTCACGGGCTGCTTCGGGCGCAACGGCGGCGGCTGGGCGCACTACGTCGGGCAGGAGAAGTGCCGCCCGCTGACCGGGTGGCTGTCGCTCGCGAACGCGCTCGACTGGTCGCGGCCGCCGCGCACCATGACGGGCACGTCGTACTGGTACATGCACACCGACCAGTGGCGGTTCGACGGGTACCGCGCGGACGCGCTCGCGTCCCCGCTGGCCGAGGGGCACCTCGCGGGGATGCACACCGCGGACACGATCGCGCAGTCGGCGCGGCTCGGCTGGATGCCGTTCTACCCGCAGTTCGACCGCAACCCCCTCGACCTGGCCGACGAGATCCGGGCGGCCGCCGACGCGGGAGAGGCGGACACACCCGTCGACGCGCTCGTCGAGCGGATCACCGACCGGCGCGTGCGGTTCGCGGTCGAGGACGTCGACGCCCCGGAGAACTGGCCGCGCACGCTGATCCTGTGGCGCGCGAACCTGCTGGGGTCGTCGGCCAAGGGCAACGAGTACTTCCTCAAGCACCTGCTCGGCACGCACTCCAACGTCACGGCCGAGCAGTCCGACGTGCGCCCGACGAGCGTGACGTGGCGCGACGACATCCCCGAGGGAAAGCTCGACCTGCTCGTCAGCGCGGACTTCCGGATGACGTCGACGACGCTGCTGTCGGACGTGGTCCTGCCCGCGGCGACCTGGTACGAGAAGTACGACCTGTCGTCGACGGACATGCACCCGTTCGTGCACGCGTTCACCCCGGCGATCGACCCGCCGTGGGAGGCGCGCTCGGACTTCGACGCGTTCCACCTGGTCGCCCGCCGGTTCTCGGACCTCGCGCGCACGCACCTGGGCACGCGCCACGACGTCGTGAGCGTCCCGGTGCAGCACGACACCCCGGGCGAGGCCGTGCAGGCGGGCGGGCACGCGCGGGACTGGGCGCGCGGCGACGCACCCGCCACGCCCGGCGTGACGATGCCGCTGCTGCAGGTCGTCGAGCGGGACTACACCGCGATCGCGGACAAGCTCGCGTCCCTCGGCCCGCTCGCGGACCGGCTCGGGTTCACGATCAAGAACGTCACGTACCGCCTGGAGCACGAGGTCGAGCGGCTCGGGCGGCTCAACGGCGTCATGCTCGGCGGCGCGGGCGACGGGCGACCGGCGCTCGACACCGACGTCAAGCTCGCCGAGGCGATCCTGTCGCTGTCCGGCACGACCAACGGCGAGCTCGCGACGCAGGGCTTCCGGACGCTCGAGCGCCGCGTCGGCAAGCCGCTCGCCGACCTCGCGGAGGGGTCGGAGGAGAAGCGGATCACCTTCGCGGACACGCAGGCGCGACCGGTCCCCGTCATCACGTCGCCCGAGTGGTCCGGCTCCGAGACGGGCGGGCGGCGGTACGCGCCGTTCACGGTCAACGTCGAGCGGCTCAAGCCGTGGCACACGCTCACCGGGCGCATGCACCTCTTCCTCGACCACGACTGGATGACGGACCTCGGCGAGGCGCTGCCGATCTACCGACCACCCCTCGACCTGCACACGCTGCTCGGGGAGCCACGGCTCGGGCCCGACGGGTCGGCGCAGGTCACCGTGCGGTACCTGACGCCGCACAACAAGTGGTCCATCCACTCCGAGTACCAGGACAACCTGCTCATGCTCTCGCTGTCACGCGGCGGGCCGACGTGCTGGATGTCGGTGCAGGACGCCGCCGCGATCGGCGCGGCGGACAACGACTGGGTCGAGTGCGTCAACGGCAACGGCGTGTTCGTCGCCCGCGCGATCGTCACGCACCGCATGCCCGCCGGGATCGTCTTCGTCCACCACGCGCAGGAGCGCACGATCGACGTGCCGAAGTCGGAGAAGACGGGCCGCCGCGGCGGCATCCACAACTCCGTGACGCGCTTGCTCGTGAAGCCGACGCACCTCGTCGGCGGCTACGCGCAGCTGTCCTACACGTTCAACTACCTCGGTCCGACCGGCAACCAGCGGGACATGGTGGCGACGATCCGCCGCCGCTCGCAGGACGTGGAGTACTGACCATGCGCGTGATGGCCCAGATGGCGATGGTGATGAACCTCGACAAGTGCATCGGCTGCCACACCTGCTCGGTGACGTGCAAGCAGGCGTGGACGAACCGCGCGGGCGTCGAGTACGTGTGGTTCAACAACGTCGAGACGCGCCCCGGCCAGGGGTATCCGCGGCGGTACGAGGACCAGGAGCAGTGGCGCGGTGGGTGGACGCTCAACCGGCGCGGCCGGCTCACCCTCAAGGCCGGCGGCCGCGTCAAGAAGCTCCTGACGATCTTCGCGAGCCCCGTGCAGCCGAAGCTCGAGGACTACTACGAGCCGTGGACGTACGACTACGAGAACCTCACCGACGCGCCGCTGGGCGACGACTTCCCCGTCGCGCGCCCCAAGTCGCTCATCACGGGCGAGGACACCAAGATCCGCTGGTCCGCGAACTGGGACGACAACCTGGGCGGCACCGCCGAGATGGGCCACCTCGACCCGATGGTCGCGAAGGTCCGCGCCGAGTCCGAGGACCGGATCCGGTTCGAGCTCGAGAAGACGTTCATGATGTACCTGCCGCGGATCTGCGAGCACTGCCTCAACCCGTCGTGCATGGCGTCGTGCCCGTCGGGCGCGATCTACAAGCGGGCCGAGGACGGGATCGTCCTGGTGGACCAGGACCGCTGCCGCGGCTGGCGCCAGTGCATCACGGGCTGCCCGTACAAGAAGATCTACTTCAACCACAAGACCGGCAAGGCCGAGAAGTGCACGTTCTGCTACCCGCGCGTCGAGGTGGGCCTGCCCACCGTCTGCTCGGAGACGTGCGTCGGGCGGCTGCGGTACATCGGGCTCGTCCTGTACGACGCCGACCGGGTCACCGGTGCCGCGTCCGTCCCGGACGAGCAGGACCTCTACGAGGCGCAGCTCGACCTCATGCTCGACCCGTCCGACCCGGGCGTGATCGCTGCGGCGCGTGAGCAGGGCATCCCGGCGGACTGGATGGACGCCGCCCGACGCTCGCCCGTCTACGCGCTCGCCAAGACGTACCGCGTCGCCCTCCCGCTGCACCCCGAGTACCGGACCATGCCGATGGTCTGGTACGTCCCGCCGCTGTCGCCCGTCGTCGACCTGCTGCGCGAGCAGGGGCACGACGCCGAGGACCACGGCAACCTGTTCGGCGCGATCGAGGCGCTGCGCATCCCCGTGGAGTACCTCGCGTCGCTGTTCACCGCGGGCGACACCGAGGTCGTCACCGGCGTGCTGCGGCGGCTCGCCGCGATGCGCGGCTACCTGCGCGGCATCACGCTCGGCGACGGCGCCGACGAGCGCATCCCCGCGTCCGTCGGGATGTCCGGCCAGCTCATGTACGCGATGTACCGGCTGCTCGCGATCGCGAAGTACGAGGACCGGTACGTCATCCCCAAGGCGCACGAGGAGCGCGGGCACGAGCTCGAGGAGCTCGGCTGCTCGCTCGATTTCGACGAGGGCCCCGGCATGTACGAGCAGGCGCCGTTCGGCGAGGCGTCCGGCCGGCCCGTGCCCGTCGCCGTCGAGACGTTCCACGCGCTGAAGCAGCGGCAGACGTCCGACGGGCTGGCGACGCCCGACGAGATGCGCGGCCGCGTCAACCTGCTCAACTGGGACGGCAAGGGCACCCCCGAAGGGCTGTTCCCGCGCACGGCGCCGGGCCGCGCGACGGCCGACGGGCCGGGCGCGACCGGGGGAGCGACCGACGGTCCGGCCGTGGACGGCCAGCCGTGAGGCGCCGCGCCGCCGAGCGGGCCGCGCGCGACGCGCGCGTCGTCCACCAGGTCGCCTCGTGGTGCCTCGCCTACCCCGACGACGCGCTCGTCGACCGGCTGCCGCTGCTCGTCGCGGCCGTCGACGAGCTGCCCGCCGGGCGCGCGCGCGACGGGCTGCGCCGGTTCCTCGACCACGCCGTCGCGACGCCGCTCGCGGACCTGCAGCGGCGGTACGTCGAGCTGTTCGACCTGTCCGGCCGGCGCGCGCTGCACCTGTCGTACTGGACCGACGGCGACACGCGCCGCCGCGGCGAGATCCTCGCGCGGTTCAAGGAGCGGTACCGGGCCAGCGGCATGCTCGTGCAGACGGGCGGGGAGCTGCCCGACCACCTGCCGCTCGTGCTGGAGTACGCCGCGGTCGCCGACCCCGTCGACGGGCCCGTGCTCCTGCAGGAGTACCGGCCCAGCCTCGAGCTCATCCGGCTCGCGCTCGAGGACGACGACGTCCCCTGGGCGGGCCTGCTCGACGCCGTGTGCGCGACCCTGCCGGGCGCGTCGCCCACCGACCGGGCCGCGGTGCACGCCATGGCGCAGGCCGGGCCGCCGCGCGAGTCCGTCGGGCTCGACGCCGCCGACCCGCGCCTGCTGCCGCTCGCCGGGGGCCTACCCGGCACGTCCGCCGGGCCCGTGGTCCCGGCACCGACCGGGGGAGGCCGCTGATGGACGTCCTGCTGTGGGGCGTCGTGCCCTACCTCGCCATCGTCACGCTCGTCGGCGGGACGATCTGGCGGTACCGGTACGACCAGTTCGGCTGGACGACGCGCTCGTCGCAGCTCTACGAGTCGCGGCTGCTGCGCATCGGCAGCCCGCTGTTCCACTTCGGGCTGGTGTTCGTCATCGTCGGGCACGTCGGCGGCCTCGTGATCCCGCAGGCCTGGACCGACGCCGCGGGCCTCTCGCAGGAGGCGTACCACGCGATGGCGCTGGTCATCGGCGGGATCGCGGGCTTCTGCACGCTCGTCGGGGTCGCGATCCTCGTCTGGCGGCGCCGCCGCACCGGGCCCGTGTTCATGGCGAACCCGTCCCGCTCTCGGCGTCTGCGGGACCTGTGGCGCACCCTCCGGCCGCCCCGCCTCGTGGGCCTCGCGCGCCGACGCGCCGCCGCCGTCGGCTGGGCAGCCGCATGACGACGCCGTTCGACGACCCTCGGCGCGCCACCGGGTCGACCGCGCCGCCGTTCGTTACCGTTCCGAAGGTGACCGTCCCCGCGCGCGCGTCCGGCACGGGACCCGAGCAGGCTCCCGCGCCCGACGCGAACCCGACCGCCGACGACGCCCCCGTCGTCCTCGTCGCACCGCCGACCCCCGGCCAGGTGGTCGAGAGGGCCGTCGAACGCTGGCGTGAGGGCCTCGTCGAGGCCGCCGGCGGGTCGACCCTCGCCGACATGGACCTGCTCGGGGACGCCGCGCTCGACCTGTCGTCCGCGCACCCGTCGGGCATGGCGCAGCTCTTCGCCGGACGCCCCACGCGCCTGTCCAACCTCGTCCGCGAGGGTGCCGCGCTGTCCAACGCCCGCCGCCGGGCCCGGGCCGTCGCGTCACGCGCGACCGTGTACGAGCAGCGGTACGGCATCGCCCCCACGGCCCTCGCCATCGGCGTCGCCACCTGGACCGAGCGGCCCACCGCGCACGCCGCGCACGACGACGTCGCCGCGCTCGCCGACGCCACCCGCGGCGCGCAGGCCGCGCCCCTCGCGTCGGCCCGGTCCCGGACCGTCCGCGCCCCCGTCCTGCTGCGCCCCGTGACCCTGCGCCCCCGCGGCACGGGGGAGGCGGACTACGAGATCGCGCTCGAGCCCACCCTCGACGTCAACCCCGTGCTCGCCCGCGCGCTGCGCACCCGTGGCGCGCTGCTCGACCCCGGGGCCGTCGCGCGCGGCACCTTCGAGAGCGGCGGCTTCGACCCCCGCGGCGCGCTGCACCGGCTCGCGTCCCTCGGCGAGGCCGTCCTCGACGACTTCCGGCTCACCGAGCGCGTCGTCGTCGGCACGTTCGTCCACCCGGGGCAGATCCTCGTCGACGACCTCGACGCGCTCGCCGCCGACCTCGACGCGCACGAGGTCGTGGCCGCGCTGGCCGGCGTCGAGCCCGCACGCGAGCGGCTGCGCACCCGCCTGCCGGACCCCGCCGCAGGGGACCGTGACCCGCACGTCGAGCGCGGCGTCGGCGACCTCGACCCCGCGCAGCAGCACGTGCTCGACGCCCTCAGCACGGGCGCCCACCTGTTCGTCGACGCGCCCACGGGCGCCGACGTCACCGGGACGCTCGCCGCAGTCGTGGCCGACGCCGCCGCGTCCGGCCGCACCGTGCTCTACGTGCCCGGGCACCGCCGTGCCGCGGCCGCGCTCGCCGAGCGCCTCGACCGGCTCGGGCTCGGCGACCTGCTGCTCGACGTCGCACCCGAGGCAGGCTGGCGCACCGCCGCCGCGCGCCGCCTGCTCGGCGCCATGACGCTCGACGCCCCGTCGGTCGACGGGCAGGGGCTCGTCACCCTGCGGGCGCGCCTCGTCGAGCACCGCGAGCGCCTGCGCTCCTACGTCGGCGACCTGCACGCGGTCCGCGAGCCGTGGGGGGCGTCCGCGTACGACGCGCTGCAGCAGCTCGCGCGGCTCACGTCCACGCGGCCCACGCCGCGGACCACCGTGCGGCTCGCCCCCGACGTCGCACGGCTCCTCGACGCCGACCGCAGGTCCGGCCTCGCCGCCGACCTCGTCCGCGCGGGCGAGCTCGGAGCGTTCGACGTCCGGCCCTCCGACACCCCCTGGTACGGCGCGGACCTGCGCACCCGTGCCGACGCCGACGTCGTCGTGCACCGCATCGAGCGCCTGCTCGACGTCGCGCTGCCGACGCTCGTCGAGCGCACGCGCCAGGTCGCCGCCGAGACCGGGCTCACGCAGGCCACGAGCGTCGCCGCGTGGGCCGAGCAGCTGCGGATGCTCGACGGCGTCCGGGGTGCGCTCGACGTGTTCCTCCCCATCGTCTTCGAGCGCACCGCCGCCGACCTCGTCGCCGCCACCGCGACCCCGCAGTGGCGCACGGAGCACGGTGTCGAGATGGGCTTCTGGCTGCGCCGCCGCCTGCGCCGTCAGGCGCGCGACATGGTGCGTCCCGGCCGCCCCGTCGCCGACCTGCACACCGCGCTGCTCGACGTGCAGGCGCAGCGCGAGATCTGGCAGGCGCACTGCCCCGCCGGTGGCTGGCCCCGGCTGCCCGACGGGCTCGAGCACATCGAGGAGGAGCACCGCGCGGTCCGCGAGGACCTCGCCGCGCTCGACGAGGTCCTCGCCGGCACGCCCGCCGGCTCCGGCCTGGCCGACCTGCCGTTCGCCGCCCTGCAGGAGCGGCTCACGCGCCTGCGCGCCGACACCTCCGCCCTCGAGACCCTGCCCGACCGCACCGGGCTGCTGCACCGCCTGCGCGGCGCGGGCCTCGGCGAGCTGCTCGACGACCTCGCGACGCGTCGCGTCGACCCCGCCCTCGCACCCGCCGAGCTCGACCTCGCGTGGTGGAGCACCGTCATCGAGCAGATCCTCACGCAGGACCCGACGCTCGCCGGCTACGACGGCGCGGCGCTCGGCGACCTGTCCGCGCAGTACGCGGCCCTCGACCGTGCGCACGTCGCGAGCCTGTCCGGGCCGGTGCGCGCGGCCGTCGCCCGGCACACCCAGGAGGCGCTGCGCCGCCACCGCGAGCAGGCCGAGTCGCTGTTCGCCGAGCTCGTCGAGGAGCGGCTGACGTCGCTGCGGGACACCGTCGCCCGGCACCCGGACGTCGCCCGCCGGCTGCGTCCCGTGGTCGCCGCGAGCCCCATGCTCGTGCCGCAGGTCCTGCCGCCGTCGCGGTCCGTCGACCTCGTCGTCCTCGACGCCGCCGCGCACCTGCCCGTCGACATGGCCGTCGCGGCCCTCGCGCGCGGCCGCCAGGTCGTCGTCGTCGGCGACGCGCGCTGCGCGTCGGGCAGCGCGGTCCGGGAGCTCGCCGACGTGCTGCCGTCCGTCGCGCTGCACGCCGAGACGTCCCGCCGCGACCCCTACCTCACGGCGTTCCTCGCCGCCCACGGGTACGCGGGGGTCCTCACGCCCACGCCGCTGCCCGAGCACCGGCCGCTCGTGCGGCTCGACGTCGTCGACGGCACGGGGATGCCGGACACCGCGAGCGGCACCGTGGCGTCGACCCGCGCCGAGGTCGAGCACGTGGTCGAGCTCGTCCTCGCGCACGCCCTCAACCACCCGGACGAGTCCCTGGCCGTCGTCACGCCCTCGCCGCTGCACGCGGACGCCGTGCGCGACGCCGTCCTCACCGAGGTCCGCGGCAACCCCGCCGTCGCCGCGTTCTTCGACGGCGGCCGCGCCGAGCCGTTCGTCGTCACCGACCTCGCGAACGCGGCGGGCCTGCGCCGCGAGGCCGTCGTGCTGTCCGTGGGCTTCGGTCGCACCCCGCACCGCCGCGTGCTGCACTCGTTCGGCGTCGTCGCCGAGCCCGGTGGCGACGCGCTGCTGCTCGACGTGCTGGGCGCGACCCGGCACCGCCTCACGGTCGTCTCGTGCTTCGGTTCCGACGACCTCGACCCGGAGCGCGTGCGCGGCGCCGGCCCGCGGCTGCTGCGGGACCTGCTCGCGTTCGCGGCGTCCCGTGGTGAGGGTGCGAGCGGCGCGGAGGTCGCGCTCGTCGCTCCCGGGCCGCGCCCGGACGACGCCGTCGACCTGCGCGACCCGGCCGACGTGACCGCCCGTGGCGCCCGAGCGGATGCGGCTGGCGCCGGCCACGCCGACCTGGCCGACCGCGCCGCCGACGGCTCGGGCGGGGAGCCGGACCGGCTCCTGCTGGACCTCGCGGAGCGGCTCTGGCGGCACGGTCTGACCGTCGAGGTCGACCACGGCATCCCCGGCGGTGCGCGCATCCCCATGGTCGTGGGTCACCCCGACGCGCCCGACCGGCTGCTCGTCGCCGTGCTGACCGACGACGAGGCCTACGTGGGCGAGCCGTCGGTGCGCGTGCGCGACCGCCTGCTCGCGGACCGTCTCGAGCGTCTCGGCTGGACCGTCGTGCGGGTGTGGTCTGCGGCGGCGTTCCTCGACCCGCAGGCCGAGGTCGACCGGATCCGTCGGGCGGTGCACGCCCGGGTCCCCGCGCCGGCCGCGCCGCGCAACGCGCCTCTCGTCCTCGGCGTCCCGACTGCCGTCGACGTGAGCGACGAGGTCGAGGAGCTGCCGCCCGTCACGGCCCCGATCCGCATCTCGGTGCGCACGACCCTGGCCGAGCGGCGTGCCGCCGCGGCCCAGGCCGACGCCGCCCCGCTCGACGCCGCCGCGGCCGCCGCCGACGCCGCCCCGCCCCGCTCGGAGGCCGACGAGCCGACGACGGACGAGCCGACGCCCACCGGCGCCGGAGCCGGCGCGGGTGCTGCGCCGCGGGCCCGCGTGGACGTGACGCCGACGACGTCCTCCGTGGTCCGGTCCTCGAGCGACGGCACCTCGCAGCCGCAGCCCTCGGCGGGAAGCACCGGGACGGCGGCGGACGAGGACGACGCAGCCGGGCACGACGCCCCGGACGGTGCGGTCCGCGCCGAGCGCCGCGGGGACGACGACGCGTCGGCCGTCGCCGGCGGGGCGGGGGACGACGCGCCCGCCGCCGGCTCGGGACCGACCGGTGCCGGGACGAACGGCCACGTGCAGCTCACGCTCGCCGTGCCGGCGACGCCGCGGCCCGACGTGCGCACGGGTCTGCCGATCGGTGCGTACAGCGACGACCAGCTCGACGAGCTCGTCGCGTGGCTGCTCTCGGACGGGCGCGAGCGCAACCGCGAGCAGCTCGCGGCCGCCCTGCGGGAGGAGCTCGGGATCACCCGCCGTTCGTACCGGATCGACACGGCGGTCCGCTCCGCGGTGACGCGCGCGCTGCGCTGAGGCCGCGGCCGGGCCCGGTCCGGGGTGGGATCATCGACCCGTGACGTCCGACCAGCCCCGCACCGCCCTGCACGGGGACGCCGCGGCGCCTCCGGGTGGACGTCGTCCGCGACGGGCGGTCCGGACGGCGGGGACGGTCGGCACGGACGAGGCGGTCCTGCGCACGACGGTGCCCGCGTCGACCGCGGCACCGAGCACGGGCGCGGCGGCGGCGCCGCGGGGGCCGGCTCCCTCCGGCGACGGGCCTCGCCGCGCGGATGCCGGGCGGGCGTCGACCGGTGGAGGTCGCGTCGCGGACCTCGACGGACCGGCCGTCCCGTTCCGCAGCCGGGACGACAGCGACGTGGGCTGGGGCGACGCGACCGACTCGAACGACGACCGCCTCCGGCGGGACCGCCCGCCGCACTGGTGACGGTGCGGGAACGACGCGGGACCGCTCCGGCCCCGTCGTCGGACGAGGGGCGGAGCGGTCCCGTGGAACCGTGCCGTGCTCAGGTGAGCGGGCTCAGGTGAGCGGGCTCAGGGGAGTGGGCTCAGGGAGCGGGCTCAGGCGAGTGGGCTCAGGCGAGTGGCTCGGCCGAGCGGTCGGCGGCGTGGTTCAGGCGAGCGGCTTCGGCGGGAAGGCCGGCGGCGCGTCCGGCCCGCCGGGAGTCCCGGGAGCGCCGGGGACGGTGCCGGTGTCGTTGACGACGGCCGGGCTGGGCCGCGACGCGAGCAGGTCGCGGATCTCCTGGAGCAGCAGGATGTCCTCGGCGGGCGCCTTCGGCTCCTCCTCCTGACCGCGCTTGCGGCGTGCGGCGAGGGCGTTGAGCGGCAGGACGATGACGAAGTAGACCGCGGCCGCGGTGATGAGGAACTTGAGCAGTGCGTCGAGGATGAGGCCGATCGAGAAGACCGCCTCGTTGACCTCGAACGACCAGACGTTCGTCAGGTTCGGCTGGCCGAAGATCGCGGCGATGAGCGGGCCGATGAAGCCGTTCTGGATCGCGGCGATGACCGCGCCGAACGCGGCACCGATGACGACACCGACGGCGAGCTCGATCGCGTTCCCGCGCGAGATGAAGTCCTTGAAGCCCTGGAAGACCTTCGGCAGGCCGCTCAGGTGGTTGCCGGCCCCCCGCAGTCCCTGCGTGATCGAGTCTGTCACGGGCATCTCCCTGTCCGTCGTCGTCGGTGGGCTGCCGGGAACCCGGACAGGCCGGGACGATCATGGCACGACGACCGCGGACAGGACCGAGGACGCGGCAGCCCCCGCCAGGGCGAGCGACTCCTCCGGTGTGACCGCGAGCAGCACGGGCGGCGGGTGGTCGGCGTCCGCGGCGAGGGCGGTCCCGAGCCCGGCGGTCGCCTCGGGACCGGGCGCGGCCGGGGGCGGCAGCACGAGCGCGCGTGCGGCGACGACGGTCGCCGGTCCACCCTCCGGTGTCGCCGCGAGGACGTCGACCCGCCGGCCGGGTTCGAGCATCGCGGCCGCGCCCGTGTCGGCGAGCCGGACGGTCGTGACGACGGTGCCGGGCGGTCCCGTGGCGCCGTCGGCGGCCAGCACACCGGGCACGAGGGGGCTGCCCGGCGTGAGGTCGACGGCCAGGCTCCGGTCCAGCACCTCGTCGACGCGGGCCGCGGCACCGTCGGCGGCGAGGCGCGTCGGCACGTCGACGACCCGGACGTCGTCGGCCGTCAGGCGCGTGCCTGCGACCAGCGGCAGGCCGGCGACGACGACGGGTCGCGTCTCGGGCGGCGCCGGCCGCAGCGTCCCGAGGACCCCGGCGGCGGCGATGCCCAGCCCGAGGGCGGTGACCACCCAGCGCGAACGCCACGCGAGCACCCTCCAGCGCAGGGTTGCGGGTGGGCGCCGGTGGGCCAGCGCCGGTCGGCGGTCCGGGAGCCGGTCGGCCGCCCGCCCGCCGGGCCGGGCGCGGTCGTGGTGCGGGGTCACGCCCCGATGCTCGCGCCGAGCGGCACGAGCCCGCGTGGGCGCGTCAGGGGCCCGTGGAGGCCGTCCGTGCCCTGGGGGCTGTGGACGGCTCGGGCGCTCTCAGCGCGTCAGGAGGACGCGGCCGGGGCCGCGGCGGGCTTCGAGGCGGGCGAGGAGGTGGTGGTCGACGAGGAGGAGGACTCCGCCGGCTTCGACGACGACGAGGAGGACGAGGAGCTCTTCGACGAGGACGTCGTCGACGACGACCGCGCGTCGTTCCGGTAGAAGCCCGAGCCCTTGAACACGACGCCCACGGCCGAGAACACCTTGCGCAGGCGCCCCTCGCACTCGGGGCACACGGTCAGCGAGGCGTCGCTGAACGACTGCTGGATCTCGAAGGCGTGACCGCACGCCGTGCACGCGTAGGCGTAGGTGGGCATGGCTGCAACTCCCTGGCGACTGTCCGCCGCCGACCGGTGGGACGTCCGGCCGTCGGCGGGACCTGGCACTTCCTGGCACTCACATGGTCCGAGTGCCAATGATAACGGGTCGTCCGTCGCGCACATTCCGGCGGTCCGGCGGGCGAGCGGCCCAGGACCCCGCCGCGGGGCGACTCGGACGGCTCCGCCTCGGCCGGGCGGACCGGGACAAGTACCCTCGCACCGTGTCCCGTCTGCGCCTGGTCCGTGTCGCCCTCGCGACCGTCGCCGCCGTCCTGGTCCTCGCCCTCGTCGCGACCGCGGTCGTCGCCGTGGTCGTGGTCCGTCGCCCGCTCCCCGAGGTCTCGGGCGAGCTGGCCCTGCCCGGGCTCGACGCCGACGTCACGGTGACGCGCGACCCGCGCGGCGTGCCGACCATCACGGCCACCACGACCGAGGACCTGTTCCGGGCCCAGGGCTACGTCGCCGCGCAGGACCGGTTCTTCGAGATGGACTACCGCCGCCACGTGACGTCGGGCCGGCTCTCGGAGCTCGTGGGGGAGAACGAGGACGCGCTCGCGGCGGACAAGGTCATCCGCACGTTCGGGTGGCGGCGCGTCGCCGAGCAGGAGTGGGACATCCTCGACCCGTCGACGCGCGACGCGCTGCAGGCCTACGCGGACGGGGTCAACGCCTACCTCTCGACGCGAGACCCGTCGCAGGTCGCCGTCGAGTACGCGGTGCTCGGGCTGCGCCTGCACACCCCGGCGCCGCGCGAGTGGGACCCGGTGGACTCCCTGGCGTGGCTCAAGGCTCTCGCGTGGGACCTGCGCGGCAACTACGACGACGAGCTGGCGCGCGCGCAGACGTTCGCCTCGGTGCAGGACGTGGCGCGCGTCGAGCAGCTCTTCCCCGCGTACGCGGACGACGTCAACGCGCCGATCCTCTCGGCGGACGAGCTCGCCACGACCGCGACCCGGACGGCCGCCACGACGGAGCTCGACCTCACGGACGACGGGCTGCAGTCGGCGCTCGCGTCGGCGCAGGAGGCGCTCGACGCGGTCCCGCACCTCGTCGGCGACGGTGCGGGCGTGGGGTCGAACTCGTGGGTCGTCGACGGGCGGTTCACGGAGTCGGGCGGGCCGCTGCTCGCGAACGACCCGCACCTGGGCATCTCGGCCCCGGGCATCTGGGCGCAGGTCGCCCTGCGGTGCGCCGAGGTCACCGCGCAGTGCCCGTACGACGTCTCGGGCTTCTCGAACGCCGGGATGCCGGGCGTCGTCATCGGCCACAACGCGGACCTGGCGTGGGGCCTGACGAACATGGGCGCGGACGTGACGGACTTCTTCCTGGAGAAGGTCGAGGGTGACGTCACGGTCCGCGACGGCGAGACGGCACCGGTGCGCGAGCGCACGGAGACGATCAGCGTCAACGGCGGCGAGGACGTCGAGCTGACGGTGCGCGAGACGGTGCACGGCCCGATCGTCTCCGACGTGCTCGGCGTCGACGCGGTGCAGGACGCACCGCGGCCCGAGGACGCGCCCGGGCGCCAGCTCGAGGTCGCGCTCGCGTGGACGGCGCTGCAGCCGGGGCACACGGCGGACGCGCTGCTGGCGATGGCGCGGGCCCGCGACGCCGACGACGTGGCGGAGGTCGCGGCGCTGCTCGAGGTGCCGGCGCAGAACATCGTGTTCGCGACGACGGACGGCCACATCGGCTACCAGGCGCCGGGACGGATCCCCGTGCGGTCCACCGTGACGGGCGGCGCGGTGCCGTCGGACGGCACGTGGCCGCGGCCCGGCTGGGACAGCGCGTACGACTGGCAGGGCTACGTCGACCCGGCGGACATGCCGCGCGCGCTCGACCCGGCCGAGGGCTTCGTCGTCGCCGCGAACCAGGCGGTCACCCCCACGGGCGTCGGCCCGTTCCTCACGAAGGACTGGGACTACGGCTACCGCTCGCAGCGGATCCGGACGCTGCTGGAGGAGCGCCTGGCGACGGGCGAGCCGCTCGACGTCGAGGACATGGCGCAGATCCAGGCGGACCAGCGCAACCCCTACGCGGAGGCGCTCGTCCCGACCCTCCTGGAGCTGCCGATCGACGACGCGTTCGACGACGACGGCCAGGAGCTCCTGCGCGACTGGGACCTCGTGTCCGACACGGACTCGGCCGCCGCCGCGTACTTCGCCGCGGTGTGGCGCACGCTCCTGCGGCTCGCGTTCGACGACGAGCTGCCCGACGACGCGTCCCCGACGGGTGACTCCCGCTGGCTGGAGGTCGTGCGCCGGCTCGTCGCCGACCCGTCCTCGCCGTGGTGGGACGACCGCTCGACCCCGGGCGTCGTCGAGGGCCGCGACGAGATCCTGACCCGCGCGATGGTGTCCGCCCGCCGCCAGCTCACGACGCAGCTGGGCCGCGACGCGGAGGACTGGCGGTGGGGGATGATGCACGTCGCCGAGCCGGAGCACCCGGTCCTGGGCGGCCCGTCGCTGCCGGGCCTGGTCCGCAGCTTCGTCAACCCGTCGCCGCTCAGCGTCGGGGGTGGCTCGTCGATCGTCGACGCGACGGCGTGGGACGCCAGCACGCCGTCGTACGCGGTGACCGCGGCGCCGTCCATGCGGATGGTCGTCGACCTGGGTGACCTGGACGCCTCGACGTGGGTGACGTTGACGGGCACGTCGGGGCACCCGGCGAGCGTGCACTACACCGATCAGTTCGAGGAGTGGGCGACGGGCCGGACGTTCCCGTGGCCGTTCACGCGGGAGTCGACGGACGCCGACGCGAAGGACCGGCTGACGTTGGTCCCCGCCTCCTGACGTCAGGCGGTCAGGCGACGCCGGGGCCGACCCGTCGGCGACCCTCGGGGGTCGCGACGGTCGGCCCGACGGGCTGCCAGCCGTCAGGCGTGGCGACGGCGTCGACGAGCCGGTCGTGCGGCTCGCGCGGCAGCGGCCGCTCGCGCGCGTCGTACAGCTCCTCGGGGTAGACGATGCCGACGACGGGGGCGCCGGGCCGCGCGTGCAGCAGCGCCCGGTCGTACCAGCCGCCACCCTGCCCGAGCCGCGCGCCCGACGTGTCGACCGCGAGCGCCGGGGCCAGCACGACGTCCGCGTCGGCGAGCGCGGCGGGGCCGAGCGTCGGGCCGCCGGGCTCCGGGGGACGGCCGGGGGCGCGCTCGCGCAGGTCCTCGCGGCCGGCGTACTCGGCCCAGTCGCGCTGCAGCCCCGACCCGAGGACGGGCAGCAGCAGCCGCACGCCGCGCGCGGCGAGCGCGTCGAGCAGGGGCAGCGTGCCGGGCTCGGAGGGCCGGGCGGCGTAGACGGCGACGCAGCGGGCCTCGGCGACGGCGGGGATGGTCGTGACGACCTCGGCGAGGGCCTGGGCCGCGGCCTCGCGGCGGCGGGGTGAGCGGGCGGTGCGCGCGTCCCGGATGGAGCGGCGGAGCCGGTCCTTCACGTCCTCGACCTCGTCCCCCTCGGACACGGACGGGTACGGCTGGGCGACGCTGCTCATGGCACCAGTCTGGCCCACGCGCGGCCCCTGACGGGCAGGACCCCGGTGTGAAGGTCCGGGGGAGGTTGGCGGACGGCGCGTGACCTGCGGTGGAACGACGGACGAATGTCACACGTGTCGTGACGCGCACCACTGCGGGGTCGCACCGGTCGACCTAGCATCGCAGGATGAGCGCCCACGGACTCGCACAGGCCCAGCGCAAGATGACCGACGGCGGGGTGCACCCCACCGCGATCGACGTCTTCTCCCGGTTCTACGGACTCCTGGAGTCGGGGGAGACGGGGGTGATCCCGGAGAGCGGGGTCGACCCGCTGACCGACGTCCCGCACCTGGCGGACCTCGACGTGGACGACGCGACCGCGCGCGACGCGCTCGCGGTCACCGCGGTCGTCAAGCTCAACGGCGGGCTCGGCACGTCGATGGGCATGGACCGCGCCAAGTCCCTGCTGCGCGTGCGGGACGACGCGACGTTCCTCGACGTCATCGCGGGCCAGGTCCTCGAGGCCCGGCGGTCGACGGGCGCGCGGCTGCCGCTCGTCCTGATGAACAGCTTCCGCACGCGCGACGAGACCCTCGCCGCGCTCGCGTCGTACCCGGACCTGGCGGTGGACGGGCTGCCGCTCGACTTCGTGCAGAACCGCGAGCCCAAGCTGCGCGCCGACGACCTGACGCCCGTCGAGTGGCCCGCCGACCCGGACCTCGAGTGGTGCCCGCCGGGCCACGGCGACCTGTACACGGCGCTGCACGCGTCGGGCGTCCTGGACGCGCTGCTCGACGCGGGGTTCCGGTACGCGACGGTGTCGAACTCCGACAACCTCGGCGCGTCGCCGGACGCGCGCATCGCGGGCTGGTTCGCGCGCACGGGCGCCCCGTTCGCCGCGGAGGTCGCCCGCCGCACCCCCGCCGACCGCAAGGGCGGGCACCTCGTCGTGCGGCGCGCGGACGGCCGGATCGTGCTGCGCGAGTCGGCCCAGACACCGCCCGAGGACGCCGCCGCCGCGGGCGACATCGAGCGGCACCGGTACTTCAACACGAACAACCTGTGGCTGGACCTGCGGGCGCTGCGCGCCGAGCTCGACCGCACGGGCGGCGTGCTGGACCTGCCGTTGATCCGCAACGAGAAGACCGTCGACCCGAGCGACAAGGCGTCGACCAAGGTCGTCCAGGTCGAGTCCGCCATGGGCGCCGCGATCGAGGTGTTCGACGGCGCCGCCGTGCTGGAGGTGGACCGCTCGCGGTTCCTGCCGGTCAAGACGACGAACGACCTGCTGGTGCTGCGCTCCGACGTGTACCGGCTGGAGCCGGACCACCGGCTGGCCGCGCAGGTCGAGGCCCCGTTCGTCGACCTCGACGACGAGCACTACAAGACGATCGCGGCGTTCGACGCGCGCGTGCCCGCCACGCCGTCGCTCGTCGGGGCGTCGTCGCTGCGCGTGCGTGGCGACTGGACGTTCGGGTCGGGCGTGGTCGTGACGGGCGACGCGGTGCTCGACGACCCGGGCGCACCGGCGCGGGTGCCCGACGGTGCGCGGGTGGGGCCCGACGGCCTGTCCTGACGACGCCCGTCCCGCCCGTCGGCGGGTGACGGGCGGGCGGGACGGCGGTCGGCTGCCCGCCTCCCGGCTCTGGCTCGACGCGCACGGCCCGGCCCGTCCCCGGGCCGTGCGCGCGCAGGGCAGAATGCGCGCATGAGATCGGTCCAGGACCACCTGGCCGCGGTGCTCGCCGCCGTCGGCCCGGTCGCGCCGCTCGACGTGGTGCTGCACGACGCGGTGGGCTGCATCCTCGCGGAGGACGTGGCGGCGGTCCGTGACCTGCCGGTCCGTGCGCTGGCCGCGCGCGACGGGTACGCGGTCGCGGCGCACGACACCGCGGTCGCCGCCGGGTACGCGGCGTCGCGCGCGCTGCCCGTCGCGCACGACGTGCGTCCCGGGGCCGACGCGCAGCTGCGGCTCGTGCCGGGCCAGGCCGTGCGGGTCGCGTCGGGAGCGCCCCTGCCCCTCGGCGCGGACGCCGTCGTGCCGCTCGAGGAGACGGACCGTGGCGCCGCCCAGGTCGCGATGCAGCGCCCCGCCGTCGCGGGCCAGCACGTGCGCCACGCGGGCAGCGACGTGCGCGCGGGGGAGACGGTGCTCGTCGCCGGCACGCGGCTCGGCGCCCGGCAGCTCGCGCTCGCCGCGAGCATCGGGCGCGGGCGGCTGCGCGTGCACCCCACGCCCCGCGTCGTACTCCTGTCCGTCGGCGACGAGCTCGTCGAGCCCGGCACCGCCGCGGCACGCGACGGCGGCGTCTACGAGGCCGACGGGCACGCGCTCGAGGCCGCCGTCCGCGACGCCGGCGCCGCACCCGTGCGCGTCGGGATCCTGCCCGACGACCGCGCGACGCTGCGCGAGGCGCTCGACGACCAGCTCGTGCGCGCCGACATGGTCGTCGTCACCGGCGGGCTGTCCGAGCTCGCGCACGACACCGTCAAGGACGTCCTCGCGCCGCTCGGCACGGTGCGGCTCGACCAGGTCGCGATGACCCCGGGGTTCCGGCACGGGTTCGGGTCCGTCGGCGACGCGCTGGGCCGCGACCGGGCCGTGCCGCTGTTCGCGCTGCAGGGGCACCCCGTCGCCGCGCAGGTGTCGTTCGAGGTCTTCGTCCGCCCCGCCCTGCGCGCGATGGCCGGCCACACCGAGCTGTTCCGCCCGTCGGTCGCCGCCGAAGCCACCACGGGCTGGGTCTCGCCGCCCGGGCTGCGCCAGTTCGTGCCCGCGACCGTCCTCGGCTCCCCCGAGGAGGGGTACCGCGTGACGCCCGTCGGGGACCCCGCGGCGCCGACCGTGCACGCGCTGTCGCGGGCCAACGCCCTGGCCGTCGTCGGCGAGCAGGACCTCACCGTCCACCCCGGGCAGGTCGTGCACTGCCTGGTCCTCGAGGGCTGAGGGGCGTCGACGATGGTCGTGGGATGGCCGGCGGTGCTCGTCGAGGGACCCGTGCGCCTGCGCCCGCTGCGGCGCCGTGACCAGGACGCGTGGATGACGCTGCGCGCCCGCAACGCCGGGTGGCTCGAGCCGTGGGACGCGACCAGCCCCGAGCCGGTGACGGGCTCGCGCCCGACGTTCGGCGCGTTCGTCCGGACGCTGTCCGCGCAGGCCCGCGCGGGCGTGACCCTGCCGTTCGCCGTCGACCACCACGGCGAGCTCGTCGGGCAGCTCACGGTCGCGTCGATCTCCTACGGGTCGCTGCGCTCGGCGAGCATCGGGTACTGGGTCTCCGAGCACGTCGCCGGCCAGGGCATCACCCCGACCGCCGTCGCCCTTGCGACCGACCACTGCTTCGGCGCGCTCGGCCTGCACCGCGTCGAGATCAACATCCGGCCCGAGAACGGCCCGTCGCTGCGCGTCGTGGAGAAGCTCGGGTTCCGCGACGAGGGCCTGCGCGAGCGCTACCTGCACATCCAGGGGGCGTGGTGCGACCACCGGACCTTCGCGCTCACGACCGAGGAGGTCCCGGAGGGTCTGCTGGCCCGCTGGCGGGCGTCGCGTGGAGCGCCCGCGGGGTGATGCGCCACCCGACACGCCGGTGCGGTCCCTGCGAGTTCCCGGTCCGCCCCCTACCGTCGTGACGTGGACGATCTCGCAGGCCTCGTCGCCCTGGCGCTCGTGGCACTGTGGGGGGCCTACCTGGTGCCGCACAAGCTGCGGCACCGGCAGCAGCTGCTCGAGTCCCGGACGGACGACCGGTTCTCGCAGGCGCTGCGCGTGGTCGCCGTGAGCGAACGCACGGGCCGGCTCCGCCGGTCGGGGACGTTCCGGCGGTCGCGCGAGGCGCCCGCGACCGGTTCGGCCGACTGCGGGACGGTGGGCGGTGGTTCGCCGGGGCTGCTGACCCCGGGCACAGGGCTTCCGGCGCTCGTCGCCGGGCCCGCGACTGGAGGTACCACCGTGGACCGACCGACCGCGACCCAGGACAGGATCACCGCCGACGCCGCACGCCGCGCCGCGCAGGCGCGTGCCGCCCGCGCGGCCGCCGTCGCGCGCCGTGCCGCGGCCGCGCGCCGCCGTGCGCTGCTCGCGGGGCTGCTCGTCGTCGCCACCGTCGTGGGGTGGGCCTTCGCCGGACTCGCGCCCGCCGTCACGTGGGTCGCGGGCGCCGTGCCGAGCGTGCTGCTCGGCGGCGTCCTCGTTCTCGGCCGTCGCGCCGTGCTCGCGGGACGTGCCGCCGACGCCGCGTGGGAGGCGCGCATGGCGGAGGAGCGCATCCCGGGCGGGCCGCGCACCGGGGCCATGCGGGCCGTCGCCGAGGCGCGGGCCACGACCGGTGCGACGCCGCGCGTCGGCACGTCCACGGGCGCCACGCCCACCGTGCGCGCCACCACGGGCGCGACGCCGGTGGTCCGGACGACGACGGGTGCCACGCCGGTGGTCCGGACCGGCGCGACGCCGGCCGTCCGCACGGGGGCCACTCCGGCCGTGCCCGAGCGCACCGTCGCCGACGCCGCCCCGCACGCGATCGTCACGGGCCGTGCCGTCCACCCGTCCGACGCGAGCACCGAGGTCTTCGCGCGCATCGTCGAGGACCGTGGCGAGGCCCCTGCGCCCGCCCGGCACGCCACGACGGGCGCGACGCCCGTCGTCCGCCGCTCCGTGACGGACCGCTCCGCCGACGAGCGCACGGACGCCCGCCCCGAGCGGACCGACGCCGACGCGGACGGCGACGGCTGGTCGCCCGTGCCCGTCCCGCGGCCCACCTACACGATGAAGGCGACCGCACCCCGCCGGGAGCCCGCGCCGCTCGACGAGGCGACCACCGCGCCGCGCGCCGAGACCCTGACCGAGCCCGTCGCCGAGGTGCCCGTGGTGGCCGAGCCTGCGCCCACGACGACCGGCAGCATCGACCTCAACGCGGTCCTGGCCAAGCGGCGTGCCGCGGGGGAGTGAGCCGACGTCGGCCGATCCCGGCCCCCGTCCGGGAGGGACGCCGATTTCACGGTTCCCCGGGACGTGGTGCTAGTCTGTAGCCCGCTCAAGGGGCTGTGGCGCAGTTGGTAGCGCGTCTCGTTCGCAATGAGAAGGTCAGGGGTTCGAATCCCCTCAGCTCCACCACAAGACGAAGGCCGGACCCACCAGGGTCCGGCCTTCGTCGTTCTGCGGTGAACGCTCCGTGAGGCTGCAACGGCTCGGGTCAGCCGCTGTGCCCGCCATCCGAGGTGGACCGTGTCTCGCGCAACCCCGGCGCGCCCCCAGCCCCGTTGAGCCTGTTCAGAACTGCCTCGTCGGCCCCGGCCCCGGCCCCGGCGGCTCCGAGGTAGTGGCGGTACCGGTTCGTGGTCGCGATCGACTCGTGGCCGCACCACGCCTGGACCGATCCAGGGTCGACGCCACGGGACAGCCCCGAGGCGTCGCATGGATCTTCGCGTCGTCGCGCAGCAGCGTTGGCGCGACATATCAGAGCCGTCGTGGCTCCCGCGGATCCCCGGCATCAGCGCCGACGGTTTCCTTTACGCCCGGTGCGACGCCGTACTGCACGGTCCGGAGACCGTGGCACAGATCGTCGCTGAGCCACGGACGTTCAGACGACGGTGGGACGTCCGGGCTGAGGCGCTGCTCTTCGTGGCTCAGCGGGCGTGGGAGGCCCGGACCCGGCGCCAGTGGGACGACACACGTGTGCCGCCCTTCAGCTACGAGACGGGGTCGAACCCTGCAGGCGGGTGGGGCTAGGTGTACTCGGCCGGGACGTTGGTGACGTCGGGGGCCGTTGACGACAGGAGAACCTCCGGTTGGGCTGTGGCTTGTCGAAGGCCCACACCCACCCGGAGGTTCTCGTGCCTCACGCTAACGCCCGACTGAATCTGCGTGGCCGCCAGCTGCTGATCGACCGCGTCGTGCATCAGGGTCGACCGGTCGCTCACGTCGCCCACGAGCTCGGGATCGCCCGCCAGACCGGTTACCGATGGGTCCGGCGCTGGCGCGCCGAGGGGGCCGACGGTCTCGTGGACAGGTCGTCACGGCCGCGGACGAGCCCGAGCAGGACACCGGCCGCCCTGGAGGACGCGATCTGCGCGGCGCGAGCACGTGACCGGTCAGGGCCGGACGTGCTGGGCGCGGCCCTGGGTGTCCCGGCGCGCACGATCACCAGGGTGCTGCGCCGGCGCGGGATGCCGTTGCTGCGCGACCTGGACCCGCTGACCGGCCAGGTCGTCCGGGCCAGCAAGGCCACCGCGGTCCGCTACGAACGCGACCGGCCCGGCGAGCTGGTCCACGTCGACGTCAAGAAGCTCGGGCGCATCCCCGACGGCGGCGGCTGGCGCGCCCTGGGCCGCGACGTCGCCGACCGGCACCGGGACGACCCCATCGGCTTCGACTACGTCCATTCCATGGTCGACGACCATTCCCGGCTCGCCTACTCCGAGATCCTCGCGGACGAGAAAGGCGCCACCTGCGCGGGGTTCGTGACGCGCGCCGCGGCCTACTTCGCCGCTCACGGCATCACCCGGATCGAGCGGATCATGACCGACAACGCCTGGGCCTACCGCTGGTCACTGCGCGACGTCGCCGCCGACCTCGGCGCGAAGCAGGTCTTCATCCGCCCGCACTGCCCCTGGCAGAACGGCAAGGTCGAGCGACTGAACCGCACTCTGCAGACTGAGTGGGCCTACCGGCAGGTCTTCACCACCAACGACGAACGAGCCGCCGCCCTTGCCCCCTGGCTCGAGCACTACAACACTCGACGACGCCACAACGCCCTGGGCGGACTCCCACCCGTCAGCCGACTGTCACCAACCTGACGGCCGAGTACAGCTAGGGGCCTGACGAGACTGCCTGCGGTCTGTCGGGTTTGACGCTCCGGACCGGGCGGGTGGTGGTGCGGTGGACGGTCCGGATCTCGCCGTCGTCGAGCTCGAACGCCAGGGTCGTCTCGGCGACGTGGATCGTGACGGTCTGGCCGGCGTGGACCCGGCCCAGGGAGACCCTCTGCCCGCAGACCACCACGACCCCGGTCGCGGACGCCCGCTGGACGGCCGGCCACACGGACCGCGCAGGTGCTCGAGGAGTATCGCCAGCACATGCCGCCGGCGGCCGTCGGGGCGCGCATCGCGACGTCGTTCACGCGGCCGGGTGGCGTGGCGATCGGGTGGCTCGTCGCCGAGGGCGTCGTGGCGGGCTCCGGTGTGCTGCTCGTCGTCCTCGGCTAGCACGCCCCGGCGGCGGCCTGGTCGGCGCGACCCGGTTCGCCCCGGTGCGGGTCGCCGGGCACGACGAAGGCCGCCCTGCGGGAGGGCGGCCTTCGTGGTCGTGCTCTGGTGCGTCCTGGGGCGAGGACGGACCGTCAGAGGACGCCGCGACGGCGGCTGCGGCTGCCCGAGACGGCGGCCACACCGACGGCCGCGAGGCCGACCTGCAGGATCAGCTCGACCCAGTCGATGCCTCCGGTGTCCCGGACGCCGATGAGGGAGGCGAGCCAGGTCCCGAGCAGGGCGGCGACGATACCGACGACGATCGTCAGGAGGATCGAGATGCGCTGACGTCCACGCACCAGCAGGCGTCCGAGGATGCCGACGATCGCACCGATGATGATCGCGCTGATGATGCCTTCGGGGCTCATTGACAACTCCTTGACATATCGGGGGTCACTCCGGTAGTGGGAACCGTAGGGCCGATTCGGACGTTCCGCCCGCCGAGCGGCGCGCGCGTGGTCTTCATCACCCGCACGAGCGCCACAAAACGGGACGAACCGGGACAGTGGGCGCCTCGGATGCGCTCGCACAGCGGACGCGCGGGCATGATGGCGCGGTGCCACGCCCCGACAGCCGCCCCTCCGGAGCTGCACGTGGCGGGCTCGCCGCGCTGCGCGCCTGGGTCGACCCGCTCGTCGTCATGATCATCGCGGTCCTCGTGCTCGGGCTCCTCGTCCCGGCGCAGGGGACGTTCGCGGACGTGCTGGGCGTCGTGCGCACGTGCGCGATCGTGCTGCTGTTCTTCCTGTACGGGGCGCGGATGCCGACACGGGAGGTCGTCGACGGCCTGCGCAACTGGCGGTTGCAGGGGTCGATGCTCGGGGCGACGTACGTGCTGCTGCCGGCGCTCGGGCTGGCGGTGCAGGCGCTGCCGGACACGGTCCTGGCCCCCGAGCTGCGGCAGGGCGTGCTGTACCTGTCGCTGCTGCCGTCGACCGTGCAGTCGTCGGTGGTGTTCACGTCGGTCGCGCGCGGCAACGTCGCGGCGGCGATCACGGGGGCGACCATCTCGAACGTCTCCGGGATCGTGCTCACGCCCGTCCTGGTCGGGCTGCTGCTCACGGCGACGTCGGGGGACCTGGGCGGCTCGCCCGTCGGGATCCTGCTGCAGCTCCTGCTGCCGTTCGTCGTCGGGCAGGTCGTGCAGCCGTGGATCGGCGGCTGGGTCCGGGCCCACGCGCCGCTGACGCGCACGACCGACCGCGCCACGATCCTGCTCGTCGCGTACACGTCGGTGAGCCAGGCGTCGGTGTCCGGCGCATGGGACCACGTGACCCCCTCCGCGCTCGCGGTGCTCGTCGTGGTGAGCGTCGTGGTGCTCGCCGCGGTCCTCGCCGCGACGTGGTGGGGCGGGCGGGCGATCGGGCTCGACCGCGCGGACCGGGCGGCGCTCCTCATGGTCGGGTCGACGAAGTCGCTCGCGACCGGCCTGCCCATGGCGGCGGTCCTGTTCTCACCGGTCGTCGCGGCGGGTGTCGCGCTGCCGGTCATCGTCTACCACCAGCTGCAGCTCGCGACCTGCGCCGTCGTGGCCCGCAGGGTCGCCCGCGTCGAGTAGCGTGCCGGGGACGGTGCACCAGCCGTCGCCCGCGCTCGCGCTGAAGGAGCCCCGGTGCCCGACGTCGCCGTCATCCCGCGTCCTGTCCTGCTCGAGACGACCGACGGCCCGCCGTTCGTCCTGACGGCCGCGACGATCCTCGTGGTCGACAGCGCCCCCGAGCTCGTCGCTGTGGGCGTGCTCGCCGCCGACCTGCTGGGCCGGCTCTCGGGCCGGCCCGTCGAGGTGCGGTACACCGAGGGCGGCGCGCCGAGCGTCGTGCGGCTGCGGCTGAGCGAGGACCTGCCCGCGGGCGACGAGGCGTACCGGCTCGTGGTGTCGGAGCACCGCGTCGACATCGACGCGCGCTCCGCCGCGGGCCTGGTGCGCGCGGTCGTCACGCTGCGCCAGACGGTCTCGTCCCTCGGCGACGGGACCCTGACCGTCCCGGCCCTGCGGGTCGAGGACCACCCGCGCTACGCGTGGCGCGGGCTGTCGATCGACGTCGCGCGGCACTTCTTCACGGTCGACGACCTCAAGGCGATCATCGGGCTGCTCGCGCACTACAAGCTCAACGTCCTGCACCTGCACCTCACGGACGACCAGGGCTGGCGCGTCCACCTGCCGTCCCGCCCGCACCTGACGCGCGCGTCGGCGGGCACGTCGGTCGGGGGCGGGCCGGGTGGCTTCTACAACCCCGCGCAGCTCGCGGAGATCGTCGAGCACGCGGCGGCGCGCGGCATCCGCGTGGTGCCGGAGATCGACGTCCCCGGGCACGTCAACGCCGCGACGCACGCGTACGGCGACCTCACGCCGAGCGGTGAGCCGACGGACGTCTACACGGGCATCGAGGTCGGCTTCAGCCGCCTGCACGACGACCTGCCCGCGACCCGGCCGTTCCTGCGGGACGTCTTCACGGACCTCGCGGCGATGACGCCCGGCGAGTACGTGCACATCGGCGGCGACGAGGTCCTGACGATGGACCACGACGAGTACGCGCGGCTCGTCGGGTACGCGGCGTCGGTCGTGCGGGACGCGGGCAAGAAGGTCGTCGGGTGGCAGGAGATCGCGTCGACGCCGCTCGAGCCCGGCACGGTCGTGCAGTACTGGGACATCAACGCCGACCCGGCGCCGTTCGTCGCCGCGGCGCAGGCGGGCGCGCACGTGCTCATGTCCCCGGGGTCGCGCGCGTACCTCGACATGAAGTACGACGCGACGACCGAGCTCGGCCTGGAGTGGGCCGGGCACATCGAGCTGCGCGACGCCTACGACTGGGAGCCGTCGACCCTGATCCCGGGCGTGCCGCCGGAGTCGGTGATCGGCGTCGAGGCGGCCGTGTGGACGGAGACGCTGACGGACCTCGGCGAGCTCACGTCGATGCTGCTGCCGCGGCTCGCAGCCGTCGCGGAGGTCGCGTGGACGGCTCCGCAGGACCGGGACTGGGACGACTTCGCGGGCCGCGTCGCGCAGCACGCGCCGTTCTGGGACCGCGTCGGCTTCCGCTGGCACGCGAGCCCGCAGGTGTCGTGGCCGGGGCCGGGTTCCGCGCCGGGCGCGGCGTTCTGACCGGTCAGATCCAGCTCGTCAGCCACATGTGGCTGTGCCAGAACCCGTAGGGCACGGTCCACGCCGCCCAGATGGGGTAGAAGAACGCGCTCACGGCGACGATGAGCACGACCAGGACGCCGACCGCCCGCACGGCCCACCGGCGCTGCCGCCACTCGAGCTCGTCCTTCGGGCCGATGACCAGGCCGAGCACGTAGGTGAGCGTCAGGACGACCCACGGCACGAACGCGATCGAGTAGAACGTGAAGATCGTGCGGTGCGCGTACAGGAACCACGGCAGCCACCCGGCGACGAGGCCCGACAGCACCGCGCCGGCGCGCCAGTCCCGGAACCGCAGCAGCCACACGACGGCGACGATGACCGCGGCGGCGGCGCACCACCACAGCACGGGGTTGCCCAGGGCGGTGATCGCCTCGGAGCACCGGTCGGCGCCGCACGCCTGACGCGCCGCGTCTCCGGACAGCTCGGAGACCTCGGTCGGGTACCAGAACGACGTCGGCCGCCACTGCACGATCCAGCCGAGCGGGTGCGCGCTGTACGTGTGCGGGGTGGTCAGCCCGTTGTGGAACGTCCACATGTCCTGGTGGTACTGCCAGAGCGAGCGCAGCGCGGGCGGCAGCCAGGTCACGCCCTGGCCAGGGTTCTGCTCGGCCCACTGCCGGTGGTAGGCGTCGCTCGACGCGAACCACGAGCCCCACGACGCCACGTAGGTGACCGCGGCCAGGCCGACCATGACGACGCCCGCGAGCACCCCGTCGCGCAGCACGCCCGCGCGTGCCCAGTGCCGCACGCCGACCGAGCGCCGCGCGGTCGCGTCCCACGCGACCGTCATCAGCCCGAAGACGGCGAGGAAGTACAGGCCGGACCACTTGGTCCCGATCGCCAGCCCCAGCAGCACGGCGGCGGCGACGCGCCACCACCGCCAGCCGAGCCGCGGCCCCCAGCCGAGGTCGTCGCCCGCGTCGAGCACGAGCGCGGCCCGTTCCGCGAGGCGTCGGCGCGCCTGCTCGCGGTCCAGCAGCAGCGCGCCGAACGCCGCGACGACGAAGAACGTGAGCACGGGGTCGAGCAGCGAGATGCGCGACATGACGATCGCCTCGCCGTCGACCGCGAGCAGCAGCCCCGCGACCGTGCCCAGCGCGGTCGACGCGAACAGCCGGCGGCCGATCCGCGCGACCATCAGCACGGACAGCGTGCCGAGCACGGCGACGGCGAGCCGCCACGCGAAGGCGCTGTCGGGACCGCCGCCGAGCTGCATCCCGAGCCCGATGACCCACTTGCCGACCGGCGGGTGCACGACGTACGACGCGACCGTGCCCAGCCCGCTCGTGTCGCCCGCCTCGAACGCCGGGTTCGGCTCGGCGGACCACTGCGCCTCGTAGCCGAGCGTGACGAGCGACCACGCGTCCTTGACGTAGTACGTCTCGTCGAAGACGAGGTGGTGCGGGTGGCCGAGGTTCCAGAACCGCGCGACGCCCGCGAGCACCGTGACGGCGAGCGGCCACAGCCAGCCGACGAGCCGGTCGCGCGGGGTCGTGTCGAGGGCGAGCCGGTCGGCACCGAGCAGCGTGCGCAGCAGGCGCTCGCGCGTCGGAAGCGGGGGCTCCTCGGCGACGTCGGGGTCCTGCCGGTCGTCCGTGAGGACCGCGCCCTTGGTGAGCACGACGCCCGTGGGTGCGCTCCCGGTGGCGGGCGCCCCGTCGGGGCCGTCGCCGAGCCCGACCGGGACCGGGCGCGCCGGTTCGGTCGGTGCGGGGTGCGCGTCGTCCGGCTGCTCCGGGGGCGCGGCGTCGTCGTCTCGCGTGGGCGGCACGCGGTCATCGTAGGGGGGGAGCGCTGTGCCGTGGGCGGGGTGCGGACGAGGGGTGGACGCCTCGCGGGGTGGCAGGCTGTCCGCGTGAGCGAGCGCACGACGGACCGTCAGACCGCCCCCGACGGCCCCCGGGTGCCGGGCGGACGGCTCGTGCTGGCGGCGACGCCGATCGGCAACACGGACGACGCGTCGCCACGGCTGCGGGCCCTGCTCGCCGAGGCGGACGTCGTCGCGGCCGAGGACACCCGGCGGCTGCGCGCGCTGGCCGCCCGCCTCGGGGTGGAGGTGCGCGGCCGCGTGGTGAGCCACCACGAGCACAACGAGGCGGAGCGCTCCGCGGACCTGCTCGAGGTCGTGGCGGGCGGCGGCACCGTCGTCGTCGTGACAGACGCGGGCATGCCCGCGGTGTCCGACCCCGGCTTCCGGGTGGTGACGGCTGCGGTCGCGGCGGGTCTGCCGGTGACGGCGGCGCCGGGTCCGAGCGCGGTCCTCACGGCGCTCGCACTGTCGGGGCTGCCGACGGACCGGTTCTGCTTCGAGGGGTTCCTGCCGCGCAAGGCGGGGGAGCGGGCGCGCGCCCTGGCGGAGCTGGCCGACGAGCGCCGCACGATGGTGCTGTTCGAGGCGCCGCACCGGCTCGCCGACGTGCTCGACGCGATGGTCGAGGCGTTCGGCGCGCAGCGGCCCGCGGCGGTGTGCCGCGAGCTGACGAAGACGTACGAGGAGGTGCGCCGCGGTCCGCTCGCCGACCTCGCGGCGTGGGCGCACGAGGGCCAGGTGCGCGGCGAGATCGTGGTCGTGGTGGGCGGCGCGGACCGGCCGGCCCCGGCGTCGACCGCGGACCTCGTCGCCGAGGTGCTCGCGCGCGCGGACCGCGGCGAGCGGCTCAAGGACGCGGTCGCGGAGGTCGCGACGGTCGCGGGCGTGGCCAAGCGGGACCTGTACGCCGCGGCGCTCGCGGCGCGCAGCCGGTGACGGGCGCGCGGCACACGGACAGTCGGGGCGACCAGCGCCTCGAATCGTTACGATCGGGCGTGTGACCTCCGTCCCCCTCGAGGACACCTACGACGGCGCCCACCCGGTGCGCACGCTCGTCGGCCTCTACTCCGGTCAGCGCCGCCGACTGCTGGTCGCCGCGCTCGCGTTCGCCGCCAAGCACTCGCCCATCTGGGTCATCCCCGTCCTCACCGCCGACGTGATCGACGTCGTCGTCGACCACGAGCCGCTGCGCGAGCTGTGGTGGGCCGCCGGGCTCATGCTCCTCGTCGTCGGCCAGAACCTGCCCATGCACTGGCTCTACGTGCGCTCGTTCTCCGTCGCCGTGCGCACCGTCGAGACGAACCTGCGGATGGCCCTCGCGCGCCGCCTGCAGGAGCTCTCCATCGGCTACCACCGCCGCGTCAGCGCCGGCGTCCTGCAGGCGAAGATCGTGCGCGACGTCGAGAACGTCGTCGAGAGCTCGCGGCAGGCGTTCGACTCCGGCATGTCCGCGACCACCACGCTCGTCGGCGCCCTCGTCGTGACCGCCGTGCGGGTGCCCGAGTTCCTGCCCGTCTTCGCGCTCGCGGTGCCCGCCGCGGCCGGGCTCGTCGTCGCCATGCGCCGTCGGATGGCCTCGCGCAACGCGGCGTTCCGGGTCGAGGTCGAGCACATGTCGGCGCGCGTCAGCGAGATGACGCACCTGATCCCCATCACGCGCGCGCACGCCCTCGAGCGGGACGAGCTCGACCGCATGGGGGCGACGCTCGTCGGCGTGCGGGACGCGGGCATCCGCCTCGACGTCACCAACGGCTGGTTCGGCGCGCTGTCCTGGATCCTCATGCAGGTCCTGTCCGTCGGCTGCCTCGTCGGCGCGGCGTGGGTCGCCTGGAACGGCATGTTCGACCTGTCCGCCGGCGACGTGACCATGCTGTCCAGCTACTTCGTCGCGCTCACCGGGGCCGTCACCGCACTCATGACGATCGCCCCTGTCGTGACCAAGGGCCTGGAGTCCGTGCGGTCCATGGGCGAGGTGCTCACCGAGCCCGACGTCGAGCGCAACGCGGGCAAGGAGACGGTCGCGTCCGTGCGCGGCGAGGTCGAGCTCGCGGGCGTGCGGTTCGCGTACGACGACGCGCCCGACGAGGCCGCCGTCGACGGTGTCGACCTGCACGTGCGCCCCGGCGAGACCGTCGCGCTCGTCGGGCCGTCCGGCTCGGGCAAGTCCACCGTGCTCAACCTCGTGATCGGCTTCCTCGCGCCCACCGCGGGACGGATCCTGCTCGACGGTCGCGACATGGCCGAGCTCGACCTGCGCACCTACCGGCGGTTCCTCGCCGTCGTCCCGCAGGAGTCGCTGCTGTTCGAGGGCACCGTGCGCGACAACGTCACCTACGGCAGCCCGGACCTGACCGACGCCGCGGTGCTCGCCGCGCTGCGCGACGCGAACGCGCTCGACTTCGTCGAGCAGATGGGCGGCCTGGACGCCGTCATCGGCGAGCGCGGCGCCCGGCTGTCCGGGGGGCAGCGGCAGCGCCTCGCCATCGCCCGCGCCCTGGTCCGCGACCCGCGCGTCCTGGTCCTCGACGAGGCCACGTCCGCGCTCGACACCGCCTCCGAGCGGCTCGTGCAGCAGGCCCTGGCGCGGCTCATGGCCGGGCGGACGACGTTCGTCGTCGCGCACCGCCTGTCCACGATCCGCGGCGCCGACCGCATCGTCGTCATGCGCGACGGCCGCGTCGTCGAGGTCGGGACGCACGACGACCTGCTCGCCGCAGGCGGTGCCTACGCCGAGCTCGACCGGCTCGGGCGGGCACCCGCCCCCTCGTGACGTCGCCGCGCAGCACCCCGCTCGACGAGGCGCGTGGCGGCGATCGTGGAAGGATCGCAAGGGAGTCCGGGGATGGGGGCGCGATGACGCAGGAACGTCCGATCGGGTACTGGGTGAAGCTGGTCGACCGGCTCGTCGAGGCCGGCGTCGACGCCGAGCTCGTGCGCGAGGGCCTCAAGCAGCGCCACTGGGTCGTGCTCAACGTGGTCGCGGAGCGCGGGCCCGTCGACGAGGCGGGCGTCGCGCGGATGCTCACGCCGTTCGAGCGGGCCTCCGTCGAGCCGGTCGGCAGCACCGAGCTCACGCTCCTGGCCTCGCGTCGCTGGATCCGCCGCGAGCCGGACGGCTACGTCCTCACGGACGACGGCGTGGGGCACCTCGCCGCCCTGCGCGAGCGCGTGGTCGCGCTGCGCGCGAGGGCCACCGCGGGCATCCCCGACGACGACGTCGCGACGACGTTCACCGTGCTGGAACGCGTCGCCGCGAACCTCGGCTGGTCGCCGGACGACGACGCCTGGGGCACCGAGGCCTGACCGCGGCGACCGGGCGCCCGGCTGCGCTCGCCACGACGCCCGTCGAGCGGTCCGCAGCCGGTGCGGCCGTCAGAGGTCCGTCGACGCCACCAGCTCGGCGCCCGCGGCCCGCATCTCCTCGCGCGCCGCAGCCCCGAGCTCGGGCGTCACCGGCGCGGTCAGGTCGGTCAGCACACGCGTGCGCAGGCCCAGCCCCACGGCGTCGACCGCCGTCGACCGCACGCAGTGCGACTCCGCGAGCCCCACGACGTCGACGTCCGTGATGCCGCCGTCGCGCAGGATCTCCGCGAGCCCGCGGCCCTCGCCGTCGACCCCCTCGAAGCCCGAGTACGCGGCCGCGTACTGGCCCTTCTTCACGCTCGCCTCGGGCACGATCGCGGACAGCGCCGGGTGCAGGTCGGCCTCCGCGGTGCCGGCGACGCCGTGCGGCGGCCACGTGTCGACGAAGTCGGGGGTCGTGGAGAAGTGGTCGCCCGGCTCGATGTGCCAGTCCTGCGTCGTGACGACCATGTCGTAGCGGTCTCGGTGCTCCGCGACGTACAGCGCGATGTCACGGGCGACGGCGTTCCCGCCCTCGACGGGCAGCGCGCCGCCCTCGCAGAAGGTCGGCTGCACGTCGACGACGACGAGGGCCCGACGGGTCGGTTCCGCGGTGCTCATGGTGGTCCTCCTGAGGGCGGGGCGGTCCTGGCACCAGCCTCGCACGACGGGCCGGCGAGGGTGGCGCGTGCGCGTCGTGCGTGCTGGTGTGGGGCATGGCCGCCCGCACCGTCCCGGCGCCCGCCCCGCCCGCACGGCGGCGCCCCACGACGCGCCGGTCGGGCGTCGCCCGCGCGCTGGCCGTCGCGGCGGTCCTCGCGCTCGCGGCGTGCACGGGTGGAGGTCCCGGGTCCGTCGGGTCGCCCGTCGTCCCGGCCCCCGCGACCACCGACCGTGGGCCGTCGTCGCCCCCGGGGCCGTCCGGGCCGGCGACGGTGCAGGTCGTCGAGGTGACCGACGTCGCGACGGGGCTCGACGTGCCGTGGGGGATCGCCTTCCTGCCCGACGGCAGCGCGGCCGTGACGCTGCGGGACGAGGCGCGCGTCGTCGTGGTGGGGGCGGACGGCTCCGTGCGCGACGTCGGGGGACCGGGCGCGCAGCAGCTCACGGACGTCGTGGCCCCCGGGGGCGAGGGCGGTCTGCTCGGCGTGACGGTGCTCGACGCGACCGCCGACGGGGCCGAGCTCGCGCTGTACGCCACGACGGCGCAGGACAACCGGGTGCTGCGCGGCACGCTCTCCGGGACCACGCTGGGCGAGCTGACCCCGGTGCTCACCGGCATCCCGCGCGCCCGCAACCACGACGGCGGGCGGCTCGCGGTCGGGCCGGACGGGTACCTGTACGTCACGACGGGCGACGCGGGCGACCGGCCCTCCGCGCAGGACGGCGGCAGCCTCGCGGGCAAGGTCCTGCGCGTCACGGCCGACGGCGCGCCCGCGCCCGGCAACCCCGACCCGGCCTCGCCCGTGTGGAGCCTCGGGCACCGCAACGTGCAGGGGCTCGGCTGGTCGTCGGACGGCCGGCTGTTCGCCGCCGAGTTCGGGCAGGACACGTGGGACGAGCTCAACGTCGTGGTCCCCGGTGGCAACTACGGGTGGCCGCTCGTCGAGGGCGCCGGGGGGGACGGGTTCGTGGACCCGGTCGCGACGTGGGCGACGTCGGACGCGTCGCCGAGCGGTCTCGCGGTCACCGACGAGGCCGTCTACCTCGCGGGCCTGCGGGGCGAGCGCCTGTGGCGGGTTCCGCTCCTGCCCCCGCCCGGCGGCGCCGGTCCGGCCGGGGGTGTCGGCGTCCCGCAGGCGCTGCTGACGGGCGAGCACGGCCGGCTGCGCGCGGTCGAGCAGGCGCCCGACGGGTCGCTGTGGGTGCTGACGAACAACACGGACGGGCGCGGCGACCCGCGCGACGGCGACGACCGGGTGCTGCGCGTCGTCGTCCGCTGACCCCCCGGCGCGCCGCGCGCCGACACGCCGCCGGGTTCGTCCGGTTCGCGCCACGCGGCGGGCGGTCCACCGATCCGGTATGCCCGGTCAGTACCCTGTGGCGCGCACCTGTGCCGAGCCGTCCGAGCCGCCCCGCCCGACGCCCCACCTGCGAGGACCCATGCCGCCGAAGCTCAAGACCACGCTGATCTGGATCGTCGCGATCTTCCTCGTCTACGCGATCGTGACGAGCCCCGACCGTGCCGCGGACCTGGTCCGTGCGCTCTGGGACATGATCACCGGCGCGTTCGCCAGCTTCGGCCGCTTCTTCGACGGCCTCACCTCCGAGTGACGCCGCGCGTGCCATGACCACGCCCGAGGCCGTCGCCCGCGAGCACCGCAACATCCGCCGGTACGTGCTGCCGGGGGAGCGCGTGGTGCTGAGCGCGCGGTCGCACTGGGGCAAGCTCGCCGAGCCGGTCCTCACGACCTTCGCGGGCTTCCTGCTGCTCGCGTTCGTGGTCGTCCCCGCCGCGGGCGCGGTCGCGGGCGACGCGGCGGACCACCTGTGGTGGCTGTTCGCGGTGCTGCTCGTCCGGCTCGGCTGGAAGGTGCTCGACTGGCGCAACGAGTGGTTCGTCGCGACGGACAAGCGCATGCTCCTGCTGTACGGCCTCGTCACGCACAAGGTCGCGATGATGCCGCTCGTCAAGATCACCGACATGCGCTACTCGCGGTCGATCCCGGGGCGCATCCTCGGCTACGGCGAGTTCCTGCTGGAGTCCGCCGGGCAGGACCAGGCGATGCGGCGGATCAACTGGGTCGCACGGCCGGACGCGACGTACCGCGAGCTGTGCGCCACGATCTTCACGCCCGCGACCCTGCCGACCGCCCCCGGCACGCGGCTGCCCGTCCCCGGGATGCTGCCCGGCTACGGCGCACCGGTCGCCGCCCCCGTGCACGGCCCGGTCCCCCCGCCCGTCGCCGCACCCGCGACCCCCTGGCCGCCCGTGCCCGGCGGCACGACCGAGCGCCCGCCCGCGTACCGCCCCGGCGACACGCAGCCGATCCGCATCCCGCCCGTCCGGGCCGACGAGCGAGGCTGGGACGTCTCCGGCGACCGGGCCAGGTTCGTCTCGGTCGAGGACCAGGAGGCGCACGACCGGCTCTACGACGACTGACACGAACAGGGCCGTGACCGGCACCGGGACGACGACGTGCCGGCGAGGGCGGCTCACCTAGGATCGGCGCATGTCCCGCATCCTGTCGGCCGTCGCGTGGCCCTACGCGAACGGCCCCCGCCACATCGGTCACGTCGCCGGCTTCGGCGTCCCGTCGGACGTCTTCTCCCGCTACATGCGGATGGCGGGCCACGACGTGCTCATGGTGTCGGGCACGGACGAGCACGGGACGCCGATCCTCGTGCAGGCGGAGAAGGAGGGCGTCTCGCCGCAGGCGCTCGCCGACCGGTACAACCGCGTCATCGTCGAGGACCTCACGCAGCTCGGCCTGTCGTACGACCTCTTCACGCGCACGACGACGCGCAACCACTACGCGGTCGTGCAGGAGATGTTCCGCACGGTGCACAAGAACGGCTACATGGTCGAGCAGCAGACGATGGGCGCTATCAGCCCGAGCACGGGCCGCACGCTGCCGGACCGCTACATCGAGGGCACGTGCCCCATCTGCGGCTACGACGGCGCGCGCGGCGACCAGTGCGACAACTGCGGCAACCAGCTCGACGCGATCGACCTCATCAACCCGAAGAGCCGCATCAACGGCGAGACCCCGAAGTTCGTCGAGTCGACGCACTTCTTCCTCGACCTGCCCGCGTTCGCCCGCGCGCTCGAGCAGTGGCTGAGCACGCGCCAGGGCTGGCGCCCGAACGTCCTGAACTTCAGCCTGAACCTGATCGACGACATGCGTCCGCGCGCGATGACGCGCGACATCGACTGGGGCATCCCGGTGCCGCTGCCGGGGTGGCAGGAGAACCCGAACAAGCGCCTGTACGTCTGGTTCGACGCGGTCATCGGGTACCTGTCGGCGTCGATCGAGTGGGCGCGGCGTTCCGGTGACCCCGAGGCGTGGCGCGGCTGGTGGAACGACCCCGAGGCCCTGTCGTACTACTTCATGGGCAAGGACAACATCACGTTCCACTCGCAGATCTGGCCCGCCGAGCTCATGGGCTACGACGGCCGCGGGTCGAAGGGCGGCGAGCCCGGCGAGTACGGGCACCTGCAGCTGCCGACCGAGGTCGTGTCGAGCGAGTACCTCAACGTCGCGGGCGAGCAGTTCTCGACGTCGCGCGGCGTCGTCATCCTCGTGCGCGACATGCTGTCCCGGTACCAGCCGGACGCGCTGCGGTACTACCTGTCGGTCGCGGGCCCGGAGACGCAGGACACCGACTTCACGTGGGCGGAGTTCAAGCGCCGCACGAACGACGAGCTCGTCGCCGGGTGGGGCAACCTCGTCAACCGGACCGCGAACATGATCCACAAGAACTTCGGCGCGATCCCCGAGGCGGGCGAGCTCCAGCCCGTCGACGCGGCGCTGCGCGCGACGACGGCCGCCGGGTTCGACACCGTGGGCCGGCTGCTCGGCGAGCACCGCAACCGGCAGGCGATCGGGGAGGCGATGCGCGTCGTGCAGGAGGCCAACCGGTACCTGTCCGAGACCGAGCCGTGGAAGCTGTCGGGCGACCGCGAGCGACTCGGCACCGTGCTGCACACCGCGGCGCAGGCCGTCGCGGACGCGAACACGATGCTTGCCCCGTTCCTGCCGTTCGCCGCGCAGAAGGTGCACGAGACGCTGGGCGGGACGGGCACGTTCGCGCCGATGCCGCGGATCGACGAGGTCGAGGACCTGGACGACGCGTCGCGCTCGTACCCGATCATCACGGGCGACTACGCGGCGACCCCGCGGTGGGCGTCGGTGCCGCTCGTGCCGGGCACGTCGGTCGCCAAGCCGGTGCCGGTCTTCACGAAGCTCGACGACGCGATCGTCGAGGAGGAGATCGCCCGCGCCGAGCAGGCCTGACGTGGCGCGCACGCGCGACCGCGGCTGGCCGCCGCCGCCCGAGCCGCTGCCGCTGCCGGTCGTCGACAACCACACGCACCTCGAGTCGGTGCTCGGGTGGCAGGCCGACGGCTGGCGGCGGACGCCCGACGGGGCCGCGGTCGACGGCGCGGCGGCCCCGACGCTCGACGAGCACCTGGAGCGCGCGGCGGCGGTCGGCGTCGACCGGATGGTGCAGGTGGGCTGCGACTACGAGTCGGTCGTGCTCACCGCGGACGTCGTCTCGGCGCACCCCGCCTTGCTCGGGGCGGTGGCGATCCACCCCAACGAGGCCGTGCTGCACGCGGGCGTCCGCGAGGTCGCGCCCGACGGGCTGACGCCCGACCCGCGGTTCGTGCACGAGGACGTCCCGCTCGACGAGGCGCTCGCGCGCGTGGCCGCGGTGGCGCGCGCGACGCCGCGCGTGCGGGCGATCGGGGAGACGGGCCTCGACTTCTTCCGGGCCGGTCCGCGGGGCCGCGAGGTGCAGCGGGACGCGTTCCGGGCGCACGTCGCGCTCGCCAAGGAGCTCGGGCTCGCGCTGCAGATCCACGACCGCGACGCGCACGCCGAGGTCGTCGAGGTCCTGCTGGCCGACGGCGCCCCGGAGCGCACGGTGTTCCACTGCTTCTCGGGTGACGCCGAGCTCGCCCGGCTCGCGGTGTCCCACGGGTGGTTCCTGTCGTTCGCCGGGCCCGTCTCGTTCGGCGCGAACGACGAGCTGCGGGCCGCGCTGCGCGAGGTGCCGCCCGAGCTGCTGCTGGTCGAGACCGATGCGCCGTACCTCACGGTGCACCCGTTCCGCGGCCGGCCGAACGCGCCCTACCTGCTGCCCGGGACGGTCCAGACCGTCGCCGAGGTGACGGGCCGGTCGCTGCCCGACGTCTGCGCGGCCGTGTCCGCCACCTCGGAGCGGGTCTACGGTCCCTGGTGACGTCCGGTTCGTCCCCGCGCGCCCGGCGTGTCCGCGGCCGACCGGGCGTCCGGGGGGCGGCTGCGGGTGGTGGGTCGGGTCACGGATCGGTTACGGTCGGACGGGCGTCCACCAGGGCGCTCCCGGACGGTCCCTCGCGGACCGGCCAGGCCGCCCCCTCCCGGCCCCCGAAGGACTGCTGCGTGCCACGCGTCGACCGCCCTGCGACCGCCCGTCGGTCCCGCGCGATGCACGCCGTCGCCCGCTCGCTCGTCCTTGCGCTCGTGGTGGGCGCCACCAGCGCCTTCGCGGTGCTGCACAAGGAGGTCACGCTCGACGTCGACGGCCGCGCCGTCGAGGTCACGGGCTTCGGCCGCACCGTCGGCGAGGTGCTCGCGGGCGCCGACGTCGCCGTCGGGGAGCGCGACCTCGTCGCCCCGGCGCTCGACCAGCCCATCGCGCGCGGCGGGCAGATCGTCGTGCGGCACGGTCGCGAGCTGCAGGTCGAGATCGACGGCCAGCAGCAGACGGTGTGGAGTACCGCGCTCACCGTGGGCGAGGCCGTGGACGGCCTTGGCCTGCGCGGCGGTGACGACGTGCGGCTGTCGGCCTCGCGCAGCGCCGCGCTCGACCGGTCCGACGTGCTGCGCGTCTCGACGCTCAAGACGATCCACCTCGTCGTCGACGGCCAGGTCATCGACGGCCTGAGCAGCGCCCCGACCGTGCGCGACGCGCTGCGCGACGTGGGCCTCGTGCTCGACGAGGGCGACCAGGTGTCGGTCCCGCTCGACGCGAACGCGGTCGACGGGCTCGTGGTGCTCGTGACGCGCGCGTCGACGGACGGCGAGACCGTGACCGAGGCCGTCCCGTTCGAGACGCAGGAGGTCGAGGACGGCACCCTGGTCAAGGGCAACAAGGTCGTGAAGACCAAGGGCAAGGCCGGCGTCCGCACGACCACGTACGAGCTGCAGGTCGTCGGCGGCGTCGTCGTGGGCCGCACGCCGGTGGCGTCGGTCGTGACGACGGCGCCCGTCACGCAGGTCGTCCACGTGGGCACCGCGGAGCTGCCGGACCCGTCGACGGTCGTCGTCGAGCCGGGCACCGCGCAGGCGCTGGGCAAGGAGATGGCCGCCGCCCGCGGCTGGGGTGACGACCAGTTCGCCTGCCTCCTGTCGCTGTGGAACAAGGAGAGCGGCTGGCGCGTCAACGCCGAGAACCGCTCGTCGGGCGCCTACGGGATCCCGCAGGCGCTCCCCGGCAGCAAGATGGCGACGGCGGGCGCGGACTGGCAGACGAACCCCGCGACGCAGATCTCGTGGGGCCTGGGCTACATCGCGGCCCGCTACGGCGACCCGTGCGGCGCGTGGGCGCACAGCCAGGCCAAGGGCTGGTACTGACCCCGGACGGGCCACGGCGGGGCGGTCGGTGACCGCTGCCCGACGTGCGCCGGTGTGACCTGGTCTGTCGCGCAAGCGTGACGCGTTTCACCCCTGGGGTGGCCGTGCAGGGCTTGGTGAACCGATCACGGTTCGGTTACGGTCGCGTGTCGGTCCTGCCCCTGTCGGGCACATCGTGCTCGTCGCACCGCGGTCGTGGTGCCGGAGCGGGACCAGCACGACGGCTCCACGCCGTCACGACGGCCGGATCGGGGATCCGGGACCGGTGGGGGACGGCTCGAGGGCCGACCGTCCGTGCGGACGCACCATGTCGCACGCCCGCCGGGTGCCACCGCGGCACGACCTGGACCCCGTGCCCGGGCACGACGACGGCTGGAGCCTCGTGACCTTCTCGACCCGCATCCGCAGCCCCTTCGCGCGCACGCGCACCGCGTCCCCCGACACCATCGGGACGCCCCGGGAGACCGACACCGGTCCCACCCCCGCGACGAAGGGCCTGCGGTCCGGTCGTCGACTGGTCCCGCTCGTCGCCGCGACCGCCGCGCTCGTCGTGGCGGGCGGCACCGCCGCGTACGCGACCGCGAACAAGTCCGTGACGCTCGACGTCGACGGCGAGGTCGTCCGGGTCAGCACGTTCGCCGGCTCCGTCGACGGCCTGCTGGAGGACCACGGCGTGCAGCTCGGTGAGCGCGACGTCGTCAGCCCCACCGGCACGCTGCGGGAGGGCGCCGAGATCGTCGTCCGGCACGCGCACCAGGTCACCGTCGCCCTCGACGGCCAGGAGCAGCCGGTGTGGACCACCGCGCTCACCGCCGACGAGGCGCTCGACACCCTCGCCGCCCGCGCGGACGACGTCGCGCTCGTCGCGTCCCGCTCCGCCGCCGGCGGCCGCCCCGAGCTCGCGCTCGACCTCACGCTGCACGGCTCCGCCGACGTCCTCGTCGACGGCGCCACGCTCGCCACGCCCGACGGCGACGCGCGCGTCGCGGAGGTCCTCGGCGAGCTCGGCATCACCCTGAACCCCCTGGACCGCGTGTCCGTGCGCCAGTCGCCCGAGGGGCGCGTGCAGGTCGTCGTCAACCGGGTCGTGGTGCAGGAGGTGGCCTCGACGCACGAGGTCGCGTTCGCGAGCAGCACGCAGGACGACGCCACGCTCTACACGGGGCAGAAGAAGGTCGCCGTCGCGGGCGTTCCCGGGGTGCGCACGCTCGTCGAGCGGGTCACGACCGTCGACGGCGTCGAGACCGCGCGCGAGACCGTCTCCGACCAGGTCACCCAGGCCCCCGTCGACGAGCTCGTCAAGGTCGGCACGAAGCCGCGTCCCGCGGTCACGCCGAAGCCCGCCGCGACGTCGTCCGGCACGGCCGGCCCCATCGCCGCGGGTGGCAGCGCCGACTCGCTCAACTGGGCGGCCCTCGCGAAGTGCGAGTCGGGCGGCAACCCGACGATCGTGTCGTCCACGGGCAAGTACCACGGCCTCTACCAGTTCTCCGTCGCCACGTGGCAGGCAGTCGGCGGCGCCGGCCTCCCGTCCGAGGCGAGCCCGGAGGAGCAGACGGCCCGCGCGAAGATGCTCTACAACCGCTCGGGTGCGGGCCAGTGGCCCCACTGCGGCAAGTACCTCTTCACCTGATCCGCCCCGGGACGCCCCGTCCCGACCGCCCGACGCCCGCCGCCTCCCCGGAGCCGGCGGGCGTCGCCGTCCCTTCCCACCCTCCATCCCTATCCCTTCCCACCCTCCATCCCTATCCCCTCCCACACCCACCCCCTCCTACCCGCCCCCTCCTGCCGCGCCCTCTGCCGCCCGCCCCCTCCCAGCCCCACCCGCCCGACGCGCTCGACCTCGCGACTCCGCGCCGAGCTCGTGAGCTTGAGCTCGCGATCTCGACGCGGGGTCACGATCTCGGCGCAGGGCGCAGGGCGCAGGGCGCAGGGCGCAGGGCGCGGGGGAGGGGACTCGGGGAGGGGTGGAGTCGGGTGGACGAGTGGGTGTGGGCCGGGGTGGGGTGGGGAGCGCCTAGGCTCGGGGGCATGTCGGGGAACGGGTTGCTCGGGGCCGGCGAGATCCGGGCGCTCGCCGAGCGGGCCGGAGTCCGGCCCACCAAGACGCTCGGGCAGAACTTCGTGCTCGACGCCGGGACGGTGCGCAAGATCGTCCGGCAGGCCGACGTCGCCGCCGGCGAGCGGGTCGTCGAGGTCGGACCCGGGCTCGGGTCGCTCACGCTCGGGCTGCTCGAGGCGGGCGCGGACGTCGTCGCCGTCGAGATCGACCCGGTGCTCGCCCGGCTCCTGCCCGAGACGGTCGCGTCCCACGTCCCGGGGCTCGTGCGCGTCGACGGCCCGCCCGACGGACCGGTCGTGCTGCGCGACGCGGGCGGCCGCGACCGGCTCACGGTCGTGCTGCGGGACGCGCTCGAGGTCGAGGAGCTGCCCGGGCCGCCGCCGGTCGCGCTCGTCGCCAACCTGCCCTACAACGTCTCGGTCCCGGTGCTGCTCACGTTCCTCGAGCGGTTCGACTCCCTGGAGCGCGCGCTCGTCATGGTGCAGGCGGAGGTCGCGGACCGGCTCGCCGCACCCCCGGGCAGCCGCACGTACGGCGTCCCGTCGGCGAAGGCGGCGTGGTACGCGCACGCGCGCCGCACCGCGACCGTCGGGCGCTCGGTGTTCTGGCCGGTCCCGAACGTCGACTCCGCGCTCGTCCGGCTGGACCGTCGGGAGCCGCCCGTGACGACCGCGACGCGGGAGCAGGTGTTCACGGTCGTCGACGCCGCCTTCGCGCAGCGGCGCAAGATGCTGCGGCCCGCGCTCGCGACGCTCGCCGGGTCGGCGGCGGCCGCGGAGGCTGCGCTCGTGGCCGCGGGGGTCGACCCGCAGGCGCGCGGCGAGCGGCTGGACGTCGAGGCGTTCGCCCGGATCGCCGAGCACCTCGGGCCGGTCCCGGGCGGACCTGGCACAGTGGAGGCGTGACGCTGACCCCCGTGGCCCCGCTGCCCGACCACGAGGTCAGGGTGCGCGCGCCCGGCAAGATCAACCTCTCGCTGCGCGTCGGGCCCCCGGACGCCGACGGCTACCACGTGCTGTCGACGGTGTTCCAGGCCGTGAGCGTGTACGAGGAGGTCATCGCCTCGTCCTCCGAGCGGTTCGAGCTCACGGTGAGCGGGCCCCAGGCGGAGGTCGTGCCGACGGACGAGGGCAACCTCGCGCTGCGGGCGGCGCGTGCGCTGGCCGACCGGGTCGGCATCGACGCCGGCGTGCACCTGCACCTCGTCAAGGACGTGCCCGTCGCGGGCGGCATGGCGGGCGGCTCGGCCGACGCCGCCGCCGCGCTCGTGGCGTGCGACGCCCTGTGGCGGACGGGTCTGGGCCGCGAGGACCTCGTGGAGATCGCCGCGGAGCTCGGCTCCGACGTGCCGTTCTCGCTCACCGGGCACACGGCCGTCGGGTCGGGCCGCGGGCACCTGCTGACACCGGCCCTGACCCGGGGCGAGTTCCACTGGGCGTTCGCGGTGCAGCACCGAGGCCTGTCGACGCCCGCCGTGTACCGCGCGTTCGACGAGCTGCACTCCGGCGGTGACGTCGCGGAGCCCGACCCCGAGGACGACGTGCCGCTCATGCAGGCGCTGCGCGCGGGCGACGCGCGGGCCCTCGGTGCGGCGCTGCACAACGACCTGCAGATGGCGGCCCTCGAGCTCGATCCCGGGCTGGCGGAGCCGCTCGCGGTCGCGGAGGACGCGGGGGCGCTCGGCGTCGTGGTGTCGGGCTCCGGCCCGACGGTCGCCGCGCTGGCCCGCAGCCGCCAGCACGCGCTCGTCCTCGCGGCGGCGTTCACCGCGTCGGGCGTCGCGGACCGCGTGCTCACGGCCGCAGGACCCGTCGCCGGTGCGCGCGTGGTGTCGGCGAGCGACTGAGCCGGACGCGGGAGGGTGCCGGGCGGCGGGTAGCCTGTCGCCTCGATGGCTCACCTTCTCGGCGCGGACCGCGTCACGCTCACGCTCGGCACGCGCACGCTCCTCGACGAGGTCAGCCTCGGCCTGGACGACGGCCAGCGGATCGGTGTCGTCGGCCCCAACGGCGCCGGCAAGTCGACGCTGCTGCGCGTCCTGTCCGGCCTGCAGGACCCCGACGCGGGCCGCGTGACCCGGGCCGGCGGCGTTCGCGTCGCGGTGCTCGACCAGCGCGACGACCTGGCGGCCGGCACGGTCCTGGACGCGGTGCACGGCTCCGCCGACGCGCACGAGTGGGCCTCGGACAGCCGCATCCGCGCGGTGCACGCGGGCCTGCTGTCGGACGTGTCGCTCGACGCCGACGTGGCCTCCCTGTCGGGCGGGCAGCGCCGCCGGGTCGCGCTGGCCGCGCTGCTCGTGCGCGACGACGAGGTGCTCGTGCTCGACGAGCCGACCAACCACCTCGACGTCGAGGGCGTGGCGTGGCTCGCGGCGCACCTCGTCGACCGGCACGCGCGCGGGTCGGGCGCGCTCGTCGTCGTCACGCACGACCGCTGGTTCCTCGACGCGGTGTGCACGCGCACGTGGGAGGTGCACGACGGCGGCGTCGACCAGTACGACGGCGGGTACGCGGCCTACGTGCTGGCGCGTGCGGAGCGGGCCCGGACCGCGGCGACGACCGAGGAGAAGCGGCAGAACCTGCTGCGGAAGGAACTCGCGTGGCTGCGCCGCGGTGCGCCGGCGCGGACCTCGAAGCCGCGGTTCCGGATCGACGCGGCGAACGCGCTCATCGCCGACGAGCCGCCGCCGCGCGACCGCATGGAGCTCGCCCGCATGGCGACGGCTCGCCTGGGCAAGGACGTGCTCGACGTGGAGGACGTGACGCTCGCGTTCGGCGACCGCGTGCTGCTCGACGACGTGACGTGGCGGCTCGGCCCGGGGGACCGGATCGGCGTCGTCGGCGTGAACGGGGCCGGCAAGACGACGATGCTGCGCCTGCTCGCGGGGCGGCTCGCGCCGACGTCCGGGCGCGTGAAGCGCGGCAAGACCGTGCAGGTCGCCGAGCTGCGGCAGGACGTCGAGGACCTCGACGAGCTCGCGGACCTGCGCGTCGTGGAGGTCGTCGAGCGGGAGAAGCGGTCCGTCGTGGTCGGCGGCAAGGAGCTCACCGCGTCGCAGCTCGTCGAACGGCTCGGCTTCCCCCGGGACCGCGCGCGCACCCCCGTCCGGGACCTGTCGGGCGGGGAGCGGCGACGCCTGCAGCTGCTGCGCCTGCTCGTCGGCGAGCCGAACGTGCTGCTGCTCGACGAGCCGACCAACGACCTCGACACCGACACGCTCGCCGCCCTGGAGGACCTGCTCGACGGCTGGCCGGGGACGCTCGTCGTCGTCTCGCACGACCGCTACCTGCTGGAGCGCGTGTGCGACCGGCAGGTCGCGCTGCTGGGCGACGGCAAGCTGCGGGACCTGCCGGGCGGCGTCGAGCAGTACCTGGAGCTGCGACAGGGGTCCGGGACCACGCTGCCGCCGGCCGCCGCCTCGCCCGCGCCGGACCTCGACCCCGCCGCGGCGGGGGGCGTCGTGGACGCCGGCCCGTCGCAGGCCGAGGTGCGCGCCGCACGCAAGGAGATCGCGCGCATCGAGCGCCGCCTGTCGCGCATCGCCGACCTGGAGAAGGGCCTGCACGACCAGATGGCCGCGCAGGCCACCGACCACCAGGCCGTGCTCGCGCTCGACGCGGAGCTGCGTGTCCTGGCCGCCGAGAAGGACGAGCTCGAGGCCGCCTGGCTGGAGGCCGCAGAGATCGCCGGCTGAGCGTCAGCCCCGCAGGGACGCCCACTGCTCGCGGCCGAGGAACGCGAGCTGGGCACGCTTGTCCGGCAGGTCGACCACCGGTCCGAGCGTGAAGCCCTGCCGCACCGCGCGGGCGACCGCTCGCTCGTTGCGCACGTCCGGCTCGATCACGACGCGGCGGGCCGCGGGCGGCTCGAGCAGCGCGTCGAGGACGGCGCCCATGAGGAGCGTCGAGAAGCGCGGCGTCGGGCGGCCGCGTGCGCCGAGCAGGAAGTGCACGCCGACGTCGCCGGGCTCGACGGCGTAGTGCGCGCCGACGGGGTCGTGCTCCGGCTCGTACGTCTGCAGGAGGGCGACCGGCAGGCCGTCGCGGCGCAGGACGAACGCGTGGTGGCTCGGCAGCGCGTCGACGAACGCGTACGTGTCGCGCAGCTCGGCACGCGTGAGCCCGCCCAGGCCCCAGAACCCGGTGTGGGGCTGCGTGACCCAGGCGTGCACCGTGTCGAGGTCGTCGTCGGGGTCGAGCACCGTGGTGGTGAGCCGGCCGAGCCCGGGCACGTCCCGGGCGTCGACCACCGTGCCGGGCGGGCCCGAGCGCAGGCGGGTCCCGGCCGCGTCCGGTGCGGGCCCGCCGTGCGCGGCAGCCACGCGGGTGGTGCTCGTCGAGGTCGACAGGGTCGTCGCGGGCGTCGCCGCGGTGGTGCGCGGTGCGGTCATGGCAGGTCCTCCCGGTGGAGCCGGTCCCAGTCGGTGACGAGCTCGGTGGTGCGCGCGTGCACCCAGTCGTCGAGCTGGTCGAGCGCGTGCGGGGCGCCGGGTACGCCGCTCGCGCCGAACGGCACGTTCCAGCGGCTGCGGTCACGGTCCGCGAGGTCCCACACGTACCGCGCGACCGACCCGCGCCACGCCCGGTGCGACACCCCGGGCGTCGACGACGTGGACCGCACGCAGTCGGTGTCCCCGCCGAGCCCGACGTCGACGACGAACGGTGACGCGCACCCCGGCACCTCGTCGAGCACGTGCAGCGGGTGCAGGCGGTGCAGGTCGCCCCACGTGCGGTCCCCGACCGCCGCGCCTTCCGCGGCCGGGCGCGGCGTCGTTCCCGGCGCCGGGCCGGTGGGCGGTTCCGGGCGGGCCGCGTCCTCCAGGGCGGCCCGCACGAGGGCCGGGCCGTCGAGGTCGATCCGCCCCGCGCGGTCGGCGTCGAGCAGCGCCGGCAGGGCGTCGGCGACGCGCGCGGGCACGACGAACCACGGGGCGAGCACGGGCCCGGCACCGGGGTCGTCGTGCAGCGGCGCGAGCGCGGGGTGCGCGGCGACGCGGGAGACCAGCGCGGACCGCCAGCGCGCGAACGCGGCGGCGTCGGTGCTGCCCGCGTGCATCTCGTGGTCCCAGGCGAGCAGCCGTGCGCGCAGCGCCCGCGCGGCGGCGGACACGGGCTCCGGCGTCCCGGCAGGCGGTCCGACGCCGTCGGGCGGCACCGTGCCGACGTCCGGTCCCGAGGTGCCGACCTCCCGTCCCGAGGTGCCGACGTCCGGTCCCGAGGTGCCGGCGTCGGCCAGGTGGGCGAGGAGGCGGGCGGCGCCGTCGTGCCGCACGTCGCCGTGCAGCCGGGCGGTGCCCGCGGCGGTCGCGGGCTCGGTGCGGGTCGCGTCGAGCAGCGCCCGCAGGCGGCGCGCTCGCTGGCTGGGCGCGTACAGCGCCCCCAGGTCCTGCTCGGGCCGGGCCGGCCGCTCGTTGGCGTCGACCGCGACGTCCCGGACCTCCTCGGGCGGGACGGGCGGTGCCCACGTGGGGGCACGTCCCGCGTCCGACCAGGCGTCGTGCGGCCGCAGCCGGTCCGCCGCACCGCGCCGGGGCACCCGGCCCGCGACGACGCGCAGCACCGTGCCGGACCGGTCGGCGACGAGCACCCGGTTCACGGGGTCCACCCAGTCGCGCAGGACGGCCGCGACGTCGTGCGCGTCGCGCGCGTGCAGCAGCCGGCGCAGGCAGCTGACGCCCGCGTCGGCGGTCGCACGCACGGGGAAGCGCACCGACCAGGCGGCGACGTCGCCGTCCCCACCTCCCGGCGGGTCGCCGGCCCGGGCGGCCCGTGCCCGTCCGGACCGGCCCCCGCGTCCCGGGCCGCCGGGCGCCGTCGAGACGTCCGGCGGGTGCCCCGACCCGGAGGGACGCGCGGGGTCCCCGGGCCCGGGGCCGCCACCGCGCCACAGCACCGGCCCGCGCGCGGTCTCGCCGACGAGCACCGGGACGTCGACGCCGCCGCGGACGTGCACGGTCTCCTCGTGCACGGCCGCGGGTTCCCAGCCGTCCGGACCGAGCGCGCTCCAGCCGTCCGTGCCCGGCCGCAGGCGCTCGCGGAACACCTCGACGTGGTGCGCCATCGCGTTCGTCACGCCCCACGCGACGCCGCCGGCGTGCGCGACGTGCGGCACCCCCGGGACGCCGGGGAACGCGAGCCCGACGACGTCGACCCCTGGGCACGCGAGCCGGACCTGCTGGTAGACGCCCGGCAGCTCGAGGAGCCGGTGCGGGTCGCCGGCGACGACCGGCAGGCCGCTCGCGGTGCGCGACCCGTGCAGCGCCCACGCGTTGCTGCCGCCCGAGCCCGGGTCGCCCGCGCCGCCGGCGGCGTCGAACAGGTCGACGGCGTCGTCGCCGAGGGCGTGCGCCACGTGGTCGTTCCACAGCAGACGCGGGAAGGTCGAGAACAGCACGTGCGCGACCAGCAGGACGCCGACGGGTCCCCACGCGGGCCACGGCTCGCGCGGCGTGACCCCGCCGAGCCGGGCGTCGAGCGCGTCGACCTCCGCGACCGGGCGCCCGCGCAGCCCGTCGTCGACGCCCCGCACGTAGGCCGCGAGCCACTGCCGGTCGTCCTCCGGCAGCGCGTCGTGCACGCGCTGCGCGGTGTCGGCGATCCGCAGCTGCCGCGCGAGGACGTCCCACGCGACGCCGGCCGGGCCGAGGCGCTCGGCCAGCCGACCCTGCGCGCGCCACAGGTCGACCTCCACCTGCCACGCACGGTCGACCGCGGTGACCAGGCCCTGCCCGTAGGCGAGCCCGAGCTCGTCGGCCGCGCGCACGTGCGGGACGCCGAGCGCGTCGCGGAAGACCTCGACCGTCATGCCGCCACCGTGCGCCGCGCCGCCGTCACGCGTCGAGCCCGCGGGCGATCGGGTTGGCGAGCGTGCCCGCGAACAGCAACGACCCCGACTGGTCGGCGAGGTCGACCATCTGCGCGGTGTTGCGCAGCTGCAGGCGGTTGAGGCACGAGTGCGCGAACCGGGGCGCCCGCAGGTCGACGCGGCGGTGCAGGTCCGGGAAGCGCACGGCGTGCGCGTCGACGCACGCCGCCACGAGCGCCCAGAAGGACCGTTCGTCGATCAGGCCGTCCGTGTCGAGGATCGCCGCGAGGTGCCGCAGGACGCCGTCGAACACGTCGGTGAAGATCGCGAGCGCCGCCTCGGCGGCGTCGACGGGCTGCCGCACGCGGGCGACCTCGTCGGGCAGCGGCCGGTCGGTCAGCACGACGACCTCCTCGCCGACGTCCTTGAGGAACGCGCCCACGGGCACGTGCGCGTCGAGCTCGAGGATCACGTTCTCCCCGTGCGGCATGAACGCGAGGTCGTGCGCGAGCAGGCAGTGCACGAGCGGCGCGAGGTAGACGTCGAGGTAGCGGCCCACCCACGTCGCGGCGTCGAGGCCCGACGCGGCGACGAGCGCGCCGACGTACGACGCGCCGTCGGCGTCGCGGTGCAGCAGCGACGCCATGGTCGCGAGACGGTGGCCGGCGGGGACGAGCGGGACGGGGCTCTCGCGCCACAGGGCCGCGACCATCTTGCGGTGCGCGTTGGGCTGCGGCGTGCGGTGGTACGCGTCACCGGTGTAGCCGATCGACACGCGCTCCCGCAGCAGCCGGAACCGGTGGCCCGCGAGGACCGGGTCGGACGCGACGAGGTCCGCGACCCAGTCGTTGATCGCGGGGGTCGCGCGCATGTACGCGGGGGACAGGCCCCGCAGGAAGCCCATGTTCTGGATCGCGAGCGCGACCTTGACGTAGTGCCGCGTCGGGTCGGACACGTTGAGCAGGGTCCGGATCGACTGCTGCGGCAGGTGGTCGTCGTCGCCCGCCCCCAGCAGGACGAGGTCGCGTCGCGCGACGTCCGGCGCGAACGTCACCGCGAGCCGGTGCTCCCACTGCCACGGGTGCACGGGCAGCCAGCGGTAGTCCGCGGGGTCGAGCCCCAGGTCGCGCAGCTGTGCGTGGAACCGGGCGACGGTCGCCCCGCCGAGCTCCTGCCGGTAGAACGCGTCCTCGTCGAGGCCCGCCCCGAGCGCGAGGTGGCTCACGGAGCGCCGCACGGCGAGCCACACGAGCCGCACGGGCCGCCCGGCCTCGGGGGCGAACGCGGCGTGCTCGGCCACCCCGAACCCGATGCGCGCGTTGTTCGCGACGAACGACGGGTGCCCCTCGGTCATCGCCGCCTCGACCTCCCACAGCGGTGCGCCGACGAGGTCAGCGGCCGACGGCCCGCCGTGGTGCGCCTTGAACGCACCGCTCGCGAGCGTCGCGGCGATCTCCTCCAGGTAGACGGCGAGGAGGTGGTCGGGGATCCGCAGCAGGGGCTGCAGCTCGAGGACGAGGTCGAGCGCGTCGAGCGGCGCGGGCGTTCCGTCGACGTCACGGGTCAGGCTCGACTCGTCGAGGGCCCAGTGCTCGAGCGCGAGGCGCCGCGCGCGGAACCGGTAGACGACCCGGCCGCCGTCGAGCACGACGCGGTAGTCGTGCGGGCCGCGCGCGTCGTCGGCCGTCGTGCCCGCGTCGACCCGCACCGGCGCGAGCAGCCGCTCGTGCGCGAACTCGGCCAGCGCCTTCGCGACGAGGTGCCGCTGCGCGACCGCCATGGGCTCGGGCCGCAGGTGCGCGGCGGTCGACGCCAGCGTGGCCGTCGTCGTGGGCCGGTCGGTCGTGGTCGTCATCGCAGGGTCCTTCCCAGGGGGCTCGCGGCGAGGTCGGCGCGCGTGCACACGGACAGCAGGGCGCGCTTGCCGGGCAGGTCGACCTCCCGCAGCACGCGGAACCCGGCGGCCGCGTTCATCGCGGCGATCCGGGCGTTGGTGACGTCGGGCTCGACCACGACGCGCGTCGCGCCGAGGTCGTCGAGCACGAACCGCACGACCTCGCGCATGACGGCGGACGTCAGGCCGTGCACGGGCGGGCCGGCGGGCGGTGCGACGAGCAGGTGCATGCCGACGTCGCCGGGCAGCGCGTCGTGCACGCCCGGGAGCAGCACGTGCGCGGGGTCGTAGGTCTCGACGAGGAACGTGGGCTCGCCGTCGACGCGCCCGAGCCACGCCTGCTGGTGCGGGTCGGCGTCGACGCCGTCGAGGTAGGCGCGCACGCCGGCGAGGTCGAGGTGCGTCATCTCCCAGGCCGCGGAGCGCGGGTGGGTCAGCCAGGCGTGCATGCGGGCCGCGTGCACGTCGACGTCGAGCGGTTCGAGCGTGACGGCGAGCGCGCGAGCGGCCGCCCCGGGTGCGCTCACCGGGCCCCGCCGACGACCGCGCCCGCGTCGACGCCGTCCACGGCCGCGGCACCCGCGGGTCGCGCGTCGCCCGGGACGCCGAACTCCTGGAACGCGATCCGGCGCTCGCGGGGATACACCTCGCGGCCCACGACGGCCTCGAGGATCGCGGAGCTGCGCCACGGCCCGAAGCCGAGGTCGGGCGCGGTGACGCCGTGCGTGTGCTCCTCGCCGTTCTGGACGAACACGCGCCGGCGTCCCCCGTCGACGGAGTAGTCCCGGGCGACGGCGAACCGGCCCTGCGCGTCGAGGTCGAGCCGGTCGAGCACGGGGTCGAGGAACGCGGGGACGTGCGCGGCGTACCCGGTCGCGAGGACCAGGCCGGCGGTGGTGCGCTCGTGCTCGGTGCCGAGCTGCGCGTGCCGCAGCCGCAGCGCGAACCGCTCGCCGTCCCAGCGGGCCCCGAGCACCTCGGTGTCGGTCAGCAGCGTGGTGGGCACCGGCCCGGCGGCGCTCTTGCGGTAGAGCGTGTCGTAGATGTCGTCGACGAGCGCGCCGCTGATGCCCTTGGACAGCGCGCGCTGCTCGCGCGCGAGCCGGTCCCGCACGCCGACGGGCAGCGCGTGGAAGTGGTCGGTGTACTCGGGCGAGGTCATCTCGAGCGTGAGCTTGGTGTACTCCATCGGGAAGAACCGCGGGGAGCGGGTGACCCAGTCCAGGCGGTAGCGGTGCCGGTCGACGTCCTCCAGCAGGTCCCGGTAGATCTCGGCCGCCGACTGCCCGCTGCCGACGACCGTGATGCTGTCGCCCGCGCGCAGCCGGTCGCGCGCGGGCAGGTACCCCGCGCTGTGCACGACGGGCCCGTCGAGGTCCCGCAGGCCGGCCGGGACGACGGGCTGCGTGCCGACGCCGAGCACGAGGTGCCGCGCGCGGTACGTCTCGACCGTCCCGTCGGCCCGCTGCGCGCGCACGACGTACACGTCGTCGTCGGCCTCGACGCGCACGACCGTCCGCCCCCAGCGCAGCGACGCGAGCTGCCCCGCGACCCACCGGCAGTACGCGTCGTACTCGCTGCGCAGCGGGTAGAACGACTCGCGGATGTAGAACGGGTACAGCCGGCCGGTGGCCTTGAGCCACGCGAGGAACGAGAACCGCGACGTGGGGTCGGCCATCGTCACGAGGTCCGCGAGGAACGGGACCTGGGTCGTCGCGCCCTCGAGCATCATCCCGTGGTGCCAGGCGAAGCCGTCGCGGCCGTCGAGGAAGACCGCGTCGAGGTCGAGCGGGTCGGCGAGCGCCGCCAGCCCGAGGTTGAAGGGCCCGATGCCGATGCCGACGAGGTCGTGCGTGCGCGCGCTCACCGGACGGCCGCCGTCGCGTCGCCCGCGAGCAGGTCGTCGCCCTCGACGAGCGCCGCACCGGCCGCGCGCACGAGCTCCAGGACGCCGACGACGTCGTCGAGCGTCGTGCCGGGGTTGAGCAGCGTGAGCTTGAGGCACGCGCGCCCGTCGACGACCGTCTTGGCGACGAGCGCGCGTCCCGAGCCGAACAGCGCCGAGCGGATCTGCGGCACGAGGGCGTCCGCCTGCGCGTCGGGCACGCCGGGCGGCTGGTAGCGGAACAGCACGGTCGAGAGCTGCGTGCGGCCGACGAGGACGAGGTCGCCGTCCTCCTCGACCCACCGGTGCACGGCCGCGGCGAGGTCCAGGACGGTGTCGAACATGGCCCCGAGCCGGTCGGCGCCGAGCGCGCGCAGCGTGGTCCAGAGCTTGAGCGCGTCGAACCGGCGCGTGGTCTGCAGCGACTTGTCGACCTGGTTGGGCTCGTCGCTGTCGTGCGGGTTGAGGTAGTCGGCGTGCCAGGCGACGGGTGCGAGGTCGGCGGCGTCGCGAACGACGAGCGCGCTGGAGGAGACCGGCTGGAAGAAGCTCTTGTGGAAGTCGACGGTCACCGACCGGGCGCGCTCGATGCCGTCGAGGAGGTGGCGGCGGGTGGGGGAGACGAGCAGCCCGCACCCGTAGGCGGCGTCGACGTGCAGCCACGCGCCGTCGTGGGCGCACACGTCCGCGACCGACGCGAGCGGGTCGAGGCACCCGCGGTCGGTCGTGCCGGCGGTCGCGACGACGGCCATCGGCACGTGGCCCGCGGCGCGGATGGCGGCGAGCGTCGTGGCGAGGGCGTCGGGGCGCAGCCGCCCGAGGGCGTCGGACGGTGCGAGGACGACCGCGTCGGGTGAGAGCCCGAGCAGCAGCGCGGCCTTCTGGACGCTGAAGTGGCTGGACGCGCTCGCGACGACCCGCAGCCGGGGGAGCGTCGTGCCGCGGTCCGCCACTCCGGCGAGCGCGTGCTCGCGGGCCAGCAGCAGGCCCTGGAGGTTGGACTGCGTGCCGCCCGACGTGAAGATGCCGTCGCCGCCCGCGAAGCCGATGCGCCGCGCGGTCCAGTCGACGACGGCCCGCTCGACGAACGTGCCGATGCCGGACTGGTCGTAGGTGTCGACGGACGGGTTGACGGCCGCGAGCACGGCCTCCGCCGCGACGGCCGGCAGGACGACGGGGCAGTTGAGGTGGGCCGCGTAGGTCGGCACGTGGAACCAGACGGAGTGCGCGGTGACGAGCTCGTCGACCTCCTGCAGCGCGGCGGGTGTGCCGATCGCGGGACCGTCGAGGTCGACGGCGTCGACGAGCCGGCGCAGCTGCTCGGGCGTCGCGCCCGAGAACGGCTGGGTGGTGGTGCGCAGCCGCCCGGCGAGCCGTTCGACGGTGGCGTGGACGGTGTCGGCGTAGTGCTCGGCGGTGGCGGACGACAGCAGCTCGCGCACGCGAGGCCCCCTGGTGGTCGACGGACGGGACGCCTCGCGGTAAGGACGTCCTTACTGAGCGAAGGCTTGCCTAACCTAGCGGTGGCGGGCCCGACGTCAAGTCGCGTGCCGCAGGCTGGACGAGCCCGACGACCCCGACGATCCGGACGGGACGGTCCGGCGCGAGATCAGGCCTGCCGGGCCGCCCGTGCGGCCGCGGACGTCCAGCCCGCGCGGTGCAGGCGCTCGATCCCGTCGAGCAGCAGGTCGAGCGTGAACTCGAGCTCGAACCGGTCGTCGCAGCCCGCGTCGACCACCGACGCGGGGTCGTGCGACGCGGCGGTCGCCACGGCGACGACGTGGGGGAACGTCCCGGCGAACCAGGCTGCCGTCTCGTCGTCGAGCGGCGTGCCGGCGTCCGTCGACTCCGTGTGCAGCTCCTGGCTGAAGCCGAGCACGCGGCTCCCGAGTGTGTGCATGACGTGGTGCGTGAGGTCGGCGCTCAGGCCGCCGCGCAGCAGGATGGCGATCGTCGCGTCGAGGTGTCCCAGGACCACCGGGGTCGGCGCGGCCTGGCCCTCGAGCACCCGCCGCGCCCACGGGTGGCGCAGCATGACGTCGCGCGCGTCGAGCACCCGCGCGCGCAGCGCGTCGCGCCAGGGCAGGTCCGCGTCGGTCGGCGGGATCGCGGCGACGACGCGGTCGGCCATGCCGTCGAGCAGCTCGTCCTTGTGCGCGACGTGCTTGTAGATCGCCATCGGCACGACGCCCAGGTCCTGCGCGAGCCGCCGCATGCTCACCGCGTCGAGACCCTCGGCGTCGGCGAGCGCGACGGCGGCGTCGAGCACGCGCTCGCGGCTCAGCGGCGGTCGGGCTGCACCCGTCGGCATCCGGTCGACCTCCTTCACCCTTGACCGGTGTACACCGTACACCTAGAGTCCTGACCCATCAGGTGTACGCGGTACACCATCGCCACGAGGAGTGATCGTCATGAGCCCAGACCGACGCAGTGCCGTGGTCGTCGGCACCTTCTTCGTCCTCGCCGCCGTCGCCGCGGTCGCAGGGCTCGCGCTGTACCAGCCCGCCCTGTCCGACCCCGGCTACGTCCTCGGCGCCGGTGCCGACGGGCAGGTGCTGCTCGGCGGCCTGCTGGAGGTCGTGCTCGCGGTCTCGTGCCTCGGCACCGCCGTCGCCGTCTACCCGGTGCTCCGCCGGCACGCCCCCGCCGCTGCGATCGGGTATGTCGCGGGCCGGCTGCTCGAGGCCGCGGTCATCTGCGTCGGCATCGTCGCGACGCTGTCGCTCGTCACGCTCCGCCGCGAGCGCGACGCCGTCGGCGACGACGGCGCGCTCGTCGCGGTGGGCCACGGCCTCGTCGCGCTGCACGACTGGACGTTCCTGCTCGGACCCGGCCTGGTCATCGGCCTCAACAGCCTGCTGCTCGCCGCCGCAGTGCACCGCGCGGGCCTCGTCCCGCGGTGGATCACGGTCCTCGGGCTCGTCGGCGGGCCGCTCGTCCTCCTGTCGTCGACCGCCGTGCTCTTCGGGCTGTACGCGCAGGTGTCACCCGTCGCGATGGCGGCCGCCGTGCCGGTCGCGGCGTGGGAGATGAGCCTCGCCGTCTACCTCCTGGTCCGCGGCTACCGGACGGTCCCCACGGCGGGAGCGGGGGGGCCGGCGGGGGGACGGGTCGCCACACCGTCGCTCGTCGCGCGGCCCGCGTGAGCCGGCCGCACCGGCCGCACCGGCTGCACCGGGGGCGCCGGGCCGCTCCGCCCGCACGCACGTGGCGCCGCCCGCGCGGGCGCTCCCAGGGCGCCCGCGCGGGCGGCGTGCGTGGCGGCGGCGTGGCGGCGCCGCGGGCGGTCAGTGCGCGTGGCGCCCCGGGGCCGACGTGATCTCGTTCGGCGTCACGTCGAGCTCGGCGGTCCGCCACACCTCGCCGGTCGCGACGTCGACCGCGAGCACGCGGTTCGTCGCCGGGTCCGTGACGTACGCGGTGCCGTCGAGCACGTGCAGCGCGGGCCGCGGCTCCTGCCACTCGTCGGGCTCGGTCCACGCGTCGATCAGCGGGACCGACCGCACGAGCGTTCCCGCCTCGGGGTCGATCACGTGCAGCGCGCCGTCGGTGCCGAGCACGAGCGCCTCGCCCTCGGGGCCTCGGCCCAGGGAGCGGAACGTGTAGGACGACGGCAGGTCGACGAGCCGCAGGGTCGCGGTGCGGGTGTCGACGAGCGAGACGCGCGTCGGCCGCTCGAGCTCCGCGTCCGGGTCCGACTTGTAGTCGCCGAGGACGACGGGCGACTCCTCGCTGCCGGCCTGGTTGCCGATCCGCCCGTACGCGTCCGGGCTCGCGACCTTCGTGACGGTGTCGGGCCCGACGACGACGAGCCCGTCCTCGCAGCCGACGACCACGACCTCGTCGGCGGCGACGGCCTCGCCGTGCACGCCGGGGCAGGCGTCGGTCGATGCGATCTCGGCGTCGTCGGCGTCGAGCAGCCGCACGCCGGTCCGCTCCTCCTCGGTGCCGTCGGAGACCACGAGCGCGTCGTCCGTGCGCAGGACGGCCACCCCGTGGTGGGCCGCGGGGGTCGTGTAGGTGCGCGTGACGGCCTCGTCGCCGCCCGCGACGTCGTCGACGTCGAGGACGGTCACGGTGCCCGTGCCGTCGTCGAAGAGCGCGACGCGCTCGTCGTGCACGACCGCGTGACCGGGCTTGTCGGCCGCGTAGACGACGTCCGTGAGCGAGGGTTCGGCGGTCCAGTAGTGCGCGTGGTCGCCGTGCTCCTCGGCCCACGTGCCGGCGTCGAGCACCTCGAAGCCCGCATCGGTGGACACCAGGACGTGGCGGCCGTCGCCCGCGGGGTTGACCCGCAGGAAGCCGTCGCGCTCGATGGTCGAGACGGTCTCGAGGGTGTCGGCGTCGAGGACCAGCAGGCCGCCGTCGTAGGTGAGGACGAGGCGCGGCGCATACGTCGCGGACTCGGACGCGCGCGCGTCGGGCGTGGGCGTGCTGCTGGCCTCCGGGGCAGCCGTCTCGGTGCCGGCGCAGGCGGCGAGCAGGACGAGGGGCAGCGCGCCGGCGGCGGCACGGACGGCGGCGCTGCGGACCGTGCGCGGGCGGGTCGGGGCGGGGTGGTGGCTCATGGTGGTCAGGGGCCGGCAGGTGCGCGGCGCCTGCTCCTTTCCGGGTGTTCGGCTCGGCGACGCGGGTGCGTCACGCCGGAACCCTAACAGCGGATGAGAGTCGTTATCACTACCATCCTGTGGTCGGACACGAGCACGCCGATCGTCCGACCGTGGGGGCACGCGGCCCGCTCGCCGGTGTCCGTAGCGTCCTCGGCGTGACCGCCCTCGCCCCCGCCCGCCCCACGGACGGCGCCGTGACCCACACCGTCCGCGTCGTCCTGCTGGCCGCGACGCTCGGGCTCGCCTGGGGCGCGGCCACCTCGTTCCTGCAGACCGTCCTGCCCGACCCCGTGTCCGGCCTGGCCAACGCCGTCGCCCCCTGGCTCGTCGTGCCGTTCGTCGTCGGCGCGCGCGCCCGCGGAGACGGCACCGCCGCCGCGGCCGGCCTCCTCGCGTGCGCGCTCCAGGTGGTCGGGTACTACGTCACCTCGGACCTGCGCGGCTACGGGGTCGCGACGGCGACGGTCCTGGCCTGGACCGTGACCGCCGCGCTCGGTGGGCCGCTGTTCGGCATCGCGGGCCGCACCTGGCTCACCGGCGAGGGGCGTCGACGCGGCCTCGGCGAGGCGCTGCTCGTCGGCGTCTGGTTCACCGAGGCGGTCGTCGGCTTCGGCGTCCGCCTGCACTACTACGACGACGCGGTCGTGTTCGCACTCGTCGCCGCCCTGCTGCTGCTCACCCTCGGCCGGCGACCCGGGCCCCTGACCGCCACGCTGCGCTGGCTCGCCGCCGTCGTGCCCGCGGGCGCGGTCGGGATGCTGCTGCTCGACCCCCTGCTGCGCGCGCTCAGCTGACGGGCCGCTGCCGCACCGCCCGCAGCGCGACCTGGGCCGCGACCGCCATGAGCAGCACCGCGCCCAGCACCACCGCGAGCGGCCCCTGCCACGCGCCCGTCCCGGCGTGCACCGCCCCGAGCACGCTCGGCCCCGCCGCGCCGCACGCGTACCCCACGCTCTGCACCGCCGCCGACATCCGCCGCGCGGCCCGCTGCGAGCCGGCGGTCTGCGCGACCACCGTGAAGATCACCGCGAAGTTGCCGCCCTGCGCGACCCCCGCGAGCGTGCACCACACGCCCCACGCCGACGGCGCGAGCACCAGGCCCACGGGCAGCGTCACCCAGCCGAGCGCGATCGCGAGCGACACCACGCGCATGGGCACGCGGCGGGCGAGGGCGATCGGGACCGCGACCCCGCCCACCATGCCGAAGAGCTGGAAGAGCGCCGCGGCGCCACCCGCCGCCGTCGGGTCCAGACCGGTCCCGTCGTGCAGCACGGTCGGCAGCCACGCGCTCACCGCGTAGTACGCGAACGCCTGCCCCGCGAACGACACCGCGAGCAGCCACGTCACGGGCCGGCGCAGCGCGTCGGGCACGCGCGGGGCGCCGTCCCCCGCCGAGGCGCCTGCCGCCGACGCCCCCGCGGCCCGCGCGGCCGTCGCGTCGGTGCCGGGCGGTGCCGCGGCGTCCGTCTCCTCCGCTTCGTCCCCGTCCACCCCCGCGCGCGGCGGCCCGCCCCGCACCAGGCCGCCGTACGCACGCCGCCACACCACGAGCGCGACCACCGCGAGCGCACCCCACGACGCGAGCGCCCACCGCCAGCCGACCAGCGACGCGAGCGGCTCCGTGAGCGTCGTGGTCAGCACGCTGCCCGCGTTGAGCGCCGCGGTGTACAGGCCGGTCGCGCGCGGCACCGCGGACGGGAAGTCCCGCCCGATCACGACCGGCACGGCGACGTTGCCCGCCGTGATCGCGACCCCGATCAGCACCGTCCCGACGAGGGCCCTGCCGAAGCCGTCGACCGACCGCAGCACCGTGCCGAGCAGCACCGTGACGAGCGACGCCGTCACGACCCGGGTCGTCCCCGCACGGGCCAGCAGCACCGCCACCAGGGGCGTCGCGACCGCGAAGCACAGCACCGGGACGCCCGTGAGCAGGCCCACCCCCGCGGCCGACAGCGCCAGGTCCGCCTGCACGTCGTCCACCACGGGCGCGAGCGCCGTGATCGGCGCGCGCAGGTTGAGCGCGTACAGCAGGACGGCCGCGAGCAGCAGCCCGCGCGCACCGTCGGCGGCGACCCGCCGAGCAGCCGCCGTCATGCCCTCACGGCGCGTCGAACGGTGCCACGACCTCGCGCAGCAGGTCGGCGAGCCGCTGCCGGTCGGCCTCGTCGAGCTCGCCGAGCAGTCCCCGCTCGACGTCGAGCAGGTCGGCGAACGCCGCGTCCACCCGCTGCCGGCCGAGCTCTGTCAGCACCACGAGCACGCCACGGCGGTCGTCGGGCGACGGCTGCCGCTCGACCAGGCCGTGCTCGACGAGCCGGTCGATCCGGTTGGTCATCGTGCCGCTCGTCACGAGCGTCTGGGTGAGCAGCGCACCGGGGGACAGCCGGTACGGGGCCCCCGCGCGGCGCAGCGCGGACAGCACGTCGAACTCCCACGTCTCGAGGTCGTGCCGCGCGAACGCGCCCCGGCGCGCCAGGTCGAGGTGACGGGCCAGCCGGCTCACGCGCGACAGGACCGTGAGCGGGCGCACGTCGAGGTCCGGCCGCTCCCGCTCCCATGCGAGCACGATCCGGTCGACCTCGTCCTGTGCTCCCGGCTCCTCGGGAGCCGTCCCTGGCGCCATGCCCGCGAGATTACTCGACGTCGACACAACGCCTCTGGGACCTGTGCGTGTCGCTACGGCGTCGTCTCGGTCAGCCGCGTCAGGTGCGGGCGCCGCTCCAGCCCTGCGAGCCCGTTCCACGCCAGGTTGACGAGGTGGGCCGCGACCTCCGCCTTGCGCGGGCGACGTGCGTCGAGCCACCACTGGCCCGTGAGTGCGACCATGCCGACCAGCATCTGCGCGTAGATCGGCGCCGTGCGCGGGTCCAGGCCCTGGCCGCGGAACTGGTCGGCGAGCAGGTGCTCGACCTGCGTCGCCACGTCGCCGATGAGGCTCGAGAACGTGCCCGTGGCCTGCGCGACCGGCGAGTCCCGCACGAGGATGCGGAAGCCGTCCTCCGACGTCTCGATGTACGTGAGCAGCGCGAGCGCGGTCCGCTCCACGAGCACCTTCGGGTGGCCGCCGCCCTCCAGCGCCCCGGTCAGGGCACCCGTCAGGGCCTGGATCTCCCGGTCGACGACGACCGCGTAGATGCCCTCCTTGCCGCCGAAGTGCTCGTAGACGACCGGCTTGGAGACCTCCGCGCGCGACGCGATCTCCTCGATGCTGGTGCCGTCGAACCCCTTCTCCGCGAAGAGGCGGCGGGAGACGTCGAGAAGCTGCGCACGACGTTCGGTACCCGTCATGCGCGAGCGGGGCGCCCGCCTCGTCTCCGCAGCCACGGGGACATCATGCCGGTCGGGGGCGCCCGAGCGGGCTCCGCCCCCAGGATTCGAACCCGTCGCACCGGTGGGCGAGCGGGCTCCGCCCCCAGGATTCGAACCCGGACTGCAAGGCTCCAAAGGCCTGCGTGCTGCCGTTACACCAGGGCGGACCGGCGCGGCCGCGGCGGCGCCGTCGGCGGTCCAGTCTGCCAGCCGCCCTGGTGGGACGGCGCGAGCGGGGCGTCGGGAGGGGCCGGTGGGCGGCGGTAGAGTGCTGGTGCGCACGGTTCCGCCGCCCGGAGTGCTCCGGGCAGACCCGCGAGGAGCACCCCCAGGTGACGTTCCCCCGCCCAGCCGCCGTCATCGTCCTCGCCGCTGGTGAGGGCACGCGGATGCGCTCGGCCACCCCGAAGGTCCTGCACACTCTCGCCGGCCGCAGCATGCTCGGCCACGCCCTCGCCTCGGCGCGGGCGCTCGACCCCGACCGCGTGGTCGTGGTCGTGCGGCACGGGCGCGAGGCGGTCGCTGCGCACGTGGCCGAGGTCGACCCGCGCGCGCTGCTCGCCGACCAGGACGACGTCCCGGGCACGGGCCGCGCGGTCCAGGTCGCGATGACGGCGCTCGACGCCGCCGCGCAGGCGCAGGCCGCCGGCGCGTCCGACGGCCCCGGTGTGGCCGGCTCCGCCGCGGGCGTGCTGCTCGACGGTGCGGTCGTCGTCGTCGCGGGCGACGTCCCGCTGCTCGACGCGGGCACGCTCGGCGAGCTGCTCGCGGCGCACCACGCGGACGGCAACGCGGTGACGGTGCTCACGACCGAGGTCGACGACCCCACCGGCTACGGCCGGATCCTGCGTGAGCCGGGCACGGGGGACGTGCTCGGCATCGTCGAGCAGAAGGACGCCGACGACGAGCAGCGCGCGATCACCGAGATCAACTCGTCGATCTACGTGTTCGACGCGGCGGTGCTGCGCGGCGCGCTCGGGCGGCTCGGGCGCGACAACGCGCAGGGCGAGGTGTACCTGACGGACGTCCTGGCGATCGCGCGGTCGGAGGGTGGTCACGTCCGGGCGCTGCGCACCGACGACCCGGTGCTCGTCGAGGGCGTCAACGACCGCGTGCAGCTCGCGCGCCTGCGGGCCGAGCTGAACCGCCGGCTCCTCGAGGACTGGATGCGCGAGGGCGTCACGGTGGTCGATCCCGCGACGACGTGGGTGGACGTGGACGTCGAGCTCGAGCGCGACGTGACCCTCCTGCCCGGTACGCAGCTGCACGGCGCGACGGTGGTCCGCGAGGGCGCGACGGTCGGCCCGGACACCACGCTGACGGACGTCGAGGTGGGCCCGCGCGCGACGGTGAGCCGCACGCACGGCTCGCTCGCGGTGATCGGGGAGGGCGCGAGCGTCGGCCCGTTCGCCTACCTGCGGCCCGGCACGGTGCTGGGCGCGGACGGCAAGATCGGCACGTTCGTCGAGACGAAGAACGCGCAGATCGGCACGGGCTCGAAGGTGCCGCACCTGTCCTACGTGGGCGACGCGACGATCGGCGACCACACGAACATCGGTGCCGCCTCGGTGACCGTGAACTACGACGGCGTCAACAAGCACCACACGACGATCGGCTCGTACGCCCGCACGGGTGCGGACAACATGTTCGTCGCCCCGGTGACGGTCGGCGACGGTGCGTACACCGGGGCCGGCTCGGTGATCCGGCGCGACGTGCCCGCGGGGGCGCTGGGCGTCTCCGCCGGTGCCCAGCGCAACATCGAGGGCTGGGTCGCGCGCGCCCGCGCCGGGACCCCGGCCGCCGAGGCCGCCCGCCGTGCGGGTGCGGGGGGCGCCGACGAGCTCTCGCCGCAGGCCCGTGCCGAACGTGAGCGTGCCGCCCAGGCGGCGAGCGACCCGCGACGGACGCCGCCCCCGACGCTTCCCGACCAGCCCGCCCCCCTCGCCGACCCTGCCGGCACGACCTCGGAGGACTCCGCCCGATGACCGGCATCGTCTCGAACGACGGCGAGAAGCGGCTGGTGCTCGTGTCCGGCCGCGCCCACCCGGAGCTGGCGTCCGACGTCGCCGAGCACCTCGGCATCGAGATGGTGCCGACCACCGCCTACGACTTCGCGAACGGCGAGATCTACACGCGGTTCGGCGAGTCGGTGCGCGGCTCGGACGCCTTCGTCCTGCAGTCGCACGCGCGGCCGATCAACCAGTGGATCATGGAGCAGCTGCTCATGGTCGACGCCCTCAAGCGTGCGTCGGCGAAGACGATCACGGTCGTCGCGCCGTTCTACGGCTACGCGCGGCAGGACAAGAAGCACCGCGGCCGCGAGCCGATCTCGGCGCGCCTGCTGGCGGACCTGTTCAAGACGGCCGGTGCGGACCGGCTCATGAGCGTCGACCTGCACACCGCGCAGATCCAGGGCTTCTTCGACGGCCCGGTCGACCACCTGTGGGCCATGCCGACGCTCATCGACTACGTGCGCACGCGTGTGGACACCTCGAACGTCACGGTCGTCTCGCCCGACGCGGGCCGCATCCGCGTCGCCGAGCAGTGGGCCGCGAAGCTCGGCGGCGGCCCGCTGGCGTTCGTGCACAAGACGCGCGACATCCGCACCGCCAACAAGTCGGTCGCGAACCGCGTGGTCGGCGAGGTCGAGGGCCGCTCGTGCGTGCTCGTCGACGACCTCATCGACACGGGCGGCACCATCGCGGGCGCGGTGCGCGTCGTGCTCGAGGCGGGTGCGAAGGACGTCATCGTCGCCGCGACGCACGGCGTCCTGTCGCCGCCGGCGGCCGAGCGGCTGCAGGAGAGCGGTGCGCGCGAGGTCATCGTGACGGACACCCTCCCGATCGAGGAGGAGAACCGGTTCGACAAGCTGACGGTGCTGTCGATCGCGCCGCTCATCGCGCGGGCGATCCGCGAGGTGTTCGACGACGGCTCGGTGACCTCGCTGTTCGACGGCAACGCCTGACCACGCGGGCGCGCGAGCGCCCGTGCCGACGGCCCCGGCCCGCCCTGCGTGGTGCCGGGGCCGTCGTCGTCCCGGGCGGTCCGCCCGACCGTCCGCCCGGCGACCTGCGGGAGTTGGGGATGGGACCCGCCTGCGGGTAAGATCGTCAGGTTGCCTCGGCGAGGGACGTCGGACGGTACGACGCGGCCCAGGAGCGGTGCAGGTGCACCGCCCGGACCGCACGGCCGCCCCGCTCCGTGATCGACTGGGCGCACGCCTCCGCGTGCCCGTCCTGCGCCCCGCGTCGAGGCCACCACCCACGCCGTACGTCCTGCGCCGTCACCCCGGTGACGGCGCCATCGTCATCGTCATCTCCGTCCGCGACCGGTCGCGGACGCCTGCTCCTGGGAGTCACCGTGTCCGAGGTCAAGCTCGTCGCCACCGCCCGCACCGAGTTCGGCAAGGGTGCCGCGCGCCGCCTGCGCCGCGCCCACCAGGTCCCCGCCGTCCTGTACGGGCACGGCTCGGACCCGCTGCACGTGTCGCTGCCCGGCCACGAGACGATGCTCGCGGTCAAGCACGCCAACGCGCTGTTCGAGATCGAGCTCGAGGGCAAGACGACGCTCGCGATCGCCAAGGACGTGCAGATCGAGCCGGTCCGCAACGTCATCGAGCACGTCGACCTGCTCATCGTGAAGAAGGGCGAGAAGGTCGCCGTCGAGGTCCCGGTGCACGTCCAGGGCGAGTCGGCCCCCGGCACGCTGCACGTCGTCGAGACGCAGGCGCTGTCCCTCGAGGCCGAGGCGACGCACCTGCCCGAGAACGTCGTGGTCGACATCGCGGGCCTCGAGGCCGGCGCGATCGTGCACGCGGGCGACGTGACGCTGCCGAAGGGCGCGACGCTCCTCACGGACGCGGAGACGATCGTCGTGACGGTCAGCCTGCCGCAGGTCTCCGCCGACGACGTGGCCGCCGACGAGGCCGCCGCCGAGCTGGCCGCGGAGCAGTCCGCCGCGTCGGCCGCCGACGCCGAGGCCTGAACCTCCGCACCCACCGACGACGCCCGGTACCGTTCCCGCGGTGCCGGGCGTCGTCGTACGCCCGACCGGACCGACGCAGGGAGCGTTCATGACCGACGGACCGTGGCTCGTCGTGGGCCTGGGCAACCCCGGGCCGCAGTACGCGGGCAACCGGCACAACGTGGGCCAGATGGTCCTCGACGAGCTGGCGCGGCGCACGGGCGCGTCGTTCGGCGGCAAGGGCGGTGGTGTCCTGTCGCGCAAGCCGCAGGCCGCCGTCGCGGAGGCGCGGCTCGGCACGCTGCCCGGCGGTGCGCCGGGCCCGCGGGTCGTCCTCGCGAAGCCGACGACGTACATGAACGTCTCGGGCGGGCCGGTCGCGGCGCTCGTGCGGTACTACGACGTCCCCCTGGAGCAGGTCGTGATGGTGCACGACGAGCTCGACATCCCGTTCGCGGACGTGCGGCTCAAGCGCGGGGGCGGCGAAGGCGGCCACAACGGCCTGCGGGACACGTCGAAGGCGCTCGGCACGAAGGACTACGTGCGAGTGCGGGTCGGCGTGGGACGCCCGCCGGGGCGGATGGACCCCGCCGACTTCGTGCTCCGCGACTTCGCGAAGCCCGAGCTCAAGGACCTGCCGTGGCTCGTGGACGCGGCGGCCGACGCGGTCGAGGCCGTCGTCCTCGAGGGGCTCGAGCGCGCGCAGCTGCGCTTCCACACCAAGTCCTGACCGGCGGGCCCGGGCGCCGCGCCGCGGAGGTGCGCGGGTCGTCCGTGGACCGCGCGTCGAGGACGCCGGAGGCCGGCGCCCGCGCGGGGTGCCGGCCTCCGGCGCGTGGTCGACGGGGTCAGTCGCCGCGCGAGACGCTCACGGGGCTGCCGTCGGTCCACGTGTTGCGGGCGACCGTGAGGACCTTCGTCGTGGTGCTCGGGGCGATGATCGCGCAGCCGGTGACGCGCTGGTCGCGGGTGAAGACGTTGTCGGTGATGACGACGCCCTGGAACGCGCCCTTGCCCTTCTCGGCGAAGTTGATCGTGCAGCCGCCGCCGCCCGCCCAGTTCCTGGTGATCGTCACGTTCGAGACGACCCCCTGGTCCTGCGTGAACTGGATCCCGGAGTTGTCGGCGTCCTCGATCGTGTTGCCGGTGATGACGATGTTCGAGCCGATCTGGATCTGCACGGAGTCGTCGTGGCTCGGGGTGTTGTTCTGCAGCGGGTCCTTCTCGTAGTGCAGGTTGTCGTGCAGCCAGGACGACTCGACGGTGACGTTGCCGCCGGTCAGGTGGAACACGTCGATGACGTCGTGGATGTTGCTGCGCCGCACGGTGATGTTCGCGCCGCGGATGCCGTCGATGTGCGCGGACGGTGCCTGCGCGTACAGCTCGCTGTCCTGGATGAGGACGCTCGCGCCGGAGGTCGTGTTGGAGACGAGCGCCCGCTGGATCGTCGTGGCGTAGCCGCGGATCACGGAGTTCTTGATCGTCACGTTCGGGGCGGCGACCTTGACGAAGCCGCGGATGTCGAGCGAGTCGATGACGGCACCGGGCGTCGTGACGGTCAGGTCGCCCTCGTGCACGGTGAGCGCGGTCCCGGCGGGCACACCGGTGTTGCCCGGTCCGGGCTTGCCTCCGACGGGTGCGCCGCCGCCGGTGCCGGGTGCCGGCGTGGGCGTCGGCTTGGGCGTCGCGCTCGGGGTGGGTGTGGGGGTCGGTGTCGGGGTGGGCGTCGGCGTCGGCGTGGGGGTCGGCGTCGGGGTGGGCGTCACGGTCGGCGTCGGGGTCGGTGACGGGGGAGCGGCGGTCACGCCGCGGGGCCCGACGACGTAACCGAGCACCTCGGGCGTCAGCCGGACGCTGGCGTCGGTCGTGGAGAGCGTGATCGCGTTCCGGGCGGCTCCGCCGAGCGGCACGAGCGCCTGGTTGCGGGCCGGCACGTCGGGCGAGGCGACGAGGAACGACGTCGCGCGGCAGCCGTCGGACGCGGCGGTGCCCGGGCACGCGCTCACGGTCGTGGGCCGCCACGCGCCCTTGGCGGTGAGCCGCACCTGGACCGCGGTCGCGTTCGGCGGGACGTCGGCGAGCGTGAGCGTCGAGCTCGTGCCCGAGCGGACGACCTTGTCGGCGAGCGCGCGGGGCGCCTCGAGCGTCTGCAGGTGCCCGCCGACACTGCTGACGTCCCGTGCGACGTACCAGCCGTCCACGTCGACGGCGACCTGGTGGTCGCCCTGCTGGTTGTAGAGCTGGAGCGCGCCGCCGCTGCCGAGCCGGACGACGAGCGAGGCCTGGCGCGCCCGGTCGGGGATCGGGTTGAGCGCCGACGTGGCGGCGCACGCGGCACCCGTCTGGCCGGCGGGGCACACCGCGACGTAGGAGGAGGCGGTGCTGCCGGTGGAGGTCAGGCGCAGCGCGACGGCGGTGGCGCCCTTCGGGGCGCCCGACAGGACGAGCCGCGTCGTGCTGCGCCCGGAGACGGTGGTCTGCGCCGCGCGGTAGGGGTCGACCGGGACGTACAGGGAGTCGTCCACGGCCGAGCCGCGGGCGGCGTCGACGCCGAAGCCGTGCAGGTCGGCGAAGACGCGCGTGCCCGCGCTCGCGCGCAGCGTGACGGTGGGGCGGGCGGCGCTGACGGGCACGGTGACGGTCGCGGAGCCCGGCTCGCCGGCGGGCACGACGAGCGCGGGCGCGGCGACGCAGTCGGCGGGGGCGGTGCTGCCGGGGCAGACCGCGAGCGCGGTGCTCGCGGTGGTCCGCGCGGCGGTGACCTGGAGCGTGGCGGTCGTCGCGCCGGCAGGGACGGAGGGGAGCGTCACGGTGACGGTCCCGCCCGCCGCCAGGGTCGTGCCCGACAGGACACGGGCGGGGGCGACGGGGCGGTACACGCCGATCGGCGCCGACTGGGCGGGCGCGACGACGGCCACGACGAGTGCGACGACGACGGCGGACGCACCGGCGACCGAGGCGAGCAGGCGCCGGGACGGCCGGGGGCGGCGTCGGCGGCGGGCTCTGCGGGTCGGGCTGGGCAGCGTCTCGCTGTGTCGTCCTCGCACGGGCGGTCTCCAGGGCTGGGGGCCAGGTCGTCGAGCGGCGATCCGGAGGGAGCCTCACGGGTGGAGCACCACTCGTCGAGGGTCCTGCCGGGCCCGCGAGGAGCCCGGGGCCTGCGGGTTCGCACCTGCAGGCTCGGGCTCGCCGCGCTAGCCGAGCATAGGAGAAACACCCATTCGGCGGAATCGACGCGTCCCGGACATACCGCCGAGCGCTCGTTACCCGTTCGTGACCTGCGCGGGGACCGTGGGGCAACCGATCTCGCATGCCGAGACCGCTTCACCCGCGACGCCCGGTCGCCGCGCTCGGACCGGGCCGGGACGCGACGGAGGCCCGCCCCGGGATCACCGGGACGGGCCTCCGTGGGGTTCGGGGCGGGGTCAGCCCTTGCGCACGGTGGCGACGACGCCGTCCGTGAAGTAGTTGCCCGAGTTCGCGATCACCGTGGTGACCGGCGAGATGATCGCGCAGTTGTAGTGCTTCGTCGTGCGGCCGAAGGTGTTGTCCTTCACGGCGATGCCCTGGAAGGGCCCCTTCCCCTTCTCCGCGAGGTTGACCGTGCAGCCGCCGCCGTCGAGGAAGTTCTTCTGCACGGTGACGTTCGACACCAGGCCCTGGTCCTGCGTGAACTGGATTCCGGTGTTGTAGGCGCCCGAGATCGAGTTCCCCACGATCCGGATGTTGTTGCCCTTCTGGATCTGGATGCTGTCGTCGTGGCTCGGGGTGTTGTTCTGCGCCGGGTCCACGTCGTAGTGCAGGTTGTCGTGCAGGTAGGACGCCTCGATCGTCACGTTGTCGCCGTAGATGTGCGCCATGTCGATGACGTCGTGCAGGTTCACGCGGACGAGCTTGAAGTTGTAGCCGCGCACGCCGTCGACCCACGGGCCGGGTGCCGAGTTGTACAGCTCGCTGTCGATCACGGTCACCGACGCGGTCGAGCTCGCGCTCGTGACGAGCGCGGTCTGCTTCGAGGTCGCCGCGCCGCGGATGATCGAGTTCTTGATCGTGACGTTGGCGGCGGCGACCTTGACGAAGCCGCGGACGTCGAGCCCGTCGATCACGGCGCCGGGCGTCGTGACGAGGAGGTCGCCCTGGTGGACGGTGAGCTTGGTGCCGTTCGGGACGCCGGTCGTGGTCGAGTCCGGGACGTACGTGCCGACGGCGCCCGGGACGACGGGGGCCGGGACGGGCGCCTGGGTGCCGGTCGCGCGGACGTCGGCGACGCGCGCGGTGAGCGGCGCGTTGGTGACCGACGACGAGGTGTAGCCGCCGAACGCGATGCCGCCGGCGACCTGGAGCGCCGCGGTGCTGTCGGTCGCGACGACCTGCCAGTCGGCCGGCTCGGCGGTGCCGGCGGTCCAGATCTTCGCCTTGAGCGAGGTCGGGGCGGTGCCCGTGACCTGCAGGCGGACCTGGAGCTGCTTGCCGGCCGTGAAGCCGAGGCCCGACTGCGTGACGGCCCCGAGCGTCGTGGTGACGCCGCCGCTCACGCTGACGAGCGAGGAGCGGACGTTGCCGTCGGCGAGGATCTTGTTGCGCAGGCGGTAGCCGGCCGTGGTGTCGACGGCACGCCCGACGACGTCGGCGTCGACGCTGCCGCCGGTCGGGGCCTTGTCGAGGCTGACGGCCGCGCGCAGGTCGGTGTCGGTCGAGCGCACGGCGGGGAGCGAGGAGAACAGCTGCCAGCCCGGCTGGCGGACCTTCATGCTCGCGACGCCGCTGGCGACGGCGAAGTCGGCCGCCTCTCCACCGGTCGCGGTCCAGGCGCCGCCCTTGGTCGCGGAGCCCCAGCCGCCGGTGACCTGCCGCGCGAACGCGTCGGTGGCGACCTCGGTCGGCGCGACGGCGGTCGCGGCGAGGGACTCGGCGCTGGTGGTGTAGTCGGCTGCGGTCGACGCCTGGGCGGGGGCGGCGAGTCCGACGAGACCCGCGCTGAGCGCGCCGACGACGGCGGCGAGCGCCGTGCGGCGGCCCGTGCGGGCGGCGTGGGGGCGTGCGGAAGACATGCTGAAGCTCCTCGGGGTGTGAGAGTCGCTGTCACCGGCGACCGTGTGGGTCGGCGGTCCGGGGCCTAGGCCCGGCGACCGCGGGGGGCCCATCCCGCGGTGGAGCGACGACACTCACGTTATCGGCGGGGAAACGGCCCTCCATGACCGATCGTCCCGAGTCTTATGTCACCCGTTATGTCTTGAACATGCGTTCAGACGAATAGGCCTATAGGGTGACCTGCGCGTTCGTCGAGGAATGTCGGAATTGCCGGACGCTGGACTTTCGCGTATGAGTTATGTCACACGCGCGACGCGAATCGCCCGAATCGCCCAGACCGGACGAGAACGGTGTCGGGAACGATTCAGTCGCGGGCCCTGCGGACGGGTCGCGGCCGCGCCGACGGGCGCCGTGCGGCGCTCCGGGACGCCGCCGGGCGCGTCAGCCGCGTCCGCGAGTGCGGCGTGCCACGGCGTGCCGCAGCGCGGCCACGAGCTCCGCGGCGGAGGAGTCCCAGCCGAACCGCGCGACGTGCGCGCGCGCCGCCGCCGCGTCGAACGGCAGCGTCCCGCCGAACGCGTCCTCCAGCAGCGCCCCGAGGGTGCGCGCCGCGTCGGGCGCGTCGACGTCCAGGTACGTGCACGCGTCGCCGCCGGCCTCCGGGATCGCGGTCGCGTCCGACGCCAGCACGGGCGTCCCCGCGGCGAGCGCCTCGAGGACCGGGATGCCCCAACCCTCGCCGCGGCTCGGGAAGACGAAGGCGCACGCGTGCGCGTACAGCGACCACAGCGCGTCCTGCGGCACGTCCGTGAGGTGGATCGCCCGCGGCTCGGCGGCGAGCAGCGCCAGCGTCGCGGGCTCCTCGAAGTCGTCACGCCCCACCACGACCAGGCGCACGTCCGGGTCGGCGACCCGCGCGAACGCCTCGAGCGCCAGGCGCAGGTTCTTGCGCGGCTCGAGGCGCCCCACCATGAGCGCGTACCGCGTCCCCGCCGGCACCTGCGCGGGCAGCGGGCCCTCGGCGGTGGCCGCGGTCACGTCGACGCCGTTGTGCACCACGAGGACGTCCCGCGCCGGCCGCCCGTAGACCCGCTCGATCTGGGTGCGGGAGTACTCCGAGACGGTCGCGACCGTCCCGGCCCGGCGCGCGGACCACCCCACGAGGACGCGGTTGCGCCACCGGGTGCCCCGCCCGAAGAACTCCGGGTGCGTCTCGAACAGGACGTCGTGCACCACGACGAGCTGGCGGTCCGGGTGCCGGGGCGGGCTGAAGTACTGCGTGACGAGCACGTCCAACCCGTCGGCGCGGATCGCGCGCGGCCAGAACCGCAGGTTGCGGCCCACCGGCCCGCCGGGCGGCAGCGTGCGGTGCTCGACGGGCAGGTCACCGAGCAGCGCGGCCGTCGCGGCCGGGTCGCCCGAGTACACGACGAACGTCAGGTCGGGCGCGAGCAGGGGAGCGCGGCGCAGCGTCTCGAGGACCCACGTGCGCGAGCCCTGGAACTTGCCGTCCAGGACGTGGGCGTCGACCCCGACGCGGGCGGGGCTCACGCCACCACCTCGGCCCGGTCGGCGCGGACCGTCGCCGGGCGCAGCAGCGCACGCACGGCCCAGCCGACCCCCTCGGCCGAGCCCCGCACGACCGCCCACCCGGGCCGCACCGGCCGCAGCAGCTGCCGCCGCCCGCCCCGCAGCAGGACCTGCCAGGCGTAGGCCGGCGTCCGCCACAGCCAGCGCCGCACGTCGGCGGCCGGCAGGTGCTTCGCCGCGAACACCAGGCGGTTGCGGCAGTTGTAGCGGTAGTACACGGGCGACTTCGCGCGGGTCCCGGCGGGCTCCTGCGTGCCGCCGACGTCGTGCACGACGACGAGGTCCTGCCGGACGAGCAGCGTGCCCCCTGCTGCGGTCCAGCGCGCCGACAGGTCGACGTCCTCCCAGTAGAGGAAGTAGTCGTCGTCGAACCCCCCGACCTCCTGCCACCGCGTGACGTCCGCGGCGAGGCACGCGCCCGAGAGCCAGCCCGAGGCCTGCGGCACGGCCGGCGCCTCCACGTTGCGGGTCCGGCCGGCCGCGACGTCGAGGACACCGCCCGTGAACCACGGGCGCCCGTCGGGGCGCACGACGCGCGGCGAGACCAGGGCGCCCGGGTCGGCGGCGACGGCGTCGGCGAGCGCGTCGAGCACGGCGACGTCGGCGCGCAGGTCCGGGTTCACCACGACGACCTGCGTGCACCCGCGCGCCGCGGCGTGCGCGACGCCCGCGTCGGCCGCCGCGCCGAAGCCTGCGTTGGTGGCGTTCTCGACGAGGTCCCAGCCGTGCTCGGCGGCGGTCGCGCGCACGTCGGCACGCTCGCGCGGCCCCCGGAGGTTGTCGACCACGACCACGAGCGCCGGACGGCGCAGGGCCGCGACGTCCACGTCGGCGAGGTTCGCGCGCAGCAGCGAGGCGGAGCCGTAGCTCACGACGACGATCCCGAGCACGGACGGAACGCTATCTTGTCGGGCACCGCCCGCCGCCGGTCGCGGCGGGTGAGACCGCAGGCCGGACGGCCGGCCGTCGCGCGGGCGGGTGCACGGCACGATGCGGGCGGGACCTCGACGCCAGGAGGCGCGCATGACGACGACGAGCCGCACCGCGGCCCGCGCCGCGCTGCCCCGCGTCCGGCTGTACGAGACGGTGCGCACGGCCCACCTCGAGCGCGCGCACGAGCTCGCGCCCGCCTCCATCGTCTACCGCCGCCGCCGGTACGACTTCGACGACGACCTCGCCCGCGGGCTCGACCTGGTCGAGGCGGGGCCCCTGCGCGCCGCCCGGGTGCTGCTGCGCTCGGACGTGCGCGAGCTGGAGATCAACGAGCCGCTCATGGTGTCGAGCCTGCGCCGCACCGCGCTCGCGCTGGCCGCGGTCGACCTGCGCCGCCTCCTGCGCCGTCCCCGCACGCTCGTCGTGACCTACGCCATCGCGAACGACGACCCCTTCCGCCCGCCGGCCCGCCCGGGCCTGCGCGGTCGTCTGCGGCGCCTGCTCGACGCGCGCCTCATCGCGCTGGTCGCGCGCCGGGTGGACCGCGTCGTCCTCGGGACCCCCGCGGCGCAGGAGCTCTACGCCGCACGGGTCCCGGGGCTGCTCGCGCACGCGGAGCACGTGCTGCTGCCCGCGCTGCCGACCGCGTGCGGCTGCGGCCCGCTCGACGCGCACGACCCGGACGAGGTGCTGTTCGTCGGCGCGTTCGAGGAGCGCAAGGGCGTGCCGCAGCTCCTCGCGGCGTGGCCGCTGGTGCACGCGGCGCGCCCCACGGCCCGCCTGACGCTCGTCGGGAAGGGGCCCCTCGCCGACGACGTCCACCGCTTCGCGGCCGAGCGGCCGGAGGTGACCGTGGTCGTCGACCCGCCGCGTCCGCAGGTGCACGCCCGGCAGCGCCGCGCCGCGGTCGCCGTCCTCCTCTCGCAGCGCACGCGCACCTGGCGCGAGCAGGTCGGCCTGCCCGTGGTCGAGGGGCTCGCGCACGGCTGCGCGGTGCTCACCACGACCGAGACGGGGCTCGCGTCGTGGCTGCGGGAGCACGGGCACGGCGTCGTCGAGCCCACCGCCGCCCCGGCCGACGTGGCCGCTGCGCTGCTCGCGCTGCTCGATCGCCGACGCCCCGCCGCCGACGTCCTGGCGGACCTGCCCGACGTCGACGGGCGCCTCGCCGCGGACACCTGGCTGCTGCGCGCCCGCTGACCCGATCGGGTTGCTGTGAGCCAGGGCACAGCAGGGCGCACGGGTGAAAAGCCTCCTAGGAGGATGAATCCGACATACCCCCCGTAATACGTTCATCCGCAGTTCTCGTGCGAGGGGGGTGGGTGTTCATGACGTTGACAGCCGGTCACGGGTCCGAGAGGACCGACGCGTGGCTCGAGCGACGTCGCCCCGCCAAGTACCCCCGCCGGTCCTGGGCCGCGCCGGAGCCGTTCGTGCGCCGCGCGACCGAGCACAACTCGGGCGACGACGCGCTGCGCGCGCTGCCGTGGGTGCGCACCGCGACCGGCTACCAGCGCACGACCGTCGCCATGGACACCGTCCTGGCCGGCCTCGGGGTCGGCGCGTCCGCCGCGCTCGGCGGTGCCGCGACCGGCTCCGCGCTGCTGCTCGCCGGCGTCGCCGCCCTTGCGCTGCCGACGACCGTCGCGGCCCTGCGCGGGTACGAGCGGCACAACATGGGCGACGGCCCCGGCGAGTTCCAGGTCCTGCTGCGCGCGGCCGTGCTGCTCGCGGCGCTCGTCATGGCCCTCGCCTACCTGACGCCCGTCACCGCGCCGCGCGAGGTCGTCGTCGTGGGCGTGCCCGTCCTCGCCGCCGCCGCGTGCACCGCGCGCTACGTGCACCGCCGCTTCCTGCACGCCCGCCGCAACCGCGGCCAGGCCATGATGCGGACCATCGTCGTCGGCGACACCGCGTCGGTGGCCGACGTCGTGCACGACCTGTCCGTCGCCCCGTACCACGGCTACCTCGTCATCGGCTCGTGCCTGTCGGACGTCGTGCCCGAGTCGGTCGCCGAGGTGCCCGTCCCCACGCTCGGCGCGCTCGCCGACGTGCCGCAGGTCGTCTCCGACTACGCCGTCTCCGTCGTCGTCGTCGCCGGCAACGCGCTGAGCGGGCAGGCTGTGCGCCGGCTGTCGTGGGCGCTGCGCCGCGCGGGTGCCGAGCTCGTCGTCGCCCCCGGGCTCGTCGAGGTCGCCCAGGAGCGCGTGAGCGTCCACCCGACCGCCGGGCTGTCCCTGCTGCGCCTCGAGATCGAGCCGCCGCGCCGCCGGATGGTCGCCAAGGCCGTCATGGACCGCGTCCTCGGCGTCCTCGCGCTGCTGCTCGTCGCCCCCGTCATCGCCGTGGCCGCGCTCGCGGTCCGGGTCACGTCGCCGGGGCCCGCGTTCTACACGCAGACGCGCGTCGGCGTCGACGGCCGCGAGTTCCGGATCTGGAAGCTGCGCAGCATGTACCGCGACGCGGACCGCCGCCGCGCCGAGCTGCTCGAGCGCAGCGACCGTGACGGCCTCATGTTCAAGATGGCGCGCGACCCGCGCGTCACCCCGGTCGGCCGCGTGCTGCGCCGGTTCTCGCTCGACGAGCTCCCGCAGTTCTTCAACGTCGTGCGCGGGGACATGTCGCTCGTCGGGCCGCGCCCGCCGCTGCGCGAGGAGGTCCTCGGCTACCACGACGCCGTGCACCAGCGCCTGCGCGTCAAGCCCGGGATCACCGGCCTGTGGCAGGTCAGCGGCCGGGCGGACCTGCCGTGGGACGAGTCGATCCGCCTCGACCTGCGCTACGTCGACAACTGGTCCGTCACGATGGACCTGATGATCCTGTGGAAGACGTTCCGCGCCGTCGTCACGGGGGCCGGCGCCTACTGACGACCACCCGGAACCCGGGCGCCGACGCGGTGCCCAGGACCGGCACGGACCAGGACGACCCGGCCGGCGGTACCGCCCGACGCGGCCGCCGGGCCATGCTCGCTCGACCGCCCGCGCGGTCATCGCCCCCGCAGGACGGGACGACGGAAGGACGGACATGACGCGCTCGCCCGACGGGCCGCTGCGCATCGCGCTCATCGGCACCCGCGGGGTGCCCGCCCGGTACGGCGGGTTCGAGACGTGCGTCGAGGAGGTCGGCGGCCGCCTCGCGGACCGCGGGCACGACGTGCTCGTCTACTGCCGCACCCCGGAGGCGGCCGACCGCGTCCCCGCCTACCGCGGGATGCGGCTCGTGCACCTGCCCGCCCTGCGCCGCCGCTCGCTCGAGACGCTGAGCCACACCGCGCTCTCGGTCGGCCACCAGCTCGCGCACCGGCACGACGCCGCGATCGTGTTCAACGCCGCCAACGCGGTGTTCCTGCCCGCGCTGCGCGCCGCCCGTGTCCCGGTCGCGACGCACGTCGACGGCCTGGAGTGGCAGCGCGCGAAGTGGGGCGGTGCGGGCCGGCGGTACTACCGCACGGCCGAGGCGCTCGCCGTGCGCTGGTCGGACGCGCTCGTCGCGGACGCGGCGGGCATCGCGGACTACTACACGCGCGAGTTCGGCGCCCCGACCGAGCAGATCGCGTACGGCGCGCCGCTCCTCGACGACCTCGGGACGGACAAGCTCGCGACGCTCGAGCTGCCGTCGCGCGGCTACCACCTCGTCGTCGCCCGGTTCGAGCCGGAGAACCACGTGGAGCTCGTCGTCGAGGGCTACCGCCGCTCGCGCGCGACGCTGCCGCTCGTCGTCGTCGGCTCGGCGCCCTACGCGGACGAGTACACGCGCCGCGTGCACGCCGCCGCGGACGGGCGGGTCCGGATGCTCGGGGGCGTGTGGGACCAGGAGCTGCTCGACCAGCTCTACGGCCACGCCCTCACCTACCTGCACGGGCACAGCGTCGGCGGGACCAACCCGTCGCTGCTGCGCGCCATCGGTGCGGGTGCCCCCACGGTCGCGTACGACGTGGGGTTCAACCGTGAGGTGCTGCGCGACGCCGGTCGCTGGTTCCGGACGCCCGACGACGTCGCGCGGCTCGTCGAGGACGCCGAGGCGGACCCCGGCGCCGCTCTCGCCCGCGGCGCGGCCGCCCGGCTGCGGGCGCAGGACTACGACTGGGACGACGTCGCGGACGGCTACGAGGCGCTGTGCCGCCGGCTCGCCGCGGGTGACTTCCGCGGCCGGCGCCGCCCGTCGGGCCGTCGTCGCGGCACGGCCGACGCCGCGGCGGTACCGTCGCCTGACCGCGCAGCCGGGGCCGGCGCCCCCGACCCCCGTCCCGCCGCCCGTCCGGGTGGTGCCGCATGACGACGTCCCTGCAGCAGGAGGACAACGTGCCGTCGACCGTGACCGAGACGTACGCGCAGACGCTCGCGCGGCTCGGGTCCGTGCAGAAGGGCGCGCGCGGCGCACCCGCGTACTCGCGCTTCGTGAACCGGCGCGCCGGGCGCGTGCTCGCGGCGTGGGCGTACCGCGCAGGGCTGTCCCCGAACCAGGTGACCGCGATCAGCGCGGTCTGGACGTTCTCCGCGATCGTGGTGCTCGCGCTCGCGCCCGTGGCCTGGTGGACGGGCGTGCTCGTCACGGTCCTGCTGCTCGTCGGGTACGCGTTCGACTCGGCGGACGGGCAGGTCGCGCGGCTGCGGGGCGGCGGGAGCATCGCGGGGGAGTGGCTGGACCACGTCATCGACGCGGTCAAGGTGTCGAGCCTGCACCTCGCGCTGCTGGTCGGCCTCTACCGCGCCGACGCGGTGCCCGACGCGTGGCTGCTGGTCCCGCTGGGCTACTCGGCGGTGTGGTCGGTGCTGTTCTTCACCATGATCCTCAACGACCAGCTGCGCCGGCAGGCGGGCGTCACGATGCGGGCCACGGCGGTCGGCGAGCGGCCGTCCGTGCTGCGGTCGCTGGTCGTCGCCCCCACCGACTACGGCGTGCTGTGCCTGGCGTTCCTGCTGTACGGCGCGACCACGGCGTTCGGCGTCGTGTACGCGCTGCTCGGGCTCGCGACCGCGGGGTACCTCGCGCTCGCGCTGCGGTCGTGGTTCGCCGAGATGCGCACGCTGCGCCGCCCCACGGGCGAGGCCCGCGGCGGTGAGGCGTGAGCGCGGAGCCGGCAGTCCGCCGCACGCCGCCGCGCTGGCTCGTCGTCGCGCTCGCGGTCCTGCTCGTCGTCGTGGTCGCCGGCGCGGTGTGGGCGGCGGTCGCGCGGTCGCAGCCGGGCGACGACGTCGCCGGGGGCGCGGCGCCCACCGGGTCCGGGACGACGTCCGGGGACGCGACGCCCGACCCGTCGGCGCCCGTCGTGACCCCGACGATCCCCGCCCCGGGCGAGCCCGGCGGTGGCGCGACCGACGACGCGGACCCCGCGGCCCCGTTCGAGCCCCGGACGGAGGACGCCGTGCCGCTCGACCGGCCCGCGGCGTTCGACTCGGGCGTGACCGCCGAGCTCGTGCGCGTCGAGGCCGTGGCCGGGGAGGCCGAGGGCCCGGGTGAGGTCGCGGGTCCGGCCGTGCGCGTGACGGTGCGCCTGACGAACGGCACGGCTGCTGCGGTGCCCCTCACCAGCACCGTGGTCAACGTGTACGGCGGCACCGACCGCGCCCCCGCGGAGCCGCTCAGCGGCCCCGGCGCGAAGCCGTTCACCGGGACCCTCGAGCCGGGTGCCTCGGCGACGGGCGTGCTCGTGTTCAACGTGCCGGCCGACCAGCGCGACCCGCTCCAGGTCACCGTCAGCTACGACCCGACCGTGACGACGGTGCTGTTCGAGGGCACGGGTCCGGCCGCCTGACCTGACCAGCGGCGTCCGCGCAGAGCCGGACGGGTGTTCGAGTATCACCCGCAGTGACCGGGGTTTTCACCCGTCCTGTCCTGTTTTGGGGAGTTTGCCGCTCATAGGATCGTGGCCGTTCGTCCCGTGTCTCGAGCGCCCCGAGGTGTCCCCATGTCTCTGCGTCCCGTCGCCGACCGGTCACCGGTCGCTCGTACCTGGGCCGTCCTCACGTCGGTCGCTCTCGTGGCGGTCGGGCTCGTCGCGGGCTCCGCGCCCGCGCAGGCCGACACCGCGCCGCCGGCGGGCCTGCCGCCCACGGTCGCGGCCGACGCGCTCCCGACGGTCCAGATCGACGGGGTCGTGTGGCAGCAGGCGCTGTCCGGGAACCTCGTCTACGCGGGCGGCGAGTTCTCCAACGCCCGCCCGGCGGGCAACGCGGCCGGCGTCGGCAACGTGCCGCGTGCGAACCTCCTGCGGTTCGACGTCCGCACCGGCGTGCTCGACCCCTCCTGGGCCCCGAACCCCAACGGGCAGGTGCGCGCGGTCGTGAAGTCGCCCGACGGGTCGCGCATCTACGTCGGCGGCAGCTTCACGAGCATCTCGGGCGTCGCGCGGTACCGGATCGCGGCGTTCGACGCGGTCACGGGCGCGCTCATCACGACGTTCAACGCGGGCGCGAACGGCCAGGTCCGGGCGCTCGCGGCGACCAACACGACGGTCTACGCGGGCGGCATCTTCACGCAGGCGGGCAGCTCGAGCCGCACGCGGCTCGCGGCGTTCAACGCGTCGAACGGCGCGCTCCTGCCCTGGAACCCGACGGTCGACGACGGCTCCGTGAGCGCGCTGACGGTCGCTCCCGACGGCGGCACCGTGATCGTCGGCGGGAACTTCACCTCGTTCAACGGCAGCACCGCGGCGCCCGACGGCCTCGCGCGCGTCGACGCCGTGACCGGTGCGGCGCTCCCGTTCCCTGCGACGTCGCAGATCCGCAACGGCGGCACGAACGGCTCGATCCTCGGCCTGACGGGCGACGCGGACAACATGTACGGCGTCGGCTACACGTGGGGACGCTCGGGCGGCACGCTCGAGGGCGTCTTCGCGGCGGACTGGGCGACCGGCTCGATCCGGTGGATCGCGGACTGCCACGGCGACTCGTACGCGGTGCACGCGCAGGGTCCGGTCGTGTACGCCGCGAGCCACCACCACTACTGCGGGAACGTCGGCGGCACGCCGCAGAACGACGAGTGGCTGTTCTACCGGGCGGACGCCTACACCAAGGAGCCCATGCGCAAGCTCGGCCGCGAGCACCTCGGGTACACGAACTTCGAGGGCACGGCCGCGCCGGAGATGCTGAACTTCTACCCGGACCTCGACACCGGCACGTTCACCGGCCAGAACCAGGGCCCGTGGGCCGTGACAGGCGACGACCGGTACATCGTCTACGGCGGCGAGTTCCTCAACGTGAACTTCCGGCGCCAGCAGGGGCTCGTGCGCTTCGCGATCCCGAGCATCGCCCCGAACGACCAGGGGCCGCGCTTCTCGGGCGCGGACTTCACGCCCACGGCGCGCGCGATCGGTGCGGGCACGGTCCGCATCTCGTGGACGGCCAACGCCGACTTCGACAACGAGGACCTCACCTACACCGTGCTGCGCAACGGGCAGCCGCTGCCCGCACAGGTGAAGAAGTCCCAGATCTGGATGCGCCCGACGCAGGGCGTGACCGACACGGGCCTGACGGCGGGGCAGACGTACACCTACGCGGTGCGCGTGTCCGACCCGTTCGGCAACACGGTCACGAGCCCGTCGGTCACCGCGACCGCCAACGGCTCGGGTGCGGTGAGCGCGTACGCGCAGACCGTCATGGCCGACGGTGCGTCCCACCTGTGGCGGCTCGGCGAGTCCTCGGGCACGACCGCGCTGGACACGGCCGGTACCGACGACGGGTCGACCGGCACGGCGCTGACGCGCGGCACGCCGGGGGCGATCGCGGGCGACTCCAGCTCCGCGACGACGTTCGCGGGCACCACGAACAGCCGGGTCGTCGCGCCGCAGCGCGAGCAGAACCTCAACGAGCTGTCCGTCGAGGCGTGGATCCGCACGACGTCGAACCAGGGCGGCTGGGTCGTCGGGTTCGGGAACTCGACGAGCCTGACCGGCACGAGCACCTCGCGTGACCGCCAGCTCTACGTCGACAGCGCGGGCCGCGTGCAGTTCGGCGCGAGCCCGGGGCAGAACCGGACCGTGCGCTCGCCGGGGGCCGTCAACGACGGCCAGTGGCACCACGTCGTCGGGACGATGGGGGCGACCGGCATGGCGCTGTACGTCGACGGCGCGCTCGTCGCGTCGCGCGCCGACAACCCGTCGGGCCGCAACTTCACCGGGTTCTGGCGGATCGGCGGCGACAGCCTGAGCGGCTGGCCGAACACGCCGGCGTCGAACAACTTCAACGGCGCGATCGACGAGGTCGCGGTGTACCCGTTCCCGCTGTCAGCGGGCACGATCGCGGCGCACCACACGCTGGGCCGCACCGGTGACGCGCCGGAGCAGCCGCCGGTGGCGGCGTTCACGACCGCGACCGACGGCCTCAAGGTCACGGTCGACGGCACGGGCTCGACCGACCCCGACGGCACCGTGGCGAGCTACGCGTGGGCGTTCGGCGACGGCGCGACGGGCACCGGCCCGACGGCCAGCCGCACCTACGCCGCCGCGGGCACCTACACGGTGACGCTCACGGTGACCGACGACGACGGCAACACGGCCCAGACGTCCCACGACGTCACGGTGACGGCGCCGCCGCCGAACCAGCCGCCGGTCGCGTCGTTCACCGCGGCGACCACGGGCCTGACGGTGCAGGTCGACGCCGGCGCGTCGTCCGACCCCGACGGGACCGTGACGCAGCGCTCCTGGAGCTTCGGCGACGGGGGCACGGCGACGGGTACGACCGCCTCGCACACGTACGCGGCGGACGGCACCTACACGGTCACCCTGACGGTCACGGACGACGACGGTGCCACCGCGCAGACGACGCGAGCCGTGACCGTCACGACGCCGCCCGCGGACGCCCCGTTCGCCGCCGACGCGTTCGCGCGGACCGTCTCGGGCGGCTGGGGCACGGCCGACACCGGCGGCGCGTGGAGCGTCGCGGGCGGTGCGACCAACTTCTCGGTCGCGTCGGGTGTGGGCGCCATGCGGGTCACGGGCGCCGGGTTCCGGCTCTCCGGGTTCCTGCCCGTGTCGTCGACGAGCGCGGACGTCCGCGTCGACGTGGCGCTCGACGCGATGCCGACCGGCGGCGGGACGGACCTCGAGGTCGCCGGCCGGACGGTCGGCACGACGGACGGCTACCGGGCGCGGCTCAAGATGCTGAGCACCGGCGTCGTGCGGGCGTCGATCGTCGGGATCTCCGCGGGCACGACCACGACCGTCGCGCAGGTGAACGTCCCGGGCCTCACGTACACGGCCGGGCAGACGCTGTCGGTGCGGTTCCAGGCCGACGGCACGGGGACGACGGCGCTGCGGCTCAAGGTGTGGCCCGCGGGCACCCCCGAGCCGGCCGCGTGGACGCTCACGGGCAGCAGCACGACGGCGGCGCTGCAGGTCGCGGGCGGTGTGGGCCTGTCGGTCTACACGTCGTCCACCACGACGACGCTGCCGCTCACGGCACGGTGGAGCCAGCTCACGGCGCGGCCCGTCCCCGCCTGAGCCACCCCGCACGCACGTCACGACCCCGCCGTCCCGCCCTGCCGGGACGGCGGGGTCGCTGCGTCAGGCGGACCGTTTCGCCCGAATCACCCGGTTGCGCGTCCAGTTCACCCGGTTCGTCACGCTTCTGCGCACGGTCCGCTGCATACGATCGGCCTCGCGTGGCTCGCCCTGCCTCGCGGACCCCGTCGCCCCCGAGGTGCCCATGACCCGCTCGCGTGGCCCCGTCGCCCGCTCCGCCGCCCTTCTCGCGGCCGCCGCCCTGACCTTCGCCGGCGTGACGCTCGCGACCCCCGCGGCCGCCGACACGGTGCCCGTCGCCGGGACCACGGTCACCGTCGCAGCCGACTCGCTCCCGACCGTCCAGATCGACGGTGTCGCCTGGCAGCAGGGCGTCGCCGGCTCGAAGGTGTTCGTGGGCGGTGACTTCGCGAACGCGCGGCCCGCCGGGTCCGCGGCGGGCACGAACCTCGTCCCCCGCGCGAACCTCCTCGCCTACGACCTGACGACGGGCGTGCTCGACGCGTCCTGGGCCCCCGACCCCAACGCGCAGGTGCGCGCGGTCGCGGTGTCGCCGGACGGCAGCCGGGTGTACGTCGGCGGCAGCTTCACGACCATCGCCGGCCAGCCCCGGTACCGGATCGCCGCGTTCGACGCCGCGACGGGGGCCCTCGTGTCGTCGTTCGCGCCGGGCGTGGACTCGCAGGTGCGGGCGATCGCCGCGACGGACACCGCGGTGTACGTCGGCGGCACGTTCACCAACGCCAACGGCGAGCCGCGCAGCAAGGTCGCGGCGTTCTCCGCCGCGGACGGCTCGCTGCTGCCGTGGGCGCCGAGCGCCGACAACGGGTCGGTCAGCGCGATGGTCGTCTCGCCCGACCGCACGCAGGTCATCGTCGGCGGCAGCTTCACGACGTTCAACGGCAGCGGCAACCCGGGCTACGGCCTGGCGCGCGTCGACGCGACCACGGGTGCGACGCTCCCGCTCGCGATCAACGGGCTGATCCGCAACGGCAGCACGCAGGCGTCGATCACGAGCGTCACGAGCGACGCGACGAGCTTCTACGTCACGGGCTACGTGTTCGGCAGCACCGGCAACCTCGAGGGGACCGCGCGCGGCGACTGGGCCACGGGCGCGCTGGTGTGGGTCGAGGACTGCCACGGCGACACGTACGCCGCGTGGCCCGGACCGGGCGACGCCGTCTACGTCGCCGGCCACCCGCACTACTGCGGCAACATCGGCGGCTTCCCCCAGACCGAGCCGTGGACGTTCTACCGCGGCCTCGCGTTCAGCAAGTCCGTGACCGGTACGGCGACCGCCGACCCGTACGGCTACCACAACTACGCGGGGCAGCCGACGCCGTCGCTGCTCGCGTGGTACCCGGACATCAACAGCGGCTCGTACACGGGCCAGGGCCAGGGCCCGTGGACCGTCACGGGCAACGACCAGTACCTGCTGTACGGCGGCGAGTTCACGATCGTCAACAACAAGGGGCAGCAGGGCCTCGCCCGGTTCGCCCGCACCGACGTCGCCCCGAACAAGCAGGGCCCGCGTCTCGCGTCCGCGACGTGGCCGCTCGCGGCGGCGTCGTTCCAGGCGGGCACGGTCCGTCTGAGCTGGCCGGCCAACTACGACCGCGACAACGAGAACCTCACGTACACGGTGTCCCGCAACGGGCAGGTCGTGCACACCGTCACCGCGGCGTCGGTCGTCTGGAAGCGGCCCCAGATGGGCTTCCTCGACACCGGCCTGACGCCGGGCGCGTCGTACACGTACCGCGTCAAGGCGGTCGACCCGTTCGGCAACCAGGCGATCACCGACCAGGTGCAGGTCACGGTCTCCGACGCGTCGTCGACCAGCGCCTACGCGCAGCAGGTCGCGGCGGACGGCGCGACGTCCCTGTGGCGGCTGGGCGAGCCCGGCGGCACGACGGCCTTCGACTGGGTCGGCTGGTCCGACCTGACGCTCGGCACGGGGGTCACCCGCGGCGCCGCGGGCGCGATCGGCGGTGACGCGAACGCCGCGTCGACGTTCGACGGCACCTCCACCGCCTCCGGCGCGACGAGCACGCCCGTGCAGGGACCCGACACGTTCGCCGTCGAGGCGTGGGTCAGGACGACCTCCACGCGCGGCGGGAAGATCGTCGGCTTCTCCAACCAGCAGACCGGCCAGTCCGGCAGCTACGACCGGCACGTCTACATGGACGACACCGGCAGGATCACGTTCGGCGTCTACCCGGGTGCGGTGCGCACGATCACCACGAACGCGTCGTACAACGACGGCCAGTGGCACCACGTCGTCGCGTCGATGGGCGCCGAGGGCATGAAGCTCTTCGTCGACGGCCGCCGTGCCGGGCAGCGCGCCGACACGACCTACGGCCAGGCGTACACGGGCTACTGGCGGATCGGCGGGGACAACGTGGGCGGCTGGCCCAACCAGCCGACGAGCGGCTTCCTCGCGGGCAGCATCGACGACGTCGCCGTCTACCCGGCGCCGCTCACGGTCGCGCAGGTCGAGCAGCACTACACGCTGTCGGGCCGCACGGTCGCGAAGCCGCCCGCGCCCGCCGACGCGTACGGCAAGGCGGTCTACGACGCGGGACCCGAGCTGTACTGGCGGCTCTCGGAGGGCTCGGGCACCACGGCGGCCGACTCCGGCCCCTACGGGATGCCCGGCACCTACCGCGGCACGTTCCTGCGCGGCCAGTCCGGCGCGCTGTCGGGCGTCAGCAACCCGGCCGTGCGGACGCTGGGGACCAGCAACACGCTGGTCGCGAGCTCGCAGCAGTTCTCGAACCCGACGGTCTACTCGCAGGAGCTGTGGTTCAGGACGTCGACGACCAACGGCGGCAAGCTCATCGGCTTCGGTGACAAGGACACGGGCGTCTCGGGCAGCTACGACCGGCACGTCTACATGGAGACGGACGGCCGGCTCACGTTCGGCACGTGGACAGGCGTCACGAACACGATCACGACGACCGCGTCGTACAACGACAGCCAGTGGCACCACCTGGTCGCCACGCAGGGTCCGGACGGCATGCGGCTGTACGTCGACGGGGTCCTGCAGGGCACGCACCCGCAGACGGCGGCGCAGGCGTACAACGGCTACTGGCGGGTCTTCGGGGACACCACCTGGGGTCCCCAGGCGTGGTTCGCCGGGACGATCGACGAGGTCGCCGTCTACTCCTCGGTGCTCGACGCGCAGACCGTCGCGAACCACCACGCGCTCGGCACGACGGGCCAGCTGCCCAACCAGCTGCCGGTCGCGGCGTTCACGTCGACGCCCACGGACCTCGCGGTCGCGTTCGACGCGACGGGCTCGAGCGACCCGGACGGGACGGTCGCGTCCTACGCGTGGGCGTTCGGTGACGGCGCGACGGCCACCGGTGCGACCCCGACGCACACCTTCGCGGCGGGCGGCACGTACACGGTGACGCTCACCGTGACGGACGACGACGGCGCCACCGCGCAGGTCGCGCACGACGTCACGGTGGTCCCGCCGAACCAGCTGCCGACGGCCGGGTTCACCGCGACGCCGCAGGACCTCACGGTCGCGTTCGACGGCGGCGTCTCGACCGACCCCGACGGGACGATCACGCAGCACGCGTGGACGTTCGGCGACGGCACGACGGGCGAGGGCCCGGCGCCGACCCACACGTACGCGGCCGGCGGCGACTACGAGGTCACGCTCACGGTCACGGACGACCGGGGCGGCAGCGCGCAGCAGGTCCGCACGGTCACGGTCGTGGCGCCGAACCAGGCCCCGGTCGCGGCGTTCGACGCGGTCGCGACCGACCTCACGGTCGCGGTCGACGGCTCGGCGTCCACCGACGCGGACGGCACCCTCACGGGCCACGCGTGGGACTTCGGCGACGGCACGACGGGAACGGGCGCGACGGCGTCGCACACCTACGGCGCGGCGGGCACCTACACGGTCACGCTGACGGTCACGGACGACGACGGCGAGACGGGCACGACGACGCGCGAGGTCGCGGTCGCGGCGCCCGTGCCGAACCAGGGCCCCGTCGCCGCGTTCACGGCCACGCCGACGCATCTCGCCGTCGCGGTCGACGCGTCCGCGTCGACCGACGCGGACGGCCAGGTCACGGCCTACGCGTGGGAGTTCGGCGACAGCGCGACCGCCACGGGTGCGACGGCGTCGCACACGTACGCGGTCGACGGCACCTACACGATCACGCTCGTGACGACGGACGACGACGGCGACACCGGCACGACGACCCGCGAGGTCACGGTCGCCGCGCCGCCGGCGGACACGCCGTTCGCGCTCGACCCGTTCGCCCGGTCCGTCACCGGCGGCTGGGGCGCGGCCGACACGGGAGGCGCCTGGTCGGTCACGGGCGGCGCGGCGAACTTCTCGGTCGCCGCCGGCACGGGGGCGATGCGGGTCACCGGTGCCGGGTACCGCCTGTCGTCCTTCCTGCCCGTCTCCTCGACGAGCACGGACCTGACCGCGAAGGTCGCGCTCGACGTGATGCCGACCGGCGCGGGCACCGACCTCGAGCTGGCCGGGCGCACCGCGGGCACGACCGACGGCTACCGCCTGCGCCTCAAGATGCTCGCGACCGGCGTGGTGCGCGCGTCGCTCGTCGGGATCTCCGCGGGCAGCACCACCACGGTGGCGCAGGTCAACGTCCCGGGGCTGACGTACACGGCGGGCCAGACGCTGCAGGTCCGCCTCCAGGTCGACGGCACGGGCACGACCGCGCTGCGCGCCAAGGTGTGGGCGGCAGGCACGCCCGAGCCCGCGGCGTGGACGCTGCAGGGCACGAGCACCACCGCGGCACTGCAGGTCGGGGGCGGGATCGGGCTGTCCGTCTACACGTCGTCGACCAGCACGACGCTGCCGCTCACGGCCCGGTGGAGCGAGCTCGCCGCGCGACCGGTCGTGCCATGATCGCGGCTCAGGGGGAGCCGCGGACGCTTCGGGGGGCCGAGATGACGCAGGACAGCACGACGACGGGTGCCGCGGCGGCGCCGGCGACGGCACGACGGGACCCGCGCACCGTCGTCGCCGCGCTCACGTACCGCCGTCCCGACGACCTGCGGGCTGCGCTGCCGATGCTCGTCGAGCAGGCCGCGCTGCTCGACCCGCCGGCCGACGTGCTCGTCGTCGACAACGACCCCGAGGGCGGCGCGCACGCGGTCGTCGAGGACGCCGCGGCGCGGTCCGCCGCGCAGGGCGGGCCGGTGGTCCGCTACGCGCACGAGCCGCACCCCGGCATCGCCGCGGCGCGCAACCGCGCGCTCGACGAGTCGGCCGACCACGACGTCCTCGTCTTCATCGACGACGACGAACGCCCCGTCCCCACGTGGCTGCGCCTGCTCGTGGACGTCTACCTGGTCGACCGCCCCGAGGGCGTGGTCGGGCCGGTCGTCTCGGAGTACGAGCAGGAGCCTGACGCGTGGGTGCGCGCCGGCCGGTTCTTCGACCGGCGCCGCCTCCCGACGGGCACGGTGACGGACGTCGCGGCGACGAACAACCTCCTGCTCGACCTGGGGCGCCTGCGCGAGCTGGGCCTGCGGTTCGACGAGCGCTTCGGGCTGTCGGGCGGCTCGGACCAGCTCCTCACGCGCCAGCTCGCGAAGGCCGGCGGACGCATGGTGTGGTGCGACGAGGCCGTCGTGGTGGACGTCGTGCCGCCGGACCGCGTGACGCGGCGGTGGGTGCTCGCGCGCGCGTTCCGCAACGGCAACACGTGGGGCCGCACGTCGGTCGTGCTGGCCGACGGCCCGTGGGGGCGCACGCTCGCGCGCGCCCGCGTCACCGGTCAGGGTGCCGTGCGGGCCGCGGGGGGTGCGGCGCGTCTCGCCGTCGGCCTCGTGACCCGCTCGCAGGCGCACCAGGCCCGTGGTCGGCGCACGTGGGCGCGCGGCACGGGCATGATCGCGGGCGCGTACGGCACGGTGTACGTGGAGTACGCGCGCGACGGGCAGCGCACGGTCCGCGCGGGGAAGGTGCCGGGCGCGTCGTGACACGGGGGCAGCCGGTGAAGGACCGCACGACCGCCACGGGCGGGACCGCCCGCAGCATGACGATCACGCTGGTCGGGAACCTGTTCCCGCCCGTGGTCGCGCTCGCGAGCGGACCGATCCTCGCGCAGTCCCTCGGCGTCGACGGCCGCGGTGCCGTCGCGGCGGCGACCGCGCCGCTGGGCCTGGCGATCGCGCTCATGACGTTCGGCGTCCCGGAGGCCGTCTCCTACGCGGTCGCGCGGCACCCGCGGCTGGTCCGGACGGCGGCCCGCAACGGCGCGCTCATCGTCGTCCTCGCGGGCCTGCTGGCGACCGCGGCGGTGTTCGCGGCACGCGAGTGGCTGTCGGGCGGCGACCCGGAGATCCGCCACCTCATGGCGGTCGCGTCGCTCGCGGTCCTGCCGACGCTGCTGCTGGGCGTCCTGCGGGGCATCGCGTCGGGGCTGCAGCGCTGGGCGATGGTCGCGTGGGAGAAGGTCCTCGCCTCCGCCCTGCGGCTCGCGGTCCTCGTGCCGCTGTGGCTCACGGACCACCTGACGCCGTTCACCGCGACCGTCGTGCTGGCCGTCATGCCGGTGATGGGCGCCCTGGCGTACGTGACGCTGCCGCGCCGCCTGCCGCCCGGCGAGCCGGACACCGAGCACCTCGCCTCGACGCGGGCGCTCACCGGGTACGGCCTGCGCCTGTGGATCGGCACGATCTCGGGGATCCTGCTCTCGCGCGTCGACCAGACGATCATGACGCCGCTGAGCAGCGCCTACCAGCTCGGCCTCTACGTCGTCGCGGTCAACGTGAGCGAGCTGCCGCTCGTGATCCACCGCGCGGTGCGCGACGTGACGTTCGTGACCGACGCGCACCGCAGCGAGGACTCCCGCCTCGCGGCCGCGGCCCGCATCTCGACGCTCATCTGCACGGTCGTGGCGATCGGGCTGGGCGCCACGATGGCGTGGTGGCTGCCGCTGCTGTTCGGCGCCGAGTTCGGGCCCGCGGTGCCGATCGCGTGGCTGCTGCTCGTGGCGGTCGTCGTGAGCACCCCCGGCTCCATCGCGGGCGCGGGGCTCAGCGCCCGCGGCCGGCCGGGCCTGCGCAGCATCGCCCTGGTGATCGCGTGCGTGCTCAACATCGGCCTGCTCGTGCTGCTGGTGCCGACGTACGGGGCCATGGGCGCGGCGTGGGCGACGCTGCTCGGCTACGTCGTCTCGTCGGGCCTCAACCAGCTGTTCCTGCGCCGCCTGTTCGGTGTCTCGATGCTGTCGTTCTACGGCGTGCGCCGCTCCGACCTGACGATCCTGCGGGCGTACGCGGGCTCGGTCGCGGGCGCGCTGACGCGCCGTGGGCGTCGCTGACCCGCCCCCGAGGTCCGCGCGTCAGTCCAGCCCGACCGCCTGCGCCATCCCGTCGGCGAGGTGCGCCGAGGTGAACCGGTCCTCGACCGCCTGCCGTGCGCGGCGGCCGAGGGCCGCGGCGTCGTCGGGGGCGTCGAGCAGCCCGATCACGCGGTCCGCGAGCTCGGCGGGCTCCTGCGGCGGGACGAGCAGCGCGGTCTCGCCGTCGCGGTGGTAGTCCTCGTGCCCGGGCGTCGCGGTGAGCACCACGGGCCGCCCGGTCGACATCGACTCCAGGGACACCGTCAGCCCCGACATGTGCAGGTTGGGCCGCGTGGCGAGCGCGACGACGCTCGCGCGCGCGTACAGGTCGCGCAGCTCGGCGTGCGTGAGCCGCGGGATCTTCGTGACCCCCGCGGGGGCGGGCACGTCGGACGCGTTCTGCACGACGATCTCGACGTCGGGGCGGGCCTCGTGCACGCGCGACAGGGCGGCGAACAGCGTGGTCGGGTCGCGGTCGCGGTCGCCGCCGACGCTCACGACGAGCGGCGTCGCGGCGGGCGGCTGCGCGGCGAAGAACTCGTGGTCGACGCCGAACGTGAAGAACGACACCGGGGGGCCGGACCGCCCGAGCGCGGCCTGCAGCGGCTCGACCTGCGCGCGGCTGTTGACGAACACGCCGTCCATGCGGCGCAGCACGTCGAGCGCGTGCCGGACGCGGTCCGCCGACGGGTCGATCTCGAGCGCGTCCGTCAGCCAGATCGTGCCCGCGAACATGCGTGCGTGCGGCGACAGGACGAGCATCCGGCGCGCGAGGTTCTCGTCCCACGCGATGCCGACGTCGCCGTGCCCGCGCGGCCGGTGGACGGTGGCGCGCACGAGCGAGCGCACGCGGTCGGCGCGGGTCGGCTCGGGCAGGCTCACGGTGCGCAGGTCGACGCCGGGACGCGCGAGCAGGTCGAGCCCGTAGGGCCACCGCCCGGGGACCTCTCCGCGCGCGTGCCGCGCCTCCCACGACGCGACGTCGCGCTCCGCCCGGAAGACGACCTCGACGGACGTGCGGGTGGTCTGCCGGCTGCCGCGTGCCGCGGGAGGGCTGACGGTCATCGGGAGGACTCCTTCGAGCCGGTGACGCCGACGGACGTGTGCTCCCCGACCGTGGCACGGACGGGGTGCCCCTGACCAGGGGTGTCGGGCGACGAGTCGTGCTCGCGTGCGCGGCGGGCCCGCCGCGGGGCGCGGGCGAGGCGGCGGGCGGTGCGGAAGACGTCGGCGTGCGCGGCGGCGACGGAGGCCCAGTCGCGCGCCGACAGGTCCGGGTGGTCCGTGCCGAGGTCGAGCGCCGCCGCCCGGTCGAGCGCGGCGCGCAGGTCGGCGGGGGTGACGGTGCCCTCGAACGTCGAGACCCACGCGTCGCCGACCTCGGCGGCCAGCTCGGCGGAGGTCGCCCCCGCCGGCACGAGCACGGGGCGGTCGAGCGAGAGCGCGAGCAGGGCCGCGCCGGAGTTGTGCAGGCGCCGGTAGGGCAGGACGACGAGCGACGCGGCGCCGACCTCCTCGGCCAGGGTGTCGTCGTCGACGTACTCCAGCCGCAGGCCGACACGCGGGTCGGCGGCGGCGAGCTCCTCGACGGTCCGGCGCAGCGCGGGTGTCTCGGGGCTGCCGACGACGCGCAGCTCGAGCGAGTCGCCCGGCAGGTCGCGGAAGGCCTGCACGAGCTCCTCGACGCCCTTGTAGGGCCGCACGAGCCCGAAGAACAGCACGCGCCCGGGGCGGGCCCTGCCGCGGGGGCAGGACGCGTACCAGTCGCGGTAGTGCGGGTGGGGGATCGTCACGAGCGGTGTGCCGGGCCGGGCGTCGGCGGGCAGCGGCGTGGTCCCGTTGAGCCGGACGAACACCGTGGTGAGCCGGTCGACGCGGCGCAGCACGGCACGTTCCAGCCGGCCGCCGGCCTCGTGCGGGTCGACGTTGTGCAGGGTGCGCACGACGGCGGTGCGCGTCAGGGCCAGCCGGGCCAGCAGGAGGCCCGTGGTGACGAACCGCGCGGCGGTCTTGGCCCGCGACGTGCCGCGCAGCAGCTTCTCCGGCCAGTGCACGTGGAACACGTCGTAGCGGCCCAGCAGCGCGGTGCGCCACTCGAACGTCCGCGTCGGGACGTCGGGCGGCAGCTCGGCGAGCAGCTGGGTGAGGTACGGGTTGGTGGTGCGCCGCGGTCGCGGGAACGACTCGAGGACGAGGGTCATGCGCGGCCTTCCGGGGTCGTGACGGGGTCGAGCGTCGCGTGCCCGGCGTCGACGCCGGCCCGCGGGAGCAGCAGCATCCCGAGGGCGAGCACGATGATCGGCATGGAGCTGTAGATCGGCCCGAACGCGAAGTTCCAGAGCATGAGGCAGGTGAGGTAGATCGCGAGTCCGGACGCGACGCGCCGCGCGGCCGCGCTCGCGAGCGACCACACGGACAGACCGAGGATCCACGCGCCCAGCGCGAGCCCCGCGAACCCGAAGTTGGACCACAGGTCCGCGACGACGGCGTGCAGCTTGATCTCGCTGCCGAACATGTAGTTCTCGACGTACCCGTTGTCCGGGTCGTAGTTGAGGGACGCCATGCCGGACTTCGCGACGAGGATGTCGTCGAGGTTCGCCACGACGCCGACGCCGAAGCCCATGGGCCGCGACTCGAACAGCGCCGTGCTCGCCCCCCACTCGGGGCGCCCGCCGAGCAGGATCGACCCCGAGGCCTGCACCTGCTCCTGCGAGCGCTGCTGCGTGGCCTCGCCGAGGTACCCCTCGAGGATGAGCGTGGTCCCGACCGAGTAGACGCACGCGGCGATGCCGCCGAACAGCGCGACGGTCGCGAGCGCGCTGCTGCGCCGACCCATGGACACCGGGCGCAGCTGGTAGGCGACGAGCAGGGCCGCGAGCACGAGCGTCGCGAACGCGGACCGCGAGTCGTTGACCATGCAGACGCCGGCGAGCAGCAGGAGCAGCACGACCTCGACCGGCCGGGGCCGCTTGCGCACGACGAAGCCGAGCGCGAGCACCGTGACGGCGTACGAGAAGTTGTACTTCCAGGGGTTCGCGGGGTTGATGGGCTCGAGCACGATCCGCGCGAGCAGTCCGGCGGCCGCGGCCAGCGCGACGGTCTTCACGGGCAGCACCGTCCGGGCCCACAGCAGCAGGCCGATCCCGCAGAACCCGCCGACGACGAGCAGCAGGTTCGCGCGCAGCACGACGGGGCTGATCGCGTGCGTCGCGGACGACACGGCGGTGAGCCAGACGCCGGAGGCCAGCGCCAGGCCGCCGAGCGCGTACAGGGCCCGCGCACCGACGAACCGGCGAGGTGCCGACCACCACACGGGCACGAGCGCGAGCGGCACGACGATGGCCGTGGTGAACGCGTCGACGAGCTGCAGGTTGAGCGTCAGGAGCGCGACGGCACCCATCGCGACGTACCGGGTGGAAGCGCGCACGCGCGGCTCGACGACGACCGGCGTCGGCGCGGCCGGTCCGGCGGGTGGCGCCGGGGGCTGCACGGCGCTCGCGGCACGCACGGCCGCGCTGCTGACCGGTGCGGTCCGCGGGCTCATGCGCGCACCCCGCTCGAGCGGCCCGTCACGACGGGCTCACAGCCAGGACGCGTGCGCGCCGCGCTCCTGCACGTGCGGTCGGGGTTCCGGCAGCTCGAGGTCGTCGAGGCCGGACAGCTCGCGGCCCGGGAGCAGCCGCTCGTCGGCGGACGCGAGCACCACGGGCCGCGGCTGCGGGACGTCCTCCGTGCGGGCGGCGGGTACAGGCGCGACCGGGGGCTGCGCGGGTGCCGTGGGTGCGCCCGGACGTGCGGCCGAGCCGTCCGCGCGGGCACCCCGGCGGTTCGGGCGTCCCGGCAGGGACCACGCGCGGGCCGTCGCCTGCGGCGTCGAGCCGTACGTGAGGATCGACCCGGACGCCTTCGCGGAGACCTGGTTGAGCAGCAGACCGAGCACGCGCGCGTCGACGGCCTCGAGCGAGGCGAGCGCGTCGGCGAGCTGGTTGCGGTGCACGGCCCGGCAGCCGACGACGACGAGTGCGCCGTCGGTGAGCCGCGACAGCACGGCCGCGTCGGTCACGGGCAGCAGCGGCGCGGAGTCGAGCAGGATGACGTCGTAGCGCAGCGACAGCCGCTGCAGCAGGCGGGCCATCGCGGGGGAGTCGAGCAGCTCGCTCGGGTTCGGCGGGATCTGGCCCGCGGGCAGCACGTCGAGCGACCCGTCCCCCCAGGGCTGGATGACCTCCTCGGCGGTGGCCTCCCCGATGAGCACGGTCGTCAGGCCCACGGCGCCCTCGATGCCGAGGTACCGGTGCACGGACGGCCGGCGCAGGTCGGCGTCGACGAGCAGGATCCGGGCGTTGCCCTCGGCCATCGCGATCGCGAGGTTGATCGCCGCGGTCGACTTGCCCTCGGTGGGCAGCGACGACGTCACGACGATCGACCGGCTCGGGCCCTCGATGGTGAGGAACCGCAGGTTGGTGCGCAGCCGGCGGAACGCCTCGGCCTGGTCGCCGAACGGGTCGCGGCGGATGACGAGCGGGTCGCGCCGGTTCTTGCGGTCGTACCGCACGGACGACAGGACCGGGGTGGCGGTCACCCGGCGCAGGTCTCGCATGGAGCGGATGCGGGTGTCGAGGAGCGTGCGCGCGAGCGCGAGCACGACGCCCGCGATCCCGCCGAGGACGAGCCCTGTCGCCGCGTTGAGCTTGGTGTTGGGGGCGAACGCGAACGACGGGGGCGTCGCCTCGCCCACGAGCGTGATCTGCACGTTCGGGTCGCCGTCGCTCGTGTCGCCCTCGAGCTCCTCGACGGCTGTCGCGAGCTGGCGGGCGACCGCGTTCGCGATGTCGGCGGAGCGCTGCGGGTCGCCGCTGACGGCCGCGATCTCGAGGATCGTCGAGTTGAGCGGGGCGGACACGCTCACCGACTTCGCGAGCGAGCGGCCGGTCGTGTCGAGCCCGAGCCGCTCGATCACCGGGTCGAGGACGTAGGGCTTGGTCGCGAGCTGCGCGTAGTTCTCGATGCGGTTCTGCGCGTAGGTGGAGCCCTGCACGAGCTCACCCACGGAGCTGCTCTGCGGGACCGTGACGTAGACGCTGGACGTGGCGCGGAAGCTCGACGGGAGCGACGTGGAGTAGGCGTAGCCGGCCCCGAACCCGAGGACGGACAGCAGCAGGATGACCAGCCAGTGCTTGCGCAGTGCGGCGAGGTACTCGGCCGGCTCCATGCGTGATCCCCTCTCGTGGACGTGAACCCCGGGACGTACACCGGGGAACCTGTCTCCCGAGCTGCCCTCCACCGTCGTCGGTGCTGTCGATTCTCGACGATCCTGCCCCGGAAGGCGCTGCCGCGGTGTGGGCGAAATGTGAATCCTCGGTGGTTTTAACCCGGTCGGCGCAGCCGTCCGGCGCCGCGCGCCCGCCCCGCCACCCGATCGGCCCGACGAACCTGGACAGGTGGGTGAAAAACGGCTCGGGCGGGTGACGTCCGGTGGGGGCTATGTCCGACTTGGTCCGGTTCCCCCTACAGTCGGTCACTGGCGGGACGCGAGCAGTGCGCCCTGCGTCCAGGTCCCCGACGGCGCGGGCCACACCGTTGATCGTCGGCAGGAGGGTTCGGCATGGCACGCATCGTGGGGTACGCACCCGGCGCGTACGACCTGTTCCACGTCGGGCACCTGAACATCCTGCGGCACGCCAAGCGGCGCTGCGACTACCTGATCGCAGGCGTCGTCGCGGACGAGGTCCTGGAGCTGACGAAGGGCCGGCGCCCGATCATCCCGCTCGCGGAGCGCATGGAGATCCTGCGGCACATCTCCTACGTCGACGAGGTCGTCGCCGAGGTCCAGCCCGACAAGGTCGAGACGTGGCGCAGCGTGGGCTTCGACGTCATCTTCAAGGGCGACGACTGGCGCGGGACCCCCAAGGGCGACCGGCTCGAGCGCGACTTCGCTGCGGTCGGCGTCGAGGTCATCTACTTCCCGTACACCGTGCACACGTCGAGCACGGCGCTGCGCCGGGCGCTCGCGGCGATCGACGGCCCCGAGGAGCTCGTCGCGTCCGAGGTCGGCTGACCCCTCCCCGGGCCCGCGTCCCGGCGGGCGGTGACGGCGGGCACCGACGGCAGGCGCCGACGGCAGGCACTGACGGCTGGCACTGACGGCCGGCACCGACCCGAGCCGGCGGTGCGCCACGCCCCGCGACCGCCCGCGGGCGGTGTCGGCGGGGGCTCGTAGACTCGTCGTGCACCCCGGATCCGCCTGGATCCGGGGCGTTCGTGCTGGCTGCCCTCGCCTGCACCCGGACGCCACGCGAAGGAACCATGGACCTCACCGGCCTGCTGCCCGCCCTCCTGGCCGACCCCGCCGCCGCGGAGGCCGTGTCGCTCGTCCCCGCGCGCGGCGAGCTCGACGTCGTCGGCCCGGCCGGCGTCCGCCCGCCGCTGCTCGCGGCGCTCGCGGGGGCGCGGGCGTCGTCGGGCCCGGCCGGCAAGGGCCGCCCGCTCGTCGTCGTGACCGCGACCGGCCGTGACGCGGACGAGCTGGCCGCCGCGTTGCGCTGCTACCTGCCCGAGGACGTCGTGGCGGTCCTGCCCGCGTGGGAGACGCTCCCGCACGAGCGGCTCTCGCCGCGGTCGGACACGGTCGCGCGCCGCCTCGCGGTGTTCCGCCGGCTCGCGCACCCCGGGCAGGACGGGCCGACCGGCCCCGTGCGCGTGCTCGTGCTGCCCGTGCGCGCGCTGCTGCAGCCTGTCGTCGAGGGGCTGGGCGAGCTCGAGCCCGTGGCCGTCTCGGTCGGGGACCGGGTCGACCTCGACGACCTCACCGAGCGGCTCGTCGCCGCCGCGTACCAGCGCGTCGACATGGTGGAGAAGCGCGGCGAGTTCGCGGTGCGTGGCGGGATCCTCGACGTGTTCCCGCCGACCGACGACCACCCGCTGCGCGTCGAGCTGTGGGGCGAGGACGTCGAGGAGATCCGTTGGTTCTCGGTCGCGGACCAGCGCAGCCTCGAGGTCGCGCAGCACGGGCTGTGGGCGCCGCCGTGCCGCGAGATCCTGCTGACCGACGAGGTGCGGGCACGGGCCGCGTCGCTCGCGGAGCGCCTGCCGGGTGCGGTCGACATGCTCGACAAGCTCGCGCAGGGGATCGCCGTGGAGGGCATGGAGTCGCTCGCGCCGGCGCTCGTCGAGCGGATGGTGCCGGTGCTCGACCTCGTGCCGGACGACGCGCTGCTGGTCGTCGCTGACCCCGAGCGCGTGCGGCGCCGCGCGCACGACCTGGTCGCGACCACCGAGGAGTTCCTCGCGGCCGCGTGGACGTCCGCCGCGGCGGGTGCGGCCACGCCGCTCGACCTGTCGGCGGCGTCGTTCGCGTCGTTCGCGGAGGTCCGGGCCCTGGCGGCCGTGCGCGGGCTCGGCTGGTGGACCCTGAGCGGCTTCACGCTCGACGCGGACGCGGCGGTCGCGGCGGGTGCTCCGGGGTCGGACGCGGGAGACGCTCCCGCCGCCGCGCCGGTCGCCGTCGACGACCTGGCCTCGGACGGCCGGACCGTCGTGGTCGCGGCGCGCGACGTCGAGCGGTACCGCGGCGAGGTCGCGCGGGCCGTGGCCGACGTGCGCGCGCTGCAGCAGCAGGGGTGGCGGCTCCTGCTGGCGACCGAGGGCCACGGGCCGGCGCAGCGCATGGTCGAGCAGCTCAAGGCCTCGGACGTGCCCGCGCGGCTCGTCACGGGCGTCGACGACGAGCCCGAGGGCGGCGTGGTGCTCGTCGTCCCGGCGCCCGTCGGGCCCGGGTTCGTCGCCGAGCCGCTGCACCTCGCGGTGTTCTCCGAGGCGGACCTCACCGGGCGCGCGGGCAGCAGCACGCGCGACATGCGGCGCATGCCGAGCCGGCGGCGCAACGTGGTCGACCCGCTGCAGCTGCGGCCGGGCGACTTCGTCGTGCACGAGCAGCACGGCGTCGGCCGGTTCGTCGAGCTCGTGCAGCGCACGATCGGCACGGGCGCGAACGCGGCGACGCGCGAGTACCTCGTGATCGAGTACGCGAGCAGCAAGCGCGGGCAGCCGGGGGACCGGCTGTTCGTGCCGAGCGACCAGCTCGACCAGGTGACGAAGTACGTGGGCGGAGAGGCGCCGACGCTCAACAGGATGGGCGGCGGCGACTGGGCCAAGACGAAGGGCCGTGCGCGCAGGGCGGTCAAGGAGATCGCGGCCGAGCTCATCCGGCTGTACAGCGCACGGATGGCCACGCCGGGGCACGCGTTCGGCGCGGACACCCCGTGGCAGCGTGAGCTCGAGGACGCGTTCGCGTACGTCGAGACGCCGGACCAGCTCGCCACGATCGACGAGGTCAAGGCCGACATGGAGAAGTCGGTCCCGATGGACCGCCTGGTCTGCGGGGACGTCGGGTACGGCAAGACGGAGATCGCGGTCCGCGCGGCGTTCAAGGCGGTGCAGGACGGCAAGCAGGTCGCGGTGCTCGTGCCGACGACGCTGCTCGTGCAGCAGCACCTCGACACGTTCTCGGAGCGGTACTCGGCGTTCCCCGTGACGGTCAAGGCGCTGTCGCGGTTCCAGTCGGACAAGGAGTCGAAGGAGGTCGTCGCGGGCCTGGCCGACGGGTCGGTCGACATCGTCATCGGCACGCACCGCCTCATCACGGGCGAGGTCCGGTTCAAGGACCTGGGCCTCGTCATCATCGACGAGGAGCAGCGGTTCGGCGTCGAGCACAAGGAGACGCTCAAGGCGCTGCGCACCAACGTCGACGTGCTCGCGATGAGCGCGACGCCGATCCCGCGCACGCTCGAGATGGCGGTGACGGGCATCCGTGAGATGTCGACGCTCGCGACGCCGCCCGAGGAGCGGCACCCGGTGCTGACGTTCGTGGGCGCGTACGACGAGAAGCAGATCTCCGCCGCGGTGCGCCGCGAGCTGCTGCGCGAGGGCCAGGTGTTCTACGTCCACAACAAGGTCGACTCGATCGAGCGGGCCGCGTCGCGGATCTCCGAGCTCGTGCCCGAGGCCCGCGTCGCCGTGGCGCACGGCAAGATGAACGAGCACCAGCTCGAGCGCGTCATCGTCGACTTCTGGGAGAAGCGGTTCGACGTCCTCGTCTGCACGACGATCGTCGAGACGGGCCTGGACATCTCCAACGCGAACACCCTCATCCTCGAGCGTGCGGACCTGCTCGGCCTGTCCCAGCTGCACCAGCTGCGGGGTCGCGTCGGCCGCGGCCGGGAGCGCGCGTACGCGTACTTCCTGTACCCGCCGGAGAAGCCCCTGACGGAGACGGCGCACGACCGCCTCCAGACGATCGCCGCGAACACCGACCTCGGCGCGGGCATGGCGGTCGCGATGAAGGACCTGGAGATCCGCGGTGCGGGCAACCTGCTCGGCGGCGAGCAGTCCGGGCACATCGAGGGCGTCGGCTTCGACCTGTACATCCGCATGGTCGGCGAGGCCGTCGCGAGCTTCCGCGGCGACCAGCCGGAGGAGCTGCCCGACGTCACGATCGAGCTGCCGGTCGACGCGCACATCCCGCACGACTACATCGCGCACGAGCGCCTGCGTCTGGAGGCGTACAAGAAGGTCGCGTCGGCGGCCGACGCGGCGGCGCTCGGCGAGGTGCGCGCGGAGCTCGCCGACCGGTACGGCGCCGTCCCGGCCGCGGTGGACAACCTGTTCGAGGTCGCGGAGTTCCGGCAGAAGGTCCGCGCCTCGGGCCTGTCGGACGTGACCGCGCAGGGCAGGTTCGTGCGCTTCGCGCCGGTCGAGCTCGCGGAGTCGGCGCAGCTGCGGCTCAAGCGGCTGTACCCGGGGTCGGTCCTCAAGCCCGCGACGCGCACGGTGCTCGTGCCGTTCCCGACGACGGCGCGCATCGGCGGGCGCCCGCTGCACGGCCGCGAGCTGCTGACGTGGGCGCGCCAGTTCCTCGACGCGGTCGTGCTCGGCGACGTGTCGGCCGCCGCGGGCGCGGGGACGTCCCGCCGGTGACGGTCCGCGCCCGGGTCGCGCCGCGCGCGCCCGGTGGTCGGCAGGTGCCGGACGTACGCCCGGACCGCCTACGATGACGCCGATCGACGAGCGACGACGCAGGAGGTCCCAGGTGGCGGTGCAGAGGCGTGCGGGTGCGGGCGTGCGACGGTTCGGCGTGCTGGTGGCCGGCGGTGTCGCGGCGGCCGCGCTGGCCGGGTGCGCGGGGCAGCCCGGGGCGGCGGCGGTCGTGGACGGCACGGCGATCCCGACGTCCGACGTCCGCACGGCGACCGAGGAGCTCGGGCCGTACCTGCAGGACGTGTCGCCCGCCAACGTGCTGACGGTGCTGGTGCACGAGCCGACGATCGTCGACGTGGCGGCCGAGCACGGGGTCGGCGTCTCCGACGCCGAGGCCCAGGAGCTGCTGGAGTCCGTCGCGTCGCAGAGCGACCCGGACGCCGACGTCACGTTCTCCCCGGCCTCGCTGGCGGTCGCGCGGTACTCGCTCGCGTACACGCGCCTGCAGGAGCGCGAGGACGCGCAGGAGGTCCTGGGCGAGGCGCTGGAGCGGGTCGCGGCGCTCGACGTCGAGGTCAACCCGCGGTTCGGCACGACCGACGACGGCAACACGGTGGTCGCGCCCACGGCCCGGCCGTGGATCGTCGTGCCGGCGGCGGACGGCGCGGACGGTGAGGGCGTGCTCCCCGCGCCGAGCCCGACGGCTCCCTGACCTCCGCGGGGGTCGGCGGCGTGGACCGTGAGGCGGCGCCCGGTGGCGACGCGCTGAGCGAGCTCGTGGCGGTCATGGACCGGCTGCGGTCGCCCGGCGGGTGTCCCTGGGACGCGCAGCAGACGCACCTCTCGCTCGTGCCGTACCTGCTCGAGGAGGCCGCGGAGCTCGCGGAGGCGATCGAGGACGACGACCGCGCGGGCCTGCGCGAGGAGCTCGGCGACGTGCTGCTGCAGGTCGTGTTCCACGCGCGCCTCGCGCAGGAGCACCCCGACGACCCCTTCGACGTGCAGGGCGTGGCGGCGGACCTCGTCGCGAAGCTCGTGCGGCGTCACCCGCACGTCTTCGCGGACGCGTCGGCGGCGGCCGACGAGGAGGGGCAGCACGCCGCGTGGGACCGTCTCAAGCGCGCCGAGAAGGACCGCGCGTCGGCGTTCGACGGCGTGCCGCGGGGGCTGGGGGCGCTCGCCCGTGCGCAGAAGCTCGTCGCGCGCGCGGAGCGGTCGGGGGCGGTCGGGGACGTGCCGCGCGAGGACGGCGACGGGCTGGGGGAGCGGCTGTTCGCGCTCGTGCTGGAGGCGCGCCGGAGCGGGCTCGACGCCGAGGGTGAGCTGCGTCGCGTGACCGCGGCCTGGGAGGCCCGGCAGCGCGCCGCGGGTGTGTGACGTCCTTCCGTGCGGCGGAAGATTCCGGGGACCCATGACCTAGGTCACTCGTGGGAAGGCGCTTTCCCAGATAGTCTGCCCTGACGACCGGCACACCGGTCGCCCGAACCGACGGAGGTACGAGTGACGACCATCGGGGTGCCGCGCGAGACGCGGCCCGGCGAGCGGCTGGTGGCCGCGACGCCCAGGACCGTTGCCCAGCTCACGGGCCTCGGCTACGACGTGCTCGTCGAACGGGGTGCCGGGGCCGGCGCGACGTTCGACGACGCCGCGTACGAGGCCGCCGGCGCCACGCTCGGCGACGCCGCGCAGGCGTGGGCCGCGGACGTGGTGACGGCCGTGGGTGCCCCCGACGAGGCGCAGGTCGCGGCCCTGCGACCCGACGCGGTGCTCGTCGCGATGCTCAACCCGGGCGGCCGGGCCGACCTCGTCGACGCGCTCGCAGCCCGCGGGGTCACGGCCCTCTCGCTCGACGCGGTCCCGCGCATCTCGCGCGCGCAGAGCCTGGACGTGCTGTCCACGCTGTCGAACGTCGCGGGCTACCGCGCGGTCGTCGAGGCGGCGCAGGAGTACGGCGGCATGTTCGCCGGGCAGGTCACGGCCGCCGGCAAGACGCCCCCCGCCAAGGTGTTCGTCATCGGCGCCGGCGTCGCGGGCCTCGCGGCGATCGGTGCCGCGGACAGCCTCGGTGCCGAGGTGCGCGCGTTCGACGTGCGGCCCGAGGTCGGCGAGCAGATCGAGTCGATGGGCGCGTCCTTCGTCCGCGCCGAGCAGGCGCAGCAGCAGGTCAGCTCCGACGGCTACGCGTCCGCGCTCACGGACGACCAGGAGGCGGCGACCGCGGCGGTGTACGCGCGCGAGACGGCGGCCGCGGACATCGTCATCACGACCGCCCTGGTGCGCGGCACGGCGCCGCGCACCATCACCGCCGACATGGTCGCGGGGATGCGTCCCGGCAGCGTCATCGTCGACCTCGCCGCGTCCGGCGGCGGCAACTGCGAGCTCACCGTCCCCGGGGAGCGCGTCGTGACCGAGAACGGCGTGACGATCCTCGGCTGGACGGACCTCGCGGGCCGCCTGCCGCAGCACACGTCGCAGCTGTTCGGCACCAACGTCGTGCACCTCCTGCAGCTCCTCACGCCCGGCAAGGACGGCGAGCTCGTGCTCGACCTCGACGACCCGGTGCAGCGCGGCATGACGGTCACGAAGGCCGGCGACGTGCTCTGGCCGCCGCCGCCCGTCGCGGTCTCCGCCGCGATGCCCCCGCCCGCCGACAGCGCGCCCAGCCTGGAGGAGATCGCCGCCGCCGAGGCCGCGGCGCACACGCTCGCCGAGCGGCGCCGCCAGCGTCGCACCGTGTCCTTCGCGCTCGCCGCGGTGCTGCTCGCGCTCGCGATCTCGTTCGCCCCCGCGGCGTTCCTCGCGCACTTCACGGTGTTCGTCCTGGCCGTGTTCGTCGGCTACTACGTCATCTCGAACGTGAGCCACTCGCTGCACACGCCGCTCATGGCCCAGACCAACGCGATCTCCGGGATCATCCTCGTCGGCGCCCTGCTGCAGATCGGCTCCGACAACTGGGTCGTCACGGCGCTCGCGTGCGTCGCGGCCGCGGTCGCGAGCATCAACATCTTCGGCGGGTTCCTCGTCGCCAACCGCATGATCCGCATGTTCCGGAAGGACGCCTGATGCTCACGTCCGTCGCGCAGGCGGTCTACCTCGTCGCCGCGGTGCTGTTCATCCTGTCGCTCGCCGGGCTGTCCCGGCAGGAGACGGCACGCCGCGGGAACCTGTTCGGGATGGTCGGCATGGGCCTCGCCCTCGCCGCCACCGTCGCCCTCAGCCTCGACACGAGCGAGCGGCAGGTCGTCGTCACGGCCCTGCTCATCGCGCTCGTGCTGCTCGTCGGCCTCGTCGTCGGCACCTGGCAGGCACGGCGTGTCGAGATGACCCAGATGCCCGAGCTCATCGCGATCCTGCACAGCTTCGTCGGCCTCGCCGCGGTGCTCGTCGGGTTCAACTCCTACCTGACCGAGCCGGCCGACCCGGTGCACCTCGTCGAGGTCTACCTGGGCGTGCTCATCGGTGCCGTGACGTTCACGGGCTCGATCGTCGCGTACCTCAAGCTGTCGGCGAAGATCGCGTCGGCGCCGCTCATGCTGCCGCGCCGCAACACGCTCAACCTGCTCGCGCTCGTCGCGAGCGTCGGGATCGGCGCCTGGTTCGTCGCGTCGCCCTCGATCCTGCCGCTCGTCCTCATGACGGTCGTCGCGCTCGCGCTCGGCTGGCACCTGGTCGCGTCCATCGGCGGCGGCGACATGCCGGTCGTCGTGTCGATGCTCAACTCGTACTCCGGGTGGGCCGCGGCCGCGGCGGGCTTCATGCTGAGCAACGACCTGCTCATCGTGACCGGCGCTCTCGTCGGCTCCTCCGGTGCGATCCTCAGCTACATCATGTGCCGCGCGATGAACCGGTCGTTCGTCAGCGTCATCCTCGGCGGGTTCGGGGCCGAGGGCGGGACCGTCGTCGCGAGCGGCCAGGACTACGGCGAGCACCGCGAGATGTCCGCGGCCGACGTGGCCGACGTGCTGCGCGACGCCAAGCGCGTCGTCATCACGCCCGGGTACGGCATGGCCGTCGCCAAGGCGCAGTACCCCGTCGCGGAGCTCGTGACGAAGCTGCGGGCCAAGGGCGTCGACGTGCGGTTCGGCGTGCACCCTGTCGCCGGGCGCCTGCCGGGCCACATGAACGTGCTGCTCGCCGAGGCCAAGGTGCCGTACGACATCGTGCTCGAGATGGACGAGATCAACGACGACTTCGGGGACACCGACGTCGTGCTCGTCATCGGCGCGAACGACACCGTGAACCCGGCCGCGCTCGACGACCCGGGCTCGCCCATCGCCGGCATGCCCGTGCTCGAGGTGTGGCACGCGAAGCAGGTCGTCGTGTTCAAGCGGTCGATGGCCACCGGCTACGCGGGCGTGCAGAACCCGCTGTTCTTCCGGGACAACACCGCGATGCTCTTCGGCGACGCCAAGGAGCAGACCGAGAAGATCGTGCACGCCGTCTGACGCGGCCCTCGCTCCGGACCGCCACGGGCGGCACGCCACCTCGCGTGCCGCCCGTGGCGCGTCCCGGCCGGGCCGCCGACCGGGCGCCGACGGGCGCCCGGCGGGTCCGTCGGGCAGGTGACGGTCGTCGACGGCGGCGGCGGACGGCGTTCTTCGGCCTGTCCGGCGGCACGCCGTCCGCCGCGCCGACCGCGGCGGCCCTCGAGGGCACGGCCTGCGTGGTGCGCTGACCGCAGATGGCAGCACCACCGCTGCGCCGCGCGGGGGACCGGACGACCCGTACCCGCGCGGCGCGGGTGCGTCCAAGGTCGGACGTCCCACCGCGCCCCCGTCCGCGCCCCACTAGGGTGAGGTCGTAAACCCACCCGCTCGTCGAAGGAGCACCCATGGCCAGCATCGAGGCCGTCGGCGCCCGCGAGATCCTGGACTCGCGCGGCAACCCCACCGTGGAGGTCGAGGTCGCCCTCGACGACGGCACCATCGCCCGCGCTGCCGTGCCCTCGGGTGCGTCGACCGGTGCGTTCGAGGCCGTCGAGCGCCGTGACGGCGACAAGTCCCGCTACCTGGGCAAGGGTGTCGAGGAGGCCGTGAACGCGGTCATCGACGACATCGCCCCCGAGCTCATCGGCTTCGAGGCCACCGAGCAGCGTCTCGTCGACGCCGCGCTCATCGACCTCGACGGCACGCCGAACAAGGGCAAGCTCGGCGCCAACGCGATCCTCGGCGTCTCGCTCGCCGTCGCGAAGGCCGCGGCCGACTCGGCCGACCTGCCGCTGTTCCGCTACATCGGCGGCCCCAACGCGCACGTCCTGCCCGTCCCGATGATGAACATCCTCAACGGTGGGTCGCACGCCGACTCCAACGTCGACATCCAGGAGTTCATGGTCGCGCCGATCGGCGCCACGACGTTCCGTGAGGCCCTGCGCACCGGCGCCGAGGTCTACCACGCCCTGAAGTCCGTGCTGAAGAGCAAGGGCCTCGCCACGGGTCTCGGCGACGAGGGTGGCTTCGCGCCGAACCTCGAGTCGAACCGCGCCGCGCTCGACCTCATCCTCGAGGCGATCGAGAAGGCGGGCTTCACGCCCGGCACGGACCTCGGCCTCGCGCTCGACGTGGCGTCGACCGAGTTCTTCAAGGACGGCGCCTACCAGTTCGAGGGCAAGGCGCAGACGCCCGAGTTCATGATCTCGTACTACGAGCAGCTCATCGCGGACTACCCGCTGGTCTCCATCGAGGACCCGCTGTCCGAGGACGAGTGGGGCTCGTGGTCGCAGCTCGTCGCCACGGTCGGCGACCGCGTGCAGATCGTCGGCGACGACCTGTTCGTCACCAACCCGGAGCGCCTGGCCAAGGGCATCGAGACCAAGGCCGCGAACTCGCTGCTGGTCAAGCTCAACCAGATCGGCACCCTGACCGAGACGCTCGACGCCGTCACGCTCGCGCAGCGCAACGGCTTCACGACGATGACCTCGCACCGCTCCGGCGAGACCGAGGACACCACCATCGCCGACCTGTCCGTCGCGACGAACGCCGGCCAGATCAAGACCGGTGCCCCCGCCCGTGGCGAGCGCATCAACAAGTACAACCAGCTCCTGCGCATCGAGGAGGAGCTGGACGACGCCGGTCGCTACGCCGGGCGCTCCGCCTTCCCGCGGTTCCGCCAGGGCTGACCCGACCGGGTCCCGCTCGACGACCGGAGGCCGGTCACCCCTCGGGGTGGCCGGCCTCCGGCGTCCCCCGGGCGAGGTGCGCGCGCGGGGCCTCCCGGCGCCGTCGAGGTCCCGGGCGTGCGCCGCCGCGGCAGGCCGTCCGACGCCGGGCGGACGCTGCGGGCGCCGGCTCGTCCTCACGGACCACGCCCGCGCGCCCGCCGGATGACACCCCCGCCACGGGCGCCGTCCCAGGGGCGGACGCGCAGGTCAGGGCCGTTTCGGCAGGCTGATCTGCATGAACGTCGAACAGCTGGGCAGGCCCGTCACGTCGCGTCGAGGCCGGGGGTGGCGCCGTCTGCGACGCGTGCTCGCGGTGGTGGGCGTCGTCGTCCTCGTCGCCCTCGTGGGGGTCAAGGTCACCGACACCGTCATGACGGCGCGCGAGCGTGACGCGCACCCCGCCCCGGGGCAGCTCGTGACCGTCGACGGGCACCGCATGCACGTCGCCGTGTCGGGCACGGGCGGCCCGACGATCGTCCTGCTGCCGGGCCTCGGCACCGCGGCACCCGTGCTCGACTTCGAGCCGCTGACCCGCTCGCTCGCCACGTGGGCGACCGTCGCCGTCGTCGAGCCGTTCGGGTACGGGTGGAGCGACCCGACGAGCGGCCCGATGCTGCCGTCCGACGTCGCGTCCGACGTGCACGACGCCCTCGCCGCGGCCGGGGTGCAGGGGCCGTACGTGATGGCGGCGCACTCGATCGGCGGGCTGTACGTGCAGGCGTTCGCCGACGCGTACCCCGAGCAGACCGCGGCCGTCGTGGGCCTCGACCCGACGATGCCCCGCACCGACGACCACCTGCCCGCCGCGGAGCGGGAGGCCGACGCGTTCGCGGACCCGATCCCGACGGTGCTCGAGCTGGTCGCGCGCGTGGGTGGCGTGCGTGTGATGCAGGCGCTCAACGGGGACGACCCGCAGATGTTCAGCGGCGCGACACGCGCCGACGGGTACAGCGCCGAGAACCTCGCGCTGCAGTCGACGGTGAGCAGCTGGACCGCGATCAGCAGCAACGTGATCTGGCAGGCGGCGCACCTCGAGGAGGCGGTCGGGCAGGTGCGCGACCTGCGCTTCGCGCCGGACGTCCCGGTGCTCGTCTTCACCGCGGACCCGGCCGGGGAGCGGCCGACGTGGCGCGACGAGGCCTCCGCCGACTACCTCGACGGGTCGACGTGCGCGCGGGACGTGCCGCTGGTCGGCGAGCACTACGTCCACCACGAGCACGCGGAGCAGATCTCGCAGGAGGTGGAGGCCTTCCTCGCGCAGTGCGGCTCCTGAGCGGGGTGGACCCGGCCGTGCGACCCGCCCGCCCGGTCGGGTCCGCCCCCGCGTGCGCCGTTCGGGGCAGAATCGACCCCATGCCCTCTCAGCGCCGCCCCGTGCCGCCGAGCGGCCCGGGCAGGCGCCCGACGCCGCCGCGCGCGACGCCGGCGACCCCGGCGGTCGGCACACCGGCGGCCGGCACGTCGGCGGCGCGGCCGGCGCGCGCGAGCGGCCCCCGCTCCGGTGCGGTGCCGCGTGCGGGTGGACCGCCCTCGTCGGGCCGCCCCGCGTCGCGGCCCGCGGCGTCCCGCCCGGCGTCCCGCCCGGGGGGCACGTCGACGCCGCCGCGGGGCACCCCGCGCGCCGAGCGCGTCCAGGTGCGGCTCCCGCGCCTGTTCACGGTCCGCGTCATGGTCTTCTCGCTCGTCCTGCTGCTCGCGTTCGTGCTGGTCTCGCCGACGCTGCACTCCTACCTCGAGCAGCAGCAGGAGCTCGCCGAGCTGCGCGCGCAGGTCGCCGCCGCGAAGGCCCGCAACGACGAGCTGCGCGACGACCTCGGCCGGTGGGACGACCCCGCGTACGTGGCCGCGCAGGCCCGGGAGCGGCTGTCGTTCGTCCTGCCGGGGGAGAAGGCGTTCCGCGTCCTCGACCCCGAGGCCGTGCCCGACACCCCGGCGGTCGACGCCGGGCCGTCCTCGACGGTGCTCGACACCGGCGCGACGCAGCCCTGGTACACGACCGTGTGGGAGTCCGTCGAGATCGCGGGCACGGCACCTGCCGAGGACCTCGCCCCGACCAGCCCCACCCCGACCGGAGGACCCACCCCGTGAGCACCACCGCCGTGACCGACGCCGACCTCCAGGTGCTCGCCGAGCAGCTCGGCCGGCCCCCGCGGGGCGTCGTGGGGATCGCGGCGCGCTGCGTGTGCGGACGGCCGCTCGTCGTGCGGACCGCGCCTCGCCTGGACGACGGCACCCCCTTCCCGACGACGTACTACCTGACGTGCCCGCCCGCGGTGGCCGCGGTGAGCACGCTCGAGGCGTCGGGACTCATGAAGGAGCTGACCGCCCGCCTGGAGCAGGACGAGGAGCTCGCCGCCGCCTACCGCCGCGCGCACGAGGCGTACCTCGCGGGCCGGGAGGAGCTCGGTCACGTCGAGGAGATCGCCGGCATCTCGGCCGGGGGCATGCCGACGCGCGTCAAGTGCCTGCACGTCCTCGTGGGGCACGCGCTGGCGGCCGGGCCGGGTGTCAACCCGGTCGGCGACGAGGTCCTGGAGCTGCTGCGCGACGAGTGGCGCCCCGACCGCTGCGCCTGCTGACGCCCCCTCTCCGAGCCCTCGCCGCCGCCCCGGCCCCCGCTCTTCCCCAGCCCCCGCCCCGGCCGTACCCGCCAGCGCCGAGATCGCGAGGTGCTGTCGGGATCGCGAGTCGCTGCTCACGAGCTGGGCGGGACCTCGCGATCTCGGCGTGGGTCGGCGGCGGGGGAGGGGGAGGAGGGGATGGGAGGATGGGGTCGTGACGCGTGTGGCTGCCATCGACTGCGGGACCAACTCCATCCGGCTCCTCGTGGCCGACGTCGACCCGGTGGCCGGGACGCTCGTCGACCTCGACCGGCGCATGGAGGTCGTGCGCCTCGGCCAGGGGGTCGACCGGACGGGCCGGATCGCGCCCGAGGCGCTCGAGCGCACGCTCGACGCCGCGCGCCGGTACGCGGACGTGTGCGACGAGCTGGGCGTGGAGGCGATCCGCTTCGTGGCGACGTCCGCGTCGCGCGACGCCGAGAACCGCGCGGACTTCGTCGACGGCGTGCGGGCGCGGCTCGGCGTCGAGCCGGAGGTCGTCGGCGGCGAGGAGGAGGCCGCGCTGTCCTTCCGCGGCGCGACGGGCGTCCTCGCGGCGACCCACCCGGGGCCGTTCCTCGTGGTCGACCTCGGCGGCGGCTCGACCGAGCTCGTGCTCGGCTCGACGACGCCCGAGGCAGCGTACTCGATGGACGTGGGCTGCGTGCGCCTGACCGAGCGTCACCTTCTGGGCGACCCGCCGACGGCGGACGAGGTCGCGGGTGCGCGTGCCGACGTCGCGGCGGCCCTCGACGTCGCGGCGGGGGTGGTGCCGCTGGGCAAGACGGTGACCCTCGTGGGCCTCGCGGGCTCGGTGACGACGGTGACCGCGCACGCGCTGGGACTGCCGGCGTACGACCCGCGGCGGATCGACGGCTGCGTGCTGCCCGTCGGCACCGTGCTCGACGCGTGCGACGACCTGCTCGCGCGGTCGCGGTCGCAGCGCGCGGAGCTCGGTTTCATGCACCCGGGGCGTGTCGACGTCATCGGCGCGGGCGCGCTCGTGTGGCACGACGTGGTCGAGCGCGTGCGTGCGGACGTCGCGGCCGCGGGCGGGGAGCTCACGCACGTCGTCACGTCGGAGCACGACATCCTCGACGGCATCGCCTGGAGCGCTGTCCCCGCCTGAGCGTGGTCCTCGTCTGAGCGTGGTCCGCGCCCGGGGGCGCGCGTGCGGCGGGTGTGGCAGCGCCGCGGGCACGGTGCTCGCGGTGTCGGACGCCGCCCCGCAGGCGCGCCGGACCGACGGCTCCCGACGCGTCGTGAATCTCCCGGCACGTCGGCGCGGCGGTTCTGGTGCTACCGCGCATACTGCACTAGTGTGTGCGACGCGGGAGCCTGGAGGGAAGGCTCCCGCACCAGACCACGCGGTGCACCCCGCGGGACGGGAGGCGGTCCGATGGACACGACCCAGCTGCTCAAGGGCGTGCTGGACGTCGCGGTGCTCGCCGTCGTCGCGGACGAGGACGGCTACGGGTACGACGTCGTGCGACGCCTGCGCGCCGCCGGCATCGAGGAGGTCGGCGACGCCTCGGTGTACGGGACGCTGCGCCGGCTCTACTCGTCGGGCGCGCTGACGTCCTACGTCGTGCCGAGCGACGAGGGCCCGCACCGCAAGTACTACGGCATCAACGCCCAGGGCCGGGCGATGCTCGCGGCCCAGCGCAAGGACTGGCAGGAGTTCGCCGACACCATGTCGCGGCTGCTGGACACGGGAGGGACGCGATGACCGCCGGGACCACGCTCGGGGACGTCGAGCAGTACGCGGCGGCGGTCCGTCGGCACCTCGCCGACCTCGCCGCGGACCAGGTCGAGGACCTGACGGACGACCTCGAGCTCGACCTGCAGGACGCCCTGGGCGACGAGCGGCGCGTCGCCGCGGGCCGCACGCTCGCCGACCTGCTCGGCACCCCCGAGGCGTACGCGACCGAGCTGCGGGTCGCGGCCGGCCTGGGGGCGCCGCAGGGGGACGCCCCCGGCCGCCGGCTCCGGTCCACGCTCCTGCGTCCCGTGCGCGCGGCACGGATCCTCGGGGCACGCGTGCTGCGGACCCTGCGCGACAGGGCCTGGTGGCCGCCCGTCGAGTCGTTCGGCGTCGCGCTGCGACCCGTGTGGTGGGTCGCGCGTGCGTGGGTCGTGTTCGTGCTGCTGGCCCGGGTCGCCGGGCTCGACGCCGGGTACCTGACGCCGTGGGTGCCGCGCACGCCCGCGTCCGGTGTGCTGCTGCTCGTGTGCCTCGTCGTGAGCGTGCAGTGGGGCCGCGGCCTGTGGCTGCGTGCGCCCCGGCTGCGCTGGCTCACGGTCGGCGTGAACCTCGTCGCCGTGCTCGCGCTGCTGCCGACCGTGACGTCGGTCTACGAGGACCTGGCGCGCCACCAGCAGGTCTACGACCAGTGGGCCCGCGGGGCGATCGACCCCGCCGCAGGCGTCGTCTACCGCGACCGCATGACGGACGGGGTCGTCGTCGACGGCATGCAGGTGAGCAACCTGTTCGTGTACGACGCCGAGGGCAACCCGCTGACCGACGTGCAGATCTACGACGACCGCGGCCGCCCGGTCCGCACCACGTTCGACGACGGCTACGGGACCTGGTCGTTCCCGGGCAGCACCGAGCCATGGCAGTTCGTCGGCGCGTCCTCGCAGGACGGCGTCGCGCGGTGGAACGTGTACCCGCTGCGCGGGGCGCCCGCGTCGTCCTTCGGCTGGGACGACGAGGGCCGAGTGGTGCTGCCCGAGGGGGTCGAACCCGCTCTCCCGCCGATGCCGTTCGCGAAGGCCCCGGCCGTCCGCCCGGCGACCGCCGAGACGACCGAGGGGTCGAGCGGGCCGCGGATCGACGGCACCGTCGTCGCGGACGGCGCGAGCCCCGGTCCCACGTCGCCGCCACCCGCCAGTACGGCACCGACAACGCCCTGACCAGCAGTTCCGCGCCGCCGCGGGCACCGCTGAGAGCAGGCTCACAGCCCTCGTCCAGGGTGTGTGCGCAGCGTCACCGTCCACGGGACGGCGCACGCCGGACGACGGCGATACCGTGAAGGTATGCCTCAGTCTGTCGAGACCCCGGTCGACGCCGCACCCGCGGCCGGTGCGGTCAAGCCCAGTGGCAAGCCCCGCAAGGTGCCGCGCGTCGTGGTGCTCGGCGGCGGCAGCGTCGGGCTCACGACGGCCCGTCGTCTGCGCAAGCGGCTCGGCAAGCGGGAGGCGGCGATCGTCGTCGTCGACCCCCGCCCCTACATGACCTACGCGCCCTTCCTGCCCGAGGCCGCGGCCGGTTCGATCGACGCCCGCAACGTCGTCGCTCCCCACCGGCGTGCGCTCAAGGGCATCGACGTGCTCCAGGGCAAGGTCACGCAGATCCACCACGCCCAGCGGACCGTGGAGATCACGCCCGAGGAGGGCGACGCGTACTGGATCACGTACGACCACCTCGTCGTCGGCCTCGGCTCGGTCGCCCGCACGCTGCCCATCCCCGGCCTGGCCGAGCAGGGCATCGGGTTCAAGAACGTGGAGGAGGCCATCGCGGTCCGCAACCACGTGCTCAACCGGATCGACGTCGCCTCCAGCACGTGGGACCCCGAGCTGCGCAAGCGGATGCTCACGTTCGTCTTCGTGGGCGGCGGCTTCGCCGGCATCGAGGCGCTCGCCGAGGTCGAGGACATGGCCCGGTACAGCGTGCGGCACTACAAGCAGATCGAGGAGGACGAGCTCCGGTTCGTGCTCGTCGAGGGCTCGCCGCGCATCCTGCCCGAGGTCAGCGAGGAGCTGGGCGGCTACACGCTCGAGCAGCTGCGCAAGCGCAACATCGAGATCTTCCTCTCGACGTTCCTCAACTCGTGCGTCGACGGCCACGTCGTCCTGTCGAACGGCGTCGAGTTCGACGCCGAGACGCTCGTCTGGACCGCGGGCGTCAAGGCGAACCCCGTCCTGCAGAACTCGGACCTGCCCCTCGACAAGATGGGTCGCGTCCTGTGCAACCCGCGCCTGCAGATCACGGAGGCCGACGGCACCGTCGTCGCCGACGCGTACGCCGCGGGCGACTGCGCCGCCGTGCCGGACCTCTACAACCCCGGCCAGTTCTGCCCGCCGAACGCGCAGCACGCCGTCCGCGAGGGCAAGCACCTCGGGGACAACCTCGCGCGCGTGCTCCGCTCCGCCGAGCCGACCGAGTACAAGCACAAGAACATCGGCGCCGTCGCGTCGCTCGGCATGTACAAGGGCGTCGCGCAGATGTTCGGCAAGATCAAGGTCCGCGGCGTCCTCGCCTGGTTCCTGCACCGCACGTACCACGTCTACGCGATGCCGACGATCAACCGGAAGCTGCGCATCATGGCCGGCTGGACCGGGTCGATCCTGCTGCGCCGCGAGGTCGTCGCGCTCGGCACGCTGCACGACCCCCGCGCCGAGTTCCGCGCCGCGTCGGTCCCGCCCAAGCCGCGGGCCGTCGAGGCCGACGCCGCGCTGCCCCCGCAGAAGGCCGAGCCCGGCTCGCCCGCCGCGAAGGCCGCGTCCGGCAGCGGGCAGGCGACCAAGAGCGCCAGCTGACCCTGCCTGACCACGAGCCCCGGTCGCCCCTGCGCGGCCGGGGCTCGTCGCATCTCCTGGGGGCGCGACGAGCCGCACCTCCGGGCGCACGACGGACCGTGGTCCCGTCCTGCGTGAGCGGCCGGCCCGACGGTGGGCGTCGTCCAGGCACGGGGCGGGGTGCGCCGGCGCCGGACGTCGTCGGCTGCGCCCTGATCGACCGGGCCGTCGAGGGGTGCGTGCGGTGGTGTTCCGGCCCGGTTCCCCGCTCGGCGCGCGCGCCGACGCCCGACAGTGGGTGGCGCCGACGGCGGGCGGCGAGGCGCTGGCAGGATGGAGCCGCCGCGGGCCGACCGGCGGCGCCCCCGTAGCCCAATCGGCAGAGGCAGCCGGCTTAAACCCGGCCCAGTCCGGGTTCGAGCCCCGGCGGGGGCACCGGAGTGTGGTTGGGGAATCGTGTGCATTGGGGTTGGCGAAACTCATATGAGCCGTGACCTGCGAAAACGCGCGTTCGACGCCTGAGTCCACGACGGTATGCTCAGCGCCGAGCGCACCGGGATGCCCCCCTGCGCGCGGTTGAGCCGTCGTCGATGGACCTTCTACGTGGCGGTCCAGAGACCAGTTGGCGCGTTGCCTACACACGCCAAGAGTCGGTACGACAACTGGCTCAGGACCGAGGTCGGCAAGGAGCGCTGCTGCGCTGGGCGCAGCAGCGGGCAGAGACGATCGCCGAGGATGCACAGCGCCCGACGACTGGGGTGACCCATCACGAGCGGATGCAGCAGATGGAGACGCAGGTCGCCGACGCCGAAGCGGACCTGGCCCGTGTCCGTCAGCTCGTCGAGGACGTCGAGGACGAGCTGATCGCCACGCTGAACAGGCTGTCGGACTTCCTGCCGAACGGGCCGTCGCCTCTCGCGAGAGGCTTGAACGACCTGGGCGACCGGTGGGACTCGCTCAGCCCCTGGGAGCAGATCCTGATCAGCGTCGTCATCGCCGCAGGAGTCGCCGCGTCGGGCGGCAGTCTCGGTGTGGCAATCGGGGTGTCCGGGGCCGCCACGTACGGGATGGCACACGCGCACGGGGCGGCGACCTTCCTCACCGACCCGAACAGCGCCACGCGTGGCTACTTCTCTACCGTCACACCGCTGGACGCCGCTGGAGACGTCGCCGAGGGTGCACTCACGTTCGGCCCGTGGGCGTTCGGCGGCGCGGTCATGGGACGGGGCGCGAACGTTCTCCTCACCGAAGGCGTCGCGCCGTCCTTCGCCGTCGCGCGCGCCAGCGGGCTCGCGGCCGACGCCGGTGTCATCGACTTCCGGGCCTTCCTGAACCGCGACCCGATCGTGCTGGCCGACGGGGAGATACTCAAGGCGGTCGAGGGCACACAGCAAGCGGCCGCAGCAGCGCGCGTCGACGACCGGGCGGACGGCGCTCTGAAGGTCCGGGGGGCCGCGGCCGACTACCAGGTGCAGGTCTTCGGGTCCGGCGAGAAGCTCGTGCGCCTCGAGGGTCACGACCTGCCGGCATCGGTCGACGGCATCAGCACCGAGTACGGCGGGACCATCGGTGACGCGAAATGGGTGGGTGACGCCTCGAAGTCATCGTTCAACAACCCAGCATCGTTCGCGTCAGTAAAGATGCAGGATCTGGTCGTCCAGAAGATGGACGTCGTGCTTCTGTGCGCAGCCGACGCAGCCGACGCGTTCCGTGGCTCAGGTGTCGTTGAAATCGTCACGAACAACGTCGAAGCTGCATCGGCCTGGGAGGCGCGGATGCGTGCCCTTGGTGTGCCAGGCTACGTCCGCATCCACCCTGGAGGTTGAGCCGTGCCCGACACGACGATCGCTGTGATCGACGACGCGAGCCCGTTCCTGTTCGACGTCGATGCTATGCGCACCGGGATCGAGCGGCGGTGGCCGCGGGCGGTGTTCGAGGCGCCCAGCGGGCGACTTGCCGGGCGTCTCCTCGCGACCTTCATCATCCCCGGTGAGGACACCCGTGGGTTGAGCGTCGACGTGCCCGTGTCTCGGTCGTTCCTTTCCGTCGACTACGCCGACAGCGACATGGTCGGCGAGTTCGTCGAGTGGCTGGTAACCCTCGACGGGTTTCCCGGCGACGGCTCTGTCGCCATGTTTGACTGGGCCGACGACGTTCTGCCTCTACGCCCCGGATTGACGGCAGACGAAGTCAGCCGCGAACTTGTGTGAGGAAGGCACCTGCCACCGCGAGCGACGAAACCGTCTCTCGTAGCACGAAAATGCATGCGTACGACAGGCACTGGTGTGTCCCGCGTTCCGTGGAGTCGGATTCCTGGATTCTTGTGCCACTTGACCCTTGAAGGAGGGCCTCGTGGGACGTCGTGGATACCCGCCGGAGTTCCGGCGCAAGGTGCTGGACCTGCTCGACGCCGGCCGGTCCGTGGCCGACGTGGCGCGAGACCTGGAGATCAGCGCCGAGTCGATCTACACCTGGCGGCGCCAGGATCGGATCGATCGCGGACTGGTCCCTGGACTGACCAGTGCGGAGAAGTCCGAGCTGTCGGCCGCGCGCAAGCGGATCGCTGAGCTGGAGGCCGAGCTGGCGATCCATCGTCGAGCCAGTGAGCTGCTGGGGAAGGTGGTGCCCCCCAGAAGGCGGTACGAGGCCATCGCGGTGATGGCCGCCCAGGGACACGCCGTGCAGGTCGCCACTCGGGAGCTGCGCACCTCAGAGTCCGGCTTCTACGCCTGGCGCCGACGAGCACCGTCCCAGCGTTCGATCCGGCACGTGATCCTTACCGACGCGATCCGCCAGATCCACGCCGCATCGAACGGCATCTACGGCGCCCGTCGAGTCCACGCCGAACTGGTGCTCGGGCGCGACATCCCGGTCTGGCACGGCACGGTCGAGATGCTGATGGCCCGTGACGGGTTGCGGGGCGTGGCAGGGCGCCCGACGTGGCACCGCCCGCATCCGGACCTGATCTCCGCCGACCTGGTCGACCGACAGTCTCCGCCGCGACGGACTGGATCAGCTGTGGGGTCGGGTGCTCGGTGATGTCGGTGACCTGGGAGGGAAAGGTGTACTGCGCAGTCGTCCTGGACGCGTGCTCGCGGCGCGTGGTCGGCTGGTCGATCGACTCCTCACCGACGGCGGCGCTGGTCACCAACGCGCTCGGCATGGCGATCGACTCGCGCCGCCCGCCGGCGGGCACCGTGATCCATTCGGATCACGGAGTCCAGTTCGGCAGCTGGGCGTTCACTCGCCGCGCCCGCGGCTCCGGGCTGACCCCGTCGATGGGCTCGATCGGTGACTGTTGCGACAACGCTGTCATCGAGAGCTTCTGGTCGCGGATGCAGGTCGAGCTCCTCAGCAGGCGTCGCTGGCGGACCCGGATCGAGCTCGCGAACGCGATGTTTGAGTACCTCGAGATCTTCCACAACCGCCAGCGCCGACACTCCTCGATCGGCTGGCTGACACCCATAGAGTTCGAGAACAGACAACCGATCACCATGGCCTAAGAACCAGAAATCCGACTCCACGGAACCCGGGACAGGCCAAGAGCCTCCACGGAAGCCGGGGAGGTTCAACCGCCGCTTCGATGTCGATCAGGTCCCCGGTCAGCGCGGACGAAAGGTCGCGTGCACGGTCGGACGCACATCGAGCGAGAGCGGCCGGAACACGACAGCCGCCCGGTGGTCTGCGGGCCACCGGGCGGCTTGGTGTGCCACCCTGTGCCAGGGAGCGGGGCGCGGCTGCGCCTGCGGGGGTTAGTGGACCCAGCGCGAGTCGATGCTGAACTCCTGCGCAACCGCGGTGATCTCGTCCTGCGTCAGCCCCTGGGCGCGGCAACCGGCGACCAGGTCCATGTACTCGTACTTGGCGCCGGTCTCCGCGTACTCGATGCGGTCGACCGCGCGCGTGACGGATACGTCGGAGCGCGCCATCACGCCGTGCTTCGACCACAGCACGATCTCAAACTCGCGAAGCCCTTCGACATTGGCTGCCATGAGTTCGGCCGAGCCGGGGATCATGAACTCGAGCACGCCTACGCCAGCGGAGAGCGAGACGATCGACTCAGGCTCCCAACGAAGGATGCGCCGGTTCATCGCCTCGGTGTCGCGGTAGCTGGGGATGTGCGACAGGTACGTCAGGTTCATCGGCTGTGCATGCACGACGGCCTGGAACTCCACGCCCCGCCGTGCAACCTGATCCTGGTGCACGGCGAGGTGCGAGTTGAACTCGCTGGTGAGGCGCTCGAACAGTCGACGCGGGGACGTGTAGAGCGTGGCGGTCGTGCCGTTGTCATGAACGACGACGGCCCCGATGTTCGCCTCGGGATCCTCGTGGATCTGGCGGAGTCGCCGACCGGAGCCCGTGACGAGGATGGTGCGTCCGGCGAGCGCCGGGGCGGGCGCAGGGAGTTCGATCGTCTCCGCGATGGGGAACCTGCGTCGCACCTCCACGTCCCACCCGACGTACACCGAGATGTTGCCTGCGCCCGCCTCGGAAGCGTCGATCTCGCAGATGCGGTGGCCGGCGGAGCCCATCGCCGTGAGCAGCTCGTCGAGCTCAGGGCGGGGCGGGGTGTCGAGCATCATGGTCCTCACAGTCGGGCTGCGGTGAGATCCCGCAGCCGGTCGTCGGCCTGGTCCCAGACCGTGGTGTCCCCGGCGGGGTTCCACCGGGCGAGCTCCGTTGAGTCGGCGACGACCTGCCGGATCGCGGGCAGGCCTCCGTCCAGGTCACCCATGGCCCAGGCCTGGACGAGGAGGTTGCCCATCGCGGTGCACTCGGCGGGCCCTGCGACGACCGGCAGGCCGGTCGCATCGGCGGTGAGCTGACACAGCAGGGCGTTGCGCGACCCGCCCCCGACGACGTGCACGACTCGCACGTCCCTGTCCGCGAGCCCCGCGACAGTGCGGATCGCACGCCGGTAGGCGAGGGCGAGCGAGTCGAGGATGCAACGGGTGGTCGACGCCTCGTCGTCGGGGACCGGCTGCCCGCTGGCGCTTGCGGCCGCGGCGATGCGCGCCGGTATGTCGCCGGGTGCGGCGAACGCCGGGTCGTCGACGTCGACGACGGTCCGACAGACGGGAACGTGCGCCGCGGCGGCCAGGAGCGCGGCAAGGTCTGACACGCCACCTTGTGCCGCCCACGTGCGCTGCGACTCTGAGAGCAACCACAGTCCGGCCACGTTCTTCAGGTAGCGCACGGTGCCGTCGACACCGAGTTCGTTGGTGACGTTCGCGAGCCGTGACGGTTCGCTGCGGACGGGCCCCGGAAGCTCCACCCCGACGAGTGACCACGTTCCGGAGGAGATGTAGGCCGCATGCTCAGGCTCGAGCATCGGTACCGCGGCGACCGCCGAGGCCGTGTCGTGCGAGCCGACGGCGACGACGCTCGCGTCGCCCCACCCCAGACCAGGGCGCAGGGGGCCGAGGACCGTACCGGGCTCGACGAGGCGAGGGAGCAGTGCGGTGATGCCGCTCCCGGTCAGATCCTCGACGTGCCGGAGGATGCGGTGGCTCCAGGAACGGCTGTCGACATCGAGGAGGCCCGTCGTGGACGCGTTCGTGACCTCGGCGACGTGCACGCCGGACAGCCACGCAGCAAGGAGATCCGGCACGAGGAGCAGCTCCGCAGCACTCGCCAACTGCGTCGTGCGGGCCGCGGCGAGCAGCTGGAACACGGTGTTGAACGGCTGGACCTGCGCGCCCGTGACCGCGTAGTGATCGCTCGCAGGCATCGTCGTGAAGAACTGCTCGGGGACGTCGAGGGTTCGCTCGTCGCGGTAGTGCACAGGGCTACCGAGGAGCGCCCCGTCGGCGTCGAGGAGGCCGTAGTCGACGGCCCACGTGTCGACCCCGACCGACGTGAACCCGCCGTTGCGGTGGGCTGCGTCGAGGCCGCGCCGGATGCCTGCCCAGAGCGCGAGGACGTCCCAGTGGAGGACCTCGCGCCCATGGGCGGGCACCCCGACGGGGGCGTTCTCGAACCGGGCGACCTCGGTGGTGTCCAGGCGTCCGCCCGCGAGTCGACCAGTTAGTACGCGACCGCTGGTCGCGCCGAGGTCGACCGCTGCGTAGGTGTTCATCAGGGCAGTTCCTCGTCGCGCGTCAGGCGCCCCAGCCGGCCTGGGTACCGCCGACACGCTCGCCGACGATCACCTGGGCGTAGCCGGACTTCGCGTACGCCGCGATCGGGTCGGCGGGCAACCCTCGGGACTCGCGCCACTCGGCGAGCGCAGGACGCACGTCGGTGTAGAAGGCGTCCATGAAGACTGCGTTCGCGGCGAGCACGTCGCCCGCGTCCTGGGCTGCGCGCAGCGCGGGCTGGTCTACCAGCAACGCCCGTGCTGTCATTTCCTGGACGTTGAGGACGGACCGGATCTGGCCGGGGATCTTGTCCTCGATGTTGTGGCACTGGTCGAGCATGAAGCGCACAGGCGAGCCCGCCTCCATGCCGCCTCCCCGGACCACCTCGAACAGGATCCGGAACAGCTGGAACGGGTCGGCGGAGCCCACGATGAGGTCGTCGTCGGCGTAGAAACGGCTGTTGAAGTCGAACGAACCGAGCCGGCCGAGACGCAGCAGCTGAGCGACGATGAACTCGATGTTGGTGCTCGGTGCGTGATGGCCGGTGTCGAGGCACACGAACGCGCGTTCGCCGAGTGCGGTGACGTGCGCGTACGAGGTGCCCCAGTCGGGAACGTCCATCGTGTAGAAGTACGGCTCGAAGATCTTGTACTCGAGCACGAGCCGCTGCTCGTCCCCGAGCCGGTCGTAGATCTTCTGCAGGGAGTCGGCGAGTCGGTCCTGCCGCCCGCGGATGTCGCCCTGGCCGGGGTAGTTGGTCCCGTCGGGCAGCCAGATCTTGAGGTCCTCGGATCCAGTGGCGTGCATGACGTCGATGCACTCGTAATGATGGTCGATCGCCTTCTGACGGATGCGCGGATCCACGTTGGTCAGAGAGCCGAACTTGTAGGCGTCGTCCTGGAACGTGTTCGAGTTGATCGTGCCGAGGCGGACGCCGAGGTCCTGCGCGTACTCGGAGAGCTTGGTGTAGTCGTCGACGAGGTCCCACGGGATGTGTAGAGCGACACTGGGCGCAAGACCCGTGAGTCGATTCACCTGCGCAGCGTCAGCAAGCTTCTCCTGGATCGTGCGTGGCGTCCCAGGGGTGGTGAAGACCTTGAACCGGGTCCCGGCATTCCCGAACGCCCACGACGGGAGCTCGATCGCCTGGGTGGCCAGGGCGTCCAGAGTTTCCTTGCTGATCTCGCGCATCACGTCTCCTCACTGACTACATGAATCGTTTCATCGTCATCGGGCGAGTGTCAACTTCCTCCACCCGACGGGTGAGTCGTCTGGGCCTTCGCGGCCCCCCGAGGAGGCTCAGACGTCCGAGTGCAGTCGCGCTAAGCAGGCAAGACGGCGGACCAGCCGCCGTCGACGACCAGGTTGGCGCCCGTGACGTATGAAGACTCGTCCGAGGCCAAGAAGAGCGCGCATCTCGCGACGTCCTCCGGCTCTCCCACTCGCCCGAGCGGGATCGCCGACGCGATGCCTCCCATGGGATGGTCGGCAGCCAGGAGCGTGCCCTCGCTCCCCGGCGTCCTGATGAGGCCAGGGCTGATGCAGTTCGCCCGGATGCCGTGAGGTGCGCCCTCCGCGGCGATCTGCCTCGTCATCGCGACGACGGCGCCTTTCGTGGCCGTGTGTGCCAGCCGTTGGTTCGTGCGCGACCCCGTGATGCCTGCTGTCGAGCACCACCAGCTGGACCGAGCCTCCGCCGCGGAAGACCAGGTGCCGCCACCCGTGGCGAGTCACGAGGAACACGATGTCGAGCTCGTGGCGGACGACGAACGACCAGTCCTCGTAGGACGTGTCCCCGATCGGGCTGAAGCGGGTGGCCGCCGCGTTGTTGTAGACGGTGTCGATACCGCCGTGGCGGCTGGCGGCGTCATCGATCCAGGCGCGCACACGATCCTCGTCCGCGAGGTCAAGAGGGTGCGAGCTGTGCATGTCTCCGCCGTCACCGCGTACCAGCTCGCCTGTCTGCTGCGCGCCCGTGGCGTCGACGTCGCACGCCACGACGCAGGCACCCTTGGCTGCGAAGAGCCGCGCTGCCGCGCGCCCCTGCCCGCCGGCAGTCCCGGTGATGAGAGCGACCTTGCCCGCCAGGCGCCCGGTCACGTGGGCCTCGACAGCGCATCACTGATCGACTTCACGCCGCCGTGGGACGTCAGTCCACCGTCAACGGGGATCTCCGCACCGGTCACGAACGATGCTTCGTCGCTGAGCAAGAAGCTGACGACGCTGGACACCTCCTCGGTGCTGCCCGTGCGACCCAGCGGGGTCTCGGCGACGTTCGCTGCTCGGAACGCCGCGGGGGCGGACGCGGTCATCTCGGTCTCGATGAAGCCGGGATGGACGACGTTGACGCGGATGCCTGCCGGGCCGAGCTCGAGACTCGCTGCCTTGGCCAGTCCCCGAAGCGCCCACTTGCTCGCCGTGTAGGCGAGCGGGTAGTGCCCCGTCAGGCCCGCCGCGGACCCGATGGCGACGATCGACCCACCCGCCTGCATCAAGGGGGAGAGGTGCTGGATGGCGAGGAGGGTCCCACCGACATTGACGGCGTAGACACGCGCGAGGTCCGCGCCCTCGACCTCGCCGAGGCGTGCCCGCCAGGTCACGCCCGCGCTGGCGACCACACCGTCGACGTCGTTGCCCTGGTCGCGCAGATCCGCCACGAGCCGGCGCCAGTCCTCATCGGCAGTGACGTCGAGGCGCCGGTACTCCACGCCGTCCATGTCGTGCTCCGGCGATGATGCGATGTCGCATGCGATCGTGCGTGCGCCATCGGCCGCGAGCCTCTTTGCCAAGGCTGCTCCGATGCCGCGAGCTGCACCGGTGATGACGACGAGCCGGCCCGCGAGCCTGGACCTCGCCTGACGCGCGTGTACCTGGGGCGGCGGATCCGTACTGGCAACGCCCGTGTCGACCATCCGCTCAACCGACCACGCGTCGGACGCCAAGGGGAAGGCCGGTTCGTCGATGGGGCGCATTGATCCCGCGAATCCCGCGTCGAGCACTCACTCCGAGACGACCAGCCGACCCTCTCGACCGCGTGCGAGGTCGGCTTCGATCTCACGGCGCGTCTCGCGCGCTTGGGCGACGAGCTCGTCGCGCCGCCGAGGGTCCAGCCGCGACTGCGGCATCGAGATGCTGAAGGCGGCGATGCCCGCGCCGTTCGGGTCGTGGAGTGCGAGACCGATCGCGGCGACATGCGGCTCGGTGTAGGCGAGGTTCAGCGCGAACCCGTGCCGGCGAACGCGCTCGAGCTCCTTCTCGACGGTGGGCCACCAGCCGCGAGGGGCGTTCAGCTCCATCGCCCGCACCTCCTCCGGGGGCGCCTCGGCGACGAGCGCGAGCCCGCCTGACGCCTCCAGGGTGGACATCACGGCGCCCTGGCGGTCCGCGGTCCGGAGCGTCGCGCTGCCCTCGACGGTCTGGATGAACCGCACGTGGGGACCGGTGCGGATCATGAGGTTGACCGACTCGCCGCAGCGCCGAGCCAGGAGCTCGAGATGCGGGCGGCACGTCGATCGCAGCCGACCGACGAGCTCCGCCTGCGACGTCTCCGACAAGAGTCCTGGTCCAGGTGCATATGCCTTGTCCGGCCTCTGGATCGCGAACCCGCGGTACACCAGCATCGCGAGAAGCCGGTGCGCGGTCGAGCGCGAGACCTCGATCCGCGCGGATGCCTCCGTGAGGCGGACGGGGCCCTCGTCGCGCAGCATCTGCAGCAACCGCAGCGCGTTGTCGACGGACTCGATGACGTAGGCGGGTCGCTCCTGCAACGGCGTGTTCTGCACAGCAGAAACCTATTGCACCCACTAGAAGTCGATCCCAGGGTTGCCGCACCGGTTCAACGAGGAACGGACGGCTTTCATGGGCATCTCCCGACGCGTACTCGTCGTCGGCGGCGGCATCGCCGGGCTTGCAGCGGCGCTCCGGCTCGCATCGTCTGGCGCCGACGTCACGGTCGTCGAGCAAGCGCCCGAGTTCGCCGAGATAGGTGCCGGGCTTCAGCTGGGGCCCAACGCCACGAGACTCCTCGACGACTGGGGTCTGCTCGAGCGCATCCGCACGACCGCAGTCGCACCGCGAGGGCTCGTGATGCGGGACATCCGGACCGACGAGGTCATCGCCCGACAGGACCTGGGCGTGCGTTTCATCGAGCGCTACCAGGCGCCCTATCTCGTCACGCACCGGACCGACCTTCACGCCGTGCTGCTCGACGCTGCGCGGACGAGGGGTGCACGGCTCGTGCCCGGGACGTACATCGAGGAGATCGTGCAGCGTGACGACCACGTCGTCGCGGTCAGCGCTGCCGGACGGCACTTCACGGCTGGCGCGGTGATCGCCGCCGACGGACTGAAGTCGGCGCAGCGCATGCGACTCGTCGGCGACGAGCCGCAGCCGTCGGGCTATGTCGCCTACCGAGGAACGGTGCCGATCGAGCAGGTCCCCACCGCGGAGAACCTGCACGACGTCGCCTGCTGGGTCGGTCCTCGGTGCCACATCGTGCGCTACCCGTTGCGAGGCGGCCGCCTGCTCAACCAGGTTGCGGTCTTCCACGCGCCGCGCCCGTTCACCGACCGAGTCCTCACCGGTGACCGAGCCGAGCTCGACGAGGCGTTCAGCATGGCTCACCCGGACGTCCGCGCTGGACTGGAGTTCGTCAGCACGGACCGATGCTGGGCGCTCGCTGACCGCCTCCCGACGCGACGCTGGGTCGACGGTCGTCTGCTCCTCGTCGGAGATGCCGCGCACCCGATGTTCCAGTACCTCGCCCAGGGTGCCTGCCAGGCCCTCGAAGACGCAGCCGAGCTCGGCGACGTCGTGGCCGCCGGGCTGCCTTGGCGCGACGACTCGTGGTCGGCCGCATTGCAGGAGGTCGCGCGCCGGCGAGAGCCGCGCACGTCTTGGGTGCAGACGACTGCGCGCGCCTTCGGCGAGGTGTGCCACGCGGACGGAGTCGGCGCCACCCGACGGGACGCCTACCTGCGCAACAAGAACGGTGAGTTCTTCGACGAGCTCGACTGGCTCTACCGAGCTCCTGGCGAGGACAGCCGCCCGGTCGACCGACAGCCTGCACGCACCGCCGCGGGCACGAACGAGAGGTAAGAGATGCGCGTCGCACGTCTGGCTGGTGGAAGGGTCGCCGTCGCCGCTGACGAGGGGTGGCGGGACGTCACGGTGTTGCTGTCACTCGTCGGGCACGGGGATCCGGTCCGCGCTGTCATCGAGTCGGGAGTCGACCTCAGCGAACTTGACCTGACCCGCGCCGACTTCGTCTCCGCGGACGCAGCAGAGCTGCTGGCTCCGATCGCGCGCCCGTCGAAGGTGATCGGGGCACCGGTGAACTACGTCGACCACCAGGTCGAGATGCACGAGCAGAAGACCATCGCCGAGTACGGCCTCTTCCTCAAGGCGCCGTCGTCCATCATCGGCCCGGGGCAGGAGATCTCCCTGCCCTACTCCGACCGGCGGACCGACCACGAAGGCGAGCTCGGAGTCGTCATCGGACGACGCGCGCGCAACGTGACGCCGAGCGAGGCGCTCGACCACGTCTTCGGGTACGTACCCGTTCTCGACATCACCGTGCGCTCGGGCGAGGACCGCTCGACCCGCAAGTCCTTCGACACCTTCACGCCGGTCGGGCCGTACATCACGACGCGGGACGAGGTTCCCGACCCTGGCGGGCTCGACCTGCGGTGCTGGGTGGGCGACGAGCTACGACAGGCGGTCTCGACGGCCGAGCTCATCTTCGACGTCGCGACGCTGGTGAGCTACGCGAGCCACGTGATGACGCTCGAGCCCGGCGACATCATCGCGACCGGCACGCCAGCGGGCGTCGGGCCCCTCGCAGACGGTGACACCGTCGTCGTCGAGATCGCAGGTCTCGGCCGGCTGGAGGTCACGGTCACAGGCCGCGACGGCATCCCGTACGCCGAGCGCCCGGGCCCTCGCACCCCGGCGGCCCGGGCCAGCGGCTCGGCCGCCGGTTCCGGCCGACGCAGCCACTGGGCGCACCATCTCGCGGGCCTCTGGTTCCGGGACGACCTCGCATGAAGCGCGCGCAGCGGTCGCACGGGCCGTCGGCCGCCGCCGAGGCGTGGTGACCGGCATGGACAAGGTGACTCCCGACCCGATGGCCGTCGTTAGCCGCATCTGCGACGGTGCGACAGTCGCCGTCGGCGGTTTCGGTCTCTGCGGTATCCCGAGCGTGCTCATCGACGCCTTGCGCCGTCATGGTTCGACCGACCTGCACATCGTGTCGAACAACTGCGGAGTCGACGGCGCAGGCTTGGGCGTCCTGCTCGAGGCAGGCCGGATCTCGCGGATCACAGCGTCGTACGTGGGGGAGAACAAGGAGTTCGCACGGCGGTACCTCGCAGGTGAGCTTGAGGTCGAGCTCACACCGCAAGGCACCCTGGCGGAGCGGCTCCGGGCCGGCGGGTCCGGGATCGGCGCCTTCTACACGCCGACGGGCGTCGGGACGCAGGTCGCCGAGGGCGGTCTCCCGTGGCGCTACCGAGCGGACGGCACCGTCGCGACGTCCTCACCAGCCAAGGAGGTCCGCACGTTCGACGGCCGGCAGATGGTGCTGGAGCGGGCGATCGTCGCCGACGTCGCGCTCGTGCGAGCGGCGCGCGCCGACCGCCAGGGGAACGCCGTCTTCCACGCGGCGGCCCGGAACTTCAACCCGATCGTCGCCCAGGCCGGTCGTCTCACCATCCTCGAGACGGAGGAGCTCGTGGACGTCGGCGAGATCGACCCGGACGCCGTGCACCTCCCCGGCATCTTCGTGCAGCACGTCGTGCCGCTCACTGCGGCGCAGGCGGCGGACAAGGGCATCGAGCGGATCACGACCCAGAAGGAGACTGACCGTGCCGCTGTCACGTGACCAGCTGGCCGCCCGGGCAGCCGCCGAGCTGTGCGACGGACAGTACGTCAACCTGGGGATCGGGCTCCCGACGCTCATCCCCGACCACCTGCCCGCCGGGGCCTCCATCGTGCTGCAGTCCGAGAACGGCATCCTGGGCGTGGGGCCTTACCCGTCGCCGGACGACGTCGACCCCGACCTGATCAACGCGGGCAAGGAGACGGTGACGGTCCGCCCGGGGGCGTCCTACTTCGACTCCGCGACGAGCTTCGGGATGATTCGCGGCGGCCATGTGGATGTCGCGGTGCTCGGAGCCATGCAGGTCAGCGCGACCGGAGACCTCGCGAACTGGATGGTGCCAGGGAAGCTCGTCAAGGGGATGGGCGGGGCGATGGACCTCGTGCACGGCGCGCGCCGCGTCGTCGTGGTCATGGAGCACCTGACCAAGGACGGCGAGCCCAAGCTGCTCCGGGCGTGCACGCTCCCGCTCACCGGCCGCCGCGTCGTGCACCGCGTGATCACCGACCTCGCGGTGCTGGACGTCGTCGGTGACCAGTTCGCCGTCGCAGAGCTCGCCCCCGGCACCTCCTGGCGTGATGTGGTCGAGGCCACGGACGCCCCGTTGCTGGACGCCCGGAACCTCCGGGTGGAAGAGGAACGGGTCCGTGTCGCGACATAGGCGCGAGCGATGGGCGGCATCGGCGATCTCGTCTTCTCGACGGGTCGATGCGCCGGGCATGGTCGTCCGGTCGCACACCGCCGTGCGACGTCGCACCAGGGCTGGTCCTGTGGGCACCGCGGACCGGTCCGAACGAAAGGACCTGTCGTGTTCCAGCTCCTGTCGCACCTCACCCACCTCGAGGTCACCTCGCCGGACGTCGAGGCGTCGGTCGCCTTCTACGTCGACGGCTTCGGTCTGCGCGTCGTCGACCGCGACGCCGACGGCTCCGTCTACCTCCGATGCTGGGGCGACTACTACCCGTACAGCGTGATCGTCTCGCCCGGTGACGGCCCGTCCGTCAAGAACATGGCCTGGCGGACGTCGAGCCCGGAGGCGCTCGACGAGGCCGCAGCCCGCATCGAGGCCTCCGGGATCACCGGGCGCTGGAGCGAAGGACGCCAGGGCCACGGTCGGTCCTACCAGTTCGTCGGGCCGTACGGGCACCCGATGGAGCTGTTCTGGGACATCGAGCGTTACCGCGCCAGCGACGAGAACGCGTCGATCTTCCCGGACCGGCCGGAGAGGCGGTCGAGCCATGCAGCCGCCCCGCGCTTCCTCGACCACGTGACCGTCGCGGCCGCCGACGTCCGTGGCTTCTGCGAGTGGTACAACCGCGTCCTCGACTTCCGGATCATGGCGTACACGACGCTCGACGACGCGCCGATCACGGTGTTCGGCGTCCTGACGACGAACGAGAAGTCGCACGACCTCGGCGTGGTTCTCGACTCGTCGAGCATCCCGGGACGTGTCAACCACATCGCCTTCTGGACGGACTCCGACACGGAGCTCGTCAGGACGGCCGACGTGCTCATGGAGAACGGCGTGGAGATCGAGTACGGCCCGTCGATCCACGGCATCGGCGAGCAGACCTACCTGTACTTCCGGGAGCCGTCCCGCCTGCGCGTCGAGCTCAACTCCGGCGGCTACCGCAACTACGTCCCGGACTGGACCCCGAACGACTGGACGCCTGCGACGGGGTCGAACAGCATCTACCGGAACTCGGCGATGCCCATGTCGATGACGGAGTCCTTCCCGCACGACCCGGGCCACCCCACCGCCACCGAGGAGGGGGTGCTGCCGGGGACCGAGGAGGCGCTCCTCAACCCGTACGCGGTCCAGGGTCGCGGCTGATGCGGCTCGCCCGCTACCTGCATGGCGGACGAGCGCACACCGGCCTGGTGACCGGCGAGCCGGGGGACGAGGTGCTGCACGCACTCGCCGCTGGTGCGACCGTGCTAGGAGTCGCGGGCGCGACGACGGCTGAAGGTGCCGCCGCGGCGAGCTGGGCGCTGTCCAGCTCGCCGGCGGTGCCGGTGGGGAGCGTCCGCCTCCTCGCCCCGGTCCAGCCGGCCTCGATCCGCGACTTTGTCGCCTTCGAGGAGCACGTCGAAGGCGTGGTCCGCAGCGTCTCGGGCGGGGCAGGCGTGCCGGGTGAGTGGTACGACGCCCCGGCCTTCTACTTCGGCAACCCGCACAGCGTCGTCGGTGCGACCGACGACGTGGAGGTCCCGCCCGGGTGCACCGCTCTCGACTTCGAGCTCGAGATCGCGGCCGTCGTCGGCAGACGGGGGCGCGACCTCGATGCGGCGGGCGCGCGCGAGAGCATCGTCGGCTACACGGTCCTCAACGACTGGTCGGCGCGTGACCTCCAAACACGAGAGATGAAGGTTGGCCTGGGGCCTGCGAAGGGCAAAGACTTCGCCTGCACCCTGGGGCCGTGGCTCGTCACCGTGGACGAGCTCGAGCCGTATCGGGACGCCGACGGCTACCTGGCGCTCGAGATGCGCTCCTGGGTGAACGCCACGCCCGTCGGCCACGACCTGTCGTCGAACGCCGGGTGGACGTTCGAGGAGCTGCTGCAGCACGCGTCGCGCGGCGCGTGGGTCGACGCCGGCGACGTGCTCGGGTCCGGCACGTGCGGCAACGGCGGGTGCCTGGCGGAGATGTGGGGGCGCACCGGCGTGCAGGAGCCGCGGCCGTTGGGTCCCGGCGACGTCGTGCGCCTCGAGGTGGAAGCCATCGGCTCGATCGAGAACCGCGTCGTGGCCCCACCTGCCGGCACGGCTAGGGCGGCGGTCAGGGCGGCTCGTCCACGCGACCGAGCCCGTAGCCGCGTGGTCGCGGGAGGTGCCCGGTGACCTCGACCGCCGAGTCCACGCCGGTGATCCTCGGAGCCGCACGCACGGCGTTCGGTCGGTTCCGCGGCGCTCTGGCCTCCCTGCCGGCGACGGAACTGGGCTCGATCGCCGTCCGTGCCGCCCTTGAACGCTCCGGGGTGAGCGTCGACGACGTCCACGCGCTGGTCCTGGGCCAGGTGATCCAGGTGGGCGCCGGGCAGGGTCCCGCACGGCAGACTGCGATCGCGGCAGGTCTGGCCTGGAGCACGCCCGCGACCACCATCAACAAGATCTGCCTGTCCGGTCTCACGACGGTCATCGACGCTGCTCGGCTGGTCCGTGCCGGCGAGGCGGACGTCGTGGTGGCCGGTGGCCAGGAGTCGATGTCGAACGCCCCGCACGCCCTGCTCGGGTCGCGACGCGGACTGGGATACGGCGACGTGCCCTTGTTCGACACGCTCGGCGACGGCCTCACCGACCCGTTCTCCGGTCGCTCGATGGGCGCGCTCACGGAGGACGGCAACGGCAGGCTCGGCCTCGACCGGCAGGCACAGGACGCGTTCGCTGCGCGTTCGCACGCACGCGCGGCCGCGGCACGGACCGGCCTCGGTGCGGAGATCGTGCCGGTACTGGTGGAGGGACGCGCCGCCGCTGGGCAGGTGACCGTGGACGACGACGAAGGCGTCCGCCCGGACTCGACGGTCGAGTCGCTCGGCAGGCTCCGGGCCGCCTTCGCTCCGGACGGGACGATCACGGCGGGCAACGCGAGCCCGCTGTCGGATGGTGCCGCCGCCGTCGTCGTCGCGAGCGAGGGCTACGCGCGGCGCCACGGACTGACCTGGATGGCGCGGATCGGGGCCCACGGTCAGGTTGCAGGACCCGACACGTCGCTGCACCGCCAGGCGTCCCGGGCGATCCGCGCGGCGCTCGACCGCGAAGGCGGCAGCGTCGGCGACCTCGACGTGATCGAGATCAACGAGGCGTTCGCTGCCGTCGCCCTCGCGTCCGCGGCCGATCTCGGCATCGATCCCGAGCAGCTGAACGGTGAGGGTGGCGCCATCGCGATCGGGCACCCCATCGGCGCCTCGGGGAGTCGGCTCGCGGTCCACGCCGCCCACGTGCTGGCACGACGCGGACGGGGGACGGCTGCGCTCGGGATCTGCGGAGGGGGTGGTCAGGGGGAGGCGCTGCTGCTGCACGCGCCGTGACCGGCCCGCCCGTCGTCATCCGGCCTGGGGGGAGAAGGACGTGTCGACGCCCCGCGCGGCCTCCAGGACGACCGAGCGGAGCCAGGCGTGCCCGGGCTCGAGCTGCTGCGATGGGTGCCACCACAGCGCCTCCACGAGCGGGATGACGTCGAACGGGCACGGCACGGTTCGCAGACGGTGCCCTCGTCGCATCTCGGCGACCAGACGCTCCTGCACCAGCGCGACGCGGTCGGTGCCGACGACGAACTGGGGGATCGCGAGGAAGCTCTCGACGACCACCTGCACCTGGACGTCGACGCCCAGGTTCTCGAGCTGCCGCATCGGCGGGGTGAACGCGGACGAGGACCGGAAGCTCACGACCCACGGGCTGCGGCCCAGCTCGGCGAGCGTGACGGTGTCGCCGATCGTCGGGTGGTCCTCGTCGACCACGCACACCCAGGTGTCGGTGAAGAGGTCGAGGTGCGGGAGGCCGGAGAGGAAGCCGCGCGGAAGGATCATCGCGTCCACCTCGCGCAGCACCTCGTCGGCTCGTTCGATCAGCCGCGGTGTGTGCGGGTGGAACTCGACCCGCACACCCGGCGCGCGTTCGGCGACGATCCGGCTGAGGCCCGCGCCGAGAACCCCGAGCGCGTAGTCCGCGACGAGGATGCTGAACGCACGGTCGGACGCAGCAGGGTCGAACGTCGGAGCGACCGAGAAGACGCGCTGCACACCGGCCATCGCCGCCCCGGTGCGCTCGCCCAGCTGCTCGGCGAACGGCGTGAGCTCGTAGGAGTTCCCGACGCGCACGAGCAGCGGGTCGTTGAAGTGCCGGCGCAGCCGGGCCAGTGAGGCGCTGAGCGCAGGCTGGCTGAGACCGAGCTTGCCGGCGGCGTTGGTGACGCTGCGCTCGCGCAGCAGGGCGTCGAGTGCCGTCAGCAGGTTGAGGTTGAGGTTGGCGAGGTTCACGGGCGTGCCTTCCGGCAGGCGGGCGCCGCGGCAGTCCGTTGTCGGTGTGGGCGGCGTCCGTCGGGGACGACGGCGGACGGCAAGGGCGTGCCGTCGCCGGGAGGGGGCGAGCAGACGTGCGGGTCAGGTCGCGAGGCCGGGCATAAGACCGAGGTGGTGGGCGTTGATCCGCTCGATCGCACTCGTCTCGTCGGCGGTCAGCACAGAGGCCCGAAGATCGCCGACCGGGTCGTCAGACCCCATGTCGAACGGGAAGTCGCTGCCCAGGCACACCCTGTCGACGCCCGCCGCGTCGACGAGCGAGCGCAGGGCACGGGAGTCGTGCACGACGGAGTCGAACCACAGCTCGCGCAGGTACGTGCTCGGAGGACGGACGCACGTCCGTGCGTCGGACCGGACCTTCCACGCCCTGTCGCTGCGGCCGAGATAGGTCGGCAGGTACCCGCCGCCGTGCGCGGCGAGGACCCGGAGGTCTGGATGCCGGTCGAGCACCCCGGCGAACACCAGGTGGGAGAGAGCGACCGCCGTCTCGACCGGCTGACCGACCGTGTTCGAGAGGTACCAGCGGTCCAGTCGCTCGTCGAGTGTGCACCCGAACGGGTGGACGAACACGACCGCGCGTCGTGCGGCCGCCTCGGCCCAGAAGTCCTCGAGCCGGGGGTCCGACAGCTCGACGGTCCCTCCGCGTGGGTCCGGCGCGTGCGACGAGATCTCGACGCCACGCAGCCCGTGGGCGAGCGCGTCTCTGAGTGCCGCGACCGCGAGGTGCGGATGCTGCAGGGGGACGACTCCCAGCCCCGTGAGCCGTTCCGGCGTGGCCTGCACGGCCGTGGCGACCCCGTCGTGAAGACGGCGTGCCAGGTCGAGTGCGAGTGGCTCCGCGGCCCAGTAGTGGTACTGCGCAGGCGACGGCGCCAGGACCTGGACGTCGACTCCCTGACCGTCCATCAGTTCGACACGTTCGTCGGTGCGGACCAGCAAGGAGCCGCGTTCCTGGACCATCACGGCCGAGACGGCGGTCGACTCGGCCCCGTTCCGGCGGGCGTCGAGGTGACGCTGCGCGGCGAGGCCCGGCTCGTGGGCGACGAGCTGCTCGACCGCCGGTACGACGACGTGAGCGTGGACGTCGACGACCGGCAGGGGCGTCTGTTCCGTGGTCGAGCCGGTCATGCAGGGTCCGTGACGAGCGCGGCGATCCGGCCCATGAGCGCCGGGACATCGCCGCGCTCGCCGTCGAGCAGCCACTGCCCGAGCTGGACGGACGCCTCCACGACGGTGCGTGCCCGCGAGTACCGACGTGCGGTGAACTCCGCCCAGAGACCGGCGTCGACCGCAGCGCGAGTCAGCAGCAGCTCCGCCAGGACGGCGGCGTCCTCGAGCGCCTGTGCAGCCCCCTGCGCGAGCGTCGGGGGGCAGGCGTGCGCCGCGTCACCGATGAGAACGACCCGCCCCCGGTTCCACGGCTCGTCGAGCACATGGGTCTCGAACCAGGTGTAGCTGATCCTCGAGGCGTCGGTGAGGGTCGACCGGATCTCGTCCCACGGCCCGCCGTACGCCTCGGAGAGTCGCTGCATCTCTGTCAGCTGCTCGTCGGGCGTGAGCCCGCTGCGATCCTGGGCCGGCTCGACGATGTAGGCGTAGAGCGAGTCAGGCCCGGTGGGGCAGTAGCCGGCGATGTACGAGGGACCGCCGTAGAAGAGGTCGGTGCGCGTGACGCTGGCGGGGCGGGTGGTGAACGCGCGCCAGATCCCCATCCCGGTCGAGCGGGTCTCGAGCATGACGCCCAGCATCCGGCGGGTCCACGACCGGATGCCGTCGGCGCCGACGACGAGGTCGTACCGACCGTCCGAGCCGTCCGAGAGCTCCACGTCGACACCGTTCTCGTCCTGGTCGAGTCCGGTGCAGGTCGTCGCGAGGCGGATCTTAACGCCCACCTGGGTCGCGCGGTCGTGCAGGATGCGAGCGAGCTCCTGTCGCGGCATCCCGACCGTCGCGGGGAGGTCCGGGCCGCCGGTGCGTGCATCGGGCAGCACGGCGAGGAGGGTCCCGGCCGGGTCGGGCGCGCGGAGGCCCAGCTCGTTGAAGCCGTAGCCGGCTGCTTCGACGCGGTCCCACACGCCGAGGCCCCTCAGGACGCGCAGCGCGTTGCCCTGAAGCGTGATCCCGGATCCCAGGGTGACGATGTCGGGCTTGATCTCGATGAGGTCGACCTCGACGCCTGCCTCGGCGAGCAGGATGGCCGAGGCCGCGCCTGCTGCACCCCCACCGACGACGAGGACCTTGCTGACTGCGGGCATGTCCGCTCCTTTGAGAACGATGCGCTACTTGACTGCGAGAGGGTTCACGGGTGCTCCGACCGCACCCGTGAACGGGATGGGGGCTGCCGTGAGCCAGAAGTCGAAGACGCCGTCCTCGGCGCAGTCGGCGGCGAGTGCGTCGAGGTCCCACATCTCCCCGACGTAGAGGCCGACGTGGGGGATGACGACCTGGTGCAGAGGCTGGAACGCGTCGTCGAACTCGTTGGGGCGTACCTCGAAGCCCCACGTGTCCGTGGCGATCGCCGCGATGTCCGAGCGGTGCAGCCAGCCTGCGGTCGTGATCGAGAGCCCGGGTGCCGGTCCGCCGGCGTACTGGCCCCAGCCCTCCCGTCGTGCTCGCGCCAGTCGTCCGGTCCGGACCAGCACGACGTCGCCCCGCCCGATCCGCGCGGTGGGTCCTTGCTGCTCGATGCAGGCGTGGAGGTGGTCGGTCGTGATCGCGAAGCCGTCGGGCAGCTCCCCGCCGGTGCCGTGGTCGTCGTCGCCGAGGAGACGTCCGACGTCGAGCAGCACACCACGGCCGGCGATGTGCGCCGCCGCTGTCTCGATGCCTGTCACCTGGTCGCCCGCGCTCGTCACGACGTCGCCTGCCCGTCGACCGTTGTACGCGATGCCGTGATCGAAGATGTGGCCGAGCCCGTCCCACTGCGTGGAGCACTGCAGGGGCATCGCGACGACGTCGTCTGCACCCCCGAGGCCGTGCGGGAAGCCCTGGATGCCGCGCTCGGCGTCGATGCCGGTGTCGAGCATCGTGTGCACGGGGTTGGTGCGCCGACGCCAGCCGTTCTGCGGGCCGTTCGCGTCGAACGGCAGTGACAGCGAGAACGCCCGCCCTCGTCGGACGAGCCCGGCCGCGACAGCCCTCGTCTCCTCGTCGATGTGGTTGAGCGTGCCGAGCGCGTCGTCCGCTCCCCATCGACCCGTGTTGGAGCATGCCCGCGCGAGCAGCGCGATCACCCCTTCGGGATCGCTGCGGTCGAGCGACTCCGGCTGCAGCCCCACGATGCCGTCGAGCGTCGTCATGCCCAGGCACCCGTCGTCGCGTCGACGAACTCGGTCCGCTGAGCACCCAGTCCCGAGATCGACGCGTCGACGACGTCCCCGGGCCGCAGGAACCGGCGCCAGTGCATCCCGTTGCCGGCCGGGCTCCCCGTCAACACCAGGTCGCCGGGGTTCAGAGCGACGTAGTGCGACGCGTGGGACACGAGGGTGGCGACGTCGAAGAGCATGTCCTTCGCGGACTCGTCCTGCTTGATCTCGCCGTTCAGCGACAACGTCAGACGCAGGTCGCCCGGGGCGCCCACCAACGCCGAGGGCACCAGGTACGGCCCCAGCGGCAGGAACCCGGGCGCGTTCTTGGCGCGCAGCCAGTCGGTGCCGATCTCCGGCATGTCCTGCCGGAAGACCAGGTCCCGCGTCGTCAGGTCGTTCGCGATCGTGTATGCCGCGACGTGGTCGAGCGCGTCGTCGCGCGAGACCTGGTACGCCGGCCGACCGATCACGGCCACGAGCTCGAGCTCCCAGTCGTGCTGGTCGCTGTAGCCGGGGAGCCGCACCGCGTCGAACGCACCGGTGACTGCGGACGGCAGACCTGCGAACAGATAGGGGATCCCCGTGCGCGCCCGCTCGTCCATCATGGCCGCCGCCTCGGCGCGCACGTCGCTCTCCGACCGCCCGGCGGACAGCTCGGTGTGCTTCACCGCGAGGTCGATGACGTGCGTCCGGTAGTTCGCCCCCGCCTGGACGATCTGGCGTGGAGTCACCGGCGGAAGGACCGTCAGCCGGTCGAGCGGCTGCCAGAGACCTGGGCGCTCGTCGGCCAGCAGCGCAAGTGTCGGGAGGGCGTGCTCCCAGTCCGCGAGGATCTCGCTGGTCGTCCGCACAGGCGTGAAGCGCTGCGGGAGCGAGCAGAGGTCGAGCACCTCCGCCCCGACGACGAGTCCGGGGAAGCGGCGGCCGCCGGCGAGGAACATGCCGAGCCCGAAGGCGGTGGTCGAGGGGAGCGAGGCAGGGTGGGGCACGTCCAGATCCGTCCTTCGTTGCACGGGCACGCCGACGTCGGCGGGGACATCAGGATGAGTCGGCTCGCGCACACCGTGAAGCCGTGGATCCGTGATCCCCCGCATCATGAGTTCTGATGTCAGGCAGTGGGCGATGTCCTTGTCGGCGCTCGAGGGCGTGGGATACCAACGACTCTCGACTTCGACGAGAGGCCTGCGATGAAGCAGATGGACGGGACCGCCGACACGCCCGAGCTGGCGCGTCTGTACGAGGACTTCGCTGCGATCAGCACGAGCCCGCTGTGGACGCAGCGTGACGACCTGATGCCCATGGCCCCGTCGCCCCGGGCGGTGCCGTACGTGTGGCGGTGGAAGCAACTGTTCGACATCGCGAAGCGGTCTGGCGCGCTCGTCCCGGTCGGGCGAGGCGGCGAGCGGCGGGCGATCGGCCTGGCAAATCCTGGCCTGCCGGGGACGGCCTACGCCACACCCACCTTGTGGTGCGCGATCCAGTACCTCGGTCGGCACGAGACGGCCCCCGAGCACCGCCACGCCCAGAATGCCTTCCGGTTCGTGATCGAGGGCGAAGGCGTCTGGACCGTCGTGAACGGCGACCCGGTCGCGATGCGACGCGGCGACCTCCTGCTGACCCCGGGATGGCACTTCCACGGGCACCACAACGACACGGACCAGCCGATGGCCTGGATCGACGGGCTCGACGTCCCGCTGTCGCACTACACCGACGTGGGTTTCTTCGAGTTCGGCTCGGAGCGGGTCACGGACGAGGCGTCACCGTCGGTGTCGCGGAACGAGCGACTGTGGGCGCACCCGGGCCTGCGCCCGCTGAGCGAGCTCGAGGCGCGTACCAGCTCACCCCTGATGGCCTACCGCTGGGAGCACACCGACCGTGCGCTCACCGAACAGCTCGCGCTCGAGGACGAGGGGCAGCCGGCCACGGTCGAGCAGGGGCACGCGGCGATCCGGTACGTGAACCCGACGACCGGGGGAGACGTCATGCCGACGCTGCGCGCGGAGTTCCACCGTCTGCGCCCGGGTGCCTCGACGCCTCCGCGGCACGAGGTGGGATCGTCGGTCTGGCAGGTGTTCGAGGGGGCGGGCATCGTGACCCTGGGCGGTGAGGAGCACTCGCTCGAGAAGGGGGATCTCTTCGTCGTGCCGAGCTGGACCTCGTGGTCGCTGGCAGCGGAGAGCCAGCTCGACCTCTTCCGGTTCAACGACGGTCCGGTGATCGACGCACTCGGATTCGCGCGCTCCTACGTCCCCGGTCGGGACTGACCCATGCCGGCGCGGACCGACCGCACGGACGACCCGACGATCCGCGCCGACCTGTTGCTGGCCCGTCGAGCTCAGGCGTACTACGCGCGACAGCTCCGGGGCGTCCCCGACGCAGCGCTCGACGAAGCGAGCGCGGTGCCCGGCTGGACACGACGGCGTCTTGTCGCGCACGTCGCACTCGACGCGAGGTCGATGACACGGAGGACGGAGTGGGCCGTCGCGGGACACTACGAGCCGCTGTGGTCGTCGTCGGCCGAGCGGGACGAGGTCGAGTCGTTCACGGCGACGCTGCCGCCCCAGGCCCTGCGGAACCTCGCCCAGCACGCAGCGATCCACCTCGACGTCGAGTGGCGAGACCTCCCCGCGGACGCGTGGGAGATCGCGTTCAACGACCTCGACGGCGCGCGGACGTCGTTCAGGGCATCGGTGCCGGCGCGTGCTCAACTGCTGTGGCGTGCGGCACTCGCGCTGGGTCACGGGGGGCGGATCGACGACGTCCCGGCCCAGTATCGGGCGGTCGCGGCCGGCTGAGACGGTGCGTCGCCGCGAGGGCGACACGCGCACGCGAGGTCCGTTCGAGCTTCGCCGGCGATCGGTCCCGATGATGCCGACCATCACCAGAACGCCCGTTGCGGCCCGCGGCCGCCGGCCCTCGAATGGTCCCGCCGCAGCGTCGCGGCCAGGGCACGAGCACGACGTCCACGACGGCGTGCGTGGGTCGCCGCTGGCCACGACCGCGCGCTGATGCTCACGCACGCACCGCGTGGGCCACCACCCACCTGGAGGTTCAATGACGAACAGCTCCATCACCCTCACACCCACGGTCCGTCGGGCCGGCGTCTGGCAGGCCGTCCTGCTTCTCGCCGGCTCGTGCATGCCGGTCCTGGGCTCGGTGCTCCTCACGCCGATCCTTCCGCAGCTCTCGGAGGAGTTCGCCGCCGTCCCCGGTGCCGACGTCCTCGTCCCCATGGTTGTCGCGGTGCCGGCGCTCGTCATCGCTCTGTTCGCCCCGTTCGCCGGGCAGATCGTCGACCGGCTCGGACGCAAGACCCTGCTCGTCGTCGCGATGTTCGCCTACGCCCTCGCGGGGACCGCGCCGGTCTGGCTCGACGACCTGCACGCGATCCTGGCCAGCCGAGTTCTCGTGGGCGTGTGCGAGGCGGCGATCATGACCGTCTGCACGACGCTGATCATCGACTACTTCCACGAGGAGAAGCGGCGCAACACGTACCTGGGCCTGCAGACCGTGGTGACCACGCTGGCCGCGACCGTCTTCATCGCGGTCGGCGGCGCGCTCGGTGTCAGCGGCTGGCACACGCCGTTCTGGGTCTACGCGGTCGGGGCGATCATCGCCGTGCCGATGATCGTCTCGCTGTGGGAGCCGTCACCGGACGCCGCACCGGAGGCCGAGGCCGCAGACCGGTCGCGCGCGCGGGTGCCGTGGCGGGAGCTCGCGTTCCCGCTCGTCGTCACGCTCTTCGGCGGCTTCACCTTCTACGTCCTCATCATCGAGATCAGCTACCTGCTGGTCGGCGCGGGGGTCGCGGTGTCCGACACACGGACGATCGGAGCTGTGGCCGCGGTGGCGTCACTCGCGACCGCGTGCGGTGCGCTGGCGTTCGCCCGCGTGTCGGCCTTCCCGAAGCGCGCGTTGCTGTCGATCGCCTTCGGGCTCCAGGCGATCGGCCTCGGGGCGGTGTGGGCTGTCCCGGGAGTCGCTGGCGTCGTGGTCGGTGCGATCATCGCGTCGGCAGGCTCCGGCCTCCTGCTGCCGTCGCTCGTCACCTGGGCGCTGTCCAACGTCCGCTTCGATGAGCGAGGCCGATCGACGGGCCTGTGGCAGTCGGCCTTCTTCGGCGGCCAATTCCTGACCCCGCTCGTGATGGGTGCGCTGGCGGCCGCCGTCGGCGGACTGACGGCGGCCGTCGGCTGCGTCGCTGTGGCCGCTGCGGTCGTCGGCGTTCTCGTCGTCCTGCCCAGCCGAGGCGGCGGCCAGCAGTGAGGACAGCGAAGGGGCGCGTCGTCTCCGACGTGCCCCTTCGCTGTCGACGTGACGGCCCGCCGGGCGACGGTGCCGCCGCGAACGCTCGGGCTTCGAGCCTCGGCTACGCCGAGAGCTGAGCGATTCGACCATGCAGGGCGCCGAAGGTGACGCCCACGTGCTGGCCGGAGTCCTGGAGCGTGGCCAACAGTTCAGCTGCCTCTCGCGTCGCCGTCGCGACTCCGGTGATCGTCGACGCGATCTCGTCCGAGGCGGCAGCGGCGTCGGCGACTCCGTCCGCGATCGCACGGGTAGTAGCGCTCTGCTCCTCGACCGCGGCCGCGATCGTCGCCTGGTACTCGGTGATCTCGTCGATCACCTCGTTCACGCTCGTGATCGCGGTCTGGGTCGTCGCGACGTCGCTGAGGATCGCCTCCACCTGCCGGGCGATCCCCTCCGTCGCCTGAGCCGTGCTCTGCGCAAGCTCCTTGACCTCGCCGGCGACCACCGCGAAGCCCTTGCCGGCGTCACCGGCGCGAGCGGCCTCGATCGTGGCGTTGAGGGCGAGGAGATTCGTCTGCTCCGCGATCGAGGTGATCAGCTTGAGAACCTTGCCGATCTCCTCGGACGAGTCGGTCAGGCGACTGACCGTCGCGATGCCCTGAGTCGTCATCCCGGACGCCACCTGGGCGACGTGGGACGCCTTGCTGGCGCTCTCGGCGATCTCCGCGATCGCTGAGGTCATCTGCCCAGTAGCGACCGAGACCGACTGGATGCTCGCGGAGACGCGCCCGGCGGCGTCGGCCACATCCGCCGCATGCCCGCTGACCCCGGCAGAACGCATCGAGACACTTCGCCCGGCGTCGGCGAGGCCGTCGAGGCCTGCACCGAGAGCAGCCGCGGCATCGGCGAGACCGGCCGACCGCCCTGCGGCGTCGTCGATGACGGTCTCTACCGCGGACGCGCAGGCCTGGGTCTCACGGAACGCCGGTGTCAGGCGGCCGGCCCCCGGGGGGCGAGGAGCACGGACGTACCGTGCGATGTCTCGCACGTCGCGTTCGATGCGGAGGCCGACGAGCAGGGACGACGTCGCGGACGCAGCCACGCCGAGGATGAGGACGCCCGCGGACACGAGGTGGTTGTTGCTGATGGCGGGCACGAGGACGACTGCCGCCGCTGCGGCGACCACCCACGCGGCGGAGGAGACCAACGCCGTGGTGACGCGTGGACGGCGACGTCGCGAGGTGCGTGGCGTCGACTTGCTCCCGCTGGGCTGCGCCGGTGTCCCGCCACCGGGTGGTGTGCTGTCGGTCGTCGCGTTGGCCGTCGGCATCGATCCTCGCTCTACATGCAGGCGCGGGTCGGTCTGACGGCACCGTCGCTCGTCGCGACACGCGCTACTCGTCGTTCCTATCGGCCGGACGGAGTCGCTTGTAAGGATTCAAGCAGGAGGGCGGGTCAGGGGAGCCGGACGTGCTGCGGCCCGAGCTCGGACACGCTGCTCACGCCGAGGAGCGCCATGGTGCGGCGAACCTCCCGGCTCAGGATCTCCGCCGCTCGGTCGACGCCGCGCTCACCACCGGCCATGAGGCCGTACAGGTAGGCGCGGCCGACCATCGTCGCGTCGGCACCGAGCGCCAGGGCCGCGACGACGTCGGCGCCCGACATGATCCCCGTGTCGACCCAGACCTCGGCGCGCCCGTCGATCGCCTCCGCGACGTCCGGCAGGAGCCGGACCGGGACGGGAGCCCGGTCGAGCTGCCGTCCACCGTGGTTCGACAGCACGATGGCGTCGGCTCCCGCATCGACCACACGGCGCGCGTCGTCGACCGTCTGGATGCCCTTGATGATCAGGGGCCCGTCCCACGAGGCGCGCAGCCACTCCAGGTCCGCGATCGTCATCGACGGGTCGAACAGCTTGTCGAGCAGCTCGGCGACGGTGCCGTCCCAGGTGGAGAGAGACGCGAACTTCAGCGGTTCCGTCGTCAGGAGGTTGATCCACCACGCGGGATGCATCCCGGCGTCGAGCACGGTCTTGACCGTGAGCGCCGGGGGGATCGAGAAGCCGTTGCGGGCGTCGCGGAGCCGGGCTCCCGCGACCGGGACGTCGACCGTGAGCTGCAGCGCCTCGAAGCCCGCGGCCTTCGCGCGGGCCATGAGGTCCTCGCCCGCGGACCGGTCCTTCCAGACGTACAGCTGGAACCACTTGCGCGCGTCAGGCGCAGCCTTGGCGACCTCCTCGATCGACGTCGTGCCCATCGTGGAGAGGGCATAGGGGATGCCGCGCCGCTCGGCGACCCGCACCACGGCTCGCTCACCCTCATGATGCATCATCCGGGTGAATCCGGTCGGCGCGAACGAGAACGGCACGGACGACGGCTTGCCGAGCATCGTCGTCGTGGTGTCGATGCCGGAGACGTCGTGCAGGATCGACGGCCGGAACTCGAGGTTCCGGAAGAGCGACCGAGCCCGACGCAGGCTGATCTCGCCCTCGGCGGCGCCGTCCGTGTAGTCGAAGACCGATCGCGGCGTGCGCTTGCGGGCGACCGTACGGAGGTCCCCGATGGTCAGTGCGTCCTCCAGACGCCTGTCGGTCGGGCTCAGACGCAGCGGCTTGGCCCGCAGCAGCGGCTTGAGCTCGGACCACTTCGGGATCTGGCGGTCGGTCACGATCGGGCTTCTTTCTCGTGCAGGGTGGTGACGGGGCGGGGTCATCGGAGGAACGCCGCCGCCACGCCGGAGTCGACCGGGACGTGCAGGCCCGTGGTCTGGACGAGGTCGGGGCCCGTCAGGGCGAAGACCGCCGCGGCGACGTGCTCCGGCAGGACCTCGCGCTTGAGCAGCGTGCGCTGCGCGTAGTACGCGCCGAGCTCGGACTCGGGCACGCCGTAGACGGCCGCGCGCTGCGCACCCCAGCCGCCCGCGAAGATGCCGGACCCGCGCACGACCCCGTCGGGGTTGACGCCGTTGACGCGGATGCCGTGCTCGCCGAGCTCGGCGGCGAGCAGCCGGACCTGGTGCGCCTGGTCGGCCTTGGTCGCGGAGTAGGCGATGTTGTTCGGGCCGGCGAACAGCGAGTTCTTCGACGCGATGTAGACGATGTCGCCGCCGAGCCCCTGCGCGATCATGGCGCGCGCGGCCTCGCGGGCGACGAGGAACGAGCCGCGGGCCATGACGTCGTGCTGCAGGTCCCAGTCCTTGACCGTGGTCTCCAGCAGCGGCTTGGAGATCGACAGCCCGGCGTTGTTCACGACCAGGTCGACGCCGCCGAACGCCAGCACGGTCTCGCGGACGAGCGCCGCGACGGCCTGCTCCGAGGTCACGTCGGCCTCGACCGCGACGGCGACGTCGGGCCCGCCGAGCGCGTCCGCGACCTCCTGCGCCCCCGCCAGGTTGAGGTCGGCGATCACGACGCACGCCCCCTCGGCCGCGAGCCGCTCGGCGATGGCCCGTCCGATGCCGGACCCGGCGCCGGTGACGAGCGCGACGCGCGTGGCGAGCGGCTTGGGCGCGGGCATGCGCTGGAGCTTGGCCTCCTCGAGCGCCCAGTACTCGATGCGGAACTTCTCGGCCTCGTCGATGGGCCGGTAGGTCGAGATCGCCTCGGCCCCGCGCATGACGTTGATCGCGTTGACGTAGAACTCGCCGGCGACGCGCGCGGTCTGCTTGTCCTTGCCGAACGAGAACATCCCGACGCCGGGCACGAGCACGATCGCGGGGTCGGCACCGCGGATCGCCGGGCTGTCGGGGGTCGCGTGCCGGTCGTAGTACGCCTGGTACGCCTGGCGGTACTCGGAGTGCAGCGAGCGCAGGCGCGCGACCACGTCCTCGACGGGTGCCGTCGCGGGCAGGTCGACCACGAGCGGCGACACCTTGGTGCGCAGGAAGTGGTCCGGGCAGGACGTGCCGAGCGCGGCCAGCGGCGCGAGCTTCTCGCGGGACAGGAGGTCGAGCACGACGTCGGAGTCCGTGAAGTGGCCGACCTGCGGGCGGTCGGCGGACGCGATCCCGCGGATCACGGGCGCGAGCGCGGCGGCCCGCTCCCGGCGCTCGGCCTCGGGCAGCGGCTCGAAGCCCGGGACGACCGCCCCGAACGGGTGGCCGCCCTCGGCGGCGAGCGCGCGCGTGCGCTCCTCGATGTACGCCTCGGCGGAACGGATGATCTCGAGCGACCGCTGCTCGGCCTCGGCCGACGTGTCTCCCCACGCGGTGATGCCGTGCCCGCCGAGCACGCAGCCGATGGCCTGCGGGTTCTTCGCCTGGATCTCGGCGATGTCGAGCCCGAGCTGGAACCCCGGCCGGCGCCACGGCACCCACACGACGGAGTCGCCGAAGATCTCGTGCGTGAGCTCCTCACCGTCGGCCGCGGTCGCGATCGCGATCCCTGCGTCGGGGTGCAGGTGGTCGACGTGCGCGGCGTCGACCAGGCCGTGCATCGCGGTGTCGATCGACGGCGCGGCACCGCCCTTGCCGTGCAGGCAGTAGTCGAACGCCGCGACCATCTCGTCCTCGCGGTCCACGCCCGGGTAGACGTCGACCAGGGCGCGCAGCCGGTCCAGCCGCAGCACCGCGAGGTTCTTCGGCGTGAGCGTCCCCAGGTCGCCCCCGGAGCCCTTGACCCACAGGAGCTCGACGTCCTGGCCGGTCACGGGGTCGGTCGCGACCCCCTTGGCGGAGGTGTTCCCGCCGGCGTAATTGGTCACGCGCGGGTCGGAGCCCAGCCGGTTGGAGCGGTTGACCAGGTCGGAGACCACAGAGTTCGACATCGCCGTCTTCCTTGAGCGGGAGCACGAATCGATTCAGGCTAAGGGGGACCTTCGTCCTGGGTCAAGCCACAGAGCGACCCCGGTCTGCCCTTTCCGCGGCCCCTAAGGGACCTGACATCCTCCACGCGGCCGTCCGACCATGCGTCCATGACGGCGCGAACGGGGGAGTCCGTGCGGTTTCGTCACGACCCCAGGAGGGCTTGACGAGCGAATCGACACTGCTATTGGCCGTCGAGGCCTTTCGAGCGGAGACGTTCCGGTTCCTGGTCGCGGTTCGCGACGACCTTCCGAGCGCGGTCGACGCCCTCGCTCGCTCGGCACCGGCCGACGAGGCGACGACCGCTCGTCTTGCGCCCGTAGCCGAAGCGCTCGACTCGTGGTTGAGCGCCATCGACGCGCACGGCGGTGTCGCGGTCGATCTGACTCCCACCGACTGTGTCGAGTACGCGGAGCTCGCCGTCTGGTTCGTCATCGAGGCGGTCGTCGAGACCGCGAAGGGGCACGACGGCGCGGCGGCGGCCGCGAGCTCGATGGGTACGGCCGCACACGTCCTCGCCGTCGAGTGTGCGCAGCGAACGGCGCCGTAGGTCGCTGCGCACACGCTCCGCCATCGCCGAGGCGTGACGGGGCGCAGGGTGCGGATGCAGTCCACCCGCCGGGTCCGTCCCGCAGAGGGCGCGGGCGATCGCCCGCGCCCTCTGTCGGGTCACAGCAGCGAGCGGTACAGCGCCTCGATCTCGGCGACGGACGCCTCGCGAGGGTTGCCCCCCGCGCACACGTCGTCGAACGCCGCCTGGGCCAGCGCAGGGATGTCGGCAGCGCAGGCCCCGACATCGGTGATCGAGGTCGGGTTCCCCAGATGGCGTGTGAGGTCGGCGACGGCGTCGACAGCCGCCTCGCGAGCGCGCTCGAGCGGCATGGCATCAGCATTCGGGATGGAGAACGCCGCGGCGATGTCGCGGTACTTCTCGCCCGATGCAGCGGCGTTGAATGCCATGACGGGTGCGAGCAGAATGCCGTTCGCGACGCCGTGCGGTGCGCCGTACATGGCGCCCAGCGGATGAGCCATCGCGTGCACGAGCCCGAGTCCGACGTTCGAGTAGCCCATGCCGGCGACGTACTGTCCGAGTGCCATGCGGTCGGCGGCCGCCTCGTCGCCGTCGGCGGCGTCGGCGAGTGCTCCGGCGATGATCTGGATCGCCTTGAGGTGGAACAGGTCCGAGAGCTCCCATGCGCCCTTGGTCGTGTATCCCTCGATGGCGTGGGTCAGGGCGTCGAGGCCGGTCGCGACCTTGAGCGCGCGCGGTGCCGTCGCCATCATCTGCGGGTCCACGACCGCGAGGACCGGGATGTCGTGCGGGTCGACGCAGACGAACTTGCGCTGCCGCTCGACGTCGGTGATGACGTAGTTGATCGTCGTCTCGGACGCGGTACCCGCGGTCGTGGGGACCGCGATGATCGGCACCGAGGGATTCCTCGTCGGCGCGACGCCCTCGAGCGACCGAACGTCGGAGAACTCGGGGTTGGCGGTGATGATGCCGATCGCCTTGCAGGTGTCCTGCGGCGAGCCGCCGCCCACCGCGATCAGCACGTCGGCGCCGGCGGCGGCGAACGCCGCGACGCCCGCCTGGACGTTCTCGATCGGCGGGTTCGGCAGGACGTCGCTGTAGACCTCGTAGGCGAACTCTGCCCTGTCCAGGAGCGAGGTGACGCGCGCCGTCACGCCCGTGTCCACAAGTGCCTGGTCACTCGCGACGAGCGCCTTGCGGAACCCGCGACGGCGGAGCTCGTCGGGGATGACGTCGACCGCTCCCGGCCCGAAGTAGGCGGTCTGGTTCCAGATCATGCGCTGCGCCATGGCGGTCTCCTCGTGAATCGATTCATACACTGGAGAGAAGGACATCAGGCCGCCGGCCGCTGCCGGAGGGCCGAAGGTCCCCCTGGCGGAACGAGCCACGAGCCGGTGCGGTCGAGTGTTCGAGGTGAGCTCCCACTCGTCTTAAGGGCGCGTGGAGGAAGCGGCGGGGTCCTGGACGGTCGAGGCGCGGACGACGAGCTCGGGTTGGAACACGATGTGCTCCGCGTCGCTCCGCTCCGCACCGTGCAGGAGCACGTTCGCCGCCGCGTACCCCATCTCGTGCGTGGGCTGCCGGACGGAGGTCAGCGGCTGCGCGAGCTCGGCGGCCACGTCGATGTCGTCGTACCCGACGATCGCCGTCCGAGCGAGGAGCTCCGAGCCGCCGTGGCGACGCAGCCGGCGCTGGACGCCGATCGCGACGAGGTCGTTGACGCAGAAGACGGCATCGGGGGCTCGACCGCCGTGCCTGGCGATCCAGGCGGCGAGCGCGGCGTCGCCGCCTGAGGCGTCCATGGTCGTCAGCGTCACCTCGTCGACGACCCGGTCCGGTGCCAGGCCGGCGGCCTCGACCGCCCGGTCGACGCCGGTGCGTCGTGCCTGGCACTGCCGGATCGTGTGCGGGCCGTTGAGGAAGACCACCGAGTGGTGCCCGAGGCTCAACAGGTGAGCCATGGCGAGAGTTCCACCGGCGACGTCGTCTACCGACACCGAGGGCATGTCGGTCGTGGACGACGGAGCGTCGAGCAGGACGACGGGTACGCCCCGCTCCTGGATCTCGACGAGGTGCTCGTGCGCACTGCTCGTGGGCACCACGAGCAGGCCGAGGACGCCGTGCTCCTCGAACATCCGCAGGTACTTCGACTCCCGCTCAGGGTCGTCGTCGGAGCTCGCGAGCATCAGCGTGTGGTCGTCAAGGGCGAGCCGGTCCTCGATCCCGCGGGCGACGTCGGTGAAGAACGGGTTGCGGATGTCGAGCACGATGGCGCCGACGGTCGTGATGGTGCCGCGACGCAGCTGCCGCGCCGGGCCGTTGCGCACGAACGAGAGGCTCCGGATCGCCTCCTCGACGCGTTCCCGCGTCTCGGGCAGGACGGTGTCCGGCCGGTTCAGCACGTTCGAGACGCTTCCCACGGAGACTCCGGCCGCCCGTGCGACATCGGCGACGGACGGGCGACGGCGCGCGGGGGAGGTCACGCGGCCACTCTTCCACGTCGATCTGACCTCGTTCAGGAGCGACGCCGTGCGCGATCGGCAGGTGCTTCGTGGGACCGAGGTCCCAGAGTCGGCCTGACCGGCGACATGCGAGCCGAACGTCCCGACGGCGGCACCAGAACGATGTGAGGCTGCCGCGGCAGAGCTGCGTTCTGTTATGGCCTGCTCGTGTGGAGGCGCCGCGTCGGGATACGGCCCGCGGTTTCGGAGACCGCTCGGTGGGTGTCCTCGACCGCAAGAGCAGCCGCTCTTCCACGTATCAGTCCTCGTTGTCGGCCCGTTCGCACGCCCCGAAGCATGAACGCGATCACCCCAGACCGGCAGCAGAGAGGCTGTGCCATGACGAGCGAGAACGTCCTCACCGTCACCGACATGTCGAAGACCTTCGGCGTGGTCCGTGCACTCAAGGGTGTGGACTTCCAGCTCCGCGACGGCGAGGTCCACGGCCTCATCGGGGAGAACGGGTCCGGGAAGTCGACCCTCACCTCGATCATCGCGGGACAGCAGAACGCCGACCGCGGCCAGATGGCGTTCCAGGGTGCACCGTGGGCACCGGGATCGACGAACGAGGCCCTCGAGGCGGGGGTCGGGATGATCGTCCAGGAGAGCGGCACGGTCCCGGGGATCACCGTCGCCGAGAACATGTTCCTCGGCGCGAGCCGTCGCTTCAGCCGGTTCGGACTCGTCGACCGCAAGGCGATGGGCCTCGGCGCTGCCGAGGCGCTGGCCGCTGCCGGGATCGAGGGGATCGAGCCGTCGGCCGTCGCAGGATCCCTCGACTTCCAGGCGCGCAAGCTCGTGGAGCTGGCGCGCGTGATGATGCACCGACCCAAGGTGGTCGTCATCGACGAGACGACGACGGCCCTGTCGCAGGACGGGCGTCAGACGCTCTACCGACTCGTCACGGAGCAGAAGGCGCGCGGCGCGGTGGTCTTCATCTCCCACGACCTCGAAGAGATCATGACCGTCTGCGACCGCCTCACGGTCCTTCGCGACGGCGAGCTGATCCGGACGTTCGACAAGAACGAGTTCGACGAGGACGCGATCCGTGCGGCGATGATCGGGCGAAACCTCGAGGGGCAGTACTACCGCGAGGACACGGCGCCGAGCGCGCGACCGGAGGTCGTCCTCGCGGCGGAGCGCGTGACCGTGGGTGCCAAGGTCGTCGACGTCAGCCTAGAGGTGCGCAGCGGCGAGATCGTCGGCATCGGCGGTCTCAGCCACAGCGGCATGCACGAGCTCGGGAAGGCGCTGTTCGGGGCGGTCCGCCTCGACGCGGGGACTGTCACGGCCCGCGGCCGGCGCATCACCAGCGAGCCGCAAGCCGTGCGCGCGGCCATGGGCTATGTGTCCAAGGATCGCGACACCGAGTCGCTGAGCCTGACCGCGAGCATCCGCGACAACATCGCGAGCGCCGGCCTGCGGCTCATCGGCCGCGGCCGGGCCGGCCTGATCACGTCGCGCGCCGAGCGTCGCTACGTGCAGCGGCCGATGGAGCAGCTGGCCGTGAAGGCGACCAGTTCCGCGCAGGTGGTCGGCACCCTCTCGGGCGGGAACAAGCAGAAGGTCGTCTTCGGCAAATGGATCGCGTGCGGCAGCGAGATCTTGATCCTCGACTGCCCGACGCGTGGCGTCGACGTAGGCGTCAAGCAGGCGATGTACCAGCTCATGGCTGACCTCAAGAACGAAGGAAAAGCCATCGTCATGGTCTCCGAAGAAATGACGGAGCTCATGGGGATGTGCGACCGCGTACTGATCATGAAAGAGGGCCGCGTCACGCGAGAGTTCGAGCGCAGCCCTGAGCTGACCGAGATGGAGATCATCCAGTGCATGATCTGACCCAGACCTCCCGGCGCGAGCCCGTCAGCGGTGTCGCACGACGTGCCGTGCTCCGCGAGCGGCTCGCGGCGCTCGCTCCTCTCGCAGGCCTGATCGCGCTGTCCGTCACGTTCGTCCTCGTCGGCAACGCGCACGGCGTCAACATGTCGTACAGCGTGCAGACGCTCGTCAACCAGTCCGTGATCATCGTCGTCATCGCGACCGGGGCGATCTTCATCTTCTCGATGGGCTCGTTCGACATCAGCCTCGGCGCATCGACCCTGGTCGCGGCCATGGCGGGCGGGCTCACCTACAACGCGACCGAGAGCCTGTGGGCGATGCTTGCGGTCTGCATCGGGACCGCCGTCGCCGCCTCGTTGATCAGCGCCACCCTCGCGGCCGTGTTCGACCTGCCGGTGTTCGTCACCACCGTCGCGATGCTCTCGGTGCTCGGCGCCGTCGCGGTCGCGCTGGTCCAGACGACCGGCGGGGCGCAGATCCGGGTCGACCGCTCGTTCGCGCGGGAGTACGACACGCTCCCGGTCAAGTTCGCCGTCGCCGCGGCATTCATCGCACTCTGCGTGTTCCTCTTCAACTTCACTCGCCTGGGCCGCGCGGAGAAGCTCATCGGGGGAAACCCGATGGCCGCGAAACTCACCGGAATCTCGATGAAGAAGTCTGCGATCGCGGCGTTCGCCATTGCTGGCCTCGGCGTCGGGCTCGGCGCATTCCTCACGGTCCTGCGCACACCGACCCTGACCACGACGACCGCTGCCGACATCGGGATGAACGTCCTCGTCGCCATGGTCTTCGGCGGCATGCCCATCTCCGGCGGACCCCGGTCACGGATCTACGCCGCACTCATCGGCGGCCTCTCGATGGCCGTGCTCAACCAGACGATGACGACGCTCCTGGCGTCCACGTCCGCGGGAAACGGCCTCGCCCAGGTCGTCCGCGCCGCGTTCTTCCTCGCCGTCGTCTGGGTCGCGAGCAGCGGTCACCGGACCAAGCTCCTGCCTCGCTGAGGCCTCACTTACCCCCTGAAGTGCCCCACGAAATTCCACGAAAGGAAGATCGATGAAGATCACCAGGTCCACCGCACTCGCTGTGGCGGCCGGGCTCGGGCTGTCCCTCGGCCTCGCGGCGTGCGACAGCAGTGGCGGCTCCGCCGGCGCTGCGCCGTCCGGCGACGCCGGGACCGACGCCGGTGAGACGGTCAAGATGTGCGTGCTGGTCTCGGACGCGACGTCCTCCGAGGCGCTCGGCTTCAAGGACTACTACACGAAGTACATCCAGGCGAACTACAACGTCGAGTTCACGTACTCCGAGGAGCTCGCGGACGCCGACGCCGAGAAGCGTGCGATGGAGAACTTCATCGCGAGCGGCTGTCAGGCCGTCATCTCGTTCGCGTCCGGCGACCGCCCGGCCCAGCTCGACATGGCCGAGGACGCCGGCATCTACTACGCCGTCGCCACGGGCACGCTGACCGACGAGCAGTACGACGAGTTCAGCTCCTACGAGCACTACGTCGGCGCGATCGGCCCGAGCCTCGACATCGAGCGGCAGGCTGGCTACGACATGGCGAGGCACTACGTCGACGCCGGCAAGACCAAGTACGCGATCTTCGGCGCGGGTGTGCCGTTCTACATCGACATGCACATCGCTCGTACCGCGGGGATGCTCGCCGCGCTGGCGGAGGAGCCGTCGACCTCGTACGCCGGCACCAAGGACTACGACGCGATCCTCGGCACGATCATGGCGGACGGCACCATCAAGCTCGACAAGTTCGAGTCGGACGTCTACGAGCTCACGGGCTACCTGGAGGGCTGGAACTTCGGCGACTCCGCCTGGCAGGCCAGCATGGCGTCGGTTGTCTCCTCCAAGCCGGAGGTGATCCTTGCCGCCGGCACCGGTTTCGCGGTCTTCGGCGCCGCAGTCTCCGGGTCGGGCATCGAGATCGGCGACATCGACGCCTACACCGACGAGAACCTCCAGGCGATGGAGGCCGGCACCGTCACCTACCTCGCCGGCAAGTTCACCTCCAGCATCGGTCCGATCTTCGTCGCCACGCTGAACGCTGTCCAGGGCAACCCGATCCGTGGCGCGGCGGACACCGCGCTGGCTCTCGAGCAGGGCTACTGGGTGGCCGAGTCGGTCGACGACTTCACCGCCTACATGGCCGCCGACACGGTTGAGCACCCTGCCTACGACAAGGCCACGCTCGACCCGTTCGTCGGCCCGGACGTCACGTACGAGGACTTCGAGGACTTCGTGGCCGCGTACTCGTACACCGACCTCTTCCTCTGAGCAGGAACTGACGGGACAGGGAGGCACCGCTGATGGGAGCCAACTTCACGCGACGAGCGACAGGGACGTTGATCATCCCTGTGACGGTCTTCGTCGCCCTCACCGCGCTGTGCTCGATCAACGGTGTCTCCCTGTTCAACACCGACGACAGCCTGCTGCTGCTCACCCGGGGCGTCGCGACGACGATGCTCACCGCGATGGCGCTGGCCATCAACCTGAACAGCGGGCGGTTCGACTTCTCGCTCGGATCCATGGCGACGCTGTCGTCCGTGATCGGGGCGACGGTCGCCCTCAACACCGGCGGCGGGATCGTGGTCATGGCGGCCGTCACCGTCGGCAGCGGAGTGCTGCTCGGCGTGTTCGCGGGCCTCGTCTACGTCCGGCTGGGGATTTCGCCGATGGTGTGCTCGCTCGGCATCACGCTGCTCTACGAGGGCGTCTCGTTCGCGATCAGCGGCGGGGCGAACGTCAGCTTCCTGCTCGACACGGGGTTGACCTCGTTCTCGAAGAGCCCGCTCAACATGCTGCTGGTCATCGTCGCCGGCCTCGCGGTGGTGTTCGTCATCTTCGACCGCAGCCGGTTCGGGTACGACTACCGCTCGCTGATCACGGGCCAGGCCGCGGCGGTCGCCGCGGGTACGAACGAGCGGCGCAACGCGATCGGCTGCTACGCCGTGAGCGGGGGGCTCATGAGCGTCGTCGGGCTCATCATCGCCTCCCAGATGGGCTACATCGAGGCCGGGAAGCTGAACTTCGGGTCGATCGGCGTGATGTTCACCGCCTTCCTGCCCATGTTCATCGGCGGGTTCATCGGACGCTTCTCCAACGACAAGCTCGGCTACCTCCTCGGAGCCTTCTGCACCACTCTCATCGGGCTCGCCTTCGCCGCCCTGCGCCTGACCAGCACGGCCCAGTCGATCGCCAACGCGCTCCTCCTCGTCGGCTTCCTCGCCTACCTCAGCAACGAGGACCGGCTCAAGCGCGCGTGGCGCCGGCTCGCGGGGCCCCCCCGCGGCACGCCGGGTCCCGCTGCCCCCTCCTCACCGGCGAAGCCGGCCGAGGTCCCCGCCGTCACCGGAGCATCCGCATCATGATCGACCTGACCGCAGCCCCCTTCTCGCTCGACGACGACGGCATCGCCTGGGTCCGCACGACTCTCGCCGAGATGGGCGAGGACGAGAAGCTGGGGCAGCTCTTCTGCCTCATCACCTACACCAGCGACCCCGAGTACCTCGGCTACCTCACGCGAGGGCTGCACGTAGGTGGCGTGATGCTGCGCACGATGACCGCCGCCGACGCTGCCGCCACGGTGACCACGCTGCAGAGCACCGCCACAGTCCCGCTCCTGATCTCGGCGAACCTCGAAGGAGGCGCGTCACAGACGGTGCAGGAGGCGACGCACGTCGGCTCGAACATGGCGCTCGCCGCGACCGGCAGCACCGACCACGTCCGCAGGGCGGCGACGGTCATCGGTCGTGAGGCGCGCGCGCTCGGCATCAACTGGGCCTTCACGCCGGTCGTCGACATCGACCTGAACTTCCGCAATCCGATCACGAACACGCGGACGTTCGGCGCCGACGCCGCGACCGTGGCGGCGATGGGCGCGGAGTACGTCGAGGCGATCCAGGCGCAGGGCCTCGCGGCGTCCGCGAAGCACTTCCCGGGAGACGGCGTGGACGAGCGCGACCAGCACCTGCTGGCGTCCGTCAACACGATGTCGGTCGAGGAGTGGGACGACAGTTTCGGCGTGGTGTACCGCGCCGCCATCGCTGCAGGCGTGAAGACCGTCATGGTCGGGCACATCATGCTCCCCGCCTACAGCCGTGCCCTGCGGCCCGGCGTCGCGGACCGCGACATCCTTCCGGGCGTGGTCGCCGAGGAGCTGCTGAACGACCTGCTCCGCGACCGGCTCGGGTTCAACGGCCTCGTGGTGTCCGACTCGACCACGATGGCCGGGCTCGCGTCGGTCCTGCCCCGATCCCAGGCCGTGCCGCGGGTGATCGCCGCCGGGTGCGACATGTTCCTCTTCACGAAGAACCTCGACGAGGACTTCGGCTACATGCGGGCCGGGATCCGGGACGGCGTCATCACCCCGGAGCGGCTGGACGAGGCCGTGACGCGCATCCTCGCGCTGAAGGCGTCGCTCGGGCTCCACCGCGGGACCAACCTGCCTGCGCAGGGCGCCGCGGGGGTCCTGGCGGACCCGGACCACAGCGCGACCGCGCGCGAGGTCGCCGCCTCGTCCATCACGCTGGTCAAGGAGGAGCCGGGCGTCCTGCCGATCACCCGCGAGCGCTACCCCCGGGTGCTCGTCTACGACCTGCAGAACGGCGGCAGCCCCATCGGGCAGGGCGCACGCGCCGGGGCGGTCGAGCAGTTCGTCGACGCCCTCGTGGAGGCTGGGCACGACGTGACCCGGTTCGAGCCCGGCGGCGGCTGGGAGGGGATGGCGGCGCCGACGACCGACGTCACCGAGCGCCATGACCTGGTCCTCTACCTGGCGAACCTCTCGACGCGGTCCAACCAGACCGTCGTGCGGATCGAGTGGGCGGAGCCCATGGGGGCGAACGTCCCGGCGTACGTGCACTCCGTCCCGACGGTCTTCGTGTCGTTCGAGAACCCATACCACCTGTTCGACGTGCCGCGCGTGCGCACCTTGATCAACACCTACGGTTCGTCGCCCGTCGTGCTTGAGACGCTCCTCGCGGCACTCCAAGGAAAGGCGCCGTTCGCCGGGAGCAGCCCCGTCGACGCCTTTTGCGGCCAGTGGGACACCCACCTGTGAGCGGCCTCCGCGGCCTCGTGTTCGACCTGGACGGCGTCCTCGTCCACACCGACGAGCTGCACTTCCAGGCCTGGCTCTCGATCGCCGAGAGGCTCGGCATCCCGTTCACCCGGCACGACAACGACCGCCTGCGTGGCGTCTCGCGCATGGAGAGCCTCGACATCGTCCTGTCGCTCGGGACGTTCGAGGTGTCGGCGACCGAGAAGCAGGTGCTGGCCGACGACAAGAACCGGGTCTACCGCGAGCTTCTCGACGGCCTGACGCCGCAGGACGTCACCGACGAGGTGAGGTCGACGCTCGCGACGCTGAGGGACCGCGGGCTACGGCTCGCGATCGGGTCGTCCAGCCGCAACGCCAAGCTCATCCTCGACAAGGTCGGGCTGCGTGACTGGTTCGACGCGATCTCCGACGGCGAGAACATCACGCGGAGCAAGCCCGACCCCGAGGTGTTCCTGCGGGCGGCCGAGTTCCTGGCTCTCACCCCCGCGCAGTGCGCCGTCGTCGAGGACGCGCGAGCGGGTGTCGACGCCGCGGTCGCGGGTGGCTTCACGTGCTTCGGCATCGGTGACGCGGCGACTCACCCCCGCGTGACGTGGTCCATCGAAAGCCTGTCTGACATGCTCGATCACATCGAGAACTGACGGTGCGCGGTGCCCGGACGTGGCAGCCGGGCACCACACGCTGGAGTCGACCGAGATGCACACTGAGTCCGAGCTCGTCCTGCTGCCGCGCTCGGCGCCAGCCCGGGTCCTCCTGGTCGACGGCGACGCCCTACCGCCGTCCCGCCGGGACGAGGCGCAGCTGATCTTCGTCGTCCACGGACGCCCGCTGCTGGTGGTGGACGACGAGGAGACCTACCTCGAGCCCGAGGACGTCTACCTCGTCAACCCGCACAGCCTCATGGAGATGGAGGCCGACGAGCCCTGCCAGCTCCTCAGTCTCCGGTTCGACGTGCACCGTCTCGCGCCGTCGCTCGACGACGTCCGGTTCCGCGTCAACTCGGTGACCGGGCAGAGCCGGGCCGCGTTCCGCCCGCTCATCCACCTGCTCGCCTCGATCATCAAGGTCAACAGCACGCAGGACGACGAGCGCCGGTTCCAGACGGTCGCACTGCTCTACGCGTTGCTGGACGAGCTCGTCCACCGTTTCGTCGCCAGCCCGACAGGGGCCTCGACGGCGTCGGACAAGCACCGCGTGCGCCTGCGTCGCCTCCTGCGGTACATCGACGAGCACTACGCCGAAGGTCTCTCGCTCAACCAGGTCGCCGCGCACGAGCACCTCTCCGCGCCCTACCTGTCCGCCTTCTTCAAGGAGCAGGTCGGGATGACGTTCTCGGCCTACTACAACCAGCTCCGGCTGGACCGGGCGGTCGACGACCTGGTGACGTCCGACGAGAGCATCGAGGTCGTCGCGAAGCGCAACGGCTTCCGCGACCCCCGCACGTTCGTGAAGCTCTTCAAGGAGCGCCACAAGGTCCTGCCGAGCCAGTTCCGGCGTGACCAGCAGGTCGCCGCTGCACCGACGGGAAGCCTCTCCCGGACGACGGAAGGGCCGGCGCCTGACACCCCGCTCCGGGTGCTCGCGCGATATCTGCCGTCGGAGCCAGAAATGCGGGTCACGACGGCGGTGGACGTCGAGCCGGTGACGAAGCTGGTGGCGGTCGACAGCGTCGACGTCCACGCGAGCGGGCGGCGGCTGCGCCACACGTACCGCAAGATCACGACCGTCGGGCGAGCCAAGGAGCTCCTGTACGAGGACGTCCGCGAGATGCTCCGGAGCTGGCAGGCCGACGTCGGTTTCGAGTTCATCAAGTTCCACGGCCTGTTCGCGGACGACATGCACGTCTACCGCGAGAACGCGGCGGGGGAGCCGGTCTTCAGCTTCGTCCTGCTCGACAAGGTGTTCGACTTCCTGCTGTCGATCGGGCTCAAGCCTTTCGTCCAGCTCTCGTTCATGCCGCAGGAGCTGGCGTCGATCAAGGACCGGACCGTCTACTCCGCACCGTTCAACGTCAGCCCGCCCAAGAGCCTCGAGCGCTGGACCGCGCTGGTCGATGCGTTCATGAGCCACGTGATCGCGCGCTACTCGTTCGACGAGGTGTCGACCTGGCTCTTCTGCGTCTGGAACGAGCCGGACACCGGTCCGACGCTGTTCGGCTTCGACGACGACGACGTCTTCCGCGAGTTCTACGCGGCGACGTACCGCACCGTGAAGCAGCACGGCTCCTCTCTGCAGTTCGGCAGCCCGGCGATGCTGGTGTCGTACACCCAGAACAAGAACTGGCTGCTGGGCTACCTGGAGTTCGCGCGGGCGCACCGCTGCTCGCCCGACTTCCTGACGATCCACTACTACGACAACGACTTCGGGTGGGAGACGCTGCCCGACCACACACCTGGCCGGCCGAGCTCGTCACGCCTGAACAAGGACCAGGACGCGTTCCGCAAGACGATCAGCCAGCTCAAGCTGCTGATGCGTGATCTCGGGCTGCGCGTCCCCGTCTACATGACCGAGTGGAACCTCACGGTCTCGCATCGCGACCTGCTCAACGACACGACGTTCAAGAGCTGCTACCTCGCGAAGAACCTGCTCGAGAACTACGACGAGCTCGACGCGTTCGCGTACTGGAGCCTCACCGACCTCATGGAGGAGCTCCAGCCGAGCGAGGACATGTTCCACGGCGGCCTGGGGCTGCTGACCTCGAACGGCGTCAAGAAGCCGCACTACCACTTCTTTGCGGCGCTCTCCCGCGTCGGCGACCGGCTCCTGGCCTCGGGCGACGGCTACTTCGTCACGTCCACCGGTTCAGCTGTCCAGGTCTTCGTGTACAACTACGAGCACTTCAGCCACCTCTTCGCGTCTGGCGAGCGCTACGACATGACCTACCTCGAGCGGTACGCGCCGTTCTCAGAGCTCGGACGCATGGATTTCTCGATCGAGCTGACCGGGCTCCCAGCGGGGGAGTACAGGGTCCGCGAGCGGGTCATCAACAGCGAGCACGGTTCCGCGTTCGACACCTGGCTCCGGATGGGCGCACCGTCGATCGACCCGCAGTGCGTCGACTACATCCGGCAGGTGTCGGTGCCGCAGATGATCGTCAACGACCTGCACGTGGACGGAGCCGTCACCGTCTCAGCCGTCCTCGAGCCCCTCGAGGTCCGGTTGATCGAGCTCGTCCCCGCGGCCCCGTGCCCTGGGGTGGCGGGGACGAGCTCGTCCTGACGTCGACGTCACACAGCGTGGCGGCCGCGGGAGGCTTCGAACGCCACCGTGGCCCGGTGCGTGCCGTGGCCGACCCGGTACGGCGCCCGACCTGGCAGGTCGACGACCGCGGTGGTGCCGACCGGAACCGAGAACTGGACCGCGAGCTCGCCGTCGCGGAGCTCCCACTGCGCGGTCGCCTCGCCGAACGGTGTGAGGTGCCGCACCGCGGCGGACGTCACACCCACGCCCGGTCGGGGCGCGACACGCAGCTCGCGGTACGCGGCTGCGGTCGGCGCCAACCCTCCGACGGTGCGGTGGATCCAGTCCGCGACCGACCCCAGCGCGTAGTGGTTGAACGACGTCATGTCGCCCGGGTTCACGGTGCCGTCGGGCAGCATCGAGTCCCAGCGCTCCCAGATGGTGGTCGCGCCGAGGTCGATCGTCGCGAGCCACGACGGTGCCTCGTGACTGAGCAGGAGGCGGTACGCCGTGTCGAGGTGCCCTGTCCGGCTGAGGGCGTCGGTGACGACCGGAGTTCCGGCGAACCCGGTCGACACCGTGTACCCCCGTGACCGGACGAGCTCGTCGAGCCGGTTGCCGGCGCGAGCGCGCGTCGCGGCGTCCTCGAGCAGACCGAAAGAGATCGCGAGCGAGTGGGCGCAGGGCGTGTCGTGGGTCGGGTCGTCCGTGTCGACGTACCGGGCGACGAAGGCCGCGCGGATCTCCGCGGCGAGCTCGCCGTACCGCGCGGCGTCCTCGTCGCGGCCGAGCGCCGCGGCGATCCCCGACAAGGCGTCGGTCGAGCGCGCGAAGTAGGCGGTCGCGACGAGGTGCGGGTCTGTCATCGCCTGCATCGGGTTGTCCGGGGGGGCGGCCGGGTCCAGCCAGTCGCCGAGCTGCAGTCCTTCGTCCCAGAGCCGGCTCGGCCCGGCAAGCGTCGCGACCCGTTCGACCCACGTCCGGGCGGAGTCGTACTGGCGCTCGAGCAGGTCGCGGTCCCCGAAGGCGGTGTGCAGTGCCTCGGGGACGATCGCGGCCGCATCGCCCCACCCGGCGACGTCCATCTCCGGCCGCCAGAAGACACCCCCGGGGACCCACGGCACGTACACCGGCACTGTGCCGCCGAACCTCTTCTGCTCGATCGTGAGGGACCGGAGCCAGTCGGACAGTACGCCGTGCACGTCGTACAGGAAGGACGCCGTGGGCGCGAAGACCTGGATGTCGCCGGTCCACCCGAGTCGCTCGTCGCGCTGCGGGCAGTCCGTCGGGATGTCGACGAAGTTGGACCGCAGCCCCCAGACGACGTTCTCGTGCAGCCGGTTGAGGCCCGCGTTGTCCGAGGTGAACCACCCCGTGCGCCGCATGTCGGAGTGCAGGACGCGCGAGACGATCGCGCCCTCCGCAGGCGGCTGCTCGCCGGGCCACCCCTGGACGAAGGCGTAGCGGTAGCCGTGCACGGTGAAGCGCGGCTCCCAGACCACGGCCTCGCCCGCGGTCACGATCTCGTCCGTGGAGGCAGCCTGGCGCAGCGGCCGGCGGTAGAGGCGCCCGTCCTGCAGGACCTCGGCGTGCTGGATGGTGATGTGCGTGCCGGGCACGGTGGGTGGGACGGTCAGACGGGGACGACCCGAGTGGTTCTGGCCGTAGTCGAGCAGCCAACCGTCGTCCACCGCCGTGACGGACACCGGCAGGATCTCGCCCGTGCACCGGACGGCCGGGCCGTCGGGCGCGGAGAGGACGCCCTTGTCGAGGGGGAGCACGGCGACCGGGGTCCACGACGCGTCGTCGAAGCCGGGCTGCGACCACCCCTCGGGCAACAGCCGCAAGTCGATCCGCTCACCGTCGTAGAGGCTCGCACGTGTCAACGGACCGGGCGTGCTCCGCCACGTCCCGTCGGACGCGACGACGACCGTGCGGCCGTCCTCCAGGACGGCCTCGAGCTGTGCGAGCACACCGATGCGCGAACCGTAGATGTCCGTGGTGCCGCCCTCGAAGCCGAAGCGCCCGCGGAACCACCCGTCGGCCAGCCACGCACCGATGGCGTTCTCGCCTGACCGGACGAGGGTCGTCACGTCGTAGGTGTAGACCCGCAGCCGCTCGTGATACGGCGTCCAGCCGGGGAGGAGTTCGTCGGCGCCGACGCGCGAGCCATTGATCTCGACCTCGACCAGGCCGTGCGCGGTGACGTGCAGACGGGCGGACTGGACCAGCGAGTCCAGCCGGAAGTCCGTGCGGACCAGCGGGGCGCGGCGGTCGTCTTCCGGGCCCTCGAGGTAGTCGGGGCCGACGAGCTCGGCGCGCCAGTCGTCGACCGACAGGCCGCGCTCGGCGACGACGGGCTCGCTGAGCGCACCCCAGGTACCCGTCGACGCGTCCTGGGTCCGGACCCGTACCGTCGTCCTCGCGCGGGGCGCGAGCGGGGCGCCTGGCCACGGGACGAAGAGCTGGTCGGACGAGGTCACCACTGCGACGCCCTCGTCTGCGACGGCACCGGTCGGCGTGCGCGTCCTCCACGAGACCTCGTAGGCGAGCTGCCGGTAGTCGGCGGGCGCGGTGGCGAGCTGCCAGGAGAGTCGCGGGCGCTCGTCGCCGATGCCGAGGGCCTCCGGCTCGTCGTGGTGCTCGATCCGGACGGCGGGGGCGGCGGTCGTGATGTCGTTCGTCATCGTCTGCTGGTCTCAATCAGTTGGTGCTGCGGTCGGCGGTCGAGCGGCTGGGCACAGATCACGCGCACTGAGGTCTCGGTGTGTCTCGCGCGTCGCTGCTCGCGCGCGGCGGACGGCTCCGCTTGTCCAGTGGGGTTGTGCAGGTGGGCGCCGCCGAGCTGATTCCGACCGCGCGATCGAAATGCTCGACGCACAGCCCAGCGGCCCCGACCATCAGCCCTTCACCGAGCCGGCCGTCAGACCCTTCATGACCCGCTGGTTGAGGAAGAGGTAGATCAGGAGCGTGCCCAGGACGTTCAGGCAGACCGCCGCCAGCGTCGGTCCGTACTCGATCTGGCCGAACTGCCCACGGAAGTTGAGGAGACCCACCTGGATCGTCCTCAGCTCGTCGCTGTTCGTGAACGTCATCGCGATGAGCAGGTCGTTCCAGATGAAGAAGAACTGGACGAGCGCGACGGTGAAGAGGGCGTTGCTCACGAGCGGGATGCCGATCGAGAAGAACATCCGGATGACGCTCGCGCCGTCCAGCGTGGCTGCCTCGAAGAGCTCACGAGGAACCGACCGGAAGAACGTCGCCATCATGAAGGTCGTCAGCGGCAGACCGATCGCGGTGTAGGTGATGACGAGCGGCCAGAGGCTCCCCGTAAGGCCGGCACGGAAGTACATCGTGAACAAGGGGAGCAGGATCATCTGGCCAGGGACCATGATCCCGGCGAGGAAGAGCAGGAGGACCGTCGAGCGCCCCTTCCACACCATGACCTCGAGCGCGAATCCGGCGGCAACGCCGAACAGGAGCGTGAGGAACAGGGAAGGGAAGACGGCCAGGACGCTGTTGCGTGCGTACTGGCCGAGGTTGCCCTCGGTGATGGCACGGCTGTAGTTCTCGAAGTTGAGCCAGTTCTCCGGCAGGGCGAAGGCCGGGTTGTCGAGGAACTCCGCCTGCGTCTTCAGGGAGCCCAGGAACAGCCAGATCAGGGGCACGACGACGACGGCGAGCACGACGACGGTGATGGCCGTGGTCAGGACCTTCTGGACCGTCGCGCGCACGGGGCGTCGACGGCGCTTCCCGGTGGGTGACGGCGTGCGCAGGTCGGCACGGCTGTGGGGAACGGTCAGGGTGGACATGAGGTCAGCCCCTCGTCAGGTCGCGGCGGGACGAACGGAAGATGCCCACGGTCACGATGAGGCACACCATCGTCAGAAGGAGGGCGATCGAGCTTCCGAAGCCGTACTGCCCGTAGGAGAAGGACGTCTGGAACATGTAGAGCGTGAGCGGTGTCGTCTGGCTGCCGGGTCCGCCGCTCGTCAGGGCGACGACGGAGTCGAAGACCTTGAGGGTCCCGTTGATGCTGAAGATGAGCGAGGAGAACAGGACGGGCAGCGACAGCGGCACGACGATGTGACGAACGAGCCGGGCGCCCGAGGCGCCGTCGAGGCGCGCAGACTCGAGGGTCTCCTCGGGGATGTCGACGAGGCCGGCGTAGAGGAGGACGGCGTAGAAGCCCATCGAGCGCCACGCCTCCATGATGATGAGGACCCAGAACGCGGAGGAGCCGGTCGAGAACCAGTCGATGCTCTCGATGCCGACGACGTTGAGCAGCGCGTTGACGGGGCCGGTGCGCGGCGCGTACTCGAAGAGCTGCTGGAAGAGCAGCGCGACGGCGACGGTCGGGAGCACCACGGGGAAGAAGACGAGAGTGCGAACGAGCGAGGACGCGCGACGCAGGACGAACACGTAGAGCAGTGCCAGCAGGTACCCGAGCAGGACCTGGACGATCGTGGTCACGAGGGCGAAGCGGACGGTGAACCACAGGGCGTCACGGGTCGCCTCGTCGGCCCAGAGCTTCTCGAAGTTCGCCAGGCCGGCCCAGCTGAAGCCCGTGATCGGATTGCCCTCGAAGAGGGTGTACCCGAGCGACCAGAAGACGGGAATCAGGATGATCAGGGAGTAGACCGTGAGCGCTGGGGCGAGCAGCAGCGCAGCGGTGCGCCTGTCGCCGAGGACGTTCTTCATGGGGAGGGAGTCACTTTCGTTCCGCTAGCTGGCGTGCCGGGCGCGGCTGCGGGAGCCGCGCCCGGCACGGTCGTCACTCTTCGTCGAGATCGGTCTGCACGAGGGACATGAACTCCTCGGGCGAGATGCCGCCGGAGGCGAGCAGGCCGCCATTCGTCTGGCTGGTCGTGGTCGCCTTCGCGGGGAAGAGCGCCTCGAACCAGAGGACGGTGGACGTCGTCTGAGCGATCTGGTCCTGGACCACCTGCGTCAGGGCAGGGATCTCACCGGCGTCGCCGTCGACCTTGAAGCCCGTGATGACACCCTGCGTCTTCAGCGCCTCGCTGCCGTAGTTCTGCGCGATGCACTCGAGCCAGGCCTTCGCGCCGTCGTCGTAGGCCGAGCGGCCCATCGCGATCGGCACCCCCACGTTGGCTGCGAGCTGGTCAGCAGAGCCGTTGCCGCCCTCGATCGCCGGGAAGGGCATGAAGCCGATGTTCTCGGCGCCGATCTTGTTCTGCTCCGGGTCGTTGAAGTTCCCGAGGATCCAGCTGCCCATGTAGTACATGGCGGCGTTGCCCGAGAGGAACTCGTTCGCGGCCGTCGTGTAGTCGATCGATGTCACCGACGGGCCGAAGTAGCCCTTGGTCCCGAGGTCGGCAACCGCCGCGGCCGCCTCGACGTACTCCGGGTCGGTCAGCTTGGCCTCGCCGGACGCGACCGCGGTCAGGGCGTCCGGGCCGATGGAACGGTAGAGGTAGTTCCCGACCAGCCGGGTGACGGGCCAGCCGTCCTTCCCCGCCGCCGAGAACGGCTGGACGCCGGCCGCGGAGAGCGTGTCGGCTGCGGCGACCATCTCCGACCAGGTCCCGGGAACCTCGATGCCGTTGTCCGCGAAGAGCTTCTTGTTGTACCAGATGCCCTCGACGTTGAACTCGGTCGGCAGGACGTAGACGCCGCCGTCGTACAGGTTCTCGAGCGTGGAGCGCGCGGCCGGGATGATCGCGTCCTCCTGACCGAGTGCGGCAAGCTCGGCGTTGATGTCAACGACCTGGCCGGCGCTCTGGATGTCCTTGATCACCTGCGGGGAGTTGCCGGTGGAGAACAGCGCGGGGAGCGACGACTGGCCCGCGTCGAGCTGGAGGCGCTGGTCGATGCCGGCCTGGGGCGTGGTCTCGACCTTGAGCGGGGCCGTCGCCTCGGCGTCGGCGCACGCACCTGTGGACAGCGACGTGAGCGTGTCCTTGATGGCGGTGTTCTCGGCCAGCGACAGGTACTTGAACTGGTCCGAGCTGCCGCCCGAGCCGTTGTTGTCGCCCGAACCCGAGCACGCCGTGAGGAGCAGGGCGCCAGCAGCGGCCAGTCCGAGCACGGCGGTGGAGCGCCGGGTACGCATGTGAGTCAACATCACACTTCCTCCTTGAAATGTGCTCTGTGCGCTGTTGAAGCGCTTCAGAGCGAGAAGGTAGGCGCTCGTCCAGATCGAGACAAGGACCAAAGCCGGCGGATATCCAAGTCGAATCCCGGACATCAGCAGCGGTGATGACGCCCGCTTGAAGCGCTCCAATGGACTCGATACATGGGCTATGGTTCCGTCACACTCGACGAGGAGGACCGGTGATCCCCAACGGCAAGGCGCGAGCGGCGATCGGAGACGTTGCCGCGCTCGCGGGCGTGTCGCTCGGCACCGTCTCGAACGTGCTGAACCACCCCGACCGCGTCTCCGCCACCACCCGGGAGAAGGTCGAGCGCGCGATGACGATGCTCGATTACGAGCCGAACCGACTTGCGCGCTCTCTTGCGGCTGGCGCCAGCCCGACCCTCGGCCTCGTCGTCACCGACCTCACGAACTCGCTGTTCATCGACATCGCTCGTGGGGCGGAACGGGTCGCGGACCGGTCTGAACTCGCCGTGCTGCTCGCCAACAGCGACGGGCGCCTCGAGCGGGAGGCGCGACATCTGCGGATGTTCGCTCAGACGCGGGTCGCCGGCATCCTCATGACGCTCAACGACGCAGCACACTTCGCCGCGATCGCGCGACTTGCACCCACATCGGTCCCGGTCGTCATGCTGAACTTTGACGCGCCGACGACCCAGTTCTGCTCGGTGTCCGTGGACAACCATCTCGGCGGCGCTATCGCGACCCGGCATCTCCTCGACCTCGGACGTCGAAGGATCGTGTTCGTGGGTGGCCCTGGCATCCTGCGTCCCGTGCAGGACCGTGCGGCGGGATTCCACCAGGTGATGCGCGAAGCGGGTGTGGAGCCCGTTGCTGAGATCGCTCCCAACGGTGTGAATCGTGCCGACGGTTGGAGGGTCGGCCGAGAGCTCGTCCCCGCGATCCGGCGAGGTGAGGTCGACGGGATCGTGGCGGCGTCGGACCTGCTCGCAGCGGGAGTAGTGCAAGCGGTGACCTCAGCGGGCGACCTCTCGATCCCGGACCACGTCGCGATCGTCGGCTACGACAACAACCAGGCCGCCTGGGACAGTCCGATACCGATCACCACGGTGTCGCAACCGGGGGAGCGGATCGGCGAGCTCGGGGCCCAGATCGCTCTCGGCGGGTGCGGGGCCGACCACGACCATCGCTCCCACGTTCTCGAGCCAGCGCTCGTCGTGCGCCAGACGACGACAGGCGCCGCGCCTGCGCCGATGCACTGACGGTTCGCCGCGGTCTCGTAGGGGTCGTGGCGGGCGCCCGGCCATATGTGGCGCGCTCACGCCGATACGACGTCGCCCCGATGCCTGAGACCGGACCCGACGCTCTGAGGCGATTGTCAAAGGTCGGACGAGGCGCATCGCATGCGCGGCTATGCGCCCGAGACCGGACCCATCGTCGCGAGCGCCGGCCTGAATGGGGCAGTTTGGTCGTGGTTCGATCTCGCAAACGATGCGGTTAGCCAGACGGGAATCGACTGGCCGCCCGCTCGGCCGCGTCGACAAGGAGCGATCGCAGCCAGACGTGTCCGGGTTCGGTCTGCTGAATCGGGTGCCACCAGAGTGCTTCGACGAGCGGAATCACCTCGAACGGGCACGGCACCGCTCGGACGCGATGGCTTCGCTGCAACTGCGGAACGAGCCTGCTCTGGATGACGGCGACCCGGTTGGTTCCCACGAGGAACTGCGGTATCGCGAGGAAGTTCTCGACGACGAGCTGCACCTTCAGGTCGAGTCCGAGGTTCTCGAGCTGCCGCATCGGAGGGGTGAATGCGGACGACGAGCGGAAGCTCGCCACCCATGGCAGCTGTGCCAGTTCATCCAAGGACACCGTCGCGCCGACCGTCGGGTGGTCCTCAGCGACGAGGCACACCCAGGTGTCCGTGAAGAGGTCTCGGTGCGGCAGGTTCGAGACGAACCCGCGGGGAAGGATGAGAGCGTCCACCTCCCGAAGAACGGATTCGGCACGCTCCACGAGCTGTGGGGTGTGCGGGTGGAACTCCAGGCGAACGCCGGGGGCGCGGGCGGCGAGAAGCCGGCTCACCTCGGCGCCGAGGACGTTCACGGCGTAGTCCGCGACCAGAACGCTGAACGATCGCGTTGACGTCGAAGGCTCGAACGTCGGTCCGACGTCGAACACTCGCTCGACGGTCGAGACGGCGGCACCCGTTCTCTCGCGTAGTTGCTCCGCGAACGGCGTGAGCTCGTAGTTGTTCCCGACGCGAATCAGCAGAGGGTCGTCGAAGTACCGACGGAGGCGGGCGAGCGAAGCGCTCAGAGCGGGTTGACTCAGGCCGAGCCGGGCGGCGGCGTTGGTGACGCTCTGCTCCCTGAGGAGGGCATCTAGTGCGGTCAACAGATTGAGGTTCAAGTTCGCAAGGTTCACCGGCGACCTTTCGGTGAACGGACGAGACTGCACCGCGCCGGCGCGATGCCGTTGTCATCGTATGCCGCGGCCGTGGTGGGCAGTCGGAGATCACCGCTACGTGCCGCACGCCGCATGAGCCATCAGCGCGTGTGATCGGGATCATCAGCAACTGCTGGTTCCTAGGGACGGTTGCGGTCTGCACGATTGATCGAAGCGATGCCGTTCATCGACGACCGGCACGTGCGCCCCACGACCAGACCGGTCTCGGGTGGAGCCCGCCTCGACGACGAGTGCGACGGCTCGGAGGCGTGGAGACAACGCGCCCCGCTCTTGGTCGATGCCCTCGACCGAATCCCGCGCGGATGCCTGCCGTCGGTGCCCTGACGGTTCGTGACGGGTGTCGTGGCACGGCACCCACGCGCTCTCCCGTCTGCCCTATGACCTCGGCCCCGGCCCGACCGCTGAACCGCGCGCCAGACCGCGGACGCCGTCGCCTTGACGCGTGGCCGCACGAAAGGAGCTGCATGAACAGCAAGACGCGAGCACACCGGATGACTCTCGCGATCGTAGGAGCCGCAGTCATCGGCTGTGTTGCACCGGTACCCTCGATCGCTGTGGCGGACGCGGCCCCCGACTTCGGCCCCAACGTGAAGATCTTCGACCCGACCACACCCGTCGAGGAGATCAACGCGCACCTCCGCTCGATCGCGAACGAGACAGAGTTCGGTTCCAGTCGCCACGCCGTCTACTTCACGCCCGGAACCTACGGCAGCGCCGCCGGCCAGGATGCGCCCGCGACGGCCACCGGCATCGTGAACTCCGAGGTCGGCTACTACACGTCGATCGCAGGGCTCGGTGCGTCGCCCGACGACGTCCGCCTCAATGGTGCGCTCCACGCCGAGCCGTCGCAGACTCCGGACGGCGTCTCCGACTCGCTGACGGTGTTCTACCGCTCGCTGTCGAACCTCTCGATCAACCCGATTCAACGGCCCGTGGGGCCGGACGCCGACCGTGAACGGCCGGAGGGCATCGCGGAGCCGCACACCCTGCGGTGGGCGACGTCGCAGGCGTCCCCACTGCGGCGGGTTCACATCCTCGGTGACCTTGATCTCACGGGACGCTACGGCGCCAACGCGTTCGGCACGGAGATCGCAGACAGCCGGGTCGACGGTTGGGTGGTCAGTGGTGACGGTGCCGTCGAGAAGGCACAGGCGCAGTACTACGTGCGCGACAGCCAGATCGGTGGCTGGGACGGAGACGGCGCGAACCTCGTCTTCTCGGGCGTGCACGGGGCCCCGCGCACGAACTTCGGAACCGGGGGCATCACTGCGCTGGACAGCACACCCATCTCACGGCCCGCGCCCTTCCTCACGATGAACCAAGGTCGCTACGAGGTCTTCGTGCCCGCCGCGCGCCGACAGTCGTCGGGCGTCAGGTGGTCGACAGACTCCATCACCGGCAGCCGGGTGCCGATCAGCGAGTTCCACATCGCGAAGCCGGGCGCCGACACCGTGGCGACGATCAACGCCGCGCTCCGCGCCGGGAAGCACCTGATCCTGACCCCGGGTGTGTACCGACTCGACGGGCCGATCGAGGTGACGCGTGCGAGCACGGTCGTGCTCGGGATGGGGTACGCCACCCTGGCCCCGGCGGGCGGAAGGTCCGCGATCGAGGTAGGTGACGTCCCCGGGGTCGTCATCTCGGGCGTGATGGTGGACGCGAGTCCGGGCTCGGACGTGCTCGTGAAGATCGGTAGCGGCAAGACGCCGCACTCGGGCTCCGTCACCAACCCCACCACGCTGAGCGATCTGTTCGTGAGGGTCGGAGGAGCGCGCAACGGCTCGACGAAGCGGATGGTCGAGGTGAACCAGAACGGCGTGCTCCTCGACGGCAACTGGCTGTGGCGAGCCGACCACGGCACCGGTGTCGGCTGGGCCAGCAACACGGCAGACCATGGCCTCGTGGTGAACGCCGACGACGTGACCGCCCTCGGCCTGTACGTCGAGCACGCTCAGCGCAACCAGGTGGTGTGGAACGGGGAGCGTGGCGTGACGGTGTTCTACCAGAGCGAGATGCCGTACGACCCCCCGAACCAGGCCGCGTGGATGGACGGAACGCGCGACGGCTTCGCGTCCTATTCCGTGGGGTCGCATGTCAAGACGCACCAAGCGACCGGCCTCGCCATCTACACGCTGTTCACCGACTCCACGTTCGCACGACAGCCGGTTCACGCCGACCGGGCGATCCAGGCTCCCCGGATCAGCAACGTTCGGTTCCGATCGATGGTCACCGCCGTGATCTACTTCGGCGGCGGCATCCGCCACGTCGTGAACGACATGGGTCCGGCGGTCGATGCGACGGCGCCCAACTCCGTCATCTTCGGGATGACGGCCGCCGCTCGACTTGCGGCGTACCCCGTCGCCTAGCCGTCCCGCGGAGCCTCCGACTGCGCTGCTCTATGCGCAGTCGGAGGCTCCGCCTCCTGGGTTCGCTCGGTTGCCGACCGCACGCGTTAGCGCAGCGACGTCACCGAGGCCCCGGGAAACTGCGTGACGCTTCGGCCCAGGTGCAGCCACGTCTCCACGACCGTGTCCGGGGTGAGCGACATCGACTCGATGCCCTGGTCGAGGAGCCACTCGGCGAGCTCCGGGTGATCACTCGGGCCCTGACCGCCGATCCCGACGTACTTGCCGCGTGCACGGCAGGCGGCGATCGCGGCGCTCAGCATGAACTTCACCGCAGGGTCCCGCTCGTCGAAGCCGTCGGCGACCAGAGCCGAGTCCCGGTCGAGACCGAGCGTGAGCTGACTCATGTCGTTCGATCCGATCGAGAAGCCGTCGAAATGATCGAGGAACTGGTCAGCGAGGACGGCGTTGGACGGCAGCTCGCACATCATGATGACGCGCAGGTCGTTCTCGCCTCGGCGCAGCCCGTGCTCGGCCAGGAGTCGCACGACTCCCTCGGCCTCGGCCAGGGTGCGCACGAAGGGGATCATGATCTGGACGTTCGTCAGACCCATCTGGTCACGGACGTAGGACAGCCCCTCGCACTCCATCGCGAAGCAGTCCGCGAAGTCGGGGGGAGAGGTACCGGGAGGCGCCGCGGTACCCGATCATCGGGTTTTCCTCGTGCGGCTCGTAGAGCTCCCCGCCGACGAGGTTCGCGTCCTCGTTGGGCTTGAAGTCGCTCATGCGCACGATGACGGGATGCGGCGCGAAGGCTGCTCCCAGCATCGCAACGCCTTCGGCCACGCGGCTGACGAAGTAGTCGCGTGGACTTTGGTAGGCGGCGACGCGCTCGCTGATCTCAGTCCGTATCGGCTCGTCGAGAGTGGGCAGGTCGAGCAGGGCATTGGGGTGGATGCCGATCTGCCGGTTGATGATGAACTCGAGGCGGGCCAGCCCGACACCGGCGTTCGGCAGCCGCGAGAACAGCTTGCCGGCGGTGATGTCGGTGCCGATGAGGCCCGGCGCGACGGGGGCGCCGTGACGCCGTGTGGGCCAACCTCACGGGCGAGCGCCCGTGCGAAGCCGAGCCGGGCCGCATTCGCGGCGGAGTGGGCGACACCGCCGAAGACGCCGCCCCCCGCCTCGGCCGAGACGGACGAGAGGAACACGACCCGCCCGTCCTCTCGCTCGCCCATGTCTGGCACGAGGGCACGCGTCAGGTCGTAGGCGCATGGACGATCACGGCAAAGACGCGGTCCCACTCCTAGCCGCTGACCTCGACGAAGGGCACGGGCGAGGTGATGCCTGCGTTGTTGACGAGCGCACCGACCGGCGGAAGCGCGTCGGCAACGGCGGTCAGCTCGTTCTGCACGGACGCCTCGTCGGTGACGTCGCACCCGAGGCTGAGCGCCTGGACGCCGGTGCACTTGGCGATGTCGTGGGCGGCTCCTTGGCGCTGCCCGCGTCGATGTCGAGGACGGCGGTCCCAGCTGGCTGCCGCGAGAGCGTGCGCTGTGGCGCGGCCGATCCCGCGGGCGGAACCGGCTCCGGTGACGACTCATGGCTGCGCCTCGTCGACGAGCGGCCAGCCGCAGGCGGGGCAGTACCGGTCCCCATAGTTGTGAGGATGTGTGCATGCTTGGCGGCGCAGGTAGGTGCGGACCGTGGCGGCGATGAACGTGGCGGTCTTGCTGTAGTCGGGCGGCGTTCCGCCGTACAGGTCGTCGTCGGTGCCGGAGGCGACGGTGATCGTGGCGCTCTCGGTGGGTGCACCCCACGGGTTGAGGTCGGGGTCGTCGTCAGGCGCGATGGCGAGTGTGTACTCGCCCCACCGTTCACGCAGCGCGAAGCGCCTGCCGTTGACAGCGTCGACGAGCACCCATGGTGCGGCAGCCATTTCCTCGCGGATCTCGATGCCGAGACGTGCAGCCGCGTCGGTGAGTTCGCGTGCGTGCCGCTCGTGCGCGGGTGAACCGCCCCGGCTTCCGTGGAGGCTCTCAATCCCCGGAGGATGAGAGGCATGGCTGCACCGAGGAAGTACCCGGACGAGCTTCGGGAGCGAGCGATCCGGATGGCGGTCGATCTGCGGCGTGATTCGGCGACGAAGGTTGGAGCCCTGGCCCGGGTCGGGGCGCAGCTCGGGATCAATCCCGAGACCCTGCGCAACTGGGTCAACCAGGCCGAGATCGACGCGGGCGAGCGGCCCGGGACCACGAGCGGGGACGCCCAGCGGATCGCTGAGCTCGAGCGCGAGGTGCGCGAGCTGCGTCGGTCAAACGCGATCCCGCGGTCGGCATCGGCTTTCTTCGCGGCGGAGCTCGAGCTCGGTCGCCGGTGGGCGCAGATCGGCAACCTCGACGGCATTCCGTACGACGTGCGCGTCCGCGCCAACACCAACGCGATCAACGCCGCCCTGGACGACGCGCGCACACGGCAGGACGAGCTGAGCGAGCGCATCGAGAAGCTCCGCGCACGGCTGCCGGACGACCCGTACTGGAGCACGCGCGGGCGCGACTATCGGACCCTCGCCCTGCAGCTCGAGCTGCACGAGCTCGAGACCGAACTGGCTGACGCCCGCGAAACGGCCAAGCGCTACGACGCGCTCCTGAACGAGACGGTCAAGCGCCCTGGTCCGGACGGCGTACCGCAGTACGCGCGCGGCCATCAGGTCATCTTGTTCGACCCGACGCACTCACGCTTCGCCGAGATCGTCAGTCCTTCGTTAGTGCCGCCCCTGCTGGCAGCCTGGGGATCACCTATCTCGGTGGCCCGATGCCGCAGGAGATCTTGACTGACGCCCCGCAGTCGCGCTTTGCGCTCGACCAGGCGGGCGCGCTGAGGGACTTCGTCGCCGGCCTCGACAAGCCGGACTCCGTACCCGTCACGGTGGTCGGCCACTCCTACGGCGGCTCGGTCGTCGGCACCCCCTGACGCGGAATGCTCCCACGGCACACCGAGCTCGGCGACATCCCACCCGCCGAGCACGAGACCACTTACTACCGTCAGATCACCGCGTCGACGACGCTGGAAACCAGAGAACCGAGCCCTCTGGAAGTCCCGAGAACGCCCTCCCTGGCCTGCGACTCCAACCATTCACCGGACCGGACCGGCCGTCAGCGGGTGACGGCGGTCCCCGCGAGGCGCCCACGGGAGCCGGACCAGCGGCGGACCTCGTCGAGCCAGGTGGTCAGGGCGGCGGCCGACGCGGCGGGCTGGTCGAGGTGGACGTTGTGGCCCGCGGCGTCGAGCACGACGAACGCGGCGCGCGGGTAGTGGTCGAGCCGGCGGAACGCGTCGGCGTAGCCGACGACCTGGTCCTGGCGGCCGCACAGCACGAGCGTGGGCGCGGTGAACGGCGCGGGGGAGGCGTCCTCGGGGTCGACGTCCAGCGGGTACCGGGCGCGCAGGCGGTCGAGCACCGCGGGGTCGGCGGCGTCGACGCCGGGCTGCACCCACCTGCGGTAGTCCGCCAGCCCGGCCGCGCTCTGGACGACGGCCATCTCGGCGTACCCGTCGGCGAGCGTGGCGTCGACGCCCGCGAGCACGGCGGGGTCGGCGTGCAGGACGGTGCGCGGCGGGACGGTGCGGCGGGTGTCGTCGGCCTCCCACAGCCCGGCGACGGTCGCGAGGCCGAGCACCTGGTCGCGCAGGTCGTGCGCGAGGCGGCGCGCGAGCATGCCTCCGTAGGAGTTGCCGACGACCGCGAACGGCTCGTCGCCGAGCCGGTCGACGACCGCGTCCCGCAGCACGCGTGCGACGTCCTCGGTGCTGGCCACGGGCGTCCCGTCGGCGCGAGGCGACACCCAGGGCAGGTCGACGTAGAGCCGTCGCCAGCCGCCGTGGTCGGCGATCACCGGGTCGAGCGGGAGCAGGATCCGGTGGTCGACGCCGAACCCGTGCACGAGCACGACGGGCGTGCCCGTCCCCCGTTCCTGGATGCGCATGCCGGGCACGGTAGCGGGCCCCTCCGACACGGATGCCCCGGTCAGAGGCCTGCGGCGGCCTCCGCCTGCTCGATGTCGGCGAGCCACGCCTTCTTCCCCGACCGCCAGCCCTCGTCGTCGCTGCCGAGCCGCCAGTAGCCGGAGACCGACAGGTGCTCGCGCGGGACACCGCGGTCGGCGCGCAGGTGGCGGCGCAGCTCGCGGACCGCACCGGCCTCGCCGTGCAGGAAGGCGCTCACGGGTGCGGGCAGGGCGGGCAGGGCGAGCACCGCCTCGACGAGCGCGACGCCGGGAACCCCGAGGCCGGTGTGGCGCCAGTGCACCCGCACGCCGGCCGGGGTGGCGAGGGGCAGCTCGTCGTCGGCGTCGTGCACCTCGACGACGACGTGCCCGACGGCGTCCGCGGGCAGCCGCTCGAGCGCCACCGCGATCGCGGGCAGCGCGCTCGCGTCGCCGACGAGCAGGTGCGCGGCAGCGGACGGGTCGGGTGACCACGCACCGCCGGGGCCGAGGAGCAGCACCTCGTCGCCGGGCTGCGCGGAGGCGGCCCACGGTCCGGCGACGCCGTCGTCGCCGTGCACCACGAGGTCGAGCGTGAGCTCGCGCGTCGCGGCGTCGAACGCGCGGACGGTGTACGAGCGCAGCCGAGGGGCGTCCTGCGGGTCGAGCGCCGCGCGGACGGCGTCGAGGTCGAGGCGGCCGTCGTCGCGCAGCGGGCGCAGGCCGTCGGCGGTGGGCGGCAGGAAGACGAGCTTGACGTAGGAGTCGGCGTGCGGCGACGGCTCGAAGCCGGCCAGCCCGGGCCCGCCGACGACCACCCGGACGAAGGAGCGGGACAGCCGCTCGGTGCGCAGCACCTCGGCGACGAACGGGGCGGGCCGGGGGCGTGCGGGTGCGTCGGTCACCGGGTCACGGTAGCCGCCCGCCCTGTGCGCCGCGCCCGCGGGCCGGGAGGTGCCCGCGTGGTGGACGCGTGCGCTGGATGCGCTGGTCAGCGGCCTTCCGTCGCGCGGTCGAAGTCGCCGTTGAGGCGCGTCAGGACGTCGGCCAGGACGCGACGCTCGTCGGGTGACCAGCGGTCGAGGACCTCGTCGTACACCTCGGCGCGGACGGCCCGCGTGCGGGCCAGGGCGGCACGACCCTCGTCGGTCAGCGAGACGACGGCCCGGCGCGCGTCCGACGCGTCCCGGCCGCGGACGACGTGCCCGGCCGACTCCATGGCGTCGACCTGGCGCGTGACGGTCGACGCGTCGAGCCGCAGGTGCGCGGCGAGCTCGTGGATCGCGGACGGCCCGACGCGGTCGAGGTGCCGCAGCGCGAGGTACGCGGAGCGTTCCAGGGTGCCGTCGAGCCGCGCGCTGCGGCGCCGGTTGCGGTCCGCGAGCCGCAGCAGCAGGGCGACCTGCTCCTCGATCTCCGGCACGGCGTCGTCCACGCGCGCTCCTCCCGTGCTCCCGTCCGGCGGCGCCCGAGGAAGGCGCCGCAGCCACCTGAGCCTACGAGCACGAGCCCCGGGCGTCCTGCCCCGGACGCGACGCGGCCCGCGCACCTCGGAGCCGGTCGCGTCCCGCCCCGAGGGGGGCGAGGACGCACCAGCCGCCGACGGTGCGCGGGCCGGTGATCTCGGTCAGACGTCGCGGCGCCGCATCAGCAGGGCGGCGACCGCGAGGATCACGACGACCCAGGCGACGAGCACGCCGTACCCCTGCCAGGCGTTGAGGTTGGCCCCCGCGTCGGTCATCGAGTTCATCATCTCGTTGAGGCTGTCCGGCTGCGTGATCTTCCCGCCGGCGGTCGCCGGCAGCAGCGGGCTGACGTACTGCAGCGGCTTCCACGGGATCGCGCCGACGACCGTCTCGATGACGAGCAGCAGGCCGAGCACGGTCGCGAGCGCCGCGGCGGAGTGCCGCAGGAGCGCGCCGAGCGCGAACGCGAAGATCGAGATGGTCGCGAGGTACAGCGCGCAGCCGCCGAGGACGCGCAGCGCCTCCGGGTCGGACAGGTCGAGCGCGAGGTCCTTCGGGCCGAGGATGAGCAGCTCGACGAGGTACGCGAGCGCGACCGCGATGACGGACGCCCCGAGGATGACCGCGAACAGCACGGTCATCTTGGACCACAGCACCGGGGTGCGTCGCGGTGCCGCCGCGGCGCTCGCGCGGATCATCCCCGTCGTGTACTCGCCGGTGATGGAGAGCACGCCGAGCACGACGACCGCGAGGGACGCCATGTTCACGGCCGGGATGAGGGCGAAGTAGCCGAGCGCGGCCCCGGTCTCCGCCTCGCCCTCGGCGCCGTTGGCGACGCTGAGGCCGGCGACGGCGGCGACGAGGCCGACCATGACGACGATCATGATCGAGAGCGTCCAGACGGTGGAGCGCACCGACCAGAGCTTGATCCACTCGGCCTTGAGGAGGTGGCCGAAGGACACCTTGTAGGGCGACGCGACGGACTTCGGCGCGGCGACGGCGGGGGACGTGGCGGTGGTCGTGCTCACTTGGCCTGCTCCTGGCTGGTCGGCTGGCTCTGCCCCGTCGCGGGGGCCGTGGCCTGGGGGACGCCCGAGTGGTACTCGACGGCGTCCTGCGTGAGGGACATGTACGCGTCCTCGAGGGACCCGGTGATCGGCGTCAGCTCGTGCAGCACGAGCCGGCCTGCGGCCGCGACCTCGCCGACGGCCTCCGACGTGGCGCCGTGGACGTCCAGGACGCCGGGCGAGACGGCGGTGATCGTGACGTCCGGGCCGGCGAGCAGCCCGGCGAGCTCGGTCGCGTGCGGCGAGCGGACCCGGACCGTGGAGGTCGTGGCGCGCGCGACGACGTCCTGCACGGGCCCGTCGGCGATGATCCGGCCGCGGCCGATGACGACGAGGTGGTCCGCCGTGAGGGCCATCTCGCTCATGAGGTGCGACGACAGGAAGACCGTGCGGCCCTCCGCGGCGAGGTACTTCACGAGGTTGCGGACCCACAGCACGCCCTCGGGGTCGAGGCCGTTGACGGGCTCGTCGAGGATGAGCGTGCGCGGGTCGCCCAGGAGCGCCGCGGCGATGCCGAGCCGCTGGCCCATGCCGAGCGAGAACCCGCCGACCCGGCGCTTGGCGACCGCGTCAAGGCCTGTCATCGAGACGACCTCGTTGACGCGCTTGTCGGGGATGCCGTGCGTCGCGGCGAGCGCCCGCAGGTGGTTGCGCGCGCTGCGGCCGGTGTGGACGGCCTTCGCCTCGAGCAGCGCGCCGACCTCCGTGAGCGGGGAGCGGTGCTGCGCGTAGGGGCGTCCGTTGACGGTCACCGTGCCGTGCGTCGGGCGGTCCAGGCCCATGATCATGCGCATCGTGGTGGACTTGCCGGCGCCGTTCGGGCCCAGGAAGCCCGTGACCTTGCCGGGGTGCACCGTGAACGAGATGCCGTCCACGGCGGTCTTGCTGCCGTACCTCTTCGTCAGGCCCTGGGCCTCGATCATCGTCTGTCCTCGTGTCGGGGAGCGGTGACGTCCTCGACCCTAGGCCTCCGACGGATGGCGGCGGCATCCGTCGTCGGACGGATATCGAGGTCAGGGTCCCCCTGAGAGCGGATCAGGGTGGCAGCACCGGTCATTCGTTGGAACGATCTGGGGACGGTCGGCGTTCCGTAGGGTGAACGACCTGATTTTCCGCACCAGCCCCGTAGCCGCACCCGCTGCCCAAGCCGTCCCGGAGGACGCCATGAGCAACCCCGTCTTCAGCAACAGTCCCGTCTTCGGGGACCCGAACGACCGGCGCGCCCGCGCGCGTGCGCAGGCGGGTGGGGCGGCCACGGCGACGGTCGACGCCGCCACCCTGGACCGGATGTACGAGGCGCCCGCGGCCACCGCACGCCAGACGGGCCGGCTCACGTACGACGACGTCATCATGAAGACGGCCGGCGTGTTCGCGGTCCTCGTCGTGAGCGCGGCCGTCACGTGGACGCTCGTGCCCGGCCTGTGGATCGTCGGCGCGGTCGTCGGCCTGGTCCTCGGCCTCGTCAACGCGTTCAAGCGCGAGCCCAGCCCGGCGCTGATCCTCGCCTACGCGGTCGCGCAGGGCATGTTCCTCGGCGGCATCAGCCTGTTCTTCGAGCAGGAGCTCCCCGGCATCGTCGTGCAGGCCGTGCTCGCGACGTTCTCGGTGTTCGCCGCGTCGCTGTTCCTGTTCCGCTCGGGCCGCGTGCGCGTGACGCCGAAGTTCGTCCGCTGGCTGCTCGTCGCGATGGTCGGCTACCTCATGTTCTCACTGGTCAACGTCGGGCTCATGCTCTTCGGCGGCACCGGTGAGTTCGGCCCGCTGCGGTCCGGCCCCCTCGGCATCATCGTCGGCCTCGTCGCGGTCGGCCTCGCGGCGGCGAGCCTCATCGTCGACTTCGACTCGATCAAGCGGGGTGTCGAGCAGGGCGTGCCGGCGAAGTTCGCCTGGTCCGCCGCGTTCGGTCTCGCCGTCACCCTCATCTGGCTGTACCTGGAGCTGCTGCGGCTCATCGCGATCTTCCGCGAGTGACCCCGGCGGTCCTCCCGCCCCTCCGGCCGGTAGCGCGCGTCGCGTGCGCTACCGGCCGGTAGCGTTCTGGGGGTGAAGTACGCCGAGCACATCTCCGAGCTGGTCGGCGGCACGCCGCTCGTCCGGCTGTCGTCCGTGACCGAGGGGCTGACCGCGACGGTCCTGGCCAAGGTCGAGTACCTGAACCCGGGCGGCTCCGTGAAGGACCGCATCGCGCTCAAGATGATCGAGGCCGCGGAGGCGAGCGGGGAGCTGCGCCCCGGCGGCACGATCGTCGAGCCGACCTCCGGCAACACGGGTGTCGGGCTGGCCCTCGTGGCGCAGCGCAAGGGCTACCGCTGCGTGTTCGTCTGCCCGGACAAGGTGAGCCAGGACAAGCGCGACGTCCTGCGCGCGTACGGCGCCGAGGTCGTCGTCACGCCCACCGCGGTCCCGCCCGACCACCCGGACTCGTACTACTCGGTGTCCGACCGGCTCGCGCGCGAGATCGAGGGCGCCTGGAAGCCGAACCAGTACGCGAACGCGAACGGCCCGGCGAGCCACTACGAGTCGACCGGCCCGGAGATCTGGGCCGACACGGACGGGCGCGTGACGCACGTCGTCGCCGGCGTGGGAACGGGCGGCACCATCACCGGCACGGGCCGGTTCCTGCACGACGTCTCCGCGGACCGTCCCGAGGCGGACGGCGGCCGCGTGGTCGTCGTCGGGGCGGACCCGCTCGGGTCGGTGTACTCGGGCGGCGACGGGCGGCCCTACCTCGTCGAGGGCGTGGGCGAGGACTTCTGGCCGAGCGCGTACGACCCGTCGGTGCCGGACCGGATCATCGCGGTCTCCGACGCGGACTCGTTCGCGATGACCCGGCGGCTCGCGCGTGAGGAGGGGCTGCTGGTCGGCGGCTCGTGCGGCATGGCGGTCGAGGCGGCGCTGCGGTTCGCCCGCGAGCTGCAGGACTCCGACCCGGACGCGGCGGCCCGGGCGGTGATCGTCGTGATCCTGCCCGACGGGGGTCGCGGCTACCTGTCGAAGATCTTCAACGACTCGTGGATGCGCTCGTACGGCTTCCTGGGCGCCGACGAGGGTGCCACGGTCGGCGACGTGCTGCGTACCAAGACGGGGTCGCTGCCCGCGCTGGTCCACACGCACCCGACCGAGTCGGTGCGCGACGCGATCGAGATCCTGCACGAGTACGGCGTCTCCCAGATGCCCGTCGTCGGCGCCGAGCCGCCCGTCAAGGTCGGTGAGGTCGCCGGCGCGGTCTCGGAGCGGGACCTGCTCGACGCGGTGTTCTCGGGCCGCGCGGCGCTGTCGGACCGCGTCGACAAGCACATGGGCTCGCCGTTCCCGCTCATCGGGGCGGGGGAGTCGGTGGACGACGCCCGCCGGGCGCTCGAGTCGGCGGACGCGCTCATGGTCGTCGACGACGGCCAGCCGGTCGGCGTCCTGACGCGGCACGACCTGCTCGGGTTCCTCGCGCGCTGACGGCCCGTCGCGGCGGCCGGGCGAGCGGTTTCCTGGCGTGCGCGGCGGGGCGGTAGCGTCCCTCGGGACGGCGCCGCCCGTGCGGTGCCGCCGGACGCCCCGCCGGGCACCGCCGCGTGCCCGGCCGTCATCGCCGAAGGAGCACGATGGCCCTGTTCGACCTGCCGCTGCCCGAGCTGGAGCGGTACCTGCCCGAGCTCGACGAGCCCGCCGACCTCGACGACTTCTGGGCGACGACGCTCGCCGAGGCCCGGCGGCACGAGGTCCTCGTGGACGTCACGCGCGTGGACGCCGGTCTGCGCCTGGTGGACACCGACGACCTGACGTTCGCGGGCTTCGACGGCCAGCCCGTGCGCGCGTGGGTGACGCGGCCCGCGGGCAGCGCGGAGCAGGGCGAGCCGCTGCCCGTGGTGGTGGAGTTCATCGGCTACGGCGGCGGGCGTGGGTTCGCGCACGAGCGGCTCGCGTGGGCGACGGCCGGCTTCGTGCACGTGGTCATGGACACGCGCGGCCAGGGCTCGACGTGGGGCAACGGCGGGCACACCCCTGATCCCGCGGGCTCCGGCCCCGCGTCGCCCGGCGTCATGACGCGGGGCATCCACGACCCCGAGCAGCACTACTACCGCCGGCTCATGACGGACGCGGTGCGGGCCGTGGACGCGGCGCGCGCGCTGCCGAACGTCGACCAGCGGCGCGTGACGGTCGCGGGCATCAGCCAGGGCGGCGGCGTGGCTCTCGCGGCGGCAGGGCTGTGCGACGGCCTCGCGGCGGCGATGCCCGACGTGCCGTTCCTGTGCCACTACCGCCGCGCGGTCGACATCACCGACGCGTTCCCGTACGGCGAGCTCGTGCAGTACCTCGCGGTGCACCGCGGTGCCGAGGAGCGGGTGTTCCGCACGATGGCGTACTTCGACGGCGTCCACCTGGGCCGGCGGGCGACGGCTCCCGCGCTGTTCTCCGTGGCGCTGCGCGACGCCACGTGCCCGCCGTCGACGGTGTTCGCCGCGTACAACCACTACGCCGGCCTCACCGGGCGTCCGCGCACCGACATCGAGGTGTACACGTTCAACCAGCACGAGGGAGGGCAGGCGTTCCAGCTCGACCGGCAGCTGCGCTGGCTGCCCGAGGTGCTCGCGGCCACCCCGGCCGCGCAGGTGGCGGAGGCCGCCGCCCGCTGACGCAGGCTGCGCCCGCGCCCGGGCGGCTGCGGCGTCCGCCGCGGCTCGGGGCGCGCGTGCGTGCGGTGCGTGGAGGTGGTGCGCAGGGTGGGTGAGACAAAACCTACGCACTAGTAACTTACGGGTCCGTAGGTTACGGTCGTGCCATGAGCAACGCCGCGGGCCTCTCCTTCGACCTCCCGCCCGGGGTCCCCGCCGACGTGGACGTGCCGGACGAGCCGCTGACCGCCGCGCTCGACCGGGCCGCCGTGACCTGGCCGGACCGCGTCGCCCTCGACTTCCTCGGTGCCACGACGACGTACCGCGAGCTCGCCGACGCCGCCGCGCGCGGTGCCCAGGTGCTCCTCGACCTCGGCGTCCGCCCCGGCGACCGGGTCGCGCTCGCGATGCCGAACTGCCCGTCGCACGTCGTCGCGTTCTGGGCGGCGCTGCGGGTCGGCGCGGTCGTCGTCGAGCACAACCCGACGTACACCGCCGAGGAGCTCGCGCACCAGCTCGCCGACTCCGGCGCGGTCGTCGCCGTCGTCTGGCAGAAGACCGTCCCCGCCGTCCTCGCGTCGCTCGAGCGCACCGACGTGCGCGCCGTCGTCGCCGTCGACCTGTCCGCCGACCTGCCGTGGGCCAAGCGGCTCGCGCTCCGCCTCCCGCTCGCCCGCGCGCGCCGCACGCGAGCCGCGATGTGCGGCCCGGTCCCGTCGCACGTGCCCTCGTGGCACCGGCTCGCGGCCGCCGCCCGCCCGGCGTCCACGACCGCCCCGTCCCCCGACGACCTCGCGCTCCTGCAGTACACGGGCGGCACCACCGGCACGCCCAAGGCCGCGATGCTGAGCCACCGCAACCTCGTCGCGAACGCCCTGCAGGGCCATGCGTGGACCGGGGCCGAGCCGGGCACCGAGGTCGTGTACGGCGTGCTGCCGTTCTTCCACGCGTTCGGGCTGACCCTGTGCCTGTCCTACGCCGTGCGCGTCGGCGCGACGCTCGTGCTGTTCCCGTCGTTCGACCCGGCCCTCGTGCTCGAGGCCCAGCGCCGCCGACCCGGGACCTTCCTGCCCGCGGTCCCGCCGATGCTCGACCGGCTCGTCACCGCGGCGACGGAGGCGGGCGCGGACCTGTCCTCGTTCCGGCACGCGATCTCCGGCGCCATGGCCCTGCCCGCCGAGACCGCGCGGCGCTGGGAGGAGGCGACCGGCGGGCTCGTCGTCGAGGGCTACGGCATGACGGAGACGTCCCCTGTCGCGCTCGGCAACCCGCTCGCCCCCGAGCGCCGCCCCGGCACGCTCGGCCTGCCGTTCCCCGGCACGCGCGTGCGCATCGTCGACCAGGAGGACCCGACGCGCGACGTCGACCCGGCGACCGGCGGTGAGCTGCTCATCCAGGGCCCGCAGGTCTTCCAGGGCTACTGGCAGCGCCCCGAGGAGACCGCGGCGCAGCTCCTGCCCGGCGGCTGGCTGCGCACGGGTGACGTCGTCCGCGTCGACCGGGGGAGCGTCGTCCTCGTCGACCGCATGAAGGAGATGATCGTCACCGGCGGCTTCAAGGTGTACCCGTCGCAGGTCGAGGACCACCTGCGGGGCATGCCCGGCATCGCCGACGTCGCCGTCGTGGGCGTGCCCGGCGGCGCGATGGGCGAGTCCGTCGTCGCGGCGGTCGTGCTCGACGACGGCGCGTCCGGCGTCGACCTCGGTGCGGTCCGGGAGTGGTGCGAGCAGCGGCTCGCCCGCTACGCGCTGCCGCGGCGCCTCGTCGTCCTCACCGAGCTGCCGCGCTCGCAGGTCGGCAAGGTCCTGCGCCGCGTCGTGCGCGACCAGGTCCTCGCCGGCGAGCCGGCCTGAGCGACCGGCCTCCGTTACGGCGTCGCCGTGCGGGTCAGGCCCGCGACCAGGCCGTCGACGAGGAACGTGAAGCTCGTGTCGACGTCGTCGGGCATGCCGAAGCCGCCGTCGAGCTCGAGGACCACGAACCCGTGGAGCGCCGCGCGGACGGCGCGGACGGCGTCGACGTGCCGGTGCGGCGGGACCCCGAGGTCGGCGACCGCCGCGGCGAGGACCTCGACGGCCCGGGCGGCCGCGGCCTGCACCGCGACGGCCTGGTCGTCCTGCGGCCAGCCGCCCTGCACCGCGGCGTAGCGGCCCGGGTGCCGCCGCGCCCATGCGCGCGTCGCGACGACGGCCGCACGCAGGCGCGCACCGGTGTGCCCGGTGGGTGCCGCGTCCGTCGCGGCGACGAGGACCGCGGTGAACTCCTCGACGCACGCGAGCGCGACCTCGCGCCGCAGGCCGGGCAGGCCCTCGACGTGCTTGTAGAGGCTGGGGACGGCGACGCCGGCGCGGGCCGCCACGGCGGCGAGGGTCAGGTCGGCGAACCCGGTCGGGCCCGTGTCGTCGACGCACGCCAGGGCGACCGTCACGACCGCGGACCGGTCGAGCCCGGCCCTAGGCACGGGGGCCGGCCGGGCGGGCGGACGCGGCGGGCAGCACGCGGTCGACCAGGGCGGCGATGCGCTCGACGACGACGGCCGTCGCCTCGTGCTGCGGGTAGTGGCCGACTCCGGGGAGCAGGACGGGCGTGACGTCGGGCGCGGTCGCGACCATGCGGTCGAGCTCCGCGGCAGGGTGCTTCGACTCGGGGTCGGCGTCGCCGAGGATCGCGACGACGGGTGCCCGCACGGCGGCCAGGCGCGTGTCCTCGCGGCCCTCGACGAGCCGCAGCGCGAGGGTGCGCAGCTGCGCGAGGTGCCCGGGGCGCGCGAGGTCGGCGCGCAGGGCGGCGGTGTGTGCCGCGACGTCGACGGGTGCCTTGACGAGGCTGCGGTAGAACCACGCCCACGCGCGCGGCCCCCAGGGGCGGCTGAGCAGCGTGCGGACCTGCAGGCGCACCGTGCGCGTCGGTGCGCCGTCGTTGGCGGCGTAGGCGAGCGCGACGACGCCGGCGACGAGGTCCGGTGCGTCGGCTGCGGCGCGCACGACGCCGCCCGCGCCGACCGAGCTGCCGACGAGCACCACGGGGTGGTCCGGCGTGGCGCCGAGGTGGCGTGCGAGGGCCAGCACGTCCTCCGCGACGGGGGCGACGCCGTGCCCGGCGGGGTCGCGGTCCGGGTCGCTCTCGCCGTGGCCGCGCAGGTCGAGGGCGGCGACGCGGCAGCCGTGGGCGACGAGGTCGCGTGCGACCGCGTCCCAGGTGCGGCGCAGGTCGCCCATGCCGGGGACGAGGAGGACGAGGGGCCCGTCGGCCGGGCCGTCGACCGCGTACCCGAGCCGGCCGAAGGGGCGCTGGAGGTGCTGCGTCGTGGTCATGGACCAAAGCTAATGCCATTAGCCAACGCGCCGCAAGGCCCCTCCCGACGGCGTGCACCCCACCGGTGCGGCACGATGGACCGGCACTGTCGTCCACCGAAGGAGTTCGTCATGTCCGCAGCGCTGCCCGAGGTCTCGGGATCGTTCGGCGAGAAGCCCACGCTGACCTTCCCCGACGCGCAGCCGCCCGCCGAGCTCGAGGTGGTCGTGCTCTCGCGCGGCGACGGTCCGCTCGTCGAGGCCGGCGACGACATCGAGGTGCACTACCTGGGCCAGTCGTGGAAGGGCGGGGTGTTCGACAACTCCTACGACCGCGGCTCGTCGATCTCGTTCGGCATCGGCGTCGGCCAGGTCATCGCCGGCTGGGACGAGGGCCTCGTCGGCCAGCAGGTCGGCTCGCGCGTCCTGCTGTCCATCCCGTCGCACCTCGGCTACGGCGACCGCGGCGTGCCGCAGGCCGGCATCAAGGGCGGGGACACCCTCGTCTTCGTCGTCGACATCGTCGGCACCCGCAACTGACCCCGCGCGCGACCCCCGTCACCGGAGCACCCGGCCGGCGGGGGTCGCGCCGCGCCCGCACCATCCCGATCCCCACGAGAGGACCCCACGTGCCGAAGCCGCCGCTGCCCGCCGACGTCGCCGCGCTCCTCGCGCAGCCCAACCACGCCGTCATGGGCACCATCCACCCCGACGGCCGCCCCGTCACCGTCGCGACCTGGTACCTCGTCGAGGACGACGGTCGCATCCTGCTCAACCTCGACGCGTCCCGCGCGCGCCTCGCACACCTGCGCGCGAACCCGCAGGTCTCCCTCACGGCCCTGGCGCCGGACAACTGGTACACGCACGTGAGCGTCCAGGGGCACGTCGTGGAGATCCGCGACGACGAGGGCCTCGTCGACATCGACCGCCTGTCGGTGCACTACGGCGGCAACCCGTACCCCGTGCGTGACCGGGCGCGCGTGAGCGTGCTCGTGGAGATCGACCACTGGCACGGCTGGGGCGCCGCCAAGCAGGACTGACCCCGCACGCGGCGCGGCCGACCCGGCGCCTGCCCCGCGAGCGGGCGGGCGCCGGTCAGCCGCGCAGCACGTGCCGGTCGACGAAGTCGTTCCGGAACACCCCGTCCGGGTCGGTCCGGGCCACGAGGGCGCGGAAGTCGTCCCACCGCGGGTACAGCCGCGCGAGGTCCCGGTCGACGTCGGCGAAGAGCTTCCCCCAGTGGGGGCGCGCGTCGAACGGCCGCAGCGCCTCCTCCAGCGCCGGCAGCACCGCCTCGACCTGCGGCTGCAGCGGCTTCCACGTGAAGTGCAGACCGACCCGGGCGTCGCCGTACGCGGTCGACAGCCACAGGTCGTCCGCCGCGACCGTCCGCACCTCGCTCACCTGCAGTACCGGCGCGACCTGCGCCGACATGTCCCGGACCGCCTGCAGCGCCGCGACCGCGTGCGCGCGCGCCACGAGGTACTCGGACTGCAGCTCGTCGCCGTTGCTCGGCGTGAACTCGAGCCGGAAGTGCGGCAGCCGCTCGTGCCACGGACCCGGGACGCCGAGCTGCTGCGTGCAGCTCACGGGGTCGATGCCCGGCAGCGGGTGGAGCGGCCCGTCGGCCGGGCGCGCGCCGAGCAGGTCGGCGCGCAGCGCGTGGGCGCCGTCGGCGACGCGCGTCTTGCGCCACACCTGCTGCACGGCGTCGCCCGTCCAGTCCGTGAAGAGGCTCACCGAGTCCGCGCTCGCGGTCAGCTCGTCGAACCGGTCCAGCGCCGCCGACCAGGGCAGGTCGACGTGCACCTCCTGCGCCACGAGGAAGGTCGGCTCGACGTCGAGCGTGACCCGCGCCGCGACGCCGAGCGCCCCGAGGGCGACGACCGCGCCGGGGAAGTCGGCGTCGCCGCGCGCCACGTGCCGCAGCTCGCCGCCCGGCCCGACGAGGTCCAGCGCCGCGACCGCCGACGACAGGTTGCGCGACGCGTCGCCCGAGCCGTGCGTCGCCGTCGCGACCGCGCCCGCCACCGAGATGTGCGGCAGCGAGGCGAGGTTGTGCACGGCCCAGCCGGCCGCGTGCAGGTGCCGGGCGAGCGTCCCGTAGCGGGTGCCACCGGTGACGGTGACCGTGCGGGCGGCCTCGTCGAGCACGACGTCGGGCGCCAGCCCCTCCAGCGACACGAGCGTGCCCGGGCCGTCGGCCAGGTCGTTGAAGCAGTGCCGGGTGCCCAGCGCCCGGACGTGCCGGGCACCTGCGACGACCTCCTGGAGCTCGTCGACCGTGCGGGGCGACGCCACCTGGGGCGCGCGGTACGCGTAGTTGCCGGCCCACGTCGTCAGCGTCACGGGCAGGTCCTCTCGTCGGGTTCCGCCCAACCTACGTGCTCACCACGACGACGGCGCCGTGACGAACACGTCGAACAGCGACGGGTCGTGCGCGTGGACCAGCACCATGAACACGACCAGGTCGAACAGCAGGTGCACCGCCACGACGTACGTCAGCGACGCCGTGCGCCGGAAGATCCACCCCTGCACCAGCGCGAACGGGACCGTCAGCAGCGGTCCCCACTCGCGGTACCCGAGCTCCCACAGGAACGACACGAACACCGTCGCCTGCAGGACGTTCGCGAGCGGGAACGGGAAGTGCACGCGCAGCAGCGCGAGGACCGTGCAGACGAAGAACAGCTCGTCCCAGATCCCCACGGCGTTGACCCCGACGAACAGCCGCGCGACCTCCTGCCCCGAGTCGACGACGGGCCAGTTGCGGTACGCGCCCGAGCCGAGGAAGTACCAGGGCAGGATCAGGTACGCCAGCAGCACCACGACGAGCAGGTAGACCACCTGCGTCCGCGTCCAGCGTCGTCCCGTGCGCACCGGGAAGCGGATGGCGTCCTGCCCCAGCACGTACCGGTGCACGGCGTACGGCACCAGGACCGCAGCGGACAGCGCGAGCGCGAACCTCGCGATGCCCGCGTCGGACAGGTCGGCCCGCAGGGAGATCGTCGTGATGATCCCCATCCCGAGCCCCACGACGGCGAGGTCGCGGCCCAGGGCGCGGTCGACGGCGAGCCCCAGGACGACGCCGACGAGCAGCGGCACGTACCCCAGCGGCCGGACGTGCACCGCGAACAGCAGGACCGCCGACCCGCACACGAGCGCCGCGGCGAGCACGCGCGCGGCGTCCCGGGCCGTGGCGTGCAGCGGCGGGGCGGGGGCGGGCGCGACGTGCGCGGCGGGGGCGTCCACGGCCCGAGTCTGCGGTGCGGACCCGAGCCCCGCGAGCGGGGCCACGGTGCGACGCTGGTCCGGTGACCGACACCCCGCCCCCGTCGCCCGCCGCGCCCGCGACTCCCGCGACCGCGCGCGTCGTCGTCACCTACTGCACCCAGTGCCGCTGGCTGCTCCGGGCCGCCTGGTACGCGCAGGAGCTCCTCACGACGTTCCACCGCGAGGTCGCGGAGGTCGCGCTGCGCCCCGCGACGGGCGGCGTCTTCACGGTGGAGGTCGTCGACGGCGGCACCGCGACGACGGTCTGGGACCGCGCGACCGGCGGCGGCTTCCCGGAGATCACCGCGCTCAAGCGCAGCGTCCGCGACCTCGTCGCGCCGGACAAGCCGCTCGGCCACTCGGACCACCGCTGACCCCGTCCCACCTGCGCAGACGTCCTGGACCACGGTCCGGCGCCCCGTGGACAGGCGTGGACCTGCGCCGAGGCGCACGGCTACTTTCGCCGCGGACGCAGACCTTCACCGGAGGCGGCGGTTCGAGCGGTCACGGGGGCCCGCGGACCGCCGCAGGGTGGGCGGACGGCAGGGGAGGGGCGCCCCGGCCGCCCGCCCACCCGAGACGTCCTCACGGCGCCGACGAGACCGGCGTGCCGGCGCGCGGACGTCCGTCAGACTGCCGGGACGGAGCTCGACGCGGACCGGGTCCGTGGAGCGCTGCTCGGTCGGCCACCGGCCGAGCGGCCGCCCGACGTCCCGTGGGTCGTCGTGGCGCTCGGCCGGTGGCCCTCGGTGCCCGGAGGTCAGGCGCCGGTCGGGCGCGGGCAGGAGACGCCCGTGCCGCCCAGCCCGCAGTAGCCGTTCGGGTTCTTGTCGAGGTACTGCTGGTGGTAGCCCTCGGCGTAGAAGAACGTGCCCGCCTCGTCGGCCGGGCGGATCTCCGTGGTGATGTCGCCGAAACCGGCGCGCGCCAGGCGCGGCTGGTACTCGGCGCGGGTGCGCGCGGCCGCCTCGGCCTGCTCGGGCGTCGTCGTGTAGACCGCGGAGCGGTACTGGGTGCCGACGTCGTTGCCCTGCCGGTAGCCCTGCGTGGGGTCGTGCGACTCCCAGAAGGTGCGCAGCACGTCGTCGTCGGACAGCACCGACGGGTCGTACGCGACGAGGACGGCCTCGGTGTGGCCGGTCAGGCCCGTGCACGTCTCCTCGTAGGTCGGGTACGGCGTGAAGCCGCCCTGGTAGCCGACGGCCGTCGTCACGACGCCAGGGAGCTGCCAGAACGCGCGCTCGGCGCCCCAGAAGCAGCCCATCGCGACGTACAGCACGCGGGTCCCCTCGGGCCAGGGGCCTGCGAGCGGCGTGCCGAGGACCGTGTGCGTCTGCGGGACGTCGTAGGCGTAGCCGTCGCGGCCGGCGAGCGCGCGGCCGGGGTCCACCATCGTCGAGCGGAGCGCAGAGCCGAAGAGCCAGTTCATGGTCGTGGTTCCTCTCCGGGAGACCGGCGGTTCGCCTGGTCCATCCCGGCCAGCACAACCGTGCCCGGACGTCCCGTGTTCCCGGTCCGGGCGCGCGTCCGTGGCGCCCGTGGACGCACCACGGCCTAGCCTGGGGCGGTGACCACCGAACACCTCGCCGCCGACGACGACCGGCCGACCGCCGGCTTCGCCACCCGCGCCATCCACGCAGGTCAGGACCCCGACCCGTCGACCGGCGCCGTCGTCCCCCCGATCTACCAGGTGTCCACCTACAAGCAGGACGGCGTGGGCGGGCTGCGCGGCGGGTACGAGTACTCGCGCTCCGCCAACCCCACGCGCACCGCGCTCGAGGCGGCGCTCGCGGACGTCGAGCTCGGCGCGGCCGGGTTCGCGTTCGCGTCCGGGCTCGCGGCGGAGGACACGCTGCTGCGCGCGGCGCTGCGACCGGGTGACCACGTCGTCGTCCCGGACGACGCGTACGGCGGCACCTACCGGCTGTTCGCGCGCGTCTTCGGCCCCTGGGGCATCGAGCACACGCCGGTCGACCTCACCGACCCGTCCGCGGTCGAGGCCGCGATCCAGCCGGGCCGGACCAAGCTCGTCTGGGTCGAGACGCCCACGAACCCGCTGCTCAACGTCGCCGACATCGGCGTGATCTCGGCCCTCGCCCGGGGCGTCGGGGCGCTGCTCGCGGTCGACAACACGTTCGCGACGCCCTACTTGCAGCAGCCGCTCGCGCTGGGTGCGGACGTCGTCGTGCACTCCACGACCAAGTACGTCGGCGGGCACTCGGACGTCGTCGGCGGCGCGCTCGTCGTCGCGGACGGTGCACAGCTGCCCGTCGGCCTCGAGGGCCCCACCGGCACGACCCACCTCGCCGACGCCCTGCGGTTCCACCAGAACGCGTCCGGTGCCGTCGCGGGCCCGTTCGACGCGTGGCTCACGCTGCGCGGCCTGCGCACGCTCGCGGTCCGGATGGACCGGCACGTCGCCAACGCGCAGCGCGTCGCCGAGTTCCTCGACGCGCACGACGCCGTGACGTCCGTGATCTACCCCGGGCTCCCGTCGCACCCGGGGCACGAGCTCGCCGCCCGGCAGATGCGCGGGTTCGGCGGCATGGTGTCGTTCCGCACCGGCAGCGAGGCGTCCGCCCTGGCCGTGTGCGCCGCGACGCACGTCTTCACGCTCGCCGAGTCGCTCGGCGGCGTCGAGTCGCTGATCGAGCACCCCGGCCGCATGACGCACGGCTCCGTCGCCGGGACCGCGCTCGAGGTGCCCGACGACCTGGTCCGGCTGTCCGTCGGCATCGAGGATGTCGACGACCTGCTCGTCGACCTCGACCGCGCGCTCGCCGCCGGACGGGGCGCGTGAACCCGCCACCGGTCACGAAGACGGCACCGGCCGACCACGCGGTCCCACCCGCCGTCCGCGCTGCGGCCTCCTGGTCGTGGCGGCTGCTGCTCATCGGCGCTGCGCTCGCGGTGCTGCTGTGGCTCATCGCGCAGCTCAAGGTCGTCGTCGTCCCGGTCGCGGTCGCGCTGCTGCTCACGGTCCTGCTCGCGCCGCTCGTCGGCTGGCTGCACCGCCGCCTGCGGCTGCGGCGCGGGGCAGCCGCCGGGATCGCCGTCGTCGCCCTCGTCGCGGTCGTCGGCACGCTGCTCGGCCTCGCGGGCCGGTCCGTCGTGCGAGGCATCGGGGACCTGTGGGACCAGGCCTCCGAGGGGATCGACACGATCCTCGACTGGCTCGCGACCGGGCCCCTGCAGCTGTCCACCGCCGACCTGGAGGGCTGGGTCGACCGTCTGCAGGAGTCGGCGTCGGGCGCGTCGTCCAGCGTGCTGTCCGGGGTGCTGACCGGCGCGACGACCGTCGGGCACCTGCTCGCCGGCGCCGTCATCGCGCTGTTCTGCACGTTCTTCTTCCTCCTCGACGGGCGCACCATCTGGGCATGGGTCGTCGGGCTGCTGCCGCGCGGCTCCCGCGAGCACGTGCACCAGGCCGCGCGCCGGGGCGTCGTCACGCTCGGCGCCTACACGCGCACGCAGATCCTCGTGGCGGCCGTCGACGCGGTCGGCATCGGCGTGGGCGCCGCGATCCTCGGCGTCCCGCTCGCGCTGCCGCTGGCCATCCTCGTGTTCCTCGGGTCGTTCGTGCCGATCGTCGGTGCGGTCGTGACCGGGTCGATCGCGGTCCTCGTCGCGCTCGTCGCGCAGGGACCCGGCGCCGCGATCGTCATGCTCGCGATCGTGCTGGGCGTGCAGCAGCTCGAGGGGCACGTCCTGCAGCCGTTCCTCATGGGGCACGCGGTGTCGCTGCACCCCGTCGCGGTGCTGCTGTCCGTCGCGGCCGGGTCGTTCGTCGCGGGCATCCTCGGCGCGCTGTTCGCGGTGCCGATCGTCGCCGTCCTCAACACCGTGGTGCTGTACCTCCACGGGCACGACAAGTTCCCCCAGCTCGGGACGTCCGACCACGTCACGGTCCGCGGCCGGGGGCACCCCGTGCTGGACCGCGCGATCGCCCAGGTCGCCGAGCTCGAGTCGGAGCGGGCGGCCACGAAGGCCGACGAGAGCGACCTCGGTGCCGGTCAGGCGACCGGCGAGGACGAGGGTGCGACGGTGCAGGGGGCCGGCGACCGTACGTCCGGCGCGCGCGACCGCGACGAGCAGCGGTGACCGGGCTCGCGGAGGTCCGCGCCGCCGCGCGACTGCTCGACGGCGTCGCCGAGCGCACGCCCGTGCAGCTGAGCCGCGCCCTCGGGCACGTCGCGGGTGCGGACGTGTGGCTCAAGTGCGAGAACCTGCAGCGCGCGGGGTCGTTCAAGATCCGCGGCGCGTACGTGCGGATGTCACGGCTGAGCCCGCAGGAGCGGGCACGCGGCGTCGTCGCGGCCAGCGCCGGCAACCACGCGCAGGGCGTCGCGCTCGCGGCGCGGATGCTCGGGATCGACGCCGTCGTCTACATGCCCGTCGACGCGGCGCTGCCGAAGATCGCGGCCACGCGGGACTACGGCGCGCGCGTCGAGCTCGTCGGGCGCACCGTCGACGAGGCGCTCGTGCACGCGTGCGAGCACGCCGAGCGGACGGGCGCCGTGCTCGTGCACCCGTTCGACCACGAGGACGTCGTCGCGGGGCAGGGGACCGTCGCGCTCGAGATCGTCGAGCAGGTGCCCGACGTCGCGACCGTCGTCGTGCCCCTCGGCGGCGGTGGGCTCGCCGCCGGCATCGTCGCCGCGCTCGCGGAGGCCCGCCCCGACGTCCGCGTCATCGGCGTCCAGGCCGCTCGTGCGGCCGCCTACCCCGCGTCGCTGCAGGCGCACCACCCGATCCCGGCGCCCGAGCTGCGGACCATGGCGGACGGCATCGCCGTCGGCGTGCCCGGGACGGTGCCGTTCGAGGTGCTCGACCGCCACCACCTGGAGGTCCGCACCGTCTCGGAGGAGGACATCTCCCGAGCCGTGCTGCTCGTCGCGGAGCGCGCCAAGCTGCTCGTCGAGCCGTCGGGCGCCGTCGCCGTCGCCACGATCATGGCGACGCCCGGCGCCTGGGACGGTCCGGTCGTCGCGCTCCTGTCGGGCGGCAACATCGACCCCCAGGTGCTCCTGCACGTGGTGCGGCACGGCCTGGCGTCCGCCGGCCGGTTCCTGCAGGTGCGCGTGCGGATCGACGACAAGCCGGGCTCGCTCGCCGCGCTCCTGCGGGACCTCGCGGCCACGGGCGGCAACGTCATGCACGTCTCGCACGTGCGCACCGGCTCGGACCTCGCGTTCGACCAGGTGACGATCCAGACGCAGGTCGAGACCAAGGGCCCCGAGCACTGCGCCCAGGTGCTGCAGCACCTGCGGGCCGCGGGCTACCAGGTCCAGCCGGACTGAGCCCGGCGAGCCGGACGTCCGGCCGGGAACGACGACGGCGGCGCCCCCTCGAGGGGAGCGCCGCCGTCGTGCGTGCGGCTCAGGCGTCGAACGGCTTGGCGCCGACGATCTGCACCGGGATCTCCTTGCCGTTCGGGGCGGTGTAGGACGTCGTGTCGCCCACCTTGGTCCCGTTGATCGCGGCGCCCAGCGGCGACGTGGGGGAGAAGACGTCGATCTCCGCGGTGCCCGCGATCTCGCGCGAGCCCAGCAGGAACACCATCTCGTCCCCCGCGACGACGGCCGTCACGACCATGCCCGGCTCCACGACGCCGTCGTCCGGCGGGGTGCCGATCTGGACGTTGCGGAGCTTGGCCTCGAGCTCGCGGATGCGGGCCTCCTGCTTCGCCTGCTCCTCACGAGCGGCGTGGTAGCCGCCGTTCTCCTTGAGGTCGCCCTCGTCGCGGGCGGCGGCGATGCGCGCCGTGATCTCCGCGCGACCCTCGCCCTTGAGACGGTCGAGCTCGGCCGTGAGCCGGTCGTAGGCCTCCTGCGTCAGCCAGGTGGCCGCAGTCGTGTCGGTCACGATCGCTCCTTCCATGCGTGCGAGCCGGTCGGTGCCGGCGGTCTGCCCCGGGCGTCGGACCGCGGTCGGACACGCGTCGTGAGGGGCGGTGAACACTCGCACGCCGTTCCCACTCGGTCGCGTCGACCAGCGGTCACGCCGGACCGGGGCGGCGTGTGAAACGACCAGGATAGCCCAACGGGCCGGTCGTCAGCGGTCCTCGAGCGGCGTGCAGCCCACGACGACGCCCGAGACGGCCAGCTCCGACGTCCGCACGGGGACCGTCACGCGCTGTGTGCGGACCTCCGCGGGTCCCACGTCGACCGACCGCACGCCGACCTGCGCGTAGGACTCCGACAGCGCCTGCACCTGGCACGTCACGGCGAGCGCCGGGTCCTTCGTGACCTCGAACGTGACCTGCGTCGACGTCGGGCCGTCCACGCGGAAGCCGACGTCCTTCCACTGCACGGGCTCGCGCAGCACGCCGATCGTGACCCAGGCGAGGACCACGGCGGCGAGGACGCCGAGCGCCACCAGCCCGGCACGCCGGAGCGTCACCGATCGGGACGTAGGCTCGGGTCCGTAGCGCCCGGCGGGCGGGCGCACGGCGGGGGTCTGGCTCACGGGACTCCTCGGCTGCGGGACGGCACGGTGGCGCGTCGGGTGCGCGACCATTGTCCCTCGTCCCCCCACCTCGACCGACAGGAGGCCTGTGGTGACCGGAGAGCGGCTGCGCCTGATGGCGGTGCACGCCCACCCCGACGACGAGTCCAGCAAGGGCGCGGCGACGACGGCGATGTACGCCGCGCAGGGCGTCGACGTGCTCGTCGTCACGTGCACGGGCGGTGAGCGCGGCGACGTGCTCAACCCGCAGTACGGGCAGGTCGAGGGCGGCATCGAGGGCATGCGGACCGTGCGGTTCGCGGAGATGGCACGCGCCGCGCAGGCCCTGGGCGTCCGGCAGCACTGGCTCGGCTTCGTCGACTCGGGGCTGCCCGAGGGTGACCCGCTGCCCCCGCTGCCCGAGGGGTGCTTCGCGCTGCAGCCCCTCGAGGTCGCGTCGGCGCCGCTCGTCGAGCTGGTCCGCGAGTTCCGTCCGCACGTCATGACGACGTACGACCCGTCCGGCGGCTACCCGCACCCCGACCACGTCATGACGCACCGCGTCGCCTACGAGGCGTACCACGCGGCAGGCGACGCCGAGCGGTACCGCGGGCACGGCGACCCGTGGACGCCGCTCAAGCTGTACTACAACCACGGCTTCTCGCTCGCGCGCATGCGGGCGATGCACGACGCGATCGTCGCCGCGGGCCACGAGTCGCCGTTCGGGGACTGGATCGACTCCCGGCAGGCTCGGGAGATCCCCGAGCGCACCGCCACGACGTTCGTGCCGTGCTCCGACTTCTTCCCGCAGCGCGACGCCGCCCTGCGCGCGCACGCCACGCAGATCGACCCCGACGGGTTCTTCTTCGCGGTCCCGCGCGAGATCGAGCTCGCGCAGTGGCCGACCGAGGAGTTCGAGCTCGCGCACGCGCACGTGCCGACGCACCTGCCCGAGGACGACCTGTTCGCGGGTGTCCGTGGGACGGTCGGCGCGTGAGCGCCCTCGCGGCCCTCGGCCTGCTGGCCGCGGCGACGCCCAGCCCGTCGCCGGGTGACGTCGAGCTGACCCCGACGGGCGGTGGCTCGCCGGGGTTCGTGGGGTTCGTCGTGACGTTCCTGCTCGCGCTCGCTGCGATCGGGCTGTTCCTGTCGCTGACCAAGCAGCTGCGCGTCGTCGACCGGCGTGCGAAGCAGCTCGGGCTGGACGACGCCCCCGGGGCGGGGGCCGGTGACGGGCCGTCGGACGGGACACGTGCCGACGGCGGTGAGCGCGCTCCGCAGGACGGGTCGGGCGACGCGCCCGGTCCGCGCGGGTGAGCGTGCGGTGAGCACGCGTCCGCAGCCGCCGGTCCGTCCCGCCGTGCGGGTGACGGTGGCGCAGGTCGCGGTGAGCGAGGACCACGCCGCGAACCGGGAGCTCGTCGTGGAGGCGTTCGCGACGGCCGAGCGCGTGCGTGCGGACCTGCTCGTGCTGCCCGAGTACGCGTCGGGCTTCCGGGCCGCGGGCGTGGGGGTCGAGCACGCCGAGCCGCTCGACGGTCCGTTCGTGCGGCTGCTGCGCGAGCGTGCGGCGGCGACGGGCGTCGCGGTCGTGGCGGGCACGACGCTGCCCGGCGGCTCCACCGGTGACGGCTCCGGCGGTGCGGCGCCGCGCGCCGTGAACGCCGTGGTCGCCGTCGACGGGGCGGGTGCGCTCGTCGGGGCGTACCGCAAGGTGCACCTGTACGACGCGTTCGGGCACCGCGAGTCCGACCGGCTGGAGCCGGGGCCGGCCGACGCGCCGCCGCTCGTGCTCGACGTCGGCGGGCTGCGGTTCGGGGTGCTGACGTGCTACGACCTGCGCTTCCCCGAGTCGGCCCGGCGGGTGGTCGACGCGGGCGCGCAGGTGCTCGTCGTGCCGGCGGCATGGGCGTCGGGCGAGCTCAAGGCGATGCACTGGCGGACGCTGGCCGTGGCGCGTGCGATCGAGAACACCGCGGCCGTCGTGGCGGTCGGCCAGGCGGGCCGGGGAGTCACGGGCCGGTCGCTCGTCGTGGGGCCCGACGGCGTCGTCGGGCTGGAGCTCGACGAGCAGCCCGCGGTGCGGACCGTGGACGTCGACGGCGCCCTGCTGGCGCGGGTGCGCGAGACGAACCCGTCGCTGCAGAACCGCCGGTACGCGGTGGTGCCGCGCGGCTGACGCCCGGGGCGGCGGACGTGGACGGGTCAGGCGGCCCGGTACGGGTCAGGCCGACCCGTACGTCGCGATCGACACGGCGACGTAGTGGCAGCCGTAGCCCACGACCGTCAGCGTGTGGAAGACCTCGTGGAAGCCGAACCAGCGCGGGCTCGGGTTGGGGCGCTTGAGGCCGTACACGATGGCGCCCAGGGTGTACGCGAGGCCGCCCGTCGCGACGAGCCAGACGATCGCGGGGCCGCCCGACTGCCAGAACTGCGGCAGGAACCCGACCGCGACCCAGCCGAGCGCGAGGTAGATCGGCACGTACACCCAGCGGGGGGCGCCGAGCCACAGGACGCGCGCGAGCAGTCCGACGAGCGCGCCGGCCCAGACGATGACGAGCAGCGTGCGTGCGGTCGACGCCGGCAGCAGGAGCACCGCGAGCGGCGTGTAGGTCCCGGCGATGATGAGGAAGATGTTGGTGTGGTCGAGGCGCCGCAGGACGCCCTGCACGCGCGGCGACCAGCGGCCCCGGTGGTAGACGGCGCTCGTGCCGAACAGCATCACGGCGGAGATGCCGAACACGAGGTTGGCCCAGCGCGCGGCGGGCGTGGGGGACAGGGCGACGAGCACGATCGAGGCCGCGAGCACGAACGGGGCCACGCCCGCGTGGATCCAGCCGCGGAGCTTGGGCTTGATGGCGTCGGCGACCTCGCCGAGCGTCTCGGTGACTCCCGTACCGGGCACGGAGGTGGTGCGCATGTGCGGTCTCTCTCGTCGTCCGACCTGACCTACGAGAGCGTAGGTTACGTCACCGTAGGTTGGGCTGTCGACGCGGCCGCCGTGCCTCTGCGACCTCGCCGCGGCCCGTCGGGACCAGTGTCGCGCGGCCCGCCGCACGGTGCCGCACGGGCCGCCCGGCCCCGGGACGGAAGGCGGCACGGGCGACACACGGGACGGGTACCGTGAGCGGGTCCCGACGACGTCATCCGAGGAGAGGTCTGCGTGCGCCTGCCCCATCCGGTGTACCGGCTGTACGAGCGCCGCCTCGCCGCCTCCCTCCCGCGCGACCGGGTGCCCCGCCACGTCGGCGTCATCCTCGACGGGAACCGTCGCTGGGCGCGCAGCATGGGGGAGTCGACCGCGCACGGGCACCAGGCCGGGGCGGACAAGATCGCCGAGCTCCTGGGCTGGAGCGAGGACGTCGGCGTCGAGGTCGTGACGCTGTGGATGCTCTCGACCGACAACCTCAACCGCCCCGCCGAGGAGCTCGACCCGCTGCTCGCGATCATCGAGCACGCGGTCCGCGACCTCGCCGAGAGCGGCCGCTGGCGGCTCCAGGCCGTCGGCTCGCTGCACCTGCTGCCCCCGCAGACGGCCGCCGCGCTGCACGAGGCCGAAGAGGCCACCGCGGACGTCACCGGGCTGCACGTCAACGTCGCCGTCGGCTACGGCGGCCGGCACGAGATCGCCGACGCCGTCCGGTCCTTCCTGCGCGAGCACGCGCAGACGGGCACGAGCGTCGACGAGCTCGCCGAGCAGTTCGACGTCGAGCACATCGCCGAGCGCCTCTACACCAAGGGCCAGCCCGACCCGGACCTCGTCATCCGCACCTCGGGCGAGCAGCGCCTCGGTGGCTTCCTGCTGTGGCAGAGCGTGCACTCCGAGTTCTACTTCTGCGAGGCGTACTGGCCCGACTTCCGCCGCGTGGACTTCCTGCGCGCCGTGCGGTCCTTCGCCGCGCGCGAGCGTCGCCTCGGCCGCTGAGCCCCCTCCGCCCGACGCGCGCGCCACCGTCAGGTGAACGTTGCGTGACACCCCGCGCCGCGGTGGCGTGTCGGTCCGGCCGTGTCACCGGCCGGGGTTACGTTCCCGCGTAGAGGACGGCGACCGTCGTCCCCGGGAGGCCAGCCCATGGAGCATCCGCTCCGGGAGGAGGGTCGGACCCGGCCCTCACGCACCAGGGCCGGCCGCCCCCGTCCCGCCGCCGATCGTCGGCCCAGGTGCCCGCGCGAGCGGGCCGCCGGCGTGAGGTGCCCGTCACGGCGCACGTAGCGCCGGAGGGAGAGCCTGCCGTGGTCAGCAACGCACAGCACGTCCCGGGAACGCCGCAGCACGACGACGAGGCGCCCGCCGCGCCGGGTCGGATCACGTACGTGCTCGACACGTCGGTCCTCCTGTCCGACCCCCGGGCGATCCTGCGCTTCGCCGAGCACGACGTCGTCCTGCCGGTCGTCGTCATCACCGAGCTCGAGGCGAAGCGGCACCACGCCGAGCTGGGCTACTTCGCGCGCAGCGCCCTGCGGATGCTCGACGACCTGCGCGTCAAGCACGGCAGGCTCGACCACCCCCTGCCCATGACCGCCCAGGGCGGGACGCTGTGCGTCGAGCTCAACCACACCGACCCCGGGGTGCTGCCCGCGGGCTTCCGGCTCGGCGACAACGACACGCGCATCCTGTCCGTCGCCGCCAACCTCGCCGCCGAGGGCCGTGAGGTCACCGTCGTGTCCAAGGACCTGCCGATGCGCGTCAAGGCGTCCGCCGTCGGACTGCGGGCCGAGGAGTACCGCGCCGAGCTCGCCGTCGACTCGGGCTGGACCGGCATGGACACGCTCGACCTCACCGAGCAGCAGATGGCCGACCTGTGGGAGCACGAGACGCTCGCGCTCGCCGACGTGAGCGACTACGACGCGAGCGGCACCGCGACGGCTCCGCGCGACCTGCCCTGCCACACCGGCGTCGTCCTGCACAGCCCGCGCGGGTCCGCGCTCGGGCGCGTGACCGCGGACAAGCACGTGCAGCTCGTCCGCGGCGACCAGGACGTGTTCGGCGTGCACGGGCGCAGCGCCGAGCAGCGCGTCGCGATCGACCTGCTGCTCGACGAGGAGATCGGGATCGTCTCGCTCGGCGGCCGCGCCGGCACGGGCAAGTCCGCGCTCGCCCTGTGCGCCGGGCTCGAGGCCGTCCTCGAGCGCCGCCAGCACCGCAAGGTCATGGTCTTCCGGCCGCTGTACGCCGTCGGTGGGCAGGAGCTCGGCTACCTGCCCGGCAGCGAGGCGGAGAAGATGGGCCCCTGGGCGCAGGCCGTGTTCGACACGCTGGGTGCGCTCGTCTCCCAGGAGGTCGTCGAGGAGGTCCTCGACCGCGACATCCTCGAGGTGCTGCCCCTCACGCACATCCGCGGCCGGTCCCTGCACGACGCGTTCGTCATCGTCGACGAGGCCCAGTCGCTCGAGCGCAACGTCCTGCTGACCGTGCTGTCCCGCATCGGGCAGTCGTCGCGCGTCGTCCTCACGCACGACGTCGCCCAGCGCGACAACCTGCGCGTCGGGCGGCACGACGGGGTCGCGGCCGTCATCGAGGCCCTCAAGGGCCACCCGCTGTTCGCGCACGTGACCCTCACGCGTTCGGAGCGCTCGCCCGTCGCGGCGCTCGTCACGGAGATGCTCGAGGGCATCGAGGTGTGACGATCACGCCGGGTCGGAAGTTCGCCCTCCAAACGGCACATGCGGGCTCCGGCGGTTCACTACAGTTCGCTCGACACACCCGGTCCCGCACCCTCCGCGGGCACCGCACACCCCCGTTCTGGAGGCTTCCATGACCACCGCTCCCGTCGCGACCGGCGCCAGCCCGAAGCTGCTGCTCCCCGCCGTCCTGCTGTGCTTCTTCCTCGGCACGCTCGGCGTGCACCGCTTCTTCGTGGGGAAGATCGGCACGGGCGTGCTCATGCTGGTGACGCTCGGCGGCCTGGGCATCTGGACGCTCGTCGACCTGATCATGCTGATCATCGGCAAGTTCTCCGACAAGGAGGGCCGTCTGCTGACGCAGTGGACCTGATCCGCTGACGAGGGCCCCCGACCGTGCGACGGTCGGGGGCCCTCGTGCGTCCGCAGCGGCGGGCGACGTCAGGCGTCGACGAGGCGCCCGTCCGCGATGCGGATCACGCGGTCCGCGAGCGACATCATGAGCGGGTCGTGCGTCGAGACGATCGCCGTCATCCCCTCCGCCTCCACGACGGCCCGCAGCAGCGCCATCACCGCCGTGCCCGTCTCGGTGTCGAGCTGGCCCGTCGGCTCGTCCGCCACGAGCAGGCGCGGCGAGTTCGCGATCGCGCGCGCGATCGCCACCCGCTGCTGCTGCCCGCCCGACATCTCGCCGGGTCGCTGGCGGGCGTGGTCGCCGAGGCCCACGAGGTCGAGCAGGAGCGCCACGCGGGCCTCCCGGTCGGCTGTCGGGAGCCTCCGCAGCCGCAGCGGGACACCCACGTTCTCCGCCGCCGACAGCACGGGGACGAGCCCGAACGTCTGGAACACGAACGACACGACGTCGCGACGCAGCTCGACCAGGCCCCGCTCGTCCAGCGCGGACACCTCGCGACCGTCCACGACGACGCGCCCCTCGTCCGGCTTGTCGAGCCCGCCGATCGCGTTGAGCAGCGTCGTCTTGCCCGAGCCGGAGCGGCCCACGAGCGCCACGAGCTCGCCCGGAGCGACCGTGAACGACACGTCCTGGAGGGCGTGCACCGCCGCCGCACCCGAGCCGTAGGTCCGGCTCACGTGCTCCACGCGCACGAGCGGCGGGCCCTGCGGCGTGCGGGTCCCGGCGGGGGCGTCCGTCGTCGTGGTCACAGCTCCTCCTGCGGGGACGTGGGGGACGGGTCGCGGTCCGGCCACACCGAGACGTGGGACGTCTCCAGCGCCAGGCGGACCTTGCCGACGAGGTCGAGGGCCTCGCGGTACTCGCGTGGGAGCTGGACGCGGCCCGCGCGGTCGAGCACCGCGAACTCCTCGGCGACGACGTGCTCGGTGCCGTCGTCCGCGGTCCGGGTGCGCCGCACGACCTCCGAGCTCGTGCGCCCGTCGCGGATCGCGACCGTGCGCTGCACGTGCTCGCTGACCCCCGAGTCGTGCGTGACGACCACGACCGTCGTGCCGAGCTCGCGGTTGACCGTCCGCAGGCCCTCGAGGACGTCGTGCGACGTGGCGGTGTCGAGCTCGCCCGTCGGCTCGTCCGCGAACAGCACACGCGGGCGGTTGGCCAGCGCGACCGCGATCGCGACGCGCTGCTGCTCGCCGCCCGACATCTGCGCGGGACGGCGCTGCGCGCAGTAGCCGACGCCCAGCACGTCGAGCAGCTCCGCGGCGCGCGTGCGTCGCGTCCGGGCGCGGACGCCCGCGAGCGCCTGCGGGAACTCCACGTTCTCGACGGCCGTGAGGTACGGGACGACGTTGCGGGCCGTCTGCTGCCAGACGAAGCCGACCATCGAGCGCCGGTACGCCACACGCTGCTTCGCGGTCATCGACATGAGGTCCCACGGCCCGACCCGGACCCGGCCCGCGGTCGGCACGTCCAGCCCGGACAGCACCGACAGCAGCGTGGACTTGCCCGAGCCGGACGCGCCGACGATCGCGACGAGCTCGCCCTCCTCGACGAGCAGGTCGAGCCCCTGCAGCGCCTGCACCTCGATGCCCTCGGACTGGTAGATCCGCACGAGCGAGTCGCACACGATCAGCGCGTCCTCGCCGAACGCGCCGGTGCGCCGGCGCGCGCGTTCCTCGAGGGTGCCCAGCGTGGGGGTGTCCGCCGTCTGCGTGGGGTTCACGAGGGCCTCCGGGGGATGACGGGACGGGACGGGTGGGTGTCGCGGGACGGGACGGACGCCGGGGCCAGGGCCGGGGCCGGCGCCCGCGGGGCGGGCGCGGGTGGGCGCAGGCGTGGGGGCGCCGTCATCGCTCGCCGACCCGGAGGACCTCGCCGAGCCGGTCGCGGCGGCGCACGGCGGACTCGACCAGGACGGCCACGACGAGGCTCACGGCGACGACCGCGGCGGCGGCGGCGACGGGCACCCAGCTCAGCCGCAGCTCGGCCGTCCCCGGTGCGCCCGTGAGCCGGTCGAGCCCGAGCGCGTCGGTGAGCGCCCACGGCACCGCGATCCCGATCGCCGACCCCGCGAGGACGGCGACGACCGCGAGCGGCGCGAGCTCGCCGAGCGTGAGGGCCCGCGCCGCGCGAGCGTCGAGCCCCTGCGTGCGCAGCGCGGACAGCGTGCGGCCGCGCTCGCGGGACGTCGCGACGACCGTCAGGGCGAGCGCGATCGCGGCGTACAGCGCGAGCAGCACCGCCGACGCGAGGAGCAGCGCGCCGAGGCTCGACGCGACCGGGCTCGTCCGGGCGTCCTCGAGCCACGCGTCGTGCTCCGTCACGGTGACGCCGGCGAGGTCGTCGAACCCGGCCGCGGTGATCGCCGCGCGGGCGCCCGGGCCGTCGACGAGGACCGCGGTGACGGGCGCGGGCCGGCCCGTGGCCTGGACGTACAGGTCGCGGTCGACGACGAACGCGCCGCTCGGCGGCTCGGGGTCCGTCTCCTTCTCGCCGTCGGCCTCCGCGGGCGCGTCGTGCCGCGCCAGCTCGGGCACGGCGTCGACGACGCCCTGCACGTCGAGCTCGACGAACTCCTGCGCGGCCATGAACTGCGGCTCGACGAGCTGCGCGGTCCGTGCGAGGTCCGGCGTGAGCAGCGTGGGGAGTCCGTCCGACGAGGGCTCCGCGAGCTCCGCCCACCCGTCGGCAGGCTCGCCTCGCCCCGTGAGGATCCGCGCCATGTCGGCGGTGTCGACGATGAGCAGCCGTGCCTTCACGCCGCTCGACCGGCCGAAGGAGCGGCCGAGCTGCTCGGTCACCGCGGCCACGGCCGTGACGCCGGGTGCGTCCCGCAGCTGCGCGATGCGGTCGTCCTCGATCCGGCCGTCGACGCGCGCCTCCGCGCCGACGACGACGCCCGCGGCGGTGACCTGACCGGCGCTCACCGTGGTCGACGTGGTCCCGCAGAAGACGACGAGCGCGACGGCCGTGGTGAGCGTGAGCAGCGGGACGGCGGTGCCGGACGCGCGCGCGGCACGGGCGACCGAGACGACGCCGACAAGCCCGCGCCGGCGGGCCGCGACGCGCGACAGGCCGCGCAGCACGGGCGGCAGGACACGCGCGGCGAGCACGGTCGCCGCCGCCGCGAGGAGCGCGGGTGCGGCAGCCAGCAGCAGGTCGACGTCGCCGCCGCCGGAGGCGACGAGACCGCGGCCCCGCACGGAGACCACCGCGGCGGCCGCCACCGCGACGAGCGCGAGCTCGCCCGTCAGGCGCCGCGCGGCCCGACGGCGGGCCAGCCGCTCGCGGTCGCTGCGGTTCGCGGGCTGCCGCGCGCCGGTCCACGCGCGTCGCACGACGAGCGCGGCCGCGACGGCGGGCGCCAGGACGGCCACGACGGTGACCGTCGCGGCGATGCCGTAGCCGCCGGTCGCACCCGGCACGAGCGCGACCGCCGCGGCCGCGCCGGCGCCCGCCGCGAGCAGCGCCACGGGGACGCTCTCGGCGAGCGCCCGCACGACGACCGACGCCACCGACGCACCGCGAGCCCGCTCGGCGACCAGCAGCACCTCGCGCCGCGCGACGAGCAGCCGGGACGCGAGGACGAGCGCGAGGGCCCCGACCGTCGCGAGCCCGACGACGAGGACGGACGCCTGCGCGCGTCCGGCGGCGAGCTTCTCGGCGGCGTCGTCGAGCACCGCGGGCAGCCCGCTCTCGACCGCGGGGGTGCCGCCCGGGATCGCGAGGTCGGGCCGGGTCGTCAGCTCCACGACGGCGTCCGCGACCGCGCGTGCGCCTGCCTCGTCGAGCGCGGACGGGTCGGTGGGGAGGCGTGCCGTGCGGGTGATCGCGCCGGACGCGAGCGTGAGCGCGAGGTCCGGCAGCGACGCGTCGGACAGCAGGAGGCCGACCCGGGCCTCGGCCTGCCCGGTCACGGGTGCGGGCATGGCGCGCAGGAGGTCGTCGAACGTCTCCCACGCGGCAGCGGCCGGCGCGACGGGCTCGTACAGCCCGGTGACGACGACGACCGCGGACGTCGCCGCTCCGGCGGTCGTGAGCGGGAACCGGGTCCCCACCGCGATGCCGAGCTCGCGTGCCGTCGCGGCTGCGACGCCCACGTGCACCTCGAGCACGGGCGGCTCGGCGGGCGGCGGGGCGTCGGGGTCGTCAGACGTCGGGGTGAACGGGGCCGCGCCCGGTTCCTCACCCTCGACCCACCGCACCAGCTCGGGCGCGTCGGCGTCCGTCCCCCCGAGGTGCACGAGGCGCACGAGCAGCGGGGTGCCGTCGACCTTCGCCAGCCCGGGGACCGACTGCACGGCCGTGACGGGCTCGTCGGTGGCGTCGCGGACGACGTCGGGGACGCGCGCGTACAGATCGCGTGCCAGGTTCGCGACGATGACGGCCGCGTCCTCGTCGCGCTCGTCCGGCACGGGGTTGCCGCCCGGCAGCCGGATGAGCACGTCGGCGCGTGTGCCCGCGTCGGCGGTGACCTGCCGCACGACCTCGTCGGCCGTGCGGGCCTGCAGGCGCGGCAGCGCGACGGACAGCAGCACGGTGCCGGTGAGCAGGAGCGCCGCGAGGACCAGCAGCCCGACGTCGTCCCGCGCACGCCGGCGCGCGACGAGCGGCGCGAGCGCGACGGTCGCCCGCGTGCGGCTCCCCGAGGGGCGCCCCCGCCGGTCGCGCCGGGACGGCAGCGGTGCCGGCGGGCGAGGTGCGGTCGTCGTCATCGTTCGTCTCCCAGACGGAGGAGCGCGCCAGAGGCGCGACGCAGCAGGGCGTTCGTCGTGGTGCCGACGGCGAGCGCGACGAGCGTGACGAGGGCCCCGACGAGCAGCGCCTGGCCCGCCCAGTCCCACTCGACGCGGGCGTAGGGGACGGGTGGTCGACCCTGCGCGGACACCGTGAGCAGCGGCCCGAGCACGGACGCGAGCAGCCCGCCGATCGCGAGCCCGGCCGCGACGCCGAGCACGCCGATCACCGCGTGCTCGACGAGGACCGCGCGCACGATCCCGCCGCGGGACGCCCCGAGCGCCTGCAGCCGCGCGAGCTCGAGGCGCCGTGTGCGGACCGAGACGGTCGCGCTCATCGCGAACCCCGCGAACGCGAGCGCGAGGGCCGCGACGGTCACCACCCACAGCGCGGCCTGGACCCCGATGCGCAGCGGACCGTCGGTGCCCGCCGCCCGGACGGCCGCGCGCGTCGTCGCCTCGCCCAGTCCCTCCTGCGCGATCGCCTGCGCGACCGACGCCGCCTCGTCGTCGGGCACCTGCGCCCACCACTCGTCGACCAGGGGGTCCGCGAACGACGCCGCGAGGGTGGCCCGTGTGAGCAGGTCGCGGTCGACCAGCAGCGCGACGCCGCGAGGGTGGCCCGGCAGGTACGGCACGACGCGCGTGATCTCGACCGGGATCGCGCGACCGTCGCCGAGGTCCACCCCGACCTGGTCGCCGACGTCGGTCCGGAGCTGCCGTGCGAGCGTGTCGGAGACGACGGCCGGGACGACGGTCGGGGCGGCGAAGGTCGTCACCGAGAACTGCGCCGTCCCGCCCTCGATCGCCGTGACGGTGGCTGTGCCGCCGATCCGCAGCCCGTCGCCCTGCGGCAGCACCGTCATCGGCTCGACGTCGACCGGGCCCGTGCCCGTGCGCGGCGCCGACTCCCAGCGTGCCCCGGTGAGCGGGACCGCGGTCGCGGCCCCCGTCGGGGCGCCGTTGGCGCCGGTCGCGACCGCGCGCACCCCGGTGACGTCCAGCGTGAGCAGCCGCTGGGGCGAGAGCTCCGTGCGGCGGCCCCCGCGCTGCGCGGGCGTCTCCTCCTCCGCCTCGCCCTCCTCGGGCTCGACGGGCAGCACGCGCGCGACGACCGCGACGAGCGTCGCGTCGCGCACGGGCACCGGCAGGTCGACGCGCAGGTCCTGGACCGCCTTCCCGAGGGGGACGGTCAGGGGGACCGCGACGGGTGTCCGCACGCCGAGGTCGTCCTCCAGCACGACGGTCAGCGCGACCTCGCCGGGGGTCGCCGGCGCGACGGTCGACGCGACGTCGAGCAGCAGCTGCGCGACGTTCCCCGGCAGCGGCACGCCCTCGACGGCGTTCTCGGGACGCAGGGGCGCGGTCACCGCGTCCCACCCGTCGACGCTGCGGCCGCGCAGGAGGTCGCCGCCGAGCCGTGTGTCGACGGCGAGCAGGGCTGCCGTGGGGCGCCGGTTCTCCGACTCCGGACCGAGCGCCGCACCGACCGCCACGTCGCGGTCGGTGACCGGGCTGACGGCAGGCAGGTCCGCGGTGATCGCGGCCACGCGGGGCGTCTGCTCGAGCGGGGAGCCGGGCAGCTGGTCGATGCGCAGGTCGGTGCCCACCGCGAGGTCGGCCTGGTCCTGCTGCGACGTGCGCCACGTGCCGAGGAACGACTGCGCGAACGACGCGACCGCGACGGCGATCGTGAGCAGCAGCACGGCACCCGTGGCGCGCCCGGGACGGCGAGCGACCTCCCACGCGCCGAGCGGGGCCACGAGGGACCGGCTGCGCGACGCGAGCCGCTCGCCCAGCCCGGCGACGAGCGGCACGACGCGCAGCGCGAGCACGGCCCCGGCGAGCAGCAGGAGCGCCGGGGCGGCCACGAGGACCGGGTCCAGCCGTGCCGTGCCCTCGGTGCCGGCGAGCACGGGGGAGCGGTAGTCCTGCAGCTGCCAGACGCCCACGGCGGCGAGGGCGAGCAGGGCCAGGTCGACGCCCGACCGGGCGAGCGCGCCGCGGCGGTCCTGCCGCACGAGCTGCTGCTCGGCGTCGACGACGCTCCCGCGGCGCCGCAGGAGCGGCTGCAGCAGGACGCCGGCGAGCAGCGCGGCCGCCCCGACGCACGTGAGCCACAGCGTCGCCGGTGTGCCGGGGTCGCTGTGCAGGCCCGCGGCCTCGAGCACGGGGATGCGGGTCACCGCGTCGTACAGCAGCCGGGCGAGCCAGGGGGCGGCGAGCGCGGCGACGGTCGCGACGCCGAGCCCTTCCAGCGCGGCGAGCCGCAGGAGCTGCCCGGTGGAGGCGCCGCGGGACGCCATGAGCGTCTGCTCGGCGGCACGGCGCTCGGCCAGGAGACGGGCGGCCAGGAGCAGCACGGTGACGGCCAGCACGACGAGCATCAGCCCGACGACGACGACGCCGACGCGCGTCACGGCGAGGTTCCCGAGGGCCTCGTCGATCGTCGCGGGCAGGGGTGTCGCGATCCGCGCGCTCGTGGCGGCGGCGCCGATCGTGGACGAGAGGCGGGCCTGCCCGTCCGCGAGTGCGCCCTGCAGCGAGCGCACCTGCGGGGCGGACGCGTCGTCGAGGTCGAGGGCGGCCACGACGCGGGCGGAGCCCATGCTGGCCGGGCCGTCGACGAGGGCCTCGGGGACCACGACGAACGGCCCGTACAGCCGTCCGGTGAGCTGGCCGAACGACCCCGGGATGGGCCACGACGGGTTGTACTGCGCGCCGCCGAGGAGGTCGCGCCGCCACAGCGACCCGGGGCCCTCCAGGACGTGGACGCCGACCACGACGACCTGCTGCCGGAGCCCGTTCTCGCCGTCGAGCGTGGGCAGGACCGTCCCGACCTCCCACCCGAAGGTGTCGGCCGCGACCTTGGGCACGGCGACCGGGATCCTGCCGCGGGCGTCGACGGCGGCGTCGGGCCAGGTGCCGGCCACGAGCGTCGCGTGCTCGGGCACGGCCGGGCTCGAGGCGAGGTAGGCCATGGGCAGGCTGATCCGGCTGCCCTCGCCGACGTGGACGAGGTTCGACGTGAGCCAGCGGCTGCGCTCCGAGCCGATGCCGCCGAGCGCGTCGTCGAGGAACGTGTCGGCCCGGTCGAGCGCCTTCACGGGGATGCCGTCCACGGTGAGCACGACCTCGAGCTCGGTGGACTCCGCGGGCGCCCGGCCGAGGGCCTCCCCGAGGGCGTCGTTCTCGCTCGTGTGCAGCAGGAGGGCGAACGTGCCGAGCAGCGTGGCGCCCACGAGCGCGACCGCGAGGACGGCCGCGAGCAGCGTGCTCTGCGCGGCGGCACGGTGCCGCAGCACGCGCAGGGTCCAGCCCATCAGCCCTCCGGGGACGTCGTCGTCGGCACGCGCCGGCGGGGCGACGGTGCTGGTCCGGTCGATGCTAGGTGGGCCCTGCGAGGGCGTGGGAGCGATCCCGCGATCCGCAACCGTTCTGTGACCTTGCGCCGCGCGGGGTGTTCCGGGGCCCACGGAGCGGCTATATTCCGACCGGAATACTTCGGACGGACTACGGGACAGGGGGCGACGGCATGGCCGAGCTGTCCGCCGTGGCCGTCCTCGTGCTCGGCCTCCTGCGCGAGCGCCCGCGACACCCCTACGACGTCTTCCAGACGCTCGTGGAGCGCGGCGACGCGCGCCTCGTCCGCGTCAACCCCGGCGCCGTCTACCACGCCGTCGAGCGCCTGGAACGCGACGGCCTCGTCGCGGCCGTCGGCACCGAACGCTGCGGCAACCGGCCCGAGCGCACCACCTACCGGCTCACCACGACCGGCCGCGACGCGTACGAGCAGCGGCTCGCGAGCTTCCTCGGCGACGAGCACCCGGTGCACCCCGTCTTCCCCGTCGGACTCGCCGAGGCCGTCGACCTGCCCCGCACGGTCGTCGTCGACGCGCTGAGCCGGCGCCGCGCCCGGGAGGCCGAGCGCCTGGCCCGGCTGGAGGACGCGTACGACCAGGTGCGCGCCGACGGGCTCCCGCGCCGCTACCTCCTCGACGTCGAGCACGACGTCGCCCACCTGCGGCACGAGGTCGCGTGGCTCGACGCCACGCTCGCCGAGCTCGCCGACGACACCCTCGACTGGGGCGCACCGTTCCCCGCCGACTTCGCCCGCGCCCGCCACGCCCGGCGCGCGGCCACCCTCGCCGCCCCGGCGGCACCCGCCACGCACTGACGTCCCCCGGAGGACCCATGACCACCGAGCAGCCCCGCGCGCTCGTCGACCTGCACGGGCGCAGCCCGTGGAGCATCCTGCCCCCGCTGTGCCTCGGCTTCTTCATGATCATGCTCGACACCACCATCGTGAACATCGCCGTGCCGACCCTCGTCCGCGAGCTCGACGCGAGCCTCACCGAGGTGGGCTGGGTCAACAGCGCCTACCTGCTGACGTTCGCGGTGCTGCTGCTCGTGTCCGGCCGCCTCGGCGACCGGTTCGGTCCGCGGCCGGTGTTCGTCGTCGGCCTCGTCGTGTTCACGCTCGCGTCGCTCGCGTGCGGCCTGTCCGGGTCGGTCGAGGCGCTGATCGTCGCGCGCGCCGTGCAGGGTGTCGGCGGTGCGCTCATGACGCCGCAGACGATGTCGATGATCACGCGCGTCTTCCCGCCCGCGCGCCGCGGCGCGGCGATGGGCGTGTGGGGTGCGGTCGCGGGCGTCGCGACGATCACGGGTCCCGTCCTCGGCGGGTTGCTCGTCGAGACGGTCGGCTGGGAGTGGATCTTCTACGTCAACGTGCCCGTCGGCGTCGTCGCGCTGTGGCTCGCCGTGCGCCGGCTGCCCGTCCTCGCGACGCACGCGCGCACGTTCGACGGCGTCGGCGTCGTGCTGTCCGTCGTCGGCATGTTCCTGCTGGTGTTCGGCCTGCAGGAGGGCGAGACGTTCGACTGGGGCACGGTCGTGGGCCCGATCACCGTGTGGTCGATGATCGTCGCGGGCGTCGTCGTGCTGGTCGCGTTCGTGCTGTGGCAGCGCCACCTCGGCGACGACGCGCTCATGCCGCTGCGCCTCTTCCACGCCCGCAACTTCTCGCTGTCCAACGTCGCCGGGTTCGCGGTGACCTTCGCGATGACCGGGATCTTCTTCCCGTTCACGATCTTCGCGCAGCTCGTCCTGGGTCTGTCCCCGCTGCACGCGGCGCTCGTCGGGCTCGGCGGGTCGCTGCTCTCCGGCATCGTGGCGCCCGTGGCCGGCCGGCTGTCCGACCGGTTCCCCGCGAAGTGGATCGTCGCCACGGGGTTCGCGGTGCTCGTCGTCGTGGTCGTCTGGCTGTCCGCCGTGATCCGCCCCGACGTCCCGGTCTGGCAGCTCGTGCTGCCGATGACGGTGTTCGGCATCGGCACGGGCCTGCTGTTCTCGCCGCTCGCTGCCGCCGCGACCGCCGGGCTCGACCAGCGCAACGCGGGTGCGGGTGCGGGCGCGTTCAACACGAACCGGCAGATCGGCGGCGTCATCGGCTCCGCCGCGGTCGTCGCGATGCTCACCTCGCGGCTGGGCGTCGCCATCCCCGCCGCGGCGCAGGACGCAGCCGTCGACCTTCCCGAGCAGGCGCGCGCCCCGTTCCTCGACGGGTTCGCGCAGATCGACCCGAGCCGCTGGTCCGCCGGGGACGGCGCGTCGGCGACGCCGGCCCTGCCCGACTCCGTGCCGGCCGACGTGGCGCGCCAGATCACCGACGCCGCCACGCAGGCCGTGCACGCGGGCTTCTCGACGGCCGTCGCGCAGACGCTCCTGCTCACCGCGGTCGTGCTCGCGCTCGGGCTCGTCGCGTCGCTCGCGATGCGTGCCCTGCGGCCCGCGCAGCACGTCCCGGCACCCGCGCCGGGTGCGGGCGCACCGGCGGCGGGCGCGTCGGTGCCGGCGACCCGACCCTGACGAGGGGGTCCGCACCGCGCGGGCGCCGATCGGCGCCCGCCCAGGACCCGTTCAGGTCGTCGGCACGGGGCGGTAGGTGAGCAGGGTGCTTCCGTTGCCGAACGTGCGGACGTCGAGGCGCTCGAGCGTCGTGCCGTGCGGCGCGCCGTCGAGGAACCGCACCCCGGCACCGAGGACCACCGGCTGCAGGAGCACGCGCACCTCGTCGACGACCCCGGTCGGCAGCAGGGACGCGACGAGCGCGGAGGACCCGAAGACGGCGATCTGCTTGCCCGGCCGGTCCTTGAGGTCCCGCAGCCGTCCGGCGACGTCGTCCGCGACGAACGTCGTCGGCCCCCACGGGTGCGAGGTGAGCGTGCGGGACGCGACGACCTTCGGCAGGTCGCACATGAACGCGGCGACGACGGGGTCGGCGGCGTGCGCCTCGGGCGTCGGCCAGTAGGACGCCATGAGCTCGAACGTCCGCCGGCCCATCACGATCGTGTCGATGTGCTCGCCCTGACCGGCGGAGTACCGCTCGAGCTCGTCGTCGGTGACGAACCAGTCGGTGCCGCCGTCGGGCGTGGCGACGTAGCCGTCGAGCGAGACGAAGACGAAGGCGTAGACGGTGCGCATGCGGGCTCCCAGCTCTCGGGCCGGGACGACGGCGGCCGCCCGGCGGGTCGTGGGTCCGACCCGGCCGGGCGGCCGGACTCATCGGGTGGTGCGCGTCAGGCCTGCGGCGGGCGCGTCATGCTCAGCACGTCGAGGGCCGCGTCGAGCTGCTCCTCGGTGACCTCGCCGCGCTCGACGTAGCCGAGGTCGACGACGGCCTGGCGGATCGTGACGCCCTGCTTGACGGCGTGCTTGGCGATCTTCGCGGCGGCCTCGTAGCCGATGACGCGGTTGAGCGGCGTGACGATCGACGGCGACGACTCGGCGAAGGCCCGCGCGCGCTCCTCGTTCGCGACGAGCCCCGCGACGGTCTTGTCCGCGAGCACGCGGCTCGCGTTGGCGAGCAGCCGGACCGACTCGAGCACCGCGGACGCGATGACGGGGATCTGCACGTTGAGCTCGAACGAGCCCGACGCGCCGGCCCACGCGACGGTGGCGTCGTTGCCGACGACCCGCGCGCCGACCATGAGCACCGCCTCGGGGATCACGGGGTTGACCTTGCCGGGCATGATCGACGACCCGGGCTGCAGGTCGGGGATCGCGATCTCGCCGAGTCCCGTGTTCGGGCCGGACCCCATCCAGCGCAGGTCGTTGCAGATCTTCGTCAGGCTCACCGCGATGGTGCGCAGCGCGCCGGACAGCTCGACGAGCCCGTCGCGCGACGACTGCGCCTCGAAGTGGTCGCGCGCCTCCGTCAGCGGCAGCCCGGTGTCCTCGCGCAGCAGCGCGATGACGCGCTGCGGGAAGCCCGCCGGGGTGTTGATGCCCGTGCCCACGGCGGTGCCACCCAGGGGCACCTCGGCCGCGCGGGGGAGGGCCGCCTGCACGCGCTCGACGCCGTACCGGATCGCCGCGGCGTACCCGCCGAACTCCTGGCCGAGCGTGACCGGCGTCGCGTCCATGAGGTGCGTGCGGCCCGACTTCACGACCGTCGCCCACGCGTCGGCCTTCTCCTGCAGCGCCGCGGCCAGGTGCTCCAGCGCCGGGACCAGGTCGCGCACGACGCCCGCGGTGGCCGCCACGTGCACCGACGTCGGGAACACGTCGTTCGACGACTGCGACGCGTTGACGTGGTCGTTCGGGTGCACGTCGCGCCCCAGGACCCGCGTGGCGAGGGTCGCGAGCACCTCGTTGGTGTTCATGTTCGAGCTCGTGCCCGAGCCCGTCTGGTACACGTCCACGGGGAAGTGCGCGTCGTGCACGCCGGACGCGACCTCGTCGGCGGCGCTGACGATCGCGTCGGCCACGTCCTGCTCGAGCACGCCCAGCTCGGCGTTCGCCCGGGCAGCGGCCTTCTTGATGCGGGCGAGCGCCTCGATGTGCCCGCGCTCGAGCGTGCTGCCGGAGATCGGGAAGTTCTCCACCGCCCGCTGCGTCTGCGCGCGGTACAGGGCCGCCGCGGGGACGCGGACCTCGCCCATCGTGTCGTGCTCGATCCGGAACTCGGGCGACGTCGTCGTGCCCGTGACAGGTGCGGAAGTCATGCCGTCCATCCTGCCCCACGACAACCGGGGGCCGGTGGGGTGACGATGACCACATGGACGCCGTCGCGCACGACCCACGCTCCGCCGCTGACGTCAGCGTCTGCCCGGCCGAGCGGTTCCTCGAGAACGGCCGGCTGGTGCGCACGCCGCGCCGTCAGGACGACCGGCTCATGCTCCTCGAGCACCTCGTCTCGCGCCTGCTCGCCCCCGGCGAGGCCGCCGAGGAGCGCGCGTTCACCGCGCGCCTCGCGGAGGTCACCGCCGACCCGGTCCGCCTGCGCCGCGACCTCGTCGAGGCCGGGCTCGTCGGCCGACGGCAGGACGGAAGCCAGTACTGGCGCGAACGCCCGACGATCCACGACGACGAGCCGGGCGCCCGCCCCAGCCCCGAGGACTCCTGGCTCTGACCACCGATCGGCCCATCGCCCGAGGGCTCAGCGGTGTACCACGAGGATGCGAAGGTCGCTCACCAGTGCGACGCCGGTGACGAACCCCGCGACGTCGCCCCCGGGCATGCTGCGAGTGGGCGGCGGCGCGCCGGTCACCGATCCTTGAGCGCCGCGAGGGTCGGCGGGCGCCATAGTCCGACGAGGAGCACCATGGTCAGCGCGACGCAGAGTGCACTGGCGCCACCTCGCGCCGAGAGCGACACCGCGAGCGCGGCGGGGACCTCCAGGAGGCAGACCGACGCTGTGACAGCCCACGCGGCGCCCCAGAGGCATCCGAGCACCGCGACGGCGGCTCCCTCGGTCCACCGCAGGAGCACACCCCCGCTGTACGGCACTCCGATCGACGCGTACATCGCCGCCCGCCCTCGGCGTGTCCACGCGACGACCAACCACAAGAGCCCCACGGCCGTACCGCCGAACGGTGGAGCCCATCGTGTGGTCCTCGTGTCGAACGCTGCGGCAGGATCGGCTGCTGCCGCGCCCGCGGGGAGTCGGTCGGACACTGTGACGCCCGCTCCGTCGCGCGCACCAAGGGCAGCAGGCATGGACGCGCGGAGGTCCTCTCGGTACTGAGGTTCGATGCGGACGAAGCAGGCGTCGGCGGTTCCGGTCGGCGCTCGAACCAGCAGCAGACCCGTCGATGCTCCTTCGGAGAGGAGCGCAAGGTCCGCGGTGGCCGTCACCGTCAGCACCCCGGGCGGTACGGCGAGGTCAGCGTCGTCGAGCGGGGCGAGTTGCAGGTGCGACCCCGGCGCCCACTGCCACCGGTCCGCGATCGTCTGGGAAGCCAGGACCTCGTGCGCTCCGACGGAAGGCGCGTTCAGCAGGTCGAGAGCTCCGGCGGTCGCGAGCACGAGGGTCTGCTGGCTCTCAGGCCGGCCGACGACTCGCGCTGCGCTCGGACGGACTGAGACCGCGGCTGCCTCGCGGACTCCGGCAAGTCTCTTGAGGGCCACACATCTCGCGACGTCGATGGGCACCTCGTTGGGCCGCTGGGCGACGAGCAGGTCGCCTCCCGCGCCGAGGTACTCCTGCTCGGCCCGGACGACGCGCGCCGCTGTCACTGCGTCGGTCACGAGTGTTGCCGCCACGACCAGCGTCGTGAGGGTGACGAGCAGGGGTCCGAGCAGCAGGGCCTGCCAGAAGTTCGTCAACCCCTCGCGGAGCGAGGCGCGCGCGCGCCACTGCTGGGACGTGCGCGAACGAGGGGCCGATGTCGTCGACATCACGTCCTGAGCGTTCCTCACGCGGGCCTGACCACGCCGTCGTGGATCCGGACCACCCGGTTGCATCGCTCGGCTACGGCTCGGTCGTGCGTCACGACCACCACCGCTGCTCCTGCGGCAGAGTGGAAGAGTGCGTCCAGGACGATGTCGGAGGTCGCGCGGTCGAGCTGCCCTGTCGGTTCGTCGGCGAGGATGAATGGTCGCGCCGACATGAGGGCGCGCGCGATGACGACGCGCTGCAGCTCCCCGCCGGACAGGACCTTGGCCGCGTCGTCGAGGCGATCCCCGAGGCCGACGTCCGACAGCCGTACCTGGGCCTCTTTCCTGGCTGCGGCGTGGCTCATGCCTCGCGTGAGGCCGGCGATGGCTGCGTTGTCCAGCGCGGACCGCTCAGGGAGCACGTTGACGGTCTGGAGCACCCACGCCGTGACGTCCCGCAGGGACTGTCGTTCCGCGTGATCCAGGTGGGCGCTTCCGCGTGTCGGCGCTACGAGGCCCCCGAGCACGGAGAGAAGAGTCGACTTGCCGGAACCTGACGGCCCGAGGACGGCGATGGTCTCCCCCTGCGCAACGCGCAGGCACGCTCCTGCTAGTACGTCTCGGCTCGTCTTGCGGTAGCGGACGTAGACGTCGTCGGCTACGAGGTGCACGGGCTGTCCGGCAATGCTCGACCGGGGTTCGCGAGCACGCGATCGATTCGCACGGTCGCCGGCAGGTGGGTCCACCCGACCCCGCCACCCACGGGCTCGACCGCGATGGGCGCTGAGTCCGGGTCCTCATAGACGCAGAGCGAGCCGTCGAGACCCTGGACCAGCGCCGACGCCGGCACCATCACGACCGTCACGGGTTCAGCCGCTGTCACGCGCGCCGTTCCTTCGACCGCCGGCGCAAGTGCTGCGCGGATCGCGTCCACCGCCTCGGGCGCGCTGATGGCCCCGGATCCAGGGACGTACGCGACGGCGGCGTGACCGACGGAGAGTGTCGCCGCGGCGCCGAAGCGCCCGACCGCGCCGATCCCGCCTTGCGGCTCGGCGACGACGACAACGCCAGGTCGAGCGGGCCCGCGGACGATTGGTGTGCCAGGCGCGACGGACGACCCGACGGACACGAGTGGCTCGGCGACCTCCAGGGGGTCCGGCCCGACCCAGACGACCGTACCCGGGTCGAAGTCCGTCTTGGTGCTACCGCGTCCTGCGTCGGCGTTGAACCTGGCGACGGCGCGACCCAGAGCGCTTCCGAAGCGACCGTCGGCGCGGCCGTCGTAAAGTCCGAGTCCCGTGAGGAACCGTTGAAGCCGAGCGACGTCCTCGCCCTGGTCTCCCGGACGGAGCACCCGCCACAGTGGTGCGTCCGAAACCATGGCGCGGACCGGATGGTCGTCGACGCGGAGGACCTCGACGCCGTCGTCGAGCTCCTGGCCGGGGCGCGTCTCCCCGGTCACGGTGCCTGCCACGGCGACGGCGGCCTCCCGGCCCGCGACGTCGTCGACCCGAACGCCGACTGTCGTCTCGGCGCGTACGTCGTGGAGCTCGACGGGAACGATCACGGGCTTGACGAGTGCGGCCGCGGCTGTCGGGTTCTCCGTCGCCGCGACGAACCACCAGCCCCCCACCACCAGCAAGGGAGCCAGGAGCAAGGTCGCCAGTACCAACCAGACCGGCGTCGCCCCGCGGCCCGACGCCGTCCGTGACCTCACCACCGCATGCCTCCCGGTCCCTGCATGGCCTTCGTGTCCCATGAGCCCTTCGACGGGCAAGGCGGCCGGTGATGCGCCCGCTCCGCCAACGAGCGGGCTGGCGCATCATCGGCGACCCTCAGTTCGCGCCGTGCACGTGGTCTCGCATCTCCTTGCCCGACGCGCGGGCGAGGACGCCGCTGTGGGTCCACGGAGTCGACAGAGTCGTCGAGGTGCCGGGAGGGTTGAAGTAGACCAACGCGCTGACGAGGGTGCACTTGTTGTTGCGGTCCTCGGTCTGCGCCCAGTCGTACGTGAACGTCCACTCATACCGACTGACGCAGCCGTTGGACCATGTTCAGTCCTGGTACTCGGCGGCGGCTGCGCTGGCCGGGGCTACCAGGGCGACCGCCGCCACGAGGGCGGTCAAGGCCGTTCTGCGCTGGTTCATGCGTCTCCTGTCTCGTTGTGGTGATCGGAAACCACCGTCGACGGCTGTGGGCAGTAGGCGGACGTCCATGCGCTCGGCCCGTCGGCCATCGTGGCGATGCCTTATCGGCGGACGATGAAGAAGGCGATATCGCCCTCACCGTGCTGTGTCAGCGTCAGCTCGGTGACTTCGTCGTCCGTGAGCGTGCCGATCTCGACGGCCGACGGGTCAGGGCCGCTGCTGCACTCGGCGACCGCTGGCTCCGACGCCGGAGCGACGGGGTCCAGGACGACGGTGACGTCGTCGGCTCCGTCGCAGAGAACGACCAGGTCGTACCGGCCAGCCTTGAGCTCGACGGGGAAGGTGCCCCGCCCTTCACCGTCGTTGCAGGCGTGGACCGCGGTGCCGGTCGGCTCCGGCAGTCCTTCGGCGCATCGGGTGCGCAGGCCCGGGCCTCCAAGACCTGCCAACGGGTCAGCGCCGCACCCGAGGAGCAGGGACGCGAGCCCCAACGTCGCGACGCCGTGTGCGACCCGCCGGCGACGCGGAACCGACGCCGTCAGCCGTCCCACGTCGAGAATCCGATCTCACCGATGCAGTCGTCGGTCCGGTTCTTGCTCGTCAGGTCCGAAGCGACATGGACGAGGTCGACGAAACTCGCGTCCGTCGGGACGTCGGCTCCGGCGGACGCAAGACATTCGCGCAGCAGTGGCTCGAGGGCCGAGGCTCGTCGCTCCTCGAACGCCACCACCTCGTCAGACGCCGTCTGCCAGAAGGCATCGACGAAGCGGGCCTCCTCGACGTAGCAGGCCTCCTGGCGTGAGCGCCCAGCCTGTGTCGCCAGGTCCGTGTCCGATGTCGTCCCCTGGACGCTGAAGTCGAGGACGGTGGTCCCGTTCTGTCGGTTGGTGCCCGTGACGGTGACGGCGAAGCCCGCCGTGCGCATGCACTCGAACGCTCGGTTCATCGCCGTCTCGTACTCGTCGTACGTGACGTCGCCGTCCTCGAGGATCGCCATCTGCTCCGCGCCCACCTCGGCTTGCTCGGCGAGCTGGATGACCGCCTCGGCCTGGGAGGCAGGTTCTGCGCTCGTGGAGCCGTGGTCCGTACCGCACGCCGTCAGGAGGAGCAGGCCCACGAGGGACCACGCCGTCGGCACGTGAGTCGCGCGGCGGCGATTCGTCCGAGTCCGGAGCCGGAACTGCAGTTCAGAGGCGGTTTCGCGCCATCGTCCTCTGTGCACGGCATGACCGTAACGGAAGTCAGGGCCGCGTGTGACGGGTTTGAGGAGAGGAGCCTCGTGGTCCGGGTCAGCCGATGTCGCCGACCGACTCCGTGAGGTGCACCTGGCCGTCGGCGAGCGTGTACTCCAGGCCGACGATCGCGCAGCGGCCCTCGGCGATCGCCTCCGCGAGCGACCCCGAGTAGCCCTGCAGCATCTGGACGGTGTGCCGCACGTGCTCGTGGCCGAGGGTCGCGGCGTCGACGGAGCCGATGCCGCCGTCGCCCGTGAGGTTGACGATCGACGGGATGACGCGGTCGACGACGGCGCGCACGAACCCACGCGGCAGCTCGCCGTCGGTGAGCGCGGCGGTCGCGGCGGCGACGGCACCGCACGAGTCGTGACCGAGGACGACGACGAGCGACGCGCCGAGCACCTCGACGCCGTACTCGATCGACCCGATGACGGTCGTGTCGAGCACGTGGCCGGCGGTGCGCACGACGAACACGTCGCCGAGGCCCTGGTCGAAGATGATCTCGGCGGCGACCCGGGAGTCCGAGCAGCCGAAGATCACGGCGAACGGGTACTGCGCGGTCGACACCTCGGTCCGGCGGTCGATGCCTTGCGACGGGTGCTCCATCTCGCCGCGGACGAACCGGGCGTTCCCGTCGCGCAGCGCGGACCAGGCTTCGGCGGGGGTGAGGGTCTGAGGCACCGGCACATGGTCGCAGGGCTCGCGCCCGCCGGCACCTCCTGCCCGACAGGCGGGCTACCGCCGCGGACCTGCGACGACGGACGCCGTCCGGTGGCGCGCCGTCCCGGACGGGAGTAGCAAGGGTCCTGGCGCACCGCTGCGACCAGGGGAGGTACTCCGTGCGACGCCGGACGAGAGCACTCGTGGCCGGAACCGTCATGGCCGTGCTCGCGCCGCTGGCGGCGTGCGCGGCGGAGTCGGGCCCTCCGGTCCTCACCTGGTACATCAACCCCGACGACGGCGGCCAGGCGGAGATCGCGCGCCGCTGCACCGACGAGGCGGGCGGCGAGTACCGCATCGAGGTGTCGGTCCTGCCGCGCGACGCGGCGTCGCAGCGCGAGCAGCTCGCCCGCCGCCTGGCGGCCAAGGACTCGTCGATCGACCTCATGAGCCTCGACCCGCCGTTCATCCCCGAGCTCGCCGAGCCGGGGTTCCTCGCACCGATCCCGCAGGACGTCGCCGAGCGGGTCTCGCAGAACGTCGTGCAGGGCGCGCTCGACGGCGCGACGTGGAAGGACGAGCTCGTCACCGTCCCGTTCTGGGCGAACACGCAGCTGCTCTGGTACCGCAAGTCGGTCGCGCAGGCGGCCGGACTCGACCCGGCGACGACGCCGGTGACGTGGGAGCAGGTCATGGAGGCCGCACGCTCCCAGGACAAGTACCTGAGCGTGCAGGGCACCAAGGCGGAGTCGCTGACGGTGTGGATCAACGCGCTCGTCGAGTCGGCGGGCGGGCACGTGCTGGAGAACCCCGAGGCGCCGGCCGACGAGATCCAGCTCGGCCTCGACACCGACGCGGGGAGGGCGGCGGCCGACATCATCGGCACGATCGGCCGCGACGCCCTCGCGGGCCCCGCGCTCCCGACCGAGGACGAGAACGCGTCGATGTCGATCTTCCAGGGGGAGAGCGGCTCGTTCATGGTCAACTGGCCGTTCGTCTGGCCGGCGACGAAGTCCGCCGTCGAGGACGGCGCGATCGACCAGGCCGTGCTCGACGACTTCGGCTGGGCCCTGTACCCGCAGGTCACCGCGGGCACCGAGTCGCGTCCTCCGTACGGCGGGATCAACCTCGGCGTCGGCGCGTTCAGCCGGTACGTCGACCAGGCGTTCGCCGCGGCCGAGTGCATCGTCCAGCCGGACAACCAGGTCTACTACTTCGTCGAGAACGGCAACCCGCCGTCCAACACGACCGCGTTCGACGCCCCCGAGGTCCTCGAGGCGTTCCCGATGGCGGACGTCATCCGGCAGTCGCTCGAGCAGGCCGCACCCCGGCCGCAGACGCCGTACTACAACGAGGTGTCGTCGGGGCTGCAGGAGACGTGGCACCCGCCGTCGGCCGTGGACCCGGAGCGCACGCCGCAGGAGTCCACCGACTTCATCACCGCGGTCCTGCGCGGCGACCAGCTGCTGTGAGAGGGGAGGCGTCATGACGACACAGGCGACCGCCCCGGCGACGGCCGAGGGGCGTGAGGAGGCGCGGCGGATCAAGGCGCTGCGCAGCGACCGCGCACGCGCGGAGTCGCGGCTCGGCTGGATGCTCGCCGGCCCGGCGTTCGTCGTCATGCTGGCGGTGACGCTGTACCCGATCCTGCAGGCCACCTACGACTCGCTGTTCCGGTACCGGCTCACGGCCCCGGACGACCGCGAGTTCGTCGGGCTCGCCAACTACGGCGTGGTCCTGTCGGACCCGGTGTGGTGGCAGGCGTTCGGCGTGACGGCCCTCATCACGGTGATCACCGTGGCCGTGGAGCTCGTGCTCGGCTTCGCGCTCGCGCTCGTCATGCACCGGGCGATCAAGCGGCTGCGGGGCCTGCTGCGCACGGCGATCCTCGTGCCGTACGGCATCATCACCGTCGTCTCGGCGTTCGCGTGGTTCTACGCCTTCGACATCAACTCCGGCTACGTCAACCAGTGGTTCGCCTGGGTCCCGGGGATCGACGAGAACCTCAACTGGTTCGCGGAGTTCGGCACGGCGGTGTTCGTCATCATCGCCTCCGAGATCTGGAAGACCACGCCGTTCATCTCGCTGCTCCTGCTGGCCGGCCTCGCGCAGGTGCCGACCGAGCTCGACGAGGCCGCCGAGGTCGACGGCGCGACGTGGTGGCAGCGGCTGCAGCGCGTGACGCTGCCGAACATGAAGGCCGCGATCATGGTCGCCGTCCTGTTCCGGGCCCTCGACGCGTTCCGCATCTTCGACAACGTCTTCATCATGACGAACGGCTCCGCGGGGACCACGGTCCTGTCGCTGCTGGCGTACCGGACGTCGATCGGACGCCTCGAGATCGGGCTCGGGTCCGCGATCTCCGTGCTCCTGTTCGTCGCCGTGATCGGCATCTGCTGGATCGCGATCAAGCTGTTCAAGGTCGATCTCGCCGGCGCGAGGGGGGAGCGGTGATGAGCGCGATGACGACGCGCATGAAGGTCGGCTGGGCCGTCATCACGGTCCTCGTCCTCGTCTACGCGCTGTTCCCGGTGCTGTCGATCCTCGCGACGTCCTTCAAGCTCCCGAGCGAGCTCAACCTCGGCACGTTCCTGCCGGCGCACTGGACGTGGACGAACTACGAGCAGATCCTCGGGCCCGAGGGCTCGGCACGGGACCTGTTCCTGCCGTCGCTGCGCAACTCGATCGGCATCTCGCTCATCGCGACGGCGATCGCGGTCGTGCTCGCGACGCTCGCCGCGTACGCGATCGCGCGGCTCGACTTCCCCGGCAAGCGGCTCATCCTCACCACGGCGCTCGGGGTGTCGATCTTCCCCGTCATCTCCATCGTCACGCCGCTGTTCAACCTGTGGCGCAACATCGGCCTGTACGACACGTGGGCGGGCCTCATCATCCCGTACCTGTCGCTCACCCTCCCGATCTCCATCTGGACGCTCGCCGCGTTCTTCCGGCAGATCCCGTGGGAGCTCGAGCAGGCCGCCCAGGTCGACGGGGCGACCACCTGGCAGGCGTTCCGCAAGGCGATCGTCCCGCTCGCCGCCCCCGGCGTGTTCACCACCGCGCTCATCGCGTTCTTCATCGCGTGGAACGACTTCGTCTACGGCATCTCGCTCACCTCGACGAGCCGCGCGCGCCCCGTGCCCGCCGCGCTCGCGTTCTTCACCGGCGCCTCGCAGTTCGAGGAGCCGACCGGCGCCATCTCGGCGGCGGCGGTGGTCGTCACCATCCCCGTCGTCATCCTCGTCCTGCTGTTCCAGCGTCAGATCGTCGCGGGCCTGACCCAGGGTGCGGTCAAGGGCTGACTAAGGAGACCTCCATGGCTGCGATCACCCTCCACGACATCCAGAAGCGCTACCCCGACGGGTTCCACGCGGTGAAGGGCGTGAGCCTCGACATCGCCGACGGCGAGTTCGTCATCCTCGTCGGCCCGTCCGGCTGCGGGAAGTCGACGCTGCTGCGGATGATCGTCGGGCTGGAGGACATCACCGACGGCGAGCTGACCATCGGCGGCGAGCGCATGAACGAGCGCGCACCGCGGGACCGGCAGCTCGCGATGGTGTTCCAGAACTACGCCCTGTACCCGCACCTCACGGTGTTCGAGAACATCGCGTTCCCGCTGCGGCTGACCAAGGGCCAGTTCAGCGACCAGGAGATCCGCGACAAGGTGACGTTCGCCGCGAAGACGCTCGAGCTGCAGGACCACCTCGACCGCAAGCCCGCGAACCTGTCCGGCGGGCAGCGCCAGCGCGTCGCCATGGGCCGCGCGATCGTGCGCGACGCGCGGGCGTTCCTGTTCGACGAGCCGCTGTCCAACCTCGACGCCAAGCTGCGCGGGCAGATGCGCACCGAGATCGCCCGCATGCAGCGCCGCATGGGCACCACCACCGTCTACGTCACGCACGACCAGACCGAGGCCATGACGCTCGGCGACCGCGTCGCGGTGCTGCGCAAGGGGGAGCTGCAGCAGGTCGCCTCCCCGCGCGCCCTCTACGAGCACCCGGTCAACCTGTTCGTCGCCGGGTTCATCGGGTCGCCGCCGATGAACTTCGTGCCGGGCGAGGTCGACGGCGACACGATGCACCTGCCGTTCGCGGACCTCCCGATCACGGACGACCTGCGTCGCCGGCTCGGCTCACGCCAGCTCGTCATCGTCGGCATCCGGCCCGAGCACTTCGAGGACGGCACCGTCGCCCAGAAGCAGGGGCGCACGGGTGGCGTGACGTTCGAGGCGGACGTCGACGTGACCGAGTGGCTCGGCTCCGACCTGTTCGCCTACATCCCGTTCGAGACGCACGAGTCGGTGCGCGGCAAGCTCGAGGAGCTCGACCGCGACCTCGACGGCGAGGGCCTGCGCACGCAGCTCGTCGTCGCGCTCGCGTCGGACAGCCGGGTGCGCGACGGCGACCGGGCGCCGCTGTGGTTCGACGCGACGAAGGCGCTCGTGTTCGACCCGGAGACGGGCGAGAACCTCACCTTCGACGCCGAGCAGGCGCGGACCATCGACGAGCAGAACGAGCAGGACCGCAAGGCGTCGATCGAGCGTGCGCACGCCCGCGAGCAGCGGGAGCGCGCGAGGACCGCCTGAGCGTCAGTCGCCGAGCTCGGCCGACGTCGGCGGGTTCGCGCCCGGGCGCGAGACCGTGATCGCGGCGATGCGCGCGCACCGCTCGAGCACCCGCTCGACGGTCGCGGCGTCCACGTCACGCAGCGCCTCGCGCCGGTCGGCGCCCAGCAGCCCCGCCGACCACAGGCCGTCGACGAGCCCGCCCATGAAGGAGTCGCCCGCGCCCACCGTGTCCGCGACCTGCACCTTCGGTGCCGGAACAGTGAGTCGCGCGCCCGCCGACGTGCTCGCGAACGCCCCCTCGCCGCCGTGCGTGACGACGACGAGCGCCGGGCCCGAGCGGCTCCACTCCTCGGCGATCTCCGCGGGGGCGACCCCCGGGTGCAGCCACGCGAGGTCCTCGTCGCTCACCTTGACGACGTCTGCGACGCGCACGAGCGCGTCGACGAACGGCAGCGCGTGCTCAGGGGAGCCCATGAGCGCCGGACGCAGGTTCGGGTCGTAGGTGATGGTCGACGTCGCCTGCCGGCGCGTCACCTCCTGCGCGACCCGGGTGCCGCCGGGCTGAAGCACCGCCGCGATCGAGCCGGTGTGCACGACGAGCGGGTCCCCCTCCGGCTCCTCCCACGTGCCGGGCAGGTCCCACTCCAGGTCGAACTCGTACGTCGCGACGCCGTCCGCGTCGAGGTGGGCCGTCGCCACGGGCGTGCGCGCGGCCTGCCGGTCGCCGCTCAGGACGCGCACGTGCGACGCCGCGAGGTGCGCCCGGACCGCGTCGCCGTCCGCGTCCGCGCCGAGCCACGTGAGCAGGTCGACCTCGCGCCCCAGCCGCCCGAGCCCGAGCGCGACGTTCGCGGGGCTGCCGCCGGGGTGCTGCGCGTGCGAGCCGTCGGGCCGCCGTACCGCGTCGACCAGCGCCTCGCCGATCACCAGGGCCCGCTCGCTCATCGCTCGTCCTCCTCGGGGGTGGGGGTGCGGCCCACGGGGCCGTCGTCGTCGGCCGCGCGCACCGCAGCCAGGCGCTCACGCGCGCCGTCGAGCCACTGCTGGCAGCGGGCGGCGAGGGCCTCGCCCCGCTCCCACAGCCGCAGCGACTCCTCGAGCGACGCGCCGCCGGCCTCCAGCCGCGCCACGACCTGGACGAGCTCGTCGCGCGCCTGCTCGTAGGTCAACGCGGCCACGTCGGGGTGGTCGACCTGCGCGGGGGGAGGTGAGTCGGGGGCGGCGCTGGGCTCGGGCGTCGTCGGCACGACGCACAGTCAACCACCCGCACCCCACACCCCCGGCCCGCCCCGCGTCCTCGTGCGAGACCGACGCATCGCCACGAGACGGCGACATGGTTGCCGCGCCGTCACGGCGACGTCACGGTCTCGACCGGCCCGGTCAGGGTGCGACGACCTGCGCCGCGAGCTCGCCACGGGCGACGCGGACGCGCAGGGCGTCACCGGGAGCCACGTCCGCGGGGTCACGGACCACGTGGCCGTCGTCGCGCTGCACCACCGCGTAGCCGCGGTCGAGCGTCGCGGCCGGGGACAGGGCACGGACCTGCGCCGCGAGGCCCGCGACCTCCGCCCGGCCGTGCACGAGCTCGGTGTGCAGCGCGCGCCGTGCCGCGTCCCGCAGCACCTGCACGCGGGCCTCGTGCGTGTCGACCAGCGTCGTGGGGTTCGCGAGCGCCGGGCGGCTGCGCCAGTGGTCCAGCCCCGCCTGCTCGCGCGTCAGCCGGTGCACGAGCGCACCGCGCGACCGCTGCCGCAGCTGGAGCACGCGCGCCCGCTCCTCGGTCACGTCCGGCACGACGCGCTTGGCCGCGTCGGTGGGCGTCGACGCGCGGAAGTCGGCCACGAGGTCGAGCAGCGGGGTGTCCATGTGGTGCCCGATCGCCGACACCAGCGGCGTCCGGCACGCCGCCGCCGCCCGCACCAGCGTCTCGTTGCTGAACGGCAGCAGGTCCTCGAACGAGCCGCCGCCGCGCGCCACCACGACGACCTCGACGCGCGGGTCGGCGTCGAGGTCCGCGATCGCCGCCGAGACCTCGGGCACCGCGCGCGGCCCCTGCACCGTCACGCGCCGGATCTCGAACCGCACCCCGGGCCAGCGTGCGCGCGCGTTCGACACGACGTCGTGCTCGGCGTCGCCCTGCTGCGCGCACACGAGCCCCACGACCGCGGGCAGGAACGGCAGCGGACGCTTGCGGCCCTGGTCGAACAGCCCCTCGGCCGCGAGCACGCCCTTGAGGTGCTCGATGCGAGCGAGCAGCTCGCCGAGGCCGACGAGCCGCACGTCGTCGGCCTGGAACGTCAGGTCGCCCTTCTTGGCGTGGAAGCGCGGGCTCGCGTGCACGACGACGTGCGCGCCGTCCGCAGCGGCGTCGCCCAGGCGCCGGATCGCGCTCGCGGGCGCGGTGACCGACAGCGACATGTCGAGGTCGGAGTCCCGCAGCGTGAGGAAGTACATGGTGTTCCACCGCTTGAGGTTGAGCACCTGCCCCTCGACCCACACCGGCGGCATCCGCGCGACGTAGTCCGCGATCTTCGGCGCGAGGTGCCGGACCGGCCACGGGCGCTCGGGCGTCGTCTCGGCGGCGCGCAGCGGCAGCGGCAGGCGGGCCGGCGACGGGTCGGTGCTCACCCGCACAGCCTGCCCCACGTCGCCGACAGCCCCGGCACGCGGGCGGGCGTGCGGCGTGACGTCGGCGTCGCCGCGCGCGGACGTCGGGCGACGCCCGGCTCGTGGGGACGTCGTGCGCGTCGCGTGCAGGTGCGTCACACCCGGGGCCCTGCGGCCGGTGCCCCGGCGGTCCGAACGTAGACTCGGGACGTGACCTCTGCGACCGACCAGGCCCCCGGCGTGCCGTCGACCAAGCGCGTGCTGCTCGCGGCACCGCGCGGGTACTGCGCCGGCGTCGACCGGGCCGTCGTCGCCGTCGAGAAGGCCCTCGAGCACTACGGCGCGCCCGTGTACGTCCGCAAGGAGATCGTGCACAACAAGTACGTCGTCGAGACGCTGTCCGCCCGTGGCGCGGTGTTCGTCGACGAGACCGACGAGGTGCCCGAGGGTGCGCGCGTCGTGTTCTCCGCGCACGGCGTCTCGCCCGCGGTCCGTGCCGCGGCGACCGCGCGGTCGCTGCAGACGATCGACGCGACGTGCCCCCTGGTCACGAAGGTGCACAAGGAGGCCGTGCGGTTCGCCGCCGACGACTTCGACATCCTGCTCATCGGCCACGACGGTCACGAGGAGGTCGAGGGCACGCAGGGCGAGGCGCCCGAGCACATCCAGGTCGTCAACTCCCCGGACGCCGTCGACGGGGTCGAGGTGCGCGACCCCGCGCGGGTCGTGTGGATCTCGCAGACCACGCTGTCGGTCGACGAGACCATGGAGACCGTCCGCCGCCTGCGCGAGAAGTTCCCGCTGCTGCAGGACCCGCCCAGCGACGACATCTGCTACGCGACGCAGAACCGCCAGGTCGCGGTCAAGAAGCTCGCGCCGCACTGCGACGTCGTCATCACCGTGGGCTCCGCGAACTCGTCCAACTCGGTGCGGCTCGTCGAGGTCGCCCTCGATGCCGGGGCGCGTGCGTCCTACCGCGTCGACAAGGCTGCCGAGATCGACCCCGCCTGGCTCGAGGGGGCCACGACGGTGGGCGTGACCTCCGGCGCGTCCGTGCCGGAGATCCTGGTCCGCGACGTCCTCGAGCTGCTCGCGCAGCACGGCTTCGGCGACGTCGAGGAGGTCCGCACCGCGACCGAGGACCTCATGTTCTCCCTGCCGCGCGAGCTCCGCGCCGACCTCAAGGCCTCGGGCGCCACGCCCGACCGCCCCCGCCGCGAGGACCGCCGCTCCCTGGACGTCCAGCCCGCCTGAGCGCGGCCCGCCCGTCAGGCGGAGGCGCCCGGGTCGACCGCGCCCAGGGCGTCCTGCCGTGCGCGCTCCGTGGCGAACGCCTGCTCGTCGCGTCGTGACGCCGCGTCGCCCAGGACGTGCTCGTCCAGCGCGACGATCTGGTCCGTCGCCGAGGCGACGAGCTCGGGGGCGCTCACGACCGACAGCTGCGGGTTCACCGGCGTCGGCGTCGGCAGGTCGCCGTCGACGACGTGCAGGTCGGCGAACCGGCGCGCGCTCACCAGGACCCGCGTCTCCAGCGAGCCGACGGCCTGGTTGTAGGCGCCCGCTGCGGAGTCGATCGCGCGCCCGAGCCGTGTGAGGTGCGTGCCCATGGTCGCGAGCCGCCCGTGCAGCTCCTTGCCGAGCGTCAGCACCGCCTGCGCGTTGCTCGCGAGCGCGTCCTGGCGCCACGCGTACGCCACGGTCCGCAGCAGCGTCAGGAGGGTGACGGGCGTCGCGAGGACGACGTTGCGCTCGAACGCGTACTCGACGAGCGTCGGGTCCTGCTCGGCGGCGGCGTGCAGGAACGACTCCGCGGGCACGAACATCACGACGAACTCCGGCGCGGGCGCGAACTGGTCCCAGTACCGCTTCGACGCGAGGTCGTCGACGTGCTTGCGGACGTGCCGGGCGTGCGCCGCGAGCCGCTGCGCCCGGACGGTCTCGTCGTCGGTCTGCGTCGCCTCCAGGTAGCCGAGGAACGCGACCTTGGCGTCGACGACGACCTGCTTGCCGCCTGCGAGCTTCACGACCATGTCGGGCCGCAGGAGCCCGTCGTCGGTGCGCACCTGCTCCTGCTCGACGAAGTCGACGTGCGCGAGCATCCCGGCGGCCTCGACGACCCGGCGCAGCTGGACCTCGCCCCACCGCCCGCGCACCTGCGACGACCGCAGCGCGGTGACGAGCTGCGCCGTCTCGCCGCGCAGCTGCTCGGACGCGACGCGCATCGCCCGGACCTGCTCGCCGAGCGCCGCGTGGCCCTCGACGCGCGCCTTCTCGGCCTCCGCGAGCTCGGTGCGCACGTGGTCGAGCGTGCGGGTCAGCGGCTCGACCAGGGCCCGGACGGCCTGCTCGCGCTGCGCGAGCTCCCCGACCTGCGTCTGGTGGTCGGCCGCGAACCGCTGGTGCGCGAGCGCGAGGAACTGGTCGGTGCTGGTCGCGAGGGCATCCGCCGCGAGCGCCCGGAACTGGTCGGCGAGCCGCTCCCCGTCGGCCTGCGCGGCCTCGATGCGCTGCGCCGTCGCGGCGCGCTCCGCGTCGAGCACGGCCCGCACGCGGGCGGCCTCGACCTCCGCGGCGTGCAGCCGGGCGCCCGTGCGGCGGGTCGCGGCGGACGACGCGAGGACCCACGCGACGACGGCGCCGACGACGAGACCGAGCGCGAGACCGAGGAGGAGCATCTGCATGCGCCCAGCCTCGCAGTCGCCGCCGACATCGCCCCGGAGCGGCACGCACCCCGCCTATGCTGGGCCGATGCTGCCCCAGGACTCCGTCAGCACCCCCGCCATCGCTCCACCGGCGCTCGCGCTGCGGGGGCTGTGGCGCCGGTTCGGACAGAAGATCGCCGTCGCCGGCGTGGACCTCGACGTGCCCGCCGGGTCGTTCTACGGCCTCGTCGGGCCCAACGGCGCCGGCAAGACGACGACGCTGTCCATGGCGACCGGCCTGCTGCTGCCGGACGCCGGGACGGTGCACGTGCACGGCCAGGACCTGTGGGCGTCCCCGAACCAGGTCAAGGCGATGCTCGGCGTCCTGCCCGACGGCGTGAAGCTGTTCGACCGCCTCACGGGCGAGCAGCTCATCACCTACGCGGGCCTGCTGCACGGCCTCGACCGCGACACGACCGCGGCCCGCACGCGCGACCTGCTCGCCGCGATGGACCTCACCGCCGACGCGGGCACGCTCGTCGTCGACTACTCCGCGGGCATGACGAAGAAGGTCGCGCTGGCGTGCGCGCTCGTGCACGTGCCGCGCCTGCTGGTGCTCGACGAGCCGTTCGAGGCGGTCGACCCGGTGTCCGCCGCCAACATCCGCGACATCCTCGCGTCCTACGTGCGCTCGGGCGGCACCGTGATCGTGTCGTCGCACGTCATGGACCTCGTGCAGCGCATGTGCGACCACGTCGCGATCATCGCGGGCGGGCACGTGCTCGCCGCGGGCACGGTCGACGAGGTCCGCGGCGACGCGAGCCTGGAGGACCGGTTCGTCGAGCTCGTCGGCGGCCGGGTCAGCGGGGAGGGGCTCGCGTGGTTGCGCACCTCGTCCGACTGAAGGTCACGCTGCTGCGCAACGGGTTCAAGCGCAGCGTGTGGCAGGTCGTCGGGATCGTCATCGGGCTGCTCTACGGGCTCTTCGTCACGGGTCTCGCGGTCGTCGGGATCATCGCCGTGTCGATCACCGCGCCGGACGCGCTGGCCACGGCCGTGGTGCTCGCGGGCTCGGTCGTCATGCTCGGGTGGTGGGTCGTCCCGCTCGTCGCCTTCGGGGTGGACTCCACGGTCGACCCGGCACGCTTCGCGACGTTCTCGATCCCGCGGCGCCAGCTCGTCACGGGTCTCGCGATCGGTGGCCTGATCGGCGTCCCCGGCATCATGACGACGCTCGTGTCGCTCGGGACCGTCGCGTCCTGGTGGCGCGACCCGGCGGCCCTCGTCGCGGCCGTGCCCGCGGCGCTGCTGTTCCTCGCGACCGCCGTCGTCGGGAGCCGTGCCACCACGACGCTCGTCGCCCCGCTCGTCGCACGCCGCCGCGTGCGGGAGCTGCTCGCGATCGTCGCGCTGGTCCCGATCTTCCTGCTCGGCCCGATCCTGTCGAGCCTCGACGGGGCCTTCGGCGGTCGCGACCTCGACGGCCTGGTCGAGAGCCTGGCGTGGTCGCCGCTCGGCGCGTCGTGGGGCGTGCCCGCCGCGGTCGCCGAGGGCCGGTGGCTCGTCGCGCTGGGCCGTCTCGCGGTCGCGATCGCGACGCTGTTCGTGCTGGCGGTCGCGTGGGAGCGGAGCCTGTCGCACAGCCTCGTGAACCCCGTCCAGGAGCGTGCCGGCGGCGGCAACCGTTCGCTCGGCTGGTTCGGCCGGCTGCCGGCGACCCCGCTCGGAGCCGTTACGGCGCGCTGCCTCACCTACTGGGTGCGCGACCCCCGGTACGCCGCGTCGCTCGTCTTCCTGCCGATCACGCCCGTGTTCCTGTGGTTCGTCGCCCCTGACGGCGCGCTGCTGCTGATCCTCGGTCCCGTCGCCGCGTACTTCATGGGCTGGGGCATCTCGGCGGACGTCGCCTACGACGGCACGGCGTTCTGGACGCACGTCGCTGCGCCCCTGCGCGGCACCGTCGACCGGCTCGGCCGGATCCTGTCCGCCGCGGTGCTCGGCGTGCCCGTCGTGCTGCTGTGCGCGGTCCTCCCGCCGGTCCTGCTGGGCCGCCCGGCCGACGCCGTGCCGCTCGTCGGGGTGTCGTTCGGCGTGCTGCTGACGGCGTGGGGTGCGTCGAGCATCGCGTCCGCGCTGTTCGTCTACCCGGTGCAGAAGGCGGGGGAGAACCCCTTCCAGACGAAGGCCAACGGCGGGACCACGGCCGTGGTGTCGCAGCTCGGCGGCTCGCTCGCCGTCGCGACCGCGTGCCTGCCCGAGGGGATCCTCGCGTTCCTCGCGATCCGGCAGGGCAGCGTCGTCCTCGGCGTCGTCACGCTCGTCGTCGGGCTCGTGCTCGGCGCCGTCGCGCTCGTCGTCGGTGTCCGCGTGGGCGGGCGGGTGCTCGAGCGGCGGCAGACCGAGCTCCTCGCGCGGCTCGTCTCCTTCGCCTGACCCTGACCGTCGATCAGAGAGGCGAGAACGTGGCGGTCGATGCGCAGGCAGGGTGGTATCCGGACGGCTCCGGGGCGATGCGGTGGTGGGACGGGCGCGTGTGGACCGACCAGGTGCAGCCGCCGGCCGCGCCGCGGGCCGGCATCGGTGGTGTCGTCGACAAGATCGAGGCAGAAGCAGTCGCGGGCGCGCGTCCCCACCCGGCCCCACCGAGCATGAACTACGTCGTTCTGCAGGTGATCCTCAAGGAAAAGCTGTGGGGGACGGGTTCGGGAAACCTGCCGGAGCTGGAGAGGGCCATCAACTCGCAGGCAGCGCTGGGCTACCGGTTGCACACCACCACGACGGCTGCGTCCGGCAGCAAGGGCCTCGGCGGCGGTGACCGGATCCAGGCGACGATGGTCTTCGAGCGGATCGAGCGGATCGAGCAGACCGCGGTGCGCCCGTAGACTTGCCGCCCGTGGCACTCACCATCGGCATCGTCGGCCTGCCCAACGTCGGCAAGTCCACCCTCTTCAACGCGCTGACCCGTGCGCAGGTCCTCGCGGCGAACTACCCGTTCGCGACGATCGAGCCCAACGTCGGTGTCGTGCCGCTGCCGGACCCGCGCCTGCAGGTGCTCGCGGACGTGTTCGGCTCCGAGCGCATCCTGCCCGCGACCGTCTCGTTCGTGGACATCGCCGGCATCGTCAAGGGTGCGAGCGAGGGTGAAGGGCTCGGCAACAAGTTCCTCGCGAACATCCGCGAGGCCGACGCGATCTGCCAGGTGACGCGCGCGTTCGCCGACCCGGACGTCGTGCACGTCTCGGGCGCGGTGAACCCGAAGGACGACATCGAGATCATCAGCACCGAGCTGATCCTCGCCGACCTCCAGACCCTCGAGAAGGCGATCCCGCGCCTCGAGAAGGAGGTCAAGGGCAAGAAGGCCGAGCCCGCGCTCCTCGCCGCCGCGGTCGCCGCCCAGGAGGTCCTGCAGAAGGGCCAGACCCTGTTCGCCGCAGGCCTCGCCGCCGACGAGCACGTCGCCCAGCTGCAGCTCATGACGGCCAAGCCGTTCATCTACGTCTTCAACACCGACGACGCGGGCCTGGCCGACACCGCGATGCAGGACGAGCTGCGCGCCCTCGTGGCGCCCGCCGACGCGATCTTCCTCGACGCAAAGTTCGAGTCCGAGCTCGTCGAGCTCGAGCCCGACGAGGCGGCGGAGATGCTCGCCGAGAACGGCCAGGAGGAGGCGGGCCTCGACCAGCTCGCCCGCGTCGGCTTCCACACGCTCGGCCTGCAGACGTACCTCACGGCCGGCCCGAAGGAGGCCCGCGCCTGGACGATCCGGCAGGGCTGGACCGCCCCGCAGGCGGCCGGGGTCATCCACACGGACTTCCAGAAGGGCTTCATCAAGGCCGAGGTCATCTCGTTCGACGACCTCGTCGCCGCGGGCTCGGTCGCGGCCGCCCGCGCCGCGGGGAAGGCCCGCGTCGAGGGCAAGGACTACGTCATGGCCGACGGCGACGTGGTGGAGTTCCGCTTCAACGTCTGATGCGGGGGCCTCGCGGGTCCCAGCGCTCACGCACGGCCGTGGCGAGGGCACGCAGCCGGGGCCGCGCCGTCGAGGCGCCGAACTGAACGTGACAGAGGCGCGGCGGGCTCGGGCACGGCTCCGCTCGTCGCCGCGCGTCAGACGACGGTGAAGGTCTCGCGGACGAACTGCTCGGACACGTCCCAGACGCGGCGGGCCTCGTCTTCGCTGCGCAGGGTGGGGTAGAGCCGCTGCTCGGCGGGGGCGCCGCCGAGGTGGCCCGGGCCGCTCGGGGCGTACATCCGGCCGTCGCGGGCGTCGGGGGAGGTCGCGGCGTAGAGCGCGGGGAGCGCGGCGGTCTCGGGGGTGCCGACGAGGATGCCGCGCGCGGACAGCCAGCGGATGGCACGGACGGCTCGCGTGTCGTCGGAGCGGCCGAGCTCGGTGCGGGCGGACAGCAGGCTGGTCGGGGCGACACCGGGGTGGGTGAGCGTGCTCGTCAGGCCCCAGCCGGCGGCGGTGCTGCGGCGTCCGAGCTCGAGGGCGAACAGGCCGAGCGCGATCTTCGACTGCCGGTAGGCGGCCATGCCGTCGTACGTGCGCTCCCACTGCAGGTCGTCCCAGCGGATCCGTCCACGGGCGGCAGCGACGCTGACCTGCGACGTCACGCGGGCGCGGCCCGCGCGCAGCAGGGGGAGCAGGTGCGAGACGAGCGCGACGTGCCCGAGGTGGTTGGTGCCGAGCTGCAGCTCGAACCCGTCGACGGTCGTCTGCCGGGCGGGCGGGGTCATGACGCCCGCGTTGTTGACGAGCAGGTGGACCGGCCTGCCGTCGCGCAGCAGCGTCTCGCCGAACGCCGCGACGGACTCGAGGCTCGCGAGGTCCATCGGGTGCAGCGTGACGGCGGCACCGGGGACGGTGGCGCGGATGGTCGCGACGGCGGCCTCGCCCTTGCGGACGTTGCGCACGGGCAGGACGAGGTCGGCGCCGGCCGCGGCGAGCCGCGTCGCGATGCGCAGGCCGATGCCGTCGCTGCCGCCCGTGAGGACCGCCCGGGTGCCGGTGAGGTCGGGGACGGTGAGGTCGCGCGGTGCCATGAGGTGCTCCTTGTCGTCGTGGTGCCTCGACCCTCGCCCGGCGCGGGGACCGTATCCAGGGCCTGGCAGTCAGTGGATGGGCCGGACGCCGCCCGGTAGAACGGTCGCGGACGACCCGAGGAGGACCACGTGAGCATCGACCGGCCCGCGGTGGCGCAGTTCCTGCGGCACCGCCGCGAGGCGCTGCAGCCCGAGGACGTCGGCCTGCCCCGCGGGCGGCGACGGCGGACCGAGGGCCTGCGCCGGGAGGAGGTCGCGGCGCTGTGCCACATGTCGACCGACTACTACGCCCGGCTGGAACGCGGCACGGGGCCGCAGCCGTCGGAGCAGATGGTCGCCTCGATCGCGCAGGGCCTGCACCTCACGGTCGCCGAGCGCGACCACCTGTTCCGGCTCGCCGGGCACCGGCCGCCCCCGCGCGGCACTCCCGGCGAGCACGTCGGCCCCGGCCTGCTGCGGATCTTCGACCGGCTGCAGGACACCCCGGCGGAGATCGTGACGGAGCTCGGCGAGACGCTCAGGCAGACGCCCGTCGGCGTCGCGCTCACGGGTGACACCGCCGGCCTGACCGGGCTCGCGCGCAGCATCGGGTACCGGTGGTTCGCCGACCCGTCGAGCCGGCGCCTCTACGCGCCGGACGATCACGCGTACCTGTCGCGGCTGTGGGTCTCGGGACTGCGCGAGGTCCTGGCGATGCGCGGGCGGCCGTCGCGTGCGGCGGAGCTCGCCGACGACCTGCTGGAGCGCAGCGAGGAGTTCCGCACCCTCTGGGACCGGCAGGAGGTCGGCCTGCGACCACCCGAGGTCAAGCACTTCCTCCACCCCGAGCTCGGGACGATCGAGCTGTCCTGCCAGACGCTCGTCGACCCCGTGCAGTCGCACTCGCTGCTCGTCTACACGGCGGTCCCGGGCACCGAGAGTCAGGAGAAGCTCGAGCTCCTCGGGGTGATCGGCGCGCAGGCGCTCCGCTGACGCCGGCAGGACCTCAGCCGACGAGGACCGCCGGCTCGGCCAGCGCGACGACACCCGCCGCCGCTGCACGCAGCGCAGGGTCACCGGCGACGAGCGCGTCCGCCTGCAGCTGCGCGACGGCGACGTACTCGGCGACGTGCACCCCGTCCCAGCCGTGCGCCAGGGCCAGCTCCCAGGCGCGCCGACGCGAGACGCGGTCACCGAGCAGCCGGATCCTGGTCTCCGTCATGCGGGTGTGCGCGCGCAGCGCGTCGTCGGCGTCGCGCTGCCCGGCCCGCACGGCGGCGAGCAGGAGCTCGAGGCCGTCGACGAGGACCGACTTCGGCGCGACGAGCTGCACGTCGGTCGGCGGCCGGTGCCCCTCGTCGACGAGCAAGAGCAGCGTGGTGGCGTCGATCGCGTACCGCGGCATGCCGCCATGCTGCGCCACGCAGGTCCCGACGCGCCACGACGGCGACGTGCCGGACCGGTAGGCGCGCTCAGACGCTCGCCTCCCAGCCGTCGTAGACGCCACCGGGGGCGCTCGCGGCGAGCCCCCGGACCCGGGCGAACGACCGCGGTCCGCCCCGGGGCGTGTCGGTCAGTCGGCGGCCCGGGCGACGAGCTCGCGGATCTGCTGCTCGACGGCCGGCGTGACCTGCGTGACCGCGAAGGACGTGGCCCAGATGTCGCCGTCGTCGAGGGTTGCGTCGTCGTTGAACCCGAGGGTCGCGTAGCGCGCCTTGAACTTGGACGCGGGCTGCACGAACACGACGACCTTGCCGTCCTTGGCCCACGCGGGCATGCCGTACCAGGTCTTGGGCGACAGCGCGGGGGCCACCTCGGTGACGATCGCGTGCACACGCTCGGCGAGGAGCCGGTCGTCGTCGGGCAGCGCGGCGATCTTCTCGAGGAGGTCCTGCAGGGGGTCGACCTTCGCCTTCTTCCCGCGGACCTCCTTCGCGCGCTCCTTCATCGCGGCGCGCTCGTCGTCGGTGAAGCCGTCGGTGGTCTCGTCGGCGGTGCTGTTGGTGGCCACGGGCCTGCCTCTCGTCGGGGACGGTGCGTCGTGGCCAGCGTAGGAACGGTGGGCCGACGGGCGCTTCTCCGATCCTGATCGATGCGTCAGAGGGGGTCGAGGACGAAGACGCGCAGGTCACGGCCCGACCGCTCGGCGTAGTCGTCGTACCCGGGCCACACGGCACGGAGCGCGTCGAGCAGGCGCCCACGCTCGGTGTCGTCGGCGAGGTGCGCGACCACGTCGACGCCCCGGCCGTGCACGGTGACGCGCGCGCGGGGGTCCGCCAGGAGGTTGAGCGACCAGGCGGGGTGGTGCTGCTGCCCCCAGTTCGAGCCGATGACGACCCACCGGTCACCGTCGCGCGCGTACAGCAGGACGGCGTCGCGCGGCTCGCCGGACCGGCGACCGGTGGTGGTGAGGACGAGCTGGGGGAGGGTCGGCCGCCCCAGGACGCTCCAGCGCCCGCCGGTGGCGCGCTGCAGGCGCAGGTCGAGTCGGGAGACGGCGCGGCCGACGCGAGCGAACGCGCGCGTGCGGCCGAGGTGGCGCAGCGAGCGACTGAGGTCCATGGCCGCATCCTGGGGCATCCGTGGGCGTGCGGGCCGTCAGCCGCCCGAGACAGGGGTGCCGACCGGGGTGGCGCTCGTCCATAGCAGACTTCCGCCGGCCGTGCGTGCGAATTGCCCGTTCAGAGCGTCCTGACCAGCGGATCGGACATGTTTCCGTGATGTTTCCCCAGGCGGCGTGTCTCGTATCGTGGACGGTACCAGCCAGTATCAATCAGGTAACGATCAGTCGGACCGCCTCGGCGTGCCCGATATGTCCGACGCTGCTTGACTAGCGTGTGCCCAACTCACGGCGGACGTGTACCAGTCTGCTGTCGGGCGACCGGTCATCCCGGACGCACGGTGGCGCCGCACGTCCTCCCCTTCCCAGGAGGAACATTGAAGATCAGGCGAATCAGCGCCGCGGCGGCCCCGGTCGCCATCGGCGCCCTGGTGCTCGGAGCATGCTCCGGACCTGAGACGGGCTCGGCGATCGAGGAGGACACCTCGGTCAGCGTCGGCTGGAACCAGCCGTTCTACTCGCAGAACAACCTCACGTCGGTCGGCAACGCGACCACCAACGCGAACGTTCTGTACCTGACGAACGCGCAGTTCAACTACTACGACGGCGACCTCAACCTCGTGAAGAACGAGGACGTGGGCACGTACGAGAAGGTCTCCGACGACCCGCTGACCATCAAGTACACCCTCAGCGAGGGCGTCAAGTGGTCGGACGGCACCGCCGTCGACGCCGCCGACCTCATCCTCTGGTGGGGCCCGCAGGACGACGACTTCGACAACGTCCAGCCTGAGTACGACGAGGAGGGCAACGTCTCCAACCAGGAGGCGATCGACGCGGGCGTCTACTTCGACGGCTCCTCCGTCGCGATGACCCTCATCAACGACGCGCCGACCATCGGTGACGACGGCCGTTCGGTCGAGTTCGTCTACTCCGAGCCGCGCTCCGACTGGGAGGTCTCGGTCCAGCCGTCGCCCGTCGCCGCGCACGCGGTCGCGAACCTCGCCCTCGGCATCGAGGACGCCGAGGAGGGCAAGCAGGCCATCATCGACGCGTTCACGGAGAACAAGACCGAGGACCTGTCGAAGATCGCCAAGGTCTGGAACTCCGGCTTCGACTTCACGTCGCTGCCCGACGACCCGCAGCTCTACCTGTCGTCCGGCGCGTACGTCATGTCCGACTACGTCGAGAACCAGTACATGACGCTCACGGCGCGCGACGACTACGAGTGGGGCCCCAAGCCCAACGTCTCGTCCGTCACGATCCGTTACACGGAGGACCCGCTGGCGTCGGTCACGGCCCTCCAGAACGGTGAGGTCGACCTCATCCAGCCGCAGTCGTCCGTCGACGTCATCAAGACGCTCGAGGGCCTCGACGGCATCGAGTACACGACCGCGCCCGAGGGCACGTTCGAGCACGTCGACACGATCATGAACAACGGTGGTCCGTTCGACCCGGCGACCTACGGCGGCGACGCCGAGAAGGCCCGCAAGGTCCGCGAGGCGTTCCTCAAGACGGTCCCCCGCCAGGAGATCATCGAGAAGCTCATCAAGCCGCTGCAGGAGGACGCCGAGACGCGTGACTCCTTCACGGTGGTCCCGGGCTCCCCGACGTACGACGACGTCATCGCGAACAACGGCTCCGAGGCGTACGCCGAGGTCGACATCGAGGGTGCCAAGGCGCTCCTCGCCGAGGCCGGCGTCGCGACCCCGGTCAACGTCCGCTTCCTGTACGGCAAGTCGAACGTCCGTCGTGCCAACGAGTACCAGCTCATCGCGGCGTCGGCGGCGCAGGCCGGCTTCACCGTCATCGACGAGGGCGACGACCAGTGGGGTCAGCGCCTGACGGACACGGCGTCCTACGACGCGTCGCTGTTCGGCTGGCAGTCGACCAACACCTTCGCGCTCAACTCCGAGGGCAACTACGTCACCGGCGGTCTGAACAACTTCGGTGGCTACTCGAACGCCGACGTCGACGCCTGGTACGAGGAGATGGCCACGGCGGAGGGCGACGAGGAGAAGGAGCTGACGACCAACATCGAGAAGCAGCTCTACGCCGACGCCTTCGGTGTCCCGATCTTCCAGTTCCCGGGCGTCGTCGCCAACCGCGACGTGCTGCAGGGCGTCTCGACGATCCCGCTGTCGCCGACCATCTTCTGGAACTACTGGGAGTGGGAGATCAGCGCGGAGGACTCGCTCGACGCGCCGTCGGCCACCCCGGCTGCGACCGAGGAGACCGAGGGCTGATCCTCAGCTCGCTGTGACACGCACGACAGGGGGTGCCGCGGCCGTCCGGCCGCGGCACCCTCGTCGTTCGCCCAGGCAACCAGCACCTAGCTGACCTGGGCGGACGCGCGCCTGGGACCTGCGGTACGACCGATGCGCCCAGGCCCTCGTAGAATCGTCCTTCGCCACCATCCCCACGCGAACGAGGTCAGGACCCCATGGTCACCTCTGAGAAGAGCCTGGCGCCGGCGCCGGCAGCGGCCACAGCCGCTCCGGCCGCGCAGGCCCCCCGGCGCCGACGCCTGAGCGTCTCCGCGCCGACGTTGACCTTCATCGGTCGCCGTCTGCTGTCCTCGGCGGTCGTCCTGCTCGGGGCGACGTTCATCGTCTACATGCTCCTGGCGTACGCGCTCGACCCGCTCGAGGACCTGTACGCGAGCAGCGCCCCCAACAAGGAGCAGCTGATCGAGGCCCGCATCCGGGCGCTCGACCTCGACACCCCGCCGGTCATCCGCTACTTCAAGTGGCTCGCCGGCGTGCTCGGCTACCTCGTGGGCCGCGGCACCCTGGGCGAGAGCTGGGTCACCAGCCAGCAGGTCACCGACCTCCTGGCGAGCGCGATCCCCTCGACCGTGCAGCTCGTCGGCGGAGCGACGGTGCTCGCCGTCGTCCTCGGCATCACGGTCGGCATCGCGTCCGCCCTGCGCCAGTACACCGGCTTCGACTACTCGGTGACGTTCCTGTCGTTCGTCCTGTACTCGCTGCCGTCGTTCTGGGTCGCGGTGCTCCTCAAGCTGTGGGGCGCGATCGGCTTCAACGACTTCCTCGCCGACCCGACGATGAGCACGCTGACGATCGTCCTGCTCGCCGTGCTGTCCGGGTTGCTGTGGCAGGTGCTCGTCGGCGGCAACCTGCGCCGGCGCCTCATCACGTTCGGCATGTCCGCCGTCGCGTCCGGGCTCGTCCTGTTCGGGGTGCTGCAGAGCGGCTGGCTCCTCGACCCGAGCCTCGGCATGGCGGGCATCGCCGTCCTCGGCGCCGCCGCCGCGGTCGGTCTCACGGCCATGACGACGGGCCTGCGCAACCGCCGGGCGCTGTACTCCGCGCTCACGGTCGTGGTCATCGGCGTCGCGCTGTGGTTCCCGCTCAAGTACGTCTTCGTCGCGCCCGGGTTCAACGGCACGTGGGTGCTCGGCCTCGCCGTCCTCGCCGTCGTCGTGGGTCTCGTCGTCGGCCGGCTGTTCGGCGGTCCGGACTACGGGCAGTCGATGCGCAACGCGGCCATCACGGCCTTCGTCGTCGCGGGCCTCATCTACGTCGACCGGGTCATGGACGTCTGGAAGCCGTACACGGACTCGAGCTACATCAACGGCCGCCCCATCGCGACCATCGGCTCGCAGACGCCCGGCCTCAACGGCGACTACTGGGTCGAGACGCTCGACCGGTTCACGCACCTGATCCTGCCGACGATCGCGCTGATCCTCATCTCGTTCGCGTCGTACACGCGGTACTCGCGCGCGAGCCTGCTCGAGGTCATGAACCAGGACTACATCCGCACCGCGCGGGCCAAGGGCCTGCCGGAGCGGGTCGTCACGGTGCGGCACGCGTTCCGCAACGCGCTCATCCCGCTCGCGACTATCATCCCGCTCGACATCGCGGCCCTGTTCGGCGGCGCGATCATCACCGAGCGCATCTTCTCGTGGAGCGGCATGGGCTCGCTCTTCATCCACTCGCTGGGGGCGAAGGACGCCGACCCGATCATGGGGTACTTCCTCGTGGTCGGGACCCTGCTCGTCCTCGCCAACATCGTCGTGGACTTCGTCTACGCCGCCCTCGACCCCAGGATCCGGGTGAACGCATGACCACGCCCACGCCCATCTCGCCTCAGCTCGACACCGAGCACCACGACGCCGTCGAGAACGCCATCGAGCTCAAGGAGGTCGAGGGCCTCTCGCAGGGCCGCATCGTCCTGCGGCGGTTCCTGCGCCACCGCGGCGCCATGGCGTCCGCGTTCGTGCTGCTCTGCGTCGTCGTGCTCGCCACGACCTCGATCGGCTGGGGTCCCATCCCCGGCTGGTGGAAGTGGACGCCGACGGACCTCGCGCCAGTCGTGAACTCCGGCGGTGCGCCGACCATGTCGTTCTCGGGCGGCATCACGTTCGGCGAGCACCCGTTCGGCCAGGACAACATCGGCAAGGACGTGTTCGCGCTCGTCATGCGCGGGACGCAGCAGTCGCTGCTCGTCATGTTCGTGATCGGCCTGCTCGCGTCCGCCATCGGCATCGCGCTCGGCGCGTTCGCGGGCTTCTTCCGCGGGCGTCTCGACAACCTGCTCATGCGCTTCACGGACATGGTCATCACGATCCCGGTGATCATGGTCGGCGCGATCCTCGGTGCGTGGGTCGGCGGCGCCAGCCCGATCACGCTCGCGCTCGCGCTCAGCGTCGTGACGTGGACGTCCATGGCCCGTCTGGTCCGTGGCGAGTTCCTGTCGCTGCGCGAGCGGGAGTTCGTCGACGCCGCGCGCGTCGCCGGCGCCAGCAACGGCCGGATCATGTTCAAGCACATCCTGCCGAACGCCGTCGGCGTCATCATCGTCAACGCGACGCTGCTCATGGCCGCGGCGATCCTGCTCGAGACGGCGCTGAGCTACCTCGGCTTCGGGATCACGTACCCCGACGTCTCGCTGGGCAACCTCATCAACGAGTACCAGACGGCCTTCGCCACGCGGCCCTGGCTGTTCTGGTGGCCGGGTCTGTTCATCGTGACGATCGCGCTGTGCATCAACTTCATCGGCGACGGACTGCGCGACGCGTTCGACCCGCGGCAGCGCCGCATCCCGACGCGCCGTGCCCTGGCCCGCGCCGCGCGTCGCGCGGACCGCAAGTCCGGCGTGGCGACCGCCCAGGCCTGATCCCCGTGACCCTCCGCTCAGAGCACGAGCGCCACGACGCTCGCCACCAGCAGGACCGCCGTCGCGGCGATCGTGCCGGTGTGCCAGCGCACGCGCGGGCGCTCGTGCTCGAGGCGGGGGTCGTCGAGCAGGCCTGCGTCGCGCACCTGCTCCCAGCGGTGGCGGACGATCGCGGCGGCCTCACCGGACCCGGTCCGGGCGAGGTCGCCGGGACGCACGCTGCCGCCGGGGCCGTAGGTGCTGCTCGGCAGGTGCTTGTCGTCACCGGCCTGGGCCCGTCCCGTGCGCACCGCGCTCGGTGCGGGAGCGGCCCACGCGGCGTACGAGCCGTACGCGGTGCGCAGCGTGAGCGCGTACTGGGTGCCGATCTCCTGCACGGCGGGCCACGGGATCTCGACCGTGCGCAGCACGTTGCGCAGCTCGACCCCCGCGGGCGTCACCACGACGGCGGGACGCCAGTACGCCGCCCAGGCGCCGACGGCGATCAGCGCGAGCAGGGGCAGGTAGGGCAGCGTCGTGCCGGCGTCGGTCAGCAGACCGCTCACGGCACCCACGAGGCACAGCACCACCACGACCACAGCAAGACCTCGGCCGAACCCCGGCCGGTACTCCACGACGTCCGCCACCATGCGGTCATCGTCCCAGACGGCTCCGGACCGGCTGCGCGCCACCGCGCGACCGCACCGGAGATCCCCGCACGGAAGGAACCGCTCGAACCGTGAGCACCGAGACCCTCGCGCCCGTCCCGGCCCCCCAGCCGGACGGCAAGGCGCCCATCCTCGAGGTCCGTGACCTGGCCGTCGAGTTCTTCGTCGACGGCGAGTGGTACCCCGCCGCGATCGACGTGTCCTACGACGTGCGCCCCGGGGAGGTGCTCGCCATCGTCGGCGAGTCCGGCTCCGGCAAGACGCAGTCGTCGATGTCGCTCATCGGCCTGCTGCCGCCCAACGGCCGCGCGTCCGGCTCCGCGAAGCTCGCGGGCCGCGAGCTGCTCGGGCTGACGCACAAGCAGCTCAGCAGCGTCCGCGGCAAGGAGGTCGCGGTCATCTTCCAGGAGCCGATGACCGCCCTGAACCCCGTCTACACCGTCGGGTTCCAGATCATCGAGACGCTGCGCGTCCACTTCGACATGGGCCCGAAGGCCGCGCGGGTGCGGGCCGTCGAGCTGCTCAAGCTCGTCGACATCCCGGACCCCGAGCGTGCCGTCGACAAGTACCCGCACCAGCTGTCGGGCGGGCAGCGGCAGCGCGCGATGATCGCCCAGGCGCTCGCGTGCGACCCGAAGCTGCTCATCGCGGACGAGCCGACGACGGCCCTCGACGTGACCGTCCAGGCCGAGATCCTCAAGCTCATGCGCGACCTGCGCAGCCGCATCGACTCCGGGATCGTGCTCATCACGCACGACATGGGCGTCGTCGCCGACCTGTCCGACCGCGTGCTCGTCATGAAGAACGGGCGGATCGTCGAGCAGGGCACGTCCGACGCGATCTTCAACCGCCCGACGCACCCGTACACGATCCAGCTCCTGGAGTCCGTGCCGCACCTCGGGTCGGAGACGTTCCAGGCGCCCGGCGCGGAGCACGACGTCACGTCGGCGACCACCGCCACGCCGGTGACCGCGCCCGCCGCGGCACCCACCGAGTTCGCGCTCGAGGCGCGCGACCTCGTCATCGAGTACCCGTCGCGCGGCCGCATCCCCGCGTTCCGGGCGATCAACAGCGTCGACCTGACGATCGGCCGCGGCGAGGTGCTCGGCCTCGTCGGCGAGTCCGGCTCGGGCAAGACGACCGTCGGCCGTGCCGCGGTCGGTCTGCTCCCCGTCGCCGGTGGGTCCATGAAGGTCAACGGCGTCGAGCTGGCCGGCATCAAGCCCAAGGCCCTGCGCGGGGTCCGCCAGGACGTGTCGATCGTCTTCCAGGACCCGGGGTCGTCGCTCAACCCGCGCCTGCCGATCGGCGAGTCCATCGGCGAGCCGCTCAAGCTGCACGGCATCGCCAAGGGCGCCGAGCTGAGCAAGCGCGTCGAGGACCTGCTCGACCGGGTCCACCTGCAGCGCTCGATGCGCAACCGCTACCCGCACGAGCTGTCCGGCGGCCAGCGCCAGCGCGTCGGCATCGCGCGTGCGCTCGCGCTGAGCCCCAAGCTGCTCATCGCCGACGAGCCGACGTCCGCGCTCGACGTGTCCGTGCAGGCCCGCGTCCTCGAGCTGTTCCAGGAGCTGCAGCGCGAGTACGGCTTCGCGTGCCTGTTCATCAGCCACGACCTGGCCGTCGTCGAGATCCTGTCCAGCCGGATCGCGGTGCTCAACAAGGGCCAGCTCGTCGAGGTCGGTCCGCGCGACGAGATCCTGCGCCGCCCGCAGCAGGACTACACGCGGCGCCTGCTCGCCGCGGTCCCCGTGCCGAACCCCGCGGAGCAGAAGCTGCGCCGCGAGGAGCGCGACCGGCTCATCGAGGAGGCCGAGGCCGCGCTGCGCCAGGCCGACACCGAGGCCGGACGCCGTGCCGCGGGCGACGAGCGCAAGCGGCTCCTGGCCGAGCTCGACGACCGCGAGCAGAAGGCGAAGTCCGACGTCGACTCGCGTTCCGCACGCGACGGCGGGACCGGCGTCTGACGTCGAGGACCTCGAAGGGCGGGCTGCGCGGGACGACCGTGCGGCCCGCCCTTCGCCGTGCCGGGCCCGTCGCGGACCGAAGCCGTCCGCGTGGCGCGGCGTCGACGTCCCTGATGTCCGGCAGAGTTCAGGTCCGGGTGGTCCCGACCGATATCCGCTGGTAGGGGCGGTGTGAGACCGTCCTGGGTGATGCCCGACGGTTCGTCCGTCGGATCCGTTCCGAGCGGGAGGTCCGTGGCGTGCGCAGGTCGTCGGTGGGGGGCGCGGCGCTCGTCGTGCTGGTCGGGCTCGTGGGCGGCTGCACGCAGGTCGAGCCCGACCCGGAGCGCGCCGGGACGGTCGTCGTCGCCGTCGACGCGGACTTCGGCTCGCTCAACGCGGGGACGTCGCAGGGGCGCACCGCAGGCAGCACGCTCGTCCGCTCGCTCGTGCAGTCCGGGTTCGTGTCCGTCGAGGAGGACGGCTCGCCCGCCTTCGACACGTCGTTCGGGACGGTCGAGAAGGTCGCCGACGCGCCGCTCACCGTCCGGTACACGATCGCGGAGACCGCCACGTGGTCGGACGGCGTCCCGGTGACGCCGCACGACCTCGTCCTGGAGTGGGCCGCGCGCAGCGGCATGTACGACGACGTGGTGCCCGAGGTCGACGCCGCCGGGGAGCTGACGAACGGCGACGCGCTCGACGCGGGCGTGGCCTTCGCCGCGACGTCGGCGGCGCTCGTGCACGTCCCGCAGGCCCCGGCGGTCGACGGCGCGACGGTCACGCTCGTCTACGACGCCCCGGTCGCGGACTGGGCGGTCGCGCTCGACGTCAACGTGCCCGCGCACGTCCTCGGGACGAGCGTGCTCGGCGTGGAGGACCCGCAGGAGGCCGCCGCCGCGGTGACGGCGGCGTTCGCCGCCGAGGACAAGGGCGCGCTGCGGTCGCTGTCGCGCGCGTGGCGGACCGCGACGACGGCCGAGCTGCTCGCCGAGGACGCGACGGCCGCCGTCACGACCGGCCCCTACGTCGTCGACCGCGTCGTGCCGGGGCGGACCGTCGAGCTGGTCCGGAACGAGGAGTACGACGGCGAGCGGCCGGCAGCGTACGACCGGGTCGTGCTGCGCACCGACCTCCACCCGCTCGACCAGGTCACGGCGCTGCGGGACGGCGAGGTCGACGTCATCGCACCCGCGGACACCGTCGACGTGCTCGACGCGCTCGACGACGTCGAGGACGTGACGACGGCGGCGGGTGGTGACGCCACGCTGCAGCTGCAGCTCCAGGTCGCGGGCGGGGGAGCGTTCGACCCGGCCGCCTACGAGGGGGACGCGGCGAAGGCCGCGGCGGTGCGCACCGCGTTCCTCGCGACCGTCCCGCGGGACGAGGTCGTCGAGTCGGTCGCGTCGCGCCTGTGGCCGGAGGCGGAGCCGGCGGACGCGCTGCTGCCCGCGGTCGGTCCCGAGGCGGGCGAGGTCGACGGACCCGAGACCGACGTCGCCGCCGCGGAGTCCGCGCTCGCGGCGGCCGGGGTCAGCACCCCGGTCGTCGTCCGCGTGCTCACCAACACGGCTGACCCGGTGCGCCTGCGGGTCCTCGACCTCCTCACCGAGCAGGCCGCGGAGGCCGGCTTCGCGGTGCGCCGGTACGAGCCGGTCGGCGACGTCACGGCGGACCTGCGCGACGCGACCGACGCGTGGGACGTCGCGCTGCTGCCCGTCCCGCAGGCCGACCTCGGGGCCGCGGCGACGGCCGCCCGGTGGCGCACGCAGGGCGCGACGAACGTCACCGGCTGGACGTCGCCCGCGACCGACGCGGCCGTCGACGCCCTGACCACGTCCCTCGACACGGCGGCCCGGCCCGAGGCGCTCGACGCCGTCGCTGCCACGCTCGCAGACGGCGCGGCGGTCCTGTCGCTGGTGCGCCAGCCGGTCCTGGTCGCCACCCGCGAGCCGGACACCGAGACGGCCGACCGGCTCCCGCAGGTGGCCGACGTGCCGCCCCTCGCCCTCAGCCGCGCGGACCTGACGTCGTGGTGGGGGTGGGCCCGCTCCGCGTCCTGACGCGTGACGGGCGCCACGGCGCCCGCAGGGGTCGGGCGGGTAGAATCGTCCGGCGCCACGTCCCGGCGCGCTCCCCACCTGCGAAAGCCGAGTACACCCATGCCTGAGTCCACGACCGTCACCGGCGTGCGCGCCGACCTGCGCAACGTCGCGATCGTGGCCCACGTCGACCACGGGAAGACCACCCTCGTCGACGCGATGCTGTGGCAGTCCGGCGCCTTCGGCGAGCACGCGCACGTCGACGAGCGTGCGATGGACTCCGGCGACCTGGAGCGCGAGAAGGGCATCACGATCCTCGCGAAGAACACCGCGATCCGGTACGCCGGGCCCGCGGCGGCCGCGGCGGGTCAGCCCGACGGCATCACGATCAACGTCATCGACACCCCCGGGCACGCCGACTTCGGCGGCGAGGTCGAGCGCGGCCTGTCGATGGTCGACGGCGTCGTCCTGCTCGTCGACGCGTCCGAGGGCCCGCTGCCGCAGACGCGCTTCGTGCTCCGCAAGGCCCTCGCGGCCAAGCTGCCCGTGATCCTCGTGGTCAACAAGGTCGACCGCCCCGACGCCCGCATCGACGAGGTCGTGCACGAGGCGACCGACCTGCTGCTCGGGCTCGCGTCCGACCTGCACGAGGACGTGCCGGACCTCGACCTCGACGCGATCCTCGACGTCCCCGTCGTCTACGCCGCCGCGAAGGCCGGCCGCGCGTCGCTCACCCAGCCCGCCGACGGCGGCCTGCCGGACTCGGAGGACCTCGAGCCGCTGTTCGCGACGATCCTCGAGAAGATCCCCGCCCCCACGTTCGAGGAGGGCGCCCCGCTGCAGGCGCACGTCACCAACCTCGACGCGTCGCCCTTCCTCGGCCGCCTCGCGCTGCTGCGCATCTTCAACGGCACGCTGCGCAAGGGCCAGACGGTCGCGTGGGCCCGGCAGGACGGGTCGCTGCAGAACGTGCGCATCACCGAGCTGCTCGAGACCAAGGCGCTCGAGCGCGTCCCCACGGACTCCGCCGCCCCCGGCGACATCGTCGCCGTCGCGGGCATCGAGGACATCACGATCGGCGAGACGCTGACCGACCCGGACGACCCGCGGCCGCTGCCGCTCATCACGGTCGACGACCCGGCCATCTCGATGACGATCGGCATCAACACCAGCCCGCTCGCGGGCAAGGGCGGCAAGGGCCACAAGGTCACCGCGCGCCAGGTCAAGGACCGGCTCGACAAGGAGCTCGTCGGCAACGTGTCGCTGCGCGTCGTCCCGACCGACCGGCCGGACGCGTGGGAGGTCCAGGGCCGTGGCGAGCTCGCGCTCGCGATCCTCGTCGAGCAGATGCGCCGCGAGGGCTTCGAGCTGACCGTCGGCAAGCCGCAGGTCGTCACCCGGAAGGTCGACGGCCAGGTGCACGAGCCCGTCGAGCGCATGACGATCGACGTCCCCGAGGAGTACCTCGGCGCGGTCACGCAGCTCCTGGCGCAGCGCAAGGGCCGCATGGAGACCATGTCGAACCACGGCACCGGCTGGGTCCGCATGGAGTTCCTGGTCCCCGCCCGTGGCCTCATCGGCTTCCGCACCCGGTTCCTCACCGACACGCGGGGCACCGGCATCGCGTCGTCCATCTCCGAGGGCTACGAGCCGTGGGCCGGACCGATCGAGACCCGCCAGTCGGGCTCGCTCGTCGCCGACCGCGCGGGCGTCGTGACGCCGTTCGCCATGATCAACCTGCAGGAGCGCGGCTCGTTCTTCGTCGACCCCACGCAGGAGGTCTACGAGGGCATGATCGTCGGCGAGAACTCCCGCAACGAGGACATGGACGTCAACATCACCAAGGAGAAGAAGCTCACCAACATGCGCTCCTCCACGGCGGACAACTTCGAGAACCTCGTGCCGCCGCGCAAGCTCACGCTCGAGGAGTCGCTCGAGTTCGCGCGCGAGGACGAGTGCGTCGAGGTGACCCCGGAGATCGTCCGGATCCGCAAGGTGGTGCTCGACCAGACGGAGCGCGCCCGCATCACCGCGCGCAACAAGAAGTCCTGAGCGTGACGCCGGTCGGCGGGGTCGTCGCGGTGCACGCGCACCCCGACGACGAGAGCCTGTCGACCGGCGCGCTGCTCGCCACCTGGGCCCACGCCGAGCGGCCCGTCACCGTCGTGACCTGCACGCGCGGCGAGCGGGGCGAGGTCATCGGCGCGGACCTGGCGCACCTCGAGGGCGACGGCCCCGCGCTCGCCGCGCACCGGGAGGGTGAGCTCGCGCGCGCGCTCGCGGCGCTCGGCGTGCGCGACCACGTCTTCCTCGACGGAGCGGCGGGCCCTCGTGCCGACCGCTACGAGGACTCCGGCATGGCGTGGCTCGGCGCCGGTCTTGCGGGAAGCACCGCCGACGTGCCGCCCCGCGCGTTCGTCGCGGTGCCCGTCGACGTCGCCGCGGCGCGCCTCGCGCGCGTCCTGCGTGACCGACGCCCGGACGTGGTCGTCACCTACGAGCCCGCCGGCGGGTACGGGCACCCGGACCACGTGCACGCCCACCGCGTCACGGAGCGCGCGCTCGAGCTCGCCGCCACGGCCGCCGACGACGACCACCCGGCGCACCGGGTGCCGACCGTCCTGTGGGCCGCGCAGCGCGAGGACGCCCTGCGCGCGGCGTACCGCGCCCTGGCCCCCACCGCGGACGCCTCCGGTGCGGCACGCGGCGACCGACTGCTCACCGCCCCCGATCCCGGCGGCGACCTGCCGTCCGTCGCGGTCCCCTCCGTCGACGTCGAGGTCGCCGTCCCGCCCGTCCGGGACGCGGTCCTCGCCGCGCTGCGCGCCCACGGGACCCAGGTGCAGGCGGTCGAGGCCGTCGACGGCGACGACGCCCTCGTCGGCCGCTACGCGCTCAGCAACGACGTCCTCGCCCCGCTGCTGCCCACGGAGGGCTACCGGCTCGCGCGCGGCACCACCTCGACCCTGACCGGGGTCGCCGGGATCCGGCCGGTAGCCTGACGCGCGTGCATCCCCTGACGCCCGGCGCGCTCGGCAAGGCCGCCGCGACCTTCGTCCTCGGCCTCCTCGTGGGGGCCGTGGGGACCGTCATGCACCGCAGCACCCCGCCCTGGGGCCTGCTGCTGTGCGTGCTCCTCGTCCTCGGGGCGGGACTGCTGTCCCGTGCGTGGGCCGGGGGAGTCGCGCTCGGGGGCTTCGCCGGCGGGATGTTCCTCAGCGTCACCACGCTCGCCCGCACCGGCCCCGGCGGCGACGTCCTCGTCCCCGCGCAGCAGGGGATCGGCTGGGTGTGGGTGCTGGCCGCGGCCGCCGCGCTCGTCGCCGCCGCGCTCGCCCCCCGCGGGCTCTTCCGGGACGAGCCGCGCACCGAGCGGCCCGCCCGCACCACGGACGAGGTCCAGCCCGCCCCGGACCCCGCACCGTGACGTCCGCGGCCCTGCCCGCGGACGTGTTCCGTGCCGCCGTCGGCCGCCTGCCCGCAGGTGTGGCCGTCGTGACGCTGCGCTGGCGCGGGACCGACCACGCCGCGACCGTCGGGTCCGTCGTGTCGGTGTCGCTCGAGCCCCCGATGCTCCTGTTCTGCGTGCACACCGACGCGCGTCTGCGCGACGCCCTCGACGACGTCGACACGTGGGCCGTCTCCGTCCTCGCCGACGACCAGGCCCCCACCGCGGACTGGCTCGCGTCCGCGGGCCGGCCCGCGTTCGACCAGCTCGCGCGTGTCCCGCACCGCCGCTCGGCCACGACCGACGCCGCCTGGCTCGACGGCGCCGCCGCCTGGTTCGACTGCCGGACCGCCGACGTCCACCGGGCCGGCGACCACGACGTCGTCGTCGGGACCGTCCTGGCCGCGCAGCAGGGCGCGCCCGACGCCGGGGGACTCGTCCACCTGCGCGGCCGGGTGCGCGGCGTCCGCTGACCGCCCGCGTGGCGGACCTGTGCCCGACCTGCGCGCGGCGGGTGAGAAAGCACCCCGGCGCGGCCTGACCTCGCACGATCGTCCCAGGCAAGGGCCGTAGAATCGCGCGGGCGCACGACGCGCGCGCAGACCGCAGGGGAGCAGGATGAGCGACCGGACCGACCGCGACACGACCGACCGGCCGGACGCCGCCGCCGACGAGACGAGGGCGGTCCCCGTCGTGGACCCGGCCGGCGCCGACACCCCCTCGGACGAGACCGGTACCGACGGCGCCGACCAGGCACCCGACGACGCGACGGAGCCCGGCACCGCCGACCCCGTCCCCGGCTCGACCGGGGTCGGTGAGGACGCCGACGCGGTGCCCGCCACCACGGCTGAGGCTGCCGGTGCGGGGACGGATGGCGACGCTCCTGCGGACGAGACGACCGCCGAGGACGCCGCGGCCGGTGCCGCGATCGGCGACGACGCCGCGGCACATGCCGTGACCACCGCCGACGTGACCACCGCCGACGTGACCACCGCCGACGTGACCACCGCCGACGCGACCGCCGCCGACGCGACCGCCGCCGACTCGGACACCGCCGACGCCACCGCCGCCGACTTGGGCGCCGCTGACGCGACCGCCGCCAACGTGAGCGCCGCTGACTCGGACACCGCCGACGCGACCGCCGCCGACGCCGCTGCCGCTGACACGGCCGTCGCCGACGCCGCTGGAACGGACGCCGTCGACGCGACCGCGGCCGACGTGACCGCCGACGACAGGACCGCTGCCGACGTGCCCGCGGACGGCGCCCCTGCACGCGACGTGACTGCCGACGACGCCCCGATCGGTGCCGCGACGGTCGACGACTCCTCGCGTGGCGACGCCGCGACCGACGCGCCCACCGTCGAGGACTCCGGTGCCGACCCGGCAGCGGACGCGGGTGCCGAGGGCCGTGGCGAGCTCGCCGAGCCGCACGCGGGCTCCCCGGTCGACGCCTCCGCCGCCGCTGTCACCGGTGCCACCGCGTCCACCGAGGACGACGCGGTGGTCGCCGAGCACGCCACGACGCCCGCCGAGGACCGCTCGACGGGTGCCGGCGTGCCAGGCGCCGCGGACACCGGCTCCGTGACGCCGGGCGACGCCGCCGCGACGCCGCCCACCGCACGCGAGAGCGCGACGCCGACTGCGACCGCCACCGAGCCGACCACGGACGCCACGCCCGCGTCGGCCAGCGGTGACCGGCCGGCCGGCCGCGACCTCGGCGCGGAGCGTGCCCCCGACGCCGCTGCGACCTCCGAGTCCTCGCGCGCCGACGACGCTGGTGCGGGCACCTCGCCCGCCGACGCGGAGGCCCCCGTCTGGCCCGTCTGGGGCGGTGCGACCAGCGCCGCTCCCGTGCGCACCTCGCCGCCCGTGCCCACCGGCGAGGCGACCGGGACACCGGTCGTGGCGAGCTCGACTCCCGAAGCCGGGACGTCCGCCGCCTCCGCCGCCCGGACGACGGAGACGTCCGCGCCCGCCGGGCCGGCGACGGAACCGCCCGCGACACCGTCGACGCCCGCTGCCTCCGCGGCCGGCCCGGAGCAGACGAGCGCTGCTCCCGGCACTGCCGCACCGGCGCAGGCGCTCGCAGGAGCCGGGCACCCCGCCGCCGAGGACCGGTCGTCCGCGGCGACCCGCCCGACCAGCGCCGAGCCGGCGCCCGAGGCCCCGGCCGCTCCGCGTGCAGCGGCCGCGGCAGGCGCTCCGGCCGTCCCGTCGGCGAACGCTCCCGCGGGCACTCCGGCCGCGCCCCCGGCGACCACACCCGCGGGCGCCCCGCCCGCGCTCCCGGCGACCGCACCCGCGGCGGCTGCGCCGTCCCCGGCCACGGCCTCGCCGACCCCGGCCTCGTCGACCACGCAGCCCCCGGCCCAGCAGGCCGGGCCGCCCCGTTCGGCACCGGCGCAGCCCACGGCCTCCGCGGCCGGCGGTCCTGCGTCGCCGGCGGCCCCGCAGCCCCCCGCGCGGACCGCGACGCCGACCTCTGCCGGACCGACCGGCGCAGGCGCGCCCGGCCCGAGCGGGGCAGGCGCGCCCGGCCCGACCGGCGCAGGCTCGACCGGCGCAGGCGCGCCCGGCCCGAGCGGCGCGAGCGCGCCGGGCGCGGGGCATCCGGCGGCGGCTGGCGCGGCACCGGGTGGCGCGGCCGGAGCCGTGCCTCCCACGGGCCCCGCGCCGGTGCGGCCCGCGGGAGCGACTTACCCGGGTGCGGCGGCGACGGCTGCCGCAGCCGCCGCGGCAGGGACCTCCTCCGCAGCCGTCGCCTCCTCGGCGGCCGGAGCCTCCTCCGCTGCCACGACGACGCCCCCGACTCGTCCCGTGACCCCGCCGACGGCGCCGGCGGGGTCGGGCGGCGCGGTGCCGAACCCGGCCGCGCGCCCCGCGGCCGGCCAGGCGCCGGCTGCCCCGCCCACCTCGGGTCCGCGGCCTCCCGCGGCACCGCCCGAGCCGGCACGCGCGGCGGGCACCGCGGCGGCACCGGCCGCGGCCGGCCCGTTCTCGCCGGTCGGCGGCAGCCGCCCGGACCCCCTCACGCCGCGGATCGCGTCCGGCCCGGTGCCTCCGCAGCCCGCGGAGGAGCGCGAGCCGTCGCCGCTCGACGTGTTCGAGCCGGAGGAGCGGCGCCGGCCGTGGCTCAAGCCGCTGCTCGTGGTCGCGATCGTGCTGGTCGTGCTGGTCGGCGGGTACGTCGGTGCGTCGTACGCGCTGGGCGACCGCGTGCCGAACGGGGCGACGGTCGCGGGCGTCGACATCGGCGGGCTGACGTCGCAGGACGCCGTCGCACGGCTCGAGGAGTCGCTCGCGGACGCGTCGACGGAGCCGATCCCGGTCGAGGCGCAGGACGTGCAGGCGACGATCGACCCCGCCGCGGCGGGCCTGACGTTCGACCCGCAGGCGACGGTCGACGGGCTCACGGGCGTCCGGCTCGCGGAGCCCGCGCGGCTGTGGCGGCACGTGGTCGGCGCGGGCGAGACGACGCCGGTGACGTCCGTGGACGACGCGGCGCTGGAGTCGGCGGTCGAGGGCCTCGGGTCCTCGCTCGTGCTGGCCCCGGTCGACGGGACGGTCGTCTTCGCGGACGGCGAGGCGCACGCGACGCAGGCCGTCGACGGCTGGGAGCTCGACTCGGAGGGTGCGCTCGACGTGGTCCGGCGGGACTGGCTCGCGGGTGAGCGCCCGCTCGAGCTGCCGACGACCACGGTCGAGCCCGACATCACGCAGGCGGAGACGGACGCGGCGCTCGCGGACGTCGCGACGCCGCTCGCGTCGGCGCCGGTGACGGTCGCGGTCGCCGACCGGCAGGCCACGCTCGAGCCGGACGTGCTGACGGCGAACGCGTCGCTCGTGCCGACGGACGGGGACCTGGTCCTGCAGCTCAACGGCGAGGCGCTCGTCGAGTCGGTGCTGGGCCAGCTGCCGGACCTGCTCACGACGTCGGAGGACGCGCACTTCGACCTGTCGTCGGGGACGCCGGTGATCGTGCCGGGGACGCCGGGGACGACGCTGGACCCGGCCGCGCTGGCGACGGCGGTGGCGGGTGCGGCGGTCGCGCCGGACCGGACGGCCCGCGTCGAGCTGGTGCAGTCCGACCCGAGCGAGTCGACGGCGGAGCTGGAGGCCCTCGGCGTCAAGGAGATCGTGTCGGAGTTCTCGACGCCCCTGACGGCGGAGCCGCGCCGCACACGCAACATCACGAACGGCGCGGCGAACATCAGCGGCACGCTGGTCCGTCCCGGCGAGACGTTCAGCCTCACGGAGGCGCTGGGGCCGGTCGACGCGGCGCATGGCTACGTGCAGGCGGGCGCGATCGTCAGCGGGGAGCACGTCGACGCGTGGGGCGGCGGCCTGTCGCAGATCTCGACGACGACGTACAACGCGGCGCACTTCGCCGGCTTCGAGGACGTCGAGCACAAGCCGCACAGCGAGTGGTTCGCGCGCTACCCGGAGGGCCGTGAGGCGACGATCTTCACGGGCACGCTCGACATGCGCTGGAAGAACAACACGCCGTACGGCGCGCTCGTACAGGCGTGGGTCGACGGCGGGCGGGTGTACGTGCGGATCTGGGGCACGAAGTACTGGACGGTGGAGTCGACGACGAGCCCGCGCTCGGGCGTCGTGTCGCCGACGACGGTGTACTCGCAGTCGCCGACGTGCGAGCCGCAGTCCGCGGGCAACCCGGGCTTCTCGGTCACGGTGACCCGCAAGCTCTACCTCGACGGCGAGCTCAAGGACACCGACACGAACTCGTGGCGGTACAAGCCGCAGAACAAGGTCGTGTGCGGGACCGCGCCGACGCCGGGAGCCGCCCCGACGCCGTGACCCTCGCGACCGCCGCGGGCGCTCGGCGTCAGCGGCGGTCGCGGCGGGGCGGGGGCGGGGGGACGCGCTTGGCGAGGAACACGTCGGCGGCGGGCACGTCGACGACGCCCGCGCGGGTGCGGACGGTCAGGCCGTCGTCGTCGCACCGCAGCACCTCGCCGAGCACGTCGGTGAGCCGGGGCTCTCCTGCGCCGGGCTCGTCGGGGCGGCGACGCCGCACGACGACCCGCTCGCCGGGCACGAACTCCCGCCAGTCGGTGCTCACGTCGTCCACCACCGTGGACACCAGGTCACGCCGCGTCGCATGTGGGGGATACTAGGCAGACCCCCTGCGCGTTGGAGGACGCACCGTGACGTATGTGATCGCCGAGCCTTGTGTGGACGTCAAGGACAAGGCGTGCATCGAGGAATGTCCCGTGGACTGCATCTACGAGGGCAAGCGGTCGCTGTACATCCACCCCGACGAGTGCGTCGACTGCGGGGCGTGCGAGCCGGTGTGCCCGGTCGAGGCGATCTACTACGAGGACGACGTCCCCGAGCAGTGGAGCGAGTACTACAAGGCGAACGTCGAGTTCTTCGACGACCTCGGCTCGCCGGGCGGCGCCGCGAAGATGGGTGAGATCGACAAGGACCACCCGATCATCGCCACGCTGCCGCTGCGCGTGCACGGCGACTGACCAGCGCCGTTGGGCCTGGTCACCGGCACGCTGCCGGACTTCCCCTGGGACACGCTCACGCCCTACGCGGAACGCGCGCGCGCCCACCCGGACGGCATCGTCGACCTGTCGGTCGGCACCCCGGTCGACCCGACGCCGCAGGTGGTGCGTGACGCGCTCGCCGAGGCGGCGGACTGGCCGGGGTACCCGCTGACGCACGGCACGCCGGACCTGCGCGACGCGGTCGTGCGCTGGTTCGCGCGCCGGCGCGGAGTCCCGGGCCTGGACCCGCGGGCGGTGCTCCCGACAGTCGGCTCGAAGGAGCTCGTCGCGCTGCTGCCGTCGCTGCTCGGCCTGGGCGCGGGCGACGTGGTGCTGCACCCGGCGACGGCGTACCCGACCTACGACGTCGGCGCCCGGCTCGCTGGCGCCACGCCGGTCCCGACCGCCGACCCGGCGACGCTGCTCGAGCAGCGCGCGGGGGACGTGCGGCTCGTGTGGCTGAACTCGCCGGGCAACCCGGACGGGTCGGTGCTCGGGGTCGAGGAGCTGCGCCGGGTCGTCGACGCGGCGCGGGCCGCGGCGGAGCGTGACGGGCATCCGGTCGTGGTCGCGTCGGACGAGTGCTACGCGGAGCTCGCGTGGGACGAGCCGTGGGCGTCGTCGGGCGTGCCGAGCGTGCTGGACCCGCGCGTCACGGGCGGCGACCTCACGGGTCTGCTCGCGGTGTACTCGCTGTCCAAGCAGTCGAACCTCGCGGGCTACCGTGCAGCCTTCGTCGCGGGCGACCCCGCCCTGGTGGCGTCGCTGCTCGAGGTCCGCAAGCACATGGGCATGATCGTGCCCGGGCCGGTGCAGGCGGTCACGACCGCGGCGCTGGACGACGACGCGCACGTCGCGGAGCAGCGCGAGCGGTACCGCCGGCGGCGCGGGCTGCTGCGGGCGGCGTTCGAGGGCGCCGGGTACGCGGTCGACCGGTCGTCGGCCGGGCTCTACCTGTGGGTGCGACCGGAGGGGGCGCGGCAGGACTGCTGGGCGACCGTCGGGGACCTCGCCGGGCAGGGCATCCTCGTCGCGCCGGGGGAGTTCTACGGCGCCGCGGCGGCGGGTCACGTGCGCGTGGCGCTCACCGTCTCGGACGAGCGCGCGGCCGTCGCGGCGGCGCGTCTGGCGGGCGCGTGAGCACCGCCGAGAGAGCACTTGTGACGACTGTCACACCGGGACCCAGGTCCCGTCGAGGATTGGTCAGGGCAGGCTAGCCGCAGGTACCGTCGAGCTGGCCAACGAGGGCCCCAGCAGCTGGCCGAGCAGGCCGCACGAACCGACCGAACCCGAGCCCAGCGCACCTCCTGGGCCCGGGGCGTCGCAGGAAGGAACCACATGTCGGACGTCGTCGCCGCGCCGGTCCAGCTGATCGTCGACGGGCAGTCCCGGGACCTGCCGGTCGTGACCGCGTCCGAGGGGAACGACGGCATCGTCGTCGCCACGCTGCTGCGCGACACCGGGCTCGTCACGGTCGACCCGGGCTTCATGAACACCGCGTCGTGCGAGTCGAAGATCACCTACATCGACGGCGACGCCGGCATCCTGCGCTACCGCGGCTACCCGATCGAGCAGCTCGCGGAGCACTCCTCGTTCCTCGAGGTCGCGTACCTGCTGATCCACGGCGCGCTGCCGAGCACCAGCGAGCTGCAGGCGTTCGAGGAGCGCGTCAACCGGCACACGCTGGTGCACGAGGACTTCCGGACGTTCATGGGGACGTTCCCGCGCAACGCGCACCCGATGGCGGTCATGTCGTCGGCGCTCAACGCGCTGTCGACGTTCTACCCGGAGTCGCTCGACCCGCACGACCCCGAGGCCGTCGAGCTCGCGACCGTCCTGATCCTGGCGAAGACGCGCACCATCACGTCCTACGTGCACCGCACGTCCAAGGGCGAGCCGCTGCTGTACCCCGACTACTCGCGCGGGTACGTCGAGGACTTCCTGCGCATGACCTTCGCGGTGCCGTACCAGCAGTACGAGCCCGACCCGGTCGTCGTTCGGGCCCTCGACAAGCTGCTCATCCTGCACGCCGACCACGAGCAGAACTGCTCGACGTCGACGGTGCGGATCGTCGGCTCCTCCAACGCCAACCTGTACGCCTCGGTCGCGGCGGGCATCAACGCGCTGTCCGGCCCGCTGCACGGCGGCGCCAACGAGGCCGTGCTCAAGATGCTCGCCGAGATCAAGGCGAACGGCGGCGACGCCTCGGCGTTCATGAAGCGCGTCAAGGACAAGGAGCCCGGCGTCCGCCTCATGGGCTTCGGGCACCGCGTCTACAAGAACTACGACCCGCGCGCGGCGAACGTGAAGGAGAGCGCCGACGCGGTGCTGGCTGCCCTCGGCAAGGACGACGAGCTGCTCGACCTGGCCCGCGGGCTCGAGGAGATCGCGCTCAACGACGACTACTTCGTGTCCCGCAAGCTCTACCCGAACGTGGACTTCTACACGGGCCTCATCTACAAGGCGATGGGCTTCTCGGAGTCGATGTTCACGCCGCTGTTCGCGCTCGGCCGCATGCCCGGCTGGATCGCGCAGTGGCGCGAGATGATGCTCGACCCGCAGACGAAGATCGGCCGCCCGCGCCAGGTGTACACGGGCGCGACCGAGCGCGACTACGTGCAGGTCGCCGACCGCTGAGCCCGCCGACGACGCCGGACCGTCACCGACGGCTCCGGCGTCGTCGCACGTCCGGGCCCCGGCGCGCGACGCCGTGACGGCCGTGCGGGTCGCACCGCTCCGGCCGGCCGGTCCGCGCGCGCGTCAGGACAGGGTCAGCCGCACGATGCCGTCGTCGGGGGAGGCGGTCGCTGCGGCCGCGGTCCACTCCTGCGCGCCGCGGTCCCACACGCGCCCGCCCGCCTCGACACGCGCCAGGCCGAGCGGCGACGCGACGGCGACGCCCCACTGCGCGACCGCCCAGGTGACCCGTCCGGCACCGCTCGGGTCCACGACCGTCAGGGGCGACGGGTCGACGAGCAGGACGGTGCGCCCCGCGTCGTCGGTCGACGTGGTGACCGGGAGCTCGCCGAGGTCGCGGTGCAGGCGCGCCGTCACCGTTGCGGCGTCGACGGTGCCCGGCGCGGCGTCGTCGAGCGTGCAGGTCACGGCCGCCGGCGACCAACCCGTGAGCGCGGACGCCCAGGCGCGCGACCGGCCCTCGTGCTGCGCGTAGGCGTCCGGGAAGCCCGAGCGCTGCACGGCCTGCGCCGCCTCGGTGATCGGCAGGTCCTGGTAGCCGTCGACCTCGACGAGCCCGTCGTAGAAGCGTCCCGTCGCGTAGACGGGGTCGAGGATCTGCTCGGGCGTGCCCCAGCCCTGGGAGGGACGCTGCTGGAACAGCCCGAGCGAGTCGCGGTCGCCGTAGTCGACGTTGACGAGCTTCGACTCCTGCAGCGCGGTCGCCAGGCCGATCGTCGCGGCCCGCGCGGGCAGCCCACGGCGCACCGCGGTGCCCGCGACGAGCGCGGCGTTGTCCGCCTGCTCGGGGTCCAGGTACCAGCTCGTGCCGTCGATCGTCGCCGCGCACCGCTGGACGAGGGGCGGCGCGCTCTCGTGAGCGCGCAGCAGCCCGACGACGCCGGCGACGGCCGCTGCGAGCACCACGACGAGCGCGAGCGCGCCGCAGCCGACGCGGGTCGCGGTGCGTCGACGGGAGCGGCGGCGGGCCACGGCGTCAGTTCGCGTGCAGCGCGGCGTTGAGCTCGACCCCGGCGCCTGCGCGGGCGACCGCCTCGACACCGCCGGTGAGCGAGTTGCGGCGGAACAGCACGCCGTGCGCGCCTGCGAGCTCGCGCGCCTTGACCACGCGGGGCTCGGCGGCCGTGTCGGGGCTGCCGTCGGCGCCCCAGCCGATGAGCGTGACCTTGGTGCCCGCGGTGACGTACAGGCCGGCCTCGACGACGCAGTCGTCGCCGAGGGCGATGCCCAGCCCCGAGTTCGCGCCGAGCAGGCTGCGCCGGCCGACGGACACGACGACCTTCCCGCCGCCGGACAGCGTGCCCATGATCGACGCGCCGCCGCCGACGTCCGAGCCGTCGCCCACGACGACGCCCGAGGAGATGCGGCCCTCGACCATCGACGTGCCGAGCGTGCCGGCGTTGAAGTTGACGAACCCCTCGTGCATCACGGTCGTGCCGGCCGCGAGGTGCGCGCCCAGGCGCACGCGGTCCGCGTCGGCCACCCGCACCCCGGACGGGACGACGTAGTCGACCATGCGCGGGAACTTGTCGACGCCGAGCACCGTGACGGGGACGCCCGTCGCGGCGCGCAGCCGGGCACGGGTGAGCTCGAAGCCCTCGACCGCGCACGGGCCGCGGTCCGTCCACACGACGTTGGGCAGGACGCCGAAGACGCCGTCGAGGTTCTGGCCGTGCGGGGCGACGAGGCGGTGCGACAGCAGGTGCAGGCGCAGGTACGCGTCGGCGGTGTCCGCGGGCGGGGAGTCGAGGTCCACCACGGTCAGCACGACCTCGACGCTGACGCCTCGCGCCTCGTCGACGCGTGCGGCGGCCGTGAGCTCGGCGGGGGCGACGGCGTCGGCGGGCGGCTCGCCCAGCGCGGGCGCGGGGTACCAGGTGTCGAGCGTGGCGCCGTCGGCGGCGATCGTGGCCAGGCCGAAGCCCCAGGCCGTGCGTGCTGTCATGCCGACAACCCTAGACAACGCCCGCGACCTACCGTGCGGTAGCGGACGGCCCCGCCGCACCGCGCGCCCGGCGGCTAGGGTCGGCCCGTGAGCGGCGCGAGCACCCCCGTCCTGGACCTGCGCGGCGACCTGGTCGCCCTGACCCGTGCGGTGTGCGACGTGCCGTCCGTCTCCGGTGACGAGGCGACGCTGGCCGATGCCGTCGAGACCGCGCTGCGTGCGTACCCGCACCTCGAGGTCTTGCGGGACGGCGACGCGGTCGTCGCACGCACCCGGCTGGGACGTGGGTCGCGCGTCGTCGTCGCGGGCCACCTCGACACCGTGCCGCTCGCGGACAACCTGCCGACGCGCGTCGAGGGCGAGGGGGACGACGCGGTCGTCTGGGGTCGCGGCACGGTCGACATGAAGGCGGGAGTCGCGGTGCAGCTCGCACTCGCGGCCGAGCTCGACCAGCCTGCGCACGACGTCACCTGGGTGTTCTACGACCACGAGGAGGTCGCGGCGGACCTCAACGGCCTCGGCCGGCTCGTGCGCGACCACCCGGACTGGGTCGCGTGCGACTTCGCCGTGCTGTGCGAGCCGACCGACGGTGGCCTCGAGGGCGGCTGCAACGGGACGCTGCGCGCCGAGGTGCGCCTGACCGGCGTCGCCGCGCACTCGGCGCGCGCGTGGACGGGCCGCAACGCGATCCACGCCGCCGGCGAGGTGCTGCGGCGCCTGGAGGCGTACGAGCCGGCCGTCGTCGAGGTCGACGGGCTCGAGTACCGCGAGGGGCTCAACGCCGTGCTCGTCTCGGGCGGCACCGCGGCCAACGTCATCCCGGACTCGTGCGTCGTCACCGTCAACTACCGCTTCGCGCCCTCGCGCGACGTCGCCGAGGCGACCGCGCACGTGCAGGAGCTCTTCGCCGGCTACGACGTCGTCGTGACCGACGCCGCACCCGGCGCGCGACCGGGGCTCCAGCACCCGGCGGCCGCGGCGTTCGCGGACGTCGTCCTCGCGGTCACCGGGGGAGTGCCGGCGGCGAAGCTCGGCTGGACCGACGTCGCGCGGTTCAGCGCGCTGGGCGTGCCGGCCGTCAACTTCGGTCCCGGCGACCCGCTGCTCGCGCACAAGGACGACGAGCGCTGCCCGGTCGCGCAGATCCACGGGTCGTACGCCGCGCTGCGGGCCTGGCTGACGGCCTGACCAGGTCGGGAGCACGCACGGGGGGTGGGGACGTGATCATCCGGCCGGCTCCCGGCACCGCCACGCGACAGGCCCGGGTGCGGCCTAGAGTCACCCCATGAGCGACGACGGTCAGCCCGCACCGGGCCGGGGATACCGCAAGGGGCCGGTGCTCCTGCGCGGACGGCAGATCCCCTCCAGCACGTCCGACCAGCGCCTGCTGAGCAGCGGCGACGGCGCCTCCTGGCTGCACGACGACCCGTGGCGCGTCATGCGGATCCAGAGCGAGTTCGTCGAGGGTTTCGGGGCGCTCGCGGAAGTCGGCCCTGCCGTCAGCGTGTTCGGCTCGGCGCGCACCCCGGACGACAGCCCCGAGTACGCGGTCGGCGTGGAGGTCGGGCGCCGGCTCGCCGAGGCCGGGTACGCCGTCATCACCGGGGGAGGCCCCGGGATCATGGAGGCCGCGAACCGGGGGGCCGCCGCGGCGGGCGGGCTGTCCGTCGGGCTCGGCATCGAGCTGCCGTTCGAGCAGGGCATGAACGGCTACGTCGACCTCGGCGTGAACTTCCGTTACTTCTTCGCCCGCAAGACGATGTTCGTCAAGTACTCCGAGGGCTTCGTGGTGCTGCCCGGCGGGTTCGGGACGTTCGACGAGCTGTTCGAGGCCCTCACGCTCGTCCAGACCCACAAGGTCACGAGCTTCCCGATCGTGCTCGTCGGCCGGTCGTACTGGCAGGGCCTGCTGGACTGGCTGCGCAGCGCCGCGCTGGACCGCGGCATGATCTCCGCCGTGGACCTGGAGCTGCTCCAGGTCGTCGACGACGCCGAGGAGGCCGTCGACATCGTCCGCACGCGCGGCGCCGAGCTGCGCGCCCACGAGGAGGCGGCGGCCAGCGCGACCGCGGAGGCGGAGACGTCGCCCGAGGGCGCGGGGTGAGCACGGCCGTACCGCCGGCGGGGGCACACCTGCGGCTGCGCGGCCGCGTCGTCGGCGACGGCGGGCCCGTCGTGATGGCCGTGGTCAACCGGACGCCCGACTCGTTCTACGCCGCCGCGCGGCACGACGACGCGTCCGCGGACGCCGCGGTGGACCGCGCGGTCGAGGAGGGGGCGGACCTCGTCGACCTCGGCGGCGTCCGCGCCGGCCGGGGTCCGCGCGTCGACGTCGCCGAGGAGATCGCGCGCGTCGTCCCGCTCGTCGCGCGCGTGCGTGCCCGGCACCCGGAGCTGCTCGTCAGCATCGACACGTGGCGTGCGGAGGTGGCGCGAGCCGCGGCCGCGGAGGGCGTCGACCTCGTCAACGACACGTGGGCAGGCCACGACCCGCGGCTCGTGGAGGTCGCGGCCGAGCACGGCCTGGGCGTCGTCTGCTCGCACACCGGCGGCGCGCGGCCGCGCACCGACCCGCTGCGCGTCGAGTACCCGCGCAGCGGACCGCTCGAGGACCCGGACGACGGGCTCGACGGCGTGCTCGACGACGTGGTGGCGACCGTGACCGCGGGCGCCGCCCGTGCGGTCGCGCTCGGCGTGGACCCGGGGTCGGTGCTCGTCGACCCGACGCACGACTTCGGCAAGAACACGTGGCACTCGCTGCACCTGGTCCGCCGCACGGCGGCGCTCGTCGCGCTCGGTCACCCCGTCCTCATGGCGCTGTCCCGCAAGGACTTCGTCGGCGAGAGCCTCGACCTGCCGGTCGACGAGCGGCTCGAGGGCACGCTCGCCGCGACGTCGGTCGCCGCGTGGCTCGGTGCGCGCGTGTTCCGGGTGCACGACGTCGCCGCGACGCGCCGCACCCTCGACATGGTCGCGGTCGTCCGTGGGGACCGGCCGCCGGCGCGGGCCGTGCGGGGGCTCGCATGAGCGCCGAGCAGGCTGTGACGGGCGCCGACGAGGCCCCGTCCCGCCCGTCGCCCCGGCTGGACCCGCGGACGTGGCCGTGGTGGGTGCAGGCCCTCGCGGTGTTCCTCGCCGGCCGTGCGTTCAGCGCGGTCGCGCTCGTCGTCACCGCGCAGGGCCAGGTCGAGAACTACTGGACGCGGGCCAGGCCGGGGTACCTGGAGTTCACCGGGCTCATGTGGGACGCGAGCTGGTACCGGCAGGCGGCGGAGCAGGGCTACCCGTCGACGCTCCCCGTCGGCGAGGACGGTCTCGTCCAGCAGAACGTCTGGGCGTTCTTCCCCCTGTTCCCGCTGCTCGTGCGCGGCCTCATGACGCTGACGACGGGGCCCTGGTACGTCGTCGCGCCGCTCACGGCGCTCGCCCTCGGCGCGGGCGCCGCGGTCGTCATCCACCGGCTCGTCGAGGTCGGCGCGCCGCGCGCCGTCGCCGCCCGACCGGGGCTGCCGCTCGCGACGGTCGCGCTCGTCACCGCGTTCCCGACGGCCGTCGTCACGCAGGTGGCCTACACCGAGTCGCTCGCGCTGCTGCTCATCGCGTCGGCCCTGCTGCTCCTGGTGCAGCGCCGGTACCTCCCGACGGCCGCCGTGGTGCTGGCGCTGGGCTTCACGCGCGCCGTCGCGCTCCCGATGGCGGTCGTCATCGTCGTGCACGCGCTGGTCCGGTGGCGCGCGAGCCGCCGTGGCGAGGACCGGCTGCGCGCGCGTGACCTGGGCGGCCTGACCGCGCTCGCGGCCGCGGCCGCGGTCTCCGGCGTCGCGTGGATGCTCATCTGCGGGTGGGTCACCGGCGTCCCCGACGGCTACCTGCAGACGCAGGAGGCGTGGCGCGGCGTGCGCGAGGTCGCGCCGTTCGGGGCGTGGGGGTACGTGTCGGAGTTCTGGTTCCAGGACCGCGCGCCGTGGGTGCTGGCCGCGGGCTTCGGGCTCGTGCTCGCGTGCCTCGTCGTGCCGGCGGCGTGGCGGCTCGGCAACGAGCTGCACACCTGGCCGGCGGCGTACCTGCTCTACATCGCGGCCGTGATCGAGCCCGGCAGCAGCCTCGCGCGCTTCCTGCTGCTCGCGTTCCCGCTCGCGACCGTGACCGCGGGGGTCGTGCGGCGACCGCCGGCGGCGCGCCGTCTGTGGCTCGCGGGTGTGATCGTCGTCATGCTCGCGCTCCAGCTCGTCTGGGTGTGGAACATGTGGCGGCTGACCCCGCCGCAGGGCTGGCCTCCGTGATCGGCCCGCCGCGCGTGTCCCTGGACGCCTGTCCGGCCCGCGGTCCGTCCGGGCGTCTCGTGCGCCATCGGTCGAGGTAGAGGACCGATCGTGAACTAAGATGGTCCCGGACAACCGGCATCTCGGGCTCTCGTCGTGCGCGCGCACCCGCGCGCCCGGGCGCCCGGTCGGTACGTACGAGGCGAAGGAGAGGCCCCCCGCATGGCCGCGATGAAGCCGAGGACCGGTGACGGACCGCTCGAGGTGACCAAGGAGGGGCGCGGCATCGTCATGCGCGTCCCGCTCGAGGGCGGTGGACGGCTGGTGGTCGAGCTCAACGCGACCGAGGCCGCCGAGCTGGGCGAGGCCCTGACGTCCGTCGTCTCCTGACGACGGACCGCACGAGATGGCACGGCCGACCCCGACCACGACCATCGGCCGCACCCCGCCGGAGGTGGCCCTCGTCGGCGGCGCTCTCGCCACGAGCCCGCTGCTGACGGACGGCACGACCGACGCGGTCGCCGTCCCCGTCGCACCCGCGCGCAGCGGGGACGACGGCGTGCAGCCCCGCGAGGGCACCGCCGACGCGGCCGCCCGCTACGGCGTCGACCTCGCCGAGATCGCCGAGCGCGTCCGCCTGACGGGTGCGGCCGGCGAGGCGTACGTCCTGCAGCTCCCGCGGCCGGTCGGGTCGGCCGTCACGCTGCCCTGGCAGGGGCTGCCGCCGCGACTCGTCCTCGTCGGCGTGGGCGACGGCTCCCCGCGTGACGTCCGCCGGGCCGGCGCCGCGCTCGCCCGCGCGACCCGTGGTCTGCGCCGCGTCGTCACGACCGTCGGCGCCTACGCCGCCCAGGACGCCTCGCAGGAGGCCGCGGCCGCACGGGCCCTCACCGAGGGCTACCTGCTCGCGGCCTACCGCACGCCGACGCTCGCGACGGGGACCCCGGACCCGGAGCCTGCGTCGCTCGTCCTGCTCGGCCGCGACGGGACCCGCACGGGTGCCGCGGTCGCCGCCGGCCGGACTGCGGCCCGCGCCACGTGGCTCGCGCGCGACCTCGCCGCGACCCCGTCGAGCACGAAGAACCCCGCCTGGCTCGCGGAGCAGGCGCGCCGGCTCGGCCGTCAGGCCGGGCTCGAGGTCACCGTCCGCGGCCCGCGCGAGCTGGCCGCCCAGGGCTTCGGCGGGATCCTCGCCGTCGGCGCGGGCTCCGCGTCACCGCCCCGGCTGGTGACGGTCGCGTACACGCCCGCGACGCCGGACGTCGCGCGGCACGTCGTGGTGGTCGGCAAGGGCATCACGTACGACACGGGCGGCCTGTCGATCAAGCCGCGCGAGGCGATGGTCCCGATGAAGACGGACATGACCGGTGCCGCCGTCGCGCTCGCGACCGTCCTGGCCGCGGCCGAGGCGGGCGTCGCGCACCGCGTCACCGCCGTGCTGCCGCTCGCCGAGAACCACGTCGGCGCGGCGTCCTACCGTCCAGGGGACGTCCTCACGCAGTTCGGCGGCACGACCGTCGAGATCGCGAACACCGACGCCGAGGGCCGGCTCGTGCTCGCCGACGCGCTCGCCTGGGCCGACGCCGAGCTGGACCCCGACGTCCTCGTGGACGTCGCGACGCTCACGGGCGCCGCGACGCTCGGTCTCGGCAAGCAGCACGCCGCGCTGTACGGGTCGGACGACGAGGTCGTCGCGGACCTCGCAGCTGCCGGGGAGCGCTCGGGCGAGCTCGCGTGGCCCATGCCCCTCGTCGAGGAGTACGAGGAGGCGGTCCGCTCCGAGGTGGCGGACCTGCGGCACGTGCCCCTCGACCGGCGGATCGGTGGCGGCTCCATCACGGCCGCGCTGTTCCTGCGCCACTTCGTCGGCACGCGGCGCTGGGCGCACCTCGACATCGCCGGCCCTGCGCGGGCCGCCGGGGACAAGCACGAGGTCACCGAGGGCGCCACGGGCTTCGGCGCACGGCTGCTCCTGGAGTACCTGAGCGACCTGCGCTGACGGCCGCCGGGCTCGTCGCACCCGTCGGCGGCCGCCGGAGGTCGGCGTGTGGCGCGGACCCGGGCGTCGGCGGTCCGCGTGCCTCCGCACGCGCGCGGGCGGGCCGGCGTCCGCGTCAGCGACGGACGGCCACCAGCAGCCCGTCGCCCGTCGGCAGCAGCGCCGGGACCAGCCGGTCGTCCGCCCGCACGACGCGCCCGACCTCGCGGATCGTGGTCGTCGTCTCGTCCCGGCGGGCCGGGTCCGCGACGCGGTCGTGCCACAGCGCGTTGTCGACGGCCAGCACGCCGCCGGGCCGCAGGAGCCGCACGGCCTGCTCGACGTAGCCGGGGTAGGAGCCCTTGTCGGCGTCGACGAACACGAGGTCGTACCCGCCGTCCGTGAGCCGGGGCAGGACGTCGAGGGCGCGGCCCGAGATGGTGCGCGTGCGCGTCGCCCGGACACCCTCCTCGGCGAACGCCTCCTTGGCGGCCCGCTGGTGCTCGACCTCGATGTCGATCGTCGTCAGGACGCCGTCCGCGGGCATGCCACGCAGCAGGTAGAGCGAGCCGACGCCGGCGCCCGTGCCGATCTCGACGACGGCGCGCGCGCCGGCCGCCGCGGCGAGGACGGACAGCGCCGCGCCCGAGCCGGGCAGGACCGGCACGCAGCCGAGCTGCGCCGCCCGCTCCCGGGCGCGCAGCAGCACGTCGTCCTCGGGGAGGAACTCCTCGCAGTAGACCCAGCTCTGGGCCTTGTCGGTGGAGATGGCGACCTCCCGTGGTGCGGTGCTCGTGTCGGGTGCGCGGCGGCCAGGTGCGGCGCTCGTGCCGGTCGACGTGGGGTGCGAGCAGCCTATCGGTGCGTCCGGCGACGGTCCGGGAGGCGTCCCGTGCGGCCGGTGCGGAACTTCCGGGACCCCTCGCGCGTTGCACCGAGTCGAACACGTCCGCACGACCTGGGAGACTGGTGGCCCGCAGCACGACGACCAAGGAGCCCGACACGATGACCACGCCCCCGGCCGCCTGGCAGCCGCCGACGTGGGAGCAGATCGTCCGGGACCACTCGGCGCGCGTCTACCGGCTGGCCTACCGCCTGACCGGCAATCGGCAGGACGCGGAGGACCTCACCCAGGAGACGTTCGTCCGGGTGTTCCGCTCCCTGAGCACGTACACCCCCGGCACGTTCGAGGGGTGGCTGCACCGCATCACCACCAACCTGTTCCTCGACCAGGCGCGCCGCCGCCAGCGCATCCGGATGGACGCGATGGGCGAGGAGCAGGACCGCCTGCCCTCGGGGGACCACCTGTCGAGCCCGGAGCGGGCGTTCGAGCACGGCAACCTCGACCACGACGTGCAGCGCGCGCTCGACGAGCTGCCGCCGGAGTACCGCGCGGCGGTCGTCCTGTGCGACATCGAGGGCCTGTCCTACGAGGAGATCGCGGTCACCCTCGGCATCAAGCTCGGCACCGTGCGCTCGCGCATCCACCGGGCCCGTGCGCGGCTGCGCGTCTCGCTCGAGCACCTCGCGCCCGACGCCGGGCGGGCCGCGGCGGACGACGAGGCGGTCGCCGCCCCGAGCGCGCCGGGGCGTGCGGGATGAGCCACCTCGGGTCGCGGATCAGCGCGCTGGTCGACGGGCAGCTCTCGGTCACCGCGACGGAACGTGCGCTCGCGCACGTCGCGCTGTGCCCCGCGTGCGCGGGCGAGCTCGCCGCGGCACGGGCCGCGCGCCGGGCCCTCGCGGCCGCCGCCGACGACGTGCCGCCCGCCCCTGACCTCACGGCGCGGCTCCTGTCGCTCGCGCCCGACGGGCCGGGCGCCGTGCGTCCCTTCCCGTCGCGCGACCCGTTCGCCGCACCGCCGGACCGGACGGCGCTCGCCGCTGCCGGGCTCGTGCCGCGCTCGTGGACCGGGCGGGAGACGCTGCACGGCTCGGTGACCGCGCGCCGCAACCCCGTGCGGCTCGCGGTCGGGTCCGTCGCCGGGTTCGGCGCCGTCGCCGCGATGCTGTTCGTCCTGGGGGAGCGGCCCGACATCGTCCCCGTGAGTCACCCCGGCGCCGACCTGGAGCTGCTCGCGCAGACCACGTCCGACGGGACCGTCGACGGCCGCCCGGCGCTCGAGGACGCCGTCGAGGGCGGCGAGGTCGACACGCAGGTGGCCTCGTGGCTGCGGTCCCACTCGTGGTCGTTCCCCACCGACCTCCCGCCCGGCTGGTCCGTCACGGGTCTGCAGTGGTCCGGCGAGGACGGCGACGTGCTCGAGGTCGACCTGTCGGGGCCGGGCGGGTCCGTCGTCGTCACCGAGCAGCAGGGCCGCCTCGACGCCGACGCGCTCGCGGGGGCGGGGGAGCACGAGGTCGGCGGCCGGTCGGTGTACCTGCTGTCCGTGCAGCCGACGCACGTCGCGTGGCAGTGCGGCTCGACGGTCGTGCAGGTCGTCGGCGCGAGCGGGCACGACGTGCTCGCTCCGCTCGTGGCAGCCTTTCCCGGGGGCGCCTACGACGACGGGGTGCCCGCGCGGATCACCCGCGGATGGCAGACCGTGACAGGAGCCCTGCAGACCCCATGACGACGCCCGACGACGACGCGCAGCGCCCGACGAGCGGGCCCGTCGGGTCCGGACCCGTGCCGGCGTCAATCCCGCAGGACAACCCGTTCGCCTCCCCGTCCGGGCGTCGGCCGCTGCCGACCGCTCCGACTGCTCCGCGGGCAGCGCAGGCGGGGTCCGAGGCCCCCGCCGGTCCGCGTCCCGCCGCGCCCGGACCCGCCCCGGCACCCGCGCCCCACGGCGCACCGGCCCCGTTCGGCGCACCCACCCCGTTCGGCGCACCGGCTCCCTACGGTGCGCCCGCGCCCTACGGTGCTCCCGGCCCGTCCGACGCCGCCGGCCCGCACGCGGCCCCGCCGCACCACGACGCGATCCCGTCGTACGCCGTTGCCGCACCGCACCCGGCGCCCGTGGTCGCGACCCGGCGCCGCCGCCGTGTCCTGTCCGTCGCCTGGGTCGTCCCGCTCGTCCTGCTCGCGCTCGTGGCGGGCGTCCTCGGCGGGGTCCTGGGCGCGCGGATCGGCGACGACGACCACCTGCGCGACGCGGGTCTGCCGGCCGCCGTCGCCGGCTCGGCCGACGAGTCGCGCCCCCCGGAGTCGGTCGCGGGGATCGCGTCGACGGTGCTGCCGAGCGTGGTGTCGATCGACGTCGACGGGCCGGAGGGCGCCTCGACCGGGTCGGGCTTCGTGCTGCGCGCCGACGGCTACATCGTCACGAACAACCACGTCGTCGCGCAGGCGGCGGAGGCGGCGTCGACGAGCGTCGTCGTGACGTTCGCGGACGGCAGCGAGGAGAGCGCGTCGATCGTCGGCCGCACCTCGGAGTACGACCTCGCGGTCATCAAGGTCGAGGTGGACGGGCTCACGCCGCTCCTGCTGGGCGACTCGGGGGCCGTCGTCGTCGGCGACCCGGTGGTCGCGGTGGGCGCGCCGCTCGGGCTCGCCGGCACCGTGACGACCGGGATCGTGAGCGCGCTCAACCGCCCGGTGTCGGCGGGCGACGAGGGCGGCGACACGGCGTTCATCAACGCGATCCAGACGGACGCGGCGATCAACCCCGGCAACTCCGGCGGGCCGCTCGTCAACGCGGCCGGCGAGGTGATCGGCGTGAACTCGGCGATCGCGCAGCCGCCGGGCACGCTCGCGCCCGCGGGCGGCAGCATCGGCCTCGGCTTCGCGATCCCGTCCGACCAGGTGCGCCGCACCGCCGAGCAGCTCATCGAGACGGGCCGTGCGACGTACCCGATCATCGGGGTGCTGCTCGACCAGCGGTACGTGGGGGAGGGCGTGCAGGTCTCCACGGAGGACCAGGACGGGACGGCGGCGGTCAGCCCGGACGGCCCTGCGGAGCGTGCCGGGATCCGGCGCGGCGACGTGATCCTCGCGATCGACGGGCGCCCGGTCACCGACCCGGACGAGCTCATCGTGGCGATCCGTGCCCGCACGCCGGGCGAGACCGTGGTGCTCCGGGTCCGGACCGGGTCGGACGAGCGGGACGTGCGCGTGCGCCTCGACGAGGCCGACGCCCGCTGACGCCCGCCGCCCCCGCCGCCCCGTCGGCGGGTCGCGCCGGGACGCGCGGTCGTGCCCGGGGGGCGGGCCGGACCGACGCCTGCGGGCAGCGGGCGCGGGGTACCCTGACCCGGTGTTCGGAATCAACGGCGGAGAGCTGCTCGTGCTCTTCCTCGTCGCGGCCTTCGTGATCGGCCCCGAGCGCCTGCCGAGGTACGCGGAACAGCTGGGCCACTGGGTCCGCCGGGCACGCCAGTTCGCCTCCGACGCCAAGGCGCGCGTCGACGAGGAGCTGGGCGAGGAGGCCCGCGACGTCGACTGGGCGGCGCTCGACCCGCGCAAGTACGACCCGCGTCGCATCGTGCGCGAGGCGCTGCTCGACGACCTGCCGCCCGCCTCCGCCCGCACGGCCGCGGCTGCGGCCCGCCCGCCGGCACCCGTCAAGACCGCCGCGGCTGCTGCCGCGACCGGGGTCGCGGGCGCGTCCGGCGAGCGATGGCGCAGCGCGCCGTTCGACGACGAAGCCACCTGACGGTCCCGCGTCCGCGGGTCCTCGCAGGCCGCCGACGGCCGGGCGCCGACGCCCGACGGACGCAGGCCGCCCGCACGACGCACACCCCCGCTCCGCCCGGACCCCGCCCTCGGCAGGGGCCGGCACCCGACAGAATGGACTGATGGTCCGCATGGCCACGCACCGCTCGCGCATCTTCTCCGGGATGCAGCCCACGTCCGACTCCCTCCAGCTCGGGAACTACCTCGGCGCCCTGACGCAGTGGGTCGCCCTGCAGGACGAGCACGACGCGATCTACTGCGTCGTCGACCTGCACGCCCTGACGGTCAACCCGGACCCGGCCGTCCTGCGGGACCGCACCCGCCGGACCGCCGCCCAGTTCCTCGCGGCGGGCGTGGACCCGGCGCGCTCGATCCTGTTCGTGCAGTCGCACGTCCCCGAGCACGCCGAGCTGGCGTGGCTGCTGTCCTGCCAGACCGGCTTCGGCGAGGCGGGCCGGATGACGCAGTTCAAGGACAAGTCGAGCAAGCAGGGGTCGGAGGGCACGACGGTCGGCCTGTTCACGTACCCGGTGCTCATGGCGGCGGACATCCTGCTGTACGACACCAACCTCGTCCCGGTCGGCGAGGACCAGCGCCAGCACCTCGAGCTGTCGCGCGACCTGGCGCAGCGGCTCAACCAGCGGTTCGGCCCGGGTACCGCCGTCGTGCCGGACCCGCACATCGTCAAGGCGACCGCCAAGATCTACGACCTGCAGGACCCGACGTCGAAGATGAGCAAGTCGGCCGAGAGCCCCAACGGCCTCATCGAGCTGCTCGACGACCCGAAGGTCGTGGCGAAGCGGATCCGGTCCGCCGTGACGGACGCCGAGCGTGAGATCCGGTTCGACCCCGCCGCGAAGCCCGGCATCTCGAACCTCCTGACGATCTACTCGGCCCTCACGGGCCGGCCGGTCGACGCGATCGTCGCCGACTACGACGGCAAGGGCTACGGCGACCTGAAGAAGGACCTCGCGGAGGTCGTCGTCGGGTTCCTCGCCCCGTTCCAGGAGCGGGTGCACGGCTACCTCGCCGACCCGGCGTCGCTCGACGAGGTCCTCGCCGACGGTGCCGACCGGGCGCAGGCGCTCGCGGCGCCGACGCTCGAGCGGCTGTACGACCGGTTCGGGCTGCTGCGGCGCCGGGGTGCCCGGCACGCGGCCGTCGACGCGCTCGTCGACGCACGGACGCCCGCATGAGGTTGCCGGAACGCACCGGCGACCAGCTGCGGATCGGGGTCGCCGTGACGGTGCCCGAGCCGTGGAGCGGCGCGCTGCGCGCTGCGCGGGCCCGGTACGGCGACCCCCTCGCGGACTTCATCCCGCCGCACATCACGCTGCTCGGCCCGACCGTCGTCGAGCCGGGCGACGTCGACGAGATCGAGGCGCACCTGGCGCGCGCCGCGGCCGAGCACGTGCCGTTCCGGGTGCGCCTGCAGGGGTCCGGCACGTTCCGGCCCGTGTCGCCCGTCGTGTTCGTGCCGCTCGTCGAAGGGGCGCAGGGGTGCGCGGCGCTCGAGCGCAGCGTGCGGTCGGGCGTGCTCCACCAGGAGGTCCGCTTCGCGTACCACCCGCACGTCACGGTGGCGCACGAGGTTCCGGACGCGCAGCTCGACGCCGCCGAGGCGGGTGTGGCGGGGTTCGTCGCCGAGTTCGTGGTGACCGCGTTCCACAGCTACCTGCACGGGGACGACGGCGTGTGGCGGCCCGTACAGGACTTCGCGCTCGACGGGCAGCGCGACGGCGTGGACCCCACGGCTGCGGCCGGACGGGCCGACGGCGCGGATGCCGAGGTAGTGCGGCCGACCTAGGGTCGGTCCATGGCGAGAGGCACCGGCACGGTCGGCCCGGCCGCGGGGTCGGGTGCCGCGCAGGCACGGGCCGAGCGCACCGAGGCCGCCCGCACCCCGGCGCCCCGGCCGTCCCTCGTCGAGCGCGGCAAGGCGCTGCTCGCCTGGTGGCAGCAGACCCGCCCCGCGCGTGCGAACGCCCGGTTCGGCGCGGCAGGTGGCGCACTGCTGTCGGGCGGCATCGCCTACGCGGCGCTGTTCTCCGTCTTCGCGGGCCTCACGATCGGCTACACCGCGTTCATGGCCGTGCTCGGCGACGACGCCGCGCTGCGCCAGCAGGTGCTCGACGCGATCGACCAGACGCTGCCCGGACTCATCGACACCGGTGAGAACGACGGCCTGGTGGACCCCGCGACCCTCGTGCTGAGCCCGGCGCTGACCGTCGCCGGCGTCGTCGCCCTCGTCGTCCTCGTCCTGAGCGCGATCTCCGCGACCGCCGCGCTGCGCACGGGCGTGCGGGCGATGTTCGGGCGCGTCAGCGGCGACAACGCGGTGCTGTCGAAGCTGCGCGAGGTCGGCGGGTTCGTCGGCATCGCGCTCGCCGTGCTGCTCTCCGCGGTGCTCACCACCGCCGCGACGGCCGCGGCCCGCTGGCTCACCGGCCTCCTGGGCTGGACCGCCGGGCCCGGCACGGTGGTCGCCGCGCTCGTGTCGTTCGTCGTCGACGCGGGCATGTTCCTGCTGGTCGTGTGGTTCCTCGCGGGTCAGCGCCCGGCGTGGCGGGACCTGCGCGGCGGCGCCCTCATCGCCGCGACCGGGATGGGTGCCGTGCGGCTGCTCGGGACGTCCGTCGTGGCGAGCAGCGCGACCCGCAACCCGCTGCTCGCGTCGTTCGCCGTCGTCGTGACGCTGCTGGTCTGGGTCAACCTGCTGGCCCGCATCGTGCTGCTCGCCGCGGCCTGGACCGCGGACCCGCCGCAGGAGAAGCCGCAGGACGTGGAGAGCCCGGTCGGCGCGGACTGACGGGCGTCACCCGCGGGCCCGGCGTCAGAGCAGGGCGCGAATGGCGGGGAGGTGGCCGCGCAGGGTCGCGACCCGAGCCCGTGTCGACGCCGGCTCGCCGATCTCGCCGAGCCGCAGCATGCCGGGGTCCCCGCGCCGCTGACCCTCCTCGATCCGGTCGGACGCGTCGGTCATGCGCACCGTGACGTGGTCCAGGATCGCCGCAGGCGAGACGTCGCCGTACGCCTCCGCCATGACGCGAAGGTCGTGCGCGGCGGCCGCCGGGTCGCCGTCGGGGAACAGCAGCGGCCCGTTCCACGCGAAGATCGCGAGGTCGTCGACCGGCCGACCGGGTCCGGCGACGTCCCAGTCGAAGACGCCCGCGAGCTCGTCGCCGTCGAACGCCAGGTTGTACATGGCCACGTCGTGGTGGCAGACGATCTCGCCGGGCTCCAGCGCGCGCTCGACGAAGCGCCACCGGCGGCCGTCCCGGGGGAAGCCCCGGACGACCTCGTGGAAGTGCCGCAGCCACCGCATCGCCGACCGCACCTGCGCGTCCGTGAGCGGCTCCACGCCGATCGGCACGACGCGGCCGGGCAGGTAGGTGAGGACCTCGCGGCCGCGGTCGTCGGTGCCGAGCACGCGCGGCACGTGCGGCAGGTCCGTCGTCGCGAGGAAGTCGAGCAGCTCGTGCACCGCGGGCGTCCACGGGCCGGTCGGCCGCCGGACGGTCTCGCCGACGCGCACGGCGCCTCCGACGTTGCCGCCCTCGAGCGGGATCTCGGTCGCGTCGTCGGCGGGCTGCACGCGCGACACCGTACGGGACGGACGCGTCAGCGCGCCGTTGTCGGCGACGCCTGAAAACTGACCCCGTGGCGACGGATGAAAACGGACCCCCTCGGCAACGCTGAGGAGGGTGATGACCGTGGAGGACTGGGCGGAGATCCGTCGGCTGCACAGGGTCGATGGCATGGCGATCAAGGCGATCGCGCGCCGGCTGGGTGTCTCGAGGAACGCGGTGCGCCGCGCGCTGGCCCGTGACGCGCCACCGAGGTACGAGCGGGCGGCGAAGGGGTCGCTGGTCGACCAGGTCGATCCGGTAGTCCGCGGGCTGCTGGCGTCGTGCCCGACGATGCCGGCGACGGTGATCGCGCAGCGGATCGGCTGGACCCACTCGTTGACGATCCTCAAGGACCGGGTCCGGGTGCTGCGCCCGTACTACCTGGCGCCGGACCCGGCGACGCGCACCAGCTACGAGGCTGGGCAGCGGGTGCAGTGCGACCTGTGGTTCCCGCCTGTCGACGTGCCGCTCGGCGCCGGGCAGGTCGGCTCACCACCGGTGCTGGTGATGGTCGCGGGCTACTCGCGGATGATGTTCGCGACGATGCTGCCCTCCCGGCAGGCGCCCGACCTGATCGCCGGGCACTGGCGGCTGCTGAACGCGATGGGCGTGGTCCCGCGCGAGCTGGTCTGGGACAACGAGGCCGCGGTCGGGTCCTGGCGGGCGGGCAAGCCGAAGCTGACCGAGGAGTTCGAGGCGTTCCGCGGGGTCCTGGGCATCGGGGTCCATCAGTGCCGGCCGCGCGACCCGGAGGCCAAGGGCCTGGTCGAACGGGCGAACGGCTATCTGGAGACGTCGTTCCTGCCGGGGCGCATGTTCACCAGCCCGGGCGACTTCAACACCCAGCTGGCCGACTGGCTCGTGCTGGCGAACCGTCGCCCGCATCGCGCGCTGGGCTGCAAGCCGGTCGAGCGGTGGACCGCCGACCGTGACGCGATGCTCGCCCTGCCGCCGGTCGCACCGCAGCTGGGCTGGCGGGCGCGGGTCCGGCTGCCGCGCGATCATTACGTTCGCCTGGGCTCCAACGACTACTCCGTCGACCCGGTCGCGGTCGGCAGGTTCGTCGAGGTGATCGCCGACCTGCAGCAGGTCACCGTCCGGCTCGGCACGAGGGTCGTCGCGGTCCACGAGCGGTGCTGGGCGCGCTGGCAGACGATCACCGACCCCGCCCACCGGGCCGCGGCGCTGGAGATGGCATCAGTTGCGGCGCACCGACCGGCGAGCAGCGCGGCGCCCGATGAGGTCGAGCAGCGTGACCTGGGTGCCTACGACGTCGCGTTCGGCCTGACGGACGTGGCCTGATGACCGCCACCAAGACCACCGCCCGGGACGTGTCCAGCGAGCTCGTGTTCCTGACCCGGGCGCTGAAGGCCCCGACGATGCGTGATGCGGTCGACCGGCTGGCCGAGCGGGCCCGGGCCGAGTCCTGGACGCATGAGGAGTTCCTCGCCGCTTGTCTGCAACGTGAGGTCGCCGCCCGCGAGGCCCACGGCGGTGAGGGACGCATCCGCGCCGCGAGGTTCCCCGCCCGCAAGTCTTTGGAGGACTTCGACTTCGAGCACGCCCGCGGCCTGGCCCGCGACCAGATCGCCCACCTGGGCACCCTCGACTTCGTCGCCGCCCGCGACAACGTCGTGTTCCTCGGCCCGCCGGGCACCGGCAAGACCCACCTCGCGACCGGGATCGCGGTCCGGGCCTGCCAGGCCGGGCACCGGGTCCTGTTCGCGACCGCGTCCGAGTGGGTCGACCGGCTCGCCAGCGCGCACCACGACGGGCGCCTGCAAGACGAGCTGCGCCGCCTGGGCCGCTACCCGCTGCTCGTGATCGACGAGGTCGGCTACATCCCGTTCGAACCCGAGGCCGCAAACCTGTTCTTCCAGCTCGTCTCCGCCCGCTACGAACGCGCGTCCCTGATCGTCACGTCGAACAAGCCGTTCGGGCGCTGGGGCGACGTCTTCGGCGACGACACCGTCGCGGCCGCGATGATCGACCGCCTCGTCCACCACGCCGACGTCATCGCCCTCAAGGGCGACTCCTACCGGCTCAAGAACCGCGACCTCGGCCGCCCACCAGCGGCCACCACCGACTGACCACCACACGAGAGGGGTTCACTTTCGGACGTCGCCAGGGGGTTCGTTTTCAGCCGTCGTTGACAGCCGTCCTGTCCGGCACCTCGACCCCGCGCCGCTCCAGCTCCTCGCGGACCGTGCGGGGGATGTCGCGGCACCCGCACTCCTGCGCGTGCGCGAGGTGCCACGTGACGCGTGCGTCCATCGGCGCGCCCTGGCCCAGCACGTGGGCGTCGTGCCACTCGGCGTTCATGCGTCCACCCCAGCACTGCGTCCCGGACCTGTCGAGGGGCGCAGGTCCCGGGGACGACGCGAGGCCGCCCCGACGGACGGGACGGCCTCGCGACGAGGGGCGTCAGAAGGCGCGCGTGATCATCGCGCGCTTGGCTCGTCTGCCCGCGGCCTCGGTGGTGCGCGTCAGAAGGCGCGCGTGATCATCGCGCGCTTGGCTCGTCTGCCCGCGGCCTCGGTGGTGCGCGTCAGAAGGCGCGCGTGATCATCGCGCGCTTGACCTCTTGGATCGCCTTCGTGATCTCGATCCCGCGGGGGCACGCCTCGGTGCAGTTGAAGGTCGTGCGGCAGCGCCACACGCCCTCCTTGTCGTTGAGGATCTCCAGGCGCTGCGCGCCGCCCTCGTCGCGGCTGTCGAAGATGAACCGGTGGGCGTTGACGATCGCCGCGGGCCCGAAGTACTGCCCGTCGGTCCAGAAGACCGGGCACGAGGACGTGCAGGCCGCGCACAGGATGCACTTGGTCGTGTCGTCGAACCGCTCGCGCTGCTCGGCGGACTGGCGGCGCTCCTTGGTCGGCTCGGTCCCGGTCGTGATGAGGAACGGCATGATCTCGCGGTACGACGCGAAGAACGGCTCCATGTCGACCACGAGGTCCTTGACCACGGGCAGGCCCTTGATGGGCTCGACGGTGATCGGCTTGGACGGGTCGAGGTCCTTGAGCAGCGTCTTGCACGCGAGGCGGTTGCGGCCGTTGATGCGCATGGCGTCGGACCCGCAGATGCCGTGCGCGCACGACCTGCGGAACGTCAGCGAGCCGTCCTGCTCCCACTTGACCTTGTGCAGCGCGTCGAGGACGCGGTCGGTGCCGTGCGCCTGCACACGGAACTCGTCCCAGTGCGGGACGGGCGCGGAGCCGTCGTCGGCGGGAAGGTAGCGCATGACCTTGAGCGTGACCTCGAACGAGGGCACGGCCCCGACCTCGGGGGTGGCGTCGAGCGTGGCAGTCATCAGTACTTGCGCTCCATCGGCTGGTAGCGGGTGACGGTGACGGGCTTGGACCCGAGCACGAGCTGGTAGTCGTCGAACACCGTGGTGTGCGCGAACGAGCCCTTGTGGTCGCCGTCGGAGTCCTTGCCCCACAGGCGGTGGCCCTCGGCGGGCAGCGGCCGGCGGTACGCCATGGTGTGCCGCATGTAGCCCTTGTCGTCGCGGTCCGGGTAGTCCTCCCGGAAGTGCCCGCCGCGCGACTCCTTGCGGTTGAGTGCCCCGACGACGACGGTCTCGGCGATGTCGAGCAGGAAGCCGAGCTCGACGGCCTCGAGCAGGTCGGTGTTGAACGTGCGGCTCTTGTCCTGGACGCTCACCGACTGGAACCGCTTGCGGAGCGCCTTGAGGTCGGAGAGCGCCTGCTCGAGCGACTCCTCGGTGCGGAACACCTGCGCGTTGGCGTCCATCGTCTCCTGCAGCGCACGACGGATGTCCGCGACGCGCTCGCCGTCGGGCCGGGTGCGGATCTCCTCGAGCCCGGCGACGACGGTCGCGGCGGGGTCCTCGGGCAGCTCGACCCACGCGGCGGTGGCGGCGTAGGCGGCGGCGGAGATGCCGGCGCGCTTGCCGAACACGTTGATGTCGAGGAGCGAGTTGGTGCCGAGCCGGTTGGAGCCGTGCACCGACACGCACGCGACCTCGCCTGCGGCGTACAGGCCGCGGATGACGTCGGTCGCGTTGCGCAGGACCTCGCCCTCGATGTTCGTCGGCACGCCGCCCATCGCGTAGTGCGCCGTCGGGTAGACGGGGACCGGCTCGGTGTACGGCTCGACGCCGAGGTAGGTGCGCGCGAACTCCGTGATGTCGGGCAGCTTGGCGTCGATGTGCGCGGGCTCGAGGTGCGTGAGGTCGAGCAGCACGTAGTCCTTGTTCGGACCGGCGCCGCGGCCCTCCCGGACCTCGTTCGCCATGGACCGGGCGACGATGTCGCGCGGTGCCAGGTCCTTGATGGTGGGCGCGTAGCGCTCCATGAACCGCTCGCCCTGCGCGTTGCGCAGGATGCCGCCCTCGCCGCGCGCGGCCTCCGACAGCAGGATGCCCAGGCCCGCCAGGCCCGTCGGGTGGAACTGGAAGAACTCCATGTCCTCGAGCGGGATGCCGCGCCGGTACGCGAGCGCCATGCCGTCACCGGTGAGCGTGTGCGCGTTGGACGTCGTCTTGAAGATCTTGCCCGCACCGCCGGTCGCGAGGACCACGGACTTGGCCTGGAACACGTGGATCTCGCCGGTCGCGAGCTCGTAGGCCACGACGCCCGACACGTTGACCTGCTCGCCGTCCGGCACGTGGCCCGCGGCGAGGTCGTGGTCGACCAGCAGGTCGAGCACGTAGAACTCGTTGAAGAACTCGACGTCGTTCTTCACGCACTGCTGGTAGAGCGTCTGCAGGATCATGTGGCCCGTGCGGTCCGCGGCGTAGCAGGACCGGCGCACGGCCGCCTCGCCGTGGTTGCGGGTGTGCCCGCCGAACCGGCGCTGGTCGATGCGACCCTCGGGCGTCCGGTTGAACGGCAGGCCCATCTTCTCCAGGTCGAGCACCGCGTCGATGGCCTCCTTGGCCATGACCTCGGCGGCGTCCTGGTCGACGAGGTAGTCGCCGCCCTTGACGGTGTCGAACGTGTGCCACTCCCAGTTGTCCTCCTCGACGTTCGCGAGCGCGGCGCACATGCCGCCCTGCGCGGCGCCCGTGTGGGAGCGCGTCGGGTAGAGCTTGGAGATGACGGCGGTGCGGACGCGCGTCGAGGACTCGAGGGCGGCGCGCATGCCGGCGCCGCCGGCGCCGACGATGACGACGTCGTACTGGTGGGTCTGCATCGGGTCCGATGCCTTCCTGCTGGGCCTGCGGGCGAGTGGGGGCCGACGCCGGGCGTCAGGCCGTGCAGAACGAGGGGAGGAGGTCGGCCGGGCTGCCCGTGGGGCAGGGGTCGAACGTGAAGATCACGAGCGTGCCGAGCACGACCACCAGGACGAACGCGAGGTAGAGCAGGCCCTTGAGGACCAGCCGCGTGGTGTCCTTCTCGGCGTAGTCGTTGACGATCGTGCGCATGCCGTTGGTGCCGTGGATCATCGCGAGCCAGAGCATGAGCAGGTCCCAGACCTGCCAGAACGGCGACGCCCACTTGCCGGCGACGAACCCGAAGTCGATCGCCGTGACGCCCTCGCCGGCGACCAGGTTGACGAACAGGTGCCCGAAGATCAGCACGACGAGCAGGACGCCCGACGCGCGCATGAAGACCCAGCCGTAGAGCTCGGTGTTGCCGCGCGTCGTGCGGCGGCCCGGGCCCGCCTTGGGGGGACGCGGTGCCTTGGGGTCGGCGACCAGGGACATCACTCACCACCTCCGAACACGTGCATGAGGTGGCGGGGCAGGAACCCGGCCATGGTCACGACGAACAGGCCGAGGACGACCCACAGCATCACGCGCTGGTACTTCGTGCCCTTGGACCAGAAGTCGACGAGCACGATCCGGATGCCGTTGAACGCGTGGAACACGATCGCGGCCACCAGGCCGGCCTCGCCCAGACCCATGACCGGGTTCTTGTAGGTGGCGATGACCTCGTTGTAGGCCTCGGGGGAGACCCGCACGAGCGAGGTGTCGAGGACGTGCACGAGCAGGAAGAAGAAGATCGCGACACCGGTCACGCGGTGCGCGACCCACGACCACATGCCTTCGCGCCCTCGGTAGAGCGTTCCAGCCGGCGCTTTGGCAGGCGCTGCGGGCACTGGGGGGCCTCCTGGCGAGTCAGGGGTAGAGCCACGGCAGGGACGTCGGCGACTCTGCACGTGTCTGTCGGACTCACTGTATAGACCCCGTCCGCGCCGCTCGGGTCGGGCTGGGCCCTTGGTCCCGCCCGGGGCCGTGATTGTGAGCAACTCCACACCGCGGGACGACGAGTGGGGCCGCACCCGCCGGCGACCGGCCCGCCGCTACCCTCGGGCGCATGTCGAGCGACCCGTCGTCCAGCGCCGCGCCCGCCTCCCCGCAGACCCCGGCCGGACCCGTCCCCGGCTTCCACGCCGTCGTCCCCGCCGGCGGCGCCGGGACCCGGCTGTGGCCGCTGTCGCGCGCGGGCCACCCCAAGTTCCTGCACGACCTGACCGGCTCCGGGCGGACGCTGCTGCAGGCGACGGTCGACCGGCTCGTCCCGCTGGCCGGTCCGCACGGCGTCCTGGTCGTCACCGGCCACCGGCACGCGGACGCCGTCGCCGCGCAGGTGCCCGCGCTCGTCGACGGCCCTGCGGGAGGCCCCGCGCGGCTGCTCGCCGAGCCGTCGCCGCGCGACTCGATGGCCGCCATCGGGCTCGCGGCGGCGGTGCTGCTGGAGCGGCACGGCGAGGACGTCGTGCTCGGCTCGTTCGCCGCCGACCAGGTGATCGTCGGGACCGAGGCGTTCGAGCGGGCGGTCCGTGAGGGCGTCGTCGCGGCGCGCGCGGGGTACGTGGTGACGGTCGGGATCCGGGCGACGGGCCCGTCGACGGCGTTCGGCTACGTCCGCTCCGGCGCGCCGCTCGGGCTGGACGGTGCGCCGTCGGTGCTGCACGCGCAGGGGTTCACGGAGAAGCCCGACGAGGAGACGGCCGCGGCCTACCTGGCGACGGGGGAGTACCGGTGGAACGCGGGCATGTTCCTCGTGCGCGCCCGCGTGCTGCTCGACCACCTCGCGACGCAGCTCCCCGCGCTCGCCGAGGGACTGCGCACGATCGCGGCGGCGTGGGACGGGCCGGACCGCGACGCGGTGCTCGAGACGACGTGGCCGACGCTCACGAAGATCGCCATCGACCACGCGATCGCGGAGCCCGTGGCGGCGGCGGGCGGGGTCGCGGTCGTCCCGGGAGACTTCACGTGGGACGACGTGGGCGACTTCGCGTCGCTCGGCGGACTGCTCGGCAGCCCGACGCTCGGCGACGACGCCCTGGTGCTCCGGGTGGACGCACCCGACGCGCTCGTCGTGCCCGGCGCGGGGCGCACGGTGTCGGTCGTCGGGGTGCCGGACGCCGTGGTCGTCGACACGCCCGACGCGCTGCTGGTGACGACGCGCGCACACGCGCAGCAGGTCAAGGCGGCGGTCGACGGCTGGCGCGGTCGTGGGCGCGACGACCTGCTCTGACGCGGCGGGCTAAGGTCGAGGACGTGCCCGACGCGTCCACCTCCGCCCCCTCGCTCGTGCCCGCCCTCGACGTGCCGCGGCGCTCCACGGACGCCGACGTGGCGCACCTGGTGGCGCTCCTGGCGTCGATGCGCGACGAGCTCGTCGCGATCCGCCGCGACCTGCACGCCCACCCCGAGCTGGGCCGCACCGAGGAGCGCACGACGCGCGTCGTCGCCGAGCGCCTGCGCCTCGCCGGGCTGTCCCCCCGCCTGCTGCCGGGGTCCGGGCTGGTGTGCGACATCGGCCCGTCGCCCGCACAGTCGGGCCGCCGGCGCATCGCGCTGCGCGCCGACCTCGACGGGCTTCCCGTGGCCGACACGTGCGGCCTGCCGTGGGCGTCGACGCACCGCGGGGTCGCGCACGCGTGCGGGCACGACGTGCACACGACGGCGGTGCTGGGCGCGGGTCTCGCGCTCGCGGACGTCGCGGCCTCGGGCGGGCTCGGGACGGGCGTGCGGCTCGTGTTCCAGCCGGCCGAGGAGGTGCAGCCCGGTGGCGCGCTCGACGTCGTCAACGCGGGCGGGCTCGACGGGGTCGCGCAGATCTTCGCGATCCACTGCGACCCGAAGGTCGACGTCGGGCACGTCGGGACGCGCATCGGGCCGATCACGTCGGCGAGCGACGAGGTGCAGGTGGTGCTGACGGGGCCGGGCGGCCACACGTCGCGGCCGCACCTCACGGGCGACCTGGTGTTCGCCCTCGGGCAGGTCATCACGCAGGTGCCCGCGATCCTGGGACGTCGGCTCGACCCGCGCTCGGGGGTCAACCTCACCTGGGGCGCGGTGCAGGCCGGCTCGGCGCACAACGCGATCCCGTCGTCGGGGTCGGTGCGCGGGACGCTGCGCTGCCTCGACGTGCGGGCGTGGGAGAAGGCGTCGGACGTGTTCCACTCCGCGGTGGAGCAGGTCGTCGCGCCGCTCGGGCTGGAGGCGGAGGTCCGCCACCACCGCGGGGTGCCGCCGGTCGAGAACGAGGAGCGCTCGACGGGCGTCCTGGAGGCGGCCGCGCGCGACGTGCTCGGCCCCGACGCGGTGCTGCTCACGGAGCAGTCGCTCGGCGGCGAGGACTTCGCCTGGTACCTGACGAAGGTGCCCGGGGCGATGGCGCGGCTCGGCACGCGGACGCCGGGCGGCCGCACCTACGACATCCACCAGGGTGACCTGCGGGTGGACGAGCGCGCGGTCGAGGCCGGTGCGCTGCTGCTCGCGCGGGCGGCGGTGCTCGCCGGGCGCGCCTGACCGCGCTGACCGGGCACGACGCCGGACCCGTCCCGCTGTCCGACTCGTCCGTCTCGCATGACGGTACGGCCCGTCCGTCACCTGGGCGGACATTCCAACTAGGTAACGGATCCTCGGCGTATACCGCCTGGTAACAAGCGCGTCACCTGCGGCTCACTACTGTCCAGAGCATCGACGCCGGGCAGGAGACCGCCCGGCGGCGGCCCCTGCCGTCCCGGCGGTCGGCTGACGAGATCAGGAGAGACGCGTGAAGAAGATCATCCGTGTGGCCGCACTCGGTGGGGCGGTCGCCCTCACCCTCGCGGCATGTGGCAGCGCCCCCGAGGAGACCGAGGAGACGGCCGGCACCGGCGACGCCGCGGCCTCCGACTTCAAGGCCTGCATCGTCTCGGACGCCGGTGGCTTCGACGACAAGAGCTTCAACCAGCTCAGCTACGAGGGCACCAAGAAGGCTGCCGACGAGCTCGGCGCGGAGTTCGCCGAGGTCCAGTCCGACTCGTCGGCCGACTTCCCCGGCAACCTGCAGAGCCTCGTCTCCGAGAGCTGCAACACCATCGTCTCCGTCGGCTTCGCGCTCTCGGCCGACACGGTCGAGTCGGCCACGTCGAACCCCGACATCAGCTACGTCCTCGTCGACGACGCCGCGGACAACGACTTCGACGGCACCAAGGACGCGGAGAACATCAAGCCGCTCCTGTACGACACGGCGCAGGCCGCGTTCCTCGCGGGCTACCTCGCCGCGGGCTACTCCGAGGCCGGCAAGGTCGGCACCTTCGGCGGCCAGCCCTACCCGACCGTCACGATCTTCATGGACGGCTTCAAGCAGGGCGTCGAGCACTACAACGCCGAGAAGGGCACCAACGTCCAGGTCGTCGGCTACCAGGGTGGCGACCAGGGCTCCTTCACGGGCGGCTTCGAGGCCAACGACTCCGCCAAGGAGGTCGCGGCCGGCATCATCGACCAGGGCGTCGACGTCCTGCTGCCCGTCGGTGGCCCGATCTACCAGTCCGCGATGGACGCCATCGCCGACTCCGGCCGTGAGATCGCGCTGATCGGCGTGGACGCCGACTTCTTCGAGACGGACCCGTCGACGCAGGACCTCGTCCTGACCTCGATCCTCAAGAAGATGGACGTCTCCACGTACGAGGCCGTGCTCGCCTCCGCCGAGGAGGGCTTCGACTACGAGGCCTACGTCGGCACGCTCGAGAACGAGGGCGTGGGCCTGGCCCCGCTGCACAACTTCGAGGACAAGGTCGACCCGGCCCTCATGGAGGAGGTCGACGCGCTGCGTCAGGCGATCATCGACGGCGAGGTCACCGTCACCTCGTACCTGTCGGAGTGACGACGTCGCTGCGGGGAGGTCGGACCGGCCTCCCCGCAGCGTGTCGCCGTGCCGAGACCGACCGTCGCGCGAGGATCACGACATGAAGCTGGAGCTGCGTGGCATCACCAAGCGCTTCGGGGCGCTGGTGGCCAACGACCACATCGACCTCACGGTCGAGCCCGGGGAGATCCACTGCCTCCTCGGGGAGAACGGGGCTGGCAAGTCCACCCTGATGAACGTCCTGTACGGCCTGTACCAGGCCGACGAGGGCGAGATCCTGCTCGACGACGTCCCGCAGGCCTTCGCGGGCCCCGGCGACGCGATGGCCGCCGGCATCGGCATGGTGCACCAGCACTTCATGCTCATCCCGGTGTTCACGGTCGCCGAGAACGTCATGCTCGGGCACGAGCAGACCTCCTCCGGGGGAAGGCTGGACCTCGAGGCGGGCCGCGCGAAGGTGCGCGAGATCGCCGCCCGGTTCGGCTTCCACGTCGACCCCGACGCCCTCGTCGAGGACCTGCCCGTCGGCGTGCAGCAGCGCGTCGAGATCATCAAGGCGCTCTCCCGGGACGCCCGCGTGCTCGTCTTCGACGAGCCCACCGCGGTGCTCACGCCGCAGGAGACCGACGAGCTCATGACGATCATGCGCCAGCTCAAGGAGTCGGGCGCCGCGATCGTCTTCATCACCCACAAGCTCCGTGAGGTCCGCGAGGTGGCGGACCGCATCACGGTCGTGCGCCGCGGTGCCGTCGTGGGCGAGGCGAGCCCCACCGCGAGCGACGCCGAGCTCGCGTCGCTCATGGTCGGCCGCGCGGTCGAGCTGACGGTGCACAAGGACGCGCCGAAGCACAGCGAGTCGCTGCTCGAGGTCACGGACCTGCAGGTCACCGACAGCCGCGGCGCCGTGCTGGTCGACGACGTGAGCTTCCAGGTCCGTGGCGGCGAGGTGCTCGTCGTCGCGGGTGTGCAGGGCAACGGCCAGACCGAGCTCGCCGAGGCGCTCGGTGGCCTCCAGCCCAACGTGACGGGCTCGATCCGTCTCGACGGCGCCGAGCTCGTCGGCCGCTCGGTGCGGCAGGTGCTCGACGCGGGCCTCGGGTTCGTCCCCGAGGACCGCAACGAGGACGGCCTCGTCGGCTCGTTCTCCGTCGCCGAGAACCTCGTGCTCGACCGGACCGACGGCCCGCCGTTCGTCCGCCGCGGCGCGCTGCAGCTGCGCGCGCGCGACACGTTCGCGCGCGAGAAGGTCGACGAGTTCGACATCCGCACGCAGGGCATCGACACGCCCGTCGGGCGGCTCTCGGGCGGCAACCAGCAGAAGGTCGTGCTCGCGCGGGAGCTGTCGCGCGACCTGCGGCTCCTCGTCGCGGCGCAGCCCACGCGCGGCGTCGACGTGGGGTCCATCGAGTTCATCCACAAGCGGATCGTCGAGACGCGTGACGCGGGGATCCCCGTGATCGTCGTGTCCACCGAGCTCGACGAGGCCGTGGCGCTCGGAGATCGGATCATGGTCATGTACCGAGGACGCGTCGTGGGGATCGTCCCCGCGACCACCCCCCGGGACGTGCTCGGCCTCATGATGGCCGGCATCGCCCCGCAGGACGCGGCGGACGTCGCATGAGCGGCTCGACGCAGCCCACGACCCCGGTCGTGACCGACGCAGGCGGCGACGACGCCGCCAAGGTCCCGGACACGCGCGACAGCCGCTGGGGGGACGCGTTCCAGCGCGTCGTCTCGGGCGGCTGGGCGGTGTCGCTCGGCGCGGTCGTGCTGGCCGTGCTCGCGGGCTCGATCATGATCGCGTTCACCGACGAGGGCGTGCAGGAGGCCTCGCAGTACTTCTTCGCGCGGCCCGGCGACACCCTCGCGGCGATCGGCCAGGCGGTCGGCGGCGCGTACGCGGCGCTGTTCCGCGGCGCGGTGTACGACTTCCGCGCGGACGACTTCGCGACCGGCATCCGCCCGCTCACGCAGTCCCTGACGTACGCGACCCCGCTCATCGCGGCGGGTCTCGGCGTCGCGCTCGCGTTCCGCGCCGGCATGTTCAACATCGGCGGCCTCGGGCAGATGCTCGCGGCGGCGGCCGGTGCCGGCTGGGTCGGCTTCGCGTTCGACCTGCCCGCGGGCGTGCACCTCGTCGTGGCGCTCGTCGTCGGCATCCTCGCCGGTGCGCTCTGGGCAGGCATCGCGGGCGTGCTCAAGGCGACCACGGGCGCGCACGAGGTGATCGTCACGATCATGCTCAACTACGTCGCGTTCTACCTGCTGTCCTACCTGCTCGCGACGCCCGGCCTGCTGCAGGCGCCCGGCTCCGCGAACCCCAAGTCGCCGCCCATGAAGGACACCGCGGTCCTGCCCGACCTCCTCGGGGCGCGCTACGCGCTGCACCTCGGGTTCCTGCTCGCGCTCGTCGCGGTCGTCGTCGTGTGGTGGCTGCTCAACCGGTCGAGCGCCGGGTTCGCGTTCCGCGCGATCGGTGAGAACCCGCACGCGGCGCGCGTCGCGGGCATCCACGTCCCGCGCACGACCGTCCTCGCGATGGTCACGTCCGGCGCGCTCATCGGCCTCGCCGGAGCGACGCAGGTGCTCGGGCTCATCACCACCGGCTTCGGGTCGGACATCGACGCCGGGATCGGGTTCGACGCGATCACCGTCGCGCTGCTCGGCGGGTCCAACCCCGTCGGCGTGCTGTTCGCGAGCCTCCTGTTCGGCGCCTTCAAGGCCGGCGGCTCGGCGATGCAGGCCTCGCAGCGCATCCCGATCGAGATCGTGCTCGTCGTCCAGTCGCTCATCGTGCTGTTCATCGCCGCGCCCCCGCTGGTGCGCGCGGTGTTCCGGCTCCCGCAGCCGGACCGCAAGCGACCGGCCCCGCGACGCACCTCGAAGAAGACGCAGGACACGACGACGGCGGTGGAGCGATGACGACCCTGGCCCCGGTCCCCGACCAGGCGGTGGTCGAGCACCGCCGCGTCACCGTCGTGAGCTGGAAGGCGACGATCGGCTTCGGCGTCGTCACCGCGCTGTTCGCGCTCCTGCTCGTCCTCGCGCCCCGCACGGGCAACGCGGCGTTCCGCCTCGCGACCGACGGCGACCTGTTCACGCTGCCGAACCTGTCCGTGCCGGGCATGGCGACGGCCTGGATCTGCGTCGTCGTCATGGCCCTGCTCGTGCTGCTCGTCGGCCTGCTGTCCGCCCGCGGCCGCCGCGTGCCGCTGTGGGTGCCCGTGCTGTTCGCGGTCGTCTTCCTGTTCGGGTTCCTCGCCTGGGCGGCCGCGGGCAGCGACCGCGACATCCCGTTCGTGCGGCTCATCGGCGGCTCCGTGCTGCTGGCCGTGCCGATCGTGTTCGGTGCGCTGGGCGGCGTCATCGGCGAGCGCGCCGGTGTCGTCAACATCGCGATCGAGGGCCAGCTCCTCGCGGGCGCGTTCACGGCCGCGGTCGTGGGCTCGGTGACCGACTCGCCGTGGCTCGGCCTGCTCGCCGCGATCGTCTCGGGTGTGCTCGTCGCCGCGGTGCTCGCGGTGTTCGCGATCACGTACCGCGTCAACCAGGTCATCGTCGGCGTCGTGCTCAACGTGCTCGTGATCGGCCTGACGAGCTTCTTCTACTCGCAGGTCCTCGTGCCGAGCGCCGAGCAGCTCAACGACACGACGCGCTTCGAGCGCATCGCGATCCCGCTGCTGTCGAAGATCCCGATCATCGGACCGGCGCTGTTCAACCAGACCGTCGTCGTCTACCTCATGTACCTCGCGGTCCCGGCCGTGTGGTTCGCGCTGAGCCGGACCCGCTGGGGCCTGCGCGTGCGGGCCGTCGGCGAGCACCCCAAGGCGGCCGACACCGTCGGCATCAAGGTCGAGCGCACGCGCTGGCGCGCCGTCCTCATCGCCGGTGGCATCGCGGGCGTCGGCGGCGCGTTCTACACCGTGGTCTCGGTGTCGAGCTTCGGCAAGGAGATGACCGCGGGCGCCGGCTTCATCGCGCTGGCCGCCGTCATCTTCGGCAACTGGGACCCGATCCGGGCCGCGCTGGCCGCCCTGCTGTTCGGCTTCGCGTCGAACCTCGAGGGTGCGCTCAGCATCGTCGGCGCCCCCGTGCCCAGCCAGTTCATGCTCATGCTGCCGTACGTCGTGACGATCCTGGCCGTCGCCGGGCTCGTCGGCCGCTCGCGCGCGCCCGCGGCCTCCGGCGAGCCGTACGTCAAGGAGTGAGCGCCGTGGAGATCGACTGGGACGCGCTGCGCGCGGCGGCCACCGAGGCCATGCACCGTGCGTACGTGCCGTACTCGAAGTTCCCCGTCGGGGTGGCCGCGCTCGTCGACGACGGTCGTGTCGTCGTCGGGTGCAACGTCGAGAACGCGTCGTACGGCCTGACCCTGTGCGCCGAGTGCGCGCTCGTGTCCGGCCTGCACGTGTCCGGCGGCGGGCGGCTGGTGGCGTTCACCTGCGTGGACGGGCACGGCAACGTGCTCATGCCGTGCGGGCGGTGCCGCCAGCTGCTGTGGGAGCACGGCGGTCCGCGCCTGCTCGTGGAGACGGTCTCGGGGATCAAGCCGATGACCGAGGTGCTGCCGGACGCGTTCGGTCCGCAGGACCTGGAGGACCGTGCGTGAGCGCGCCGAAGCCGAGGAAGGCCGACCGATGAGCACCACCGAGCCGTTCGACGCCGTCGACGTCATCGTCGCCAAGCGCGACGGGCACCGCCTGACCGACGCGCAGATCGACTGGGTCGTCGACGCGTACACGCGCGGCGTCGTCGCGGACGAGCAGATGTCGTCGCTCGCGATGGCGATCCTGCTCAACGGCATGGACCGGGCCGAGATCGCGCGGTGGACCGCCGCGATGATCGCGAGCGGCGAGCGGCTGGACTTCTCGTCGCTGTCGCGGCCGACCTCCGACAAGCACTCGACCGGCGGCGTGGGGGACAAGATCACGCTGCCGCTCGCACCGCTCGTCGCGGTCTTCGACGTCGCGGTGCCGCAGCTCTCGGGCCGCGGCCTGGGCCACACGGGCGGCACGCTCGACAAGCTCGAGTCGATCCCCGGCTGGCGCGCGGCGCTGTCGAACGACGAGACGATGCGCCAGCTCGAGGAGGTCGGCGCGGTCATCTGCCAGGCCGGCTCGGGCCTCGCGCCCGCGGACCGCAAGCTGTACGCGCTGCGCGACGTCACGGGCACGGTCGAGGCCATCCCGCTCATCGCCAGCTCGATCATGAGCAAGAAGATCGCGGAGGGCACGGGCTCGCTCGTGCTCGACGTCAAGGTCGGCTCCGGTGCGTTCATGAAGGACGAGGCCCGGGCGCGCGAGCTCGCGCAGACGATGGTCGAGCTCGGCACCGACGCGGGCGTCACGACGGTCGCGCTGCTCACCGACATGTCGACGCCGCTGGGCCTGACCGCGGGCAACGCGCTCGAGGTCCGCGAGTCGGTCGAGGTGCTCGCCGGCGGCGGCCCTGCCGACGTCGTCGAGCTCACGGTCGCGCTCGCGCGCGAGATGCTCGTCGCGGCCGGACGCCCCGACGCGGACCCCGCGGCGGCGCTCGCCGACGGGCGGGCGATGGACGTCTGGAAGCGCATGATCGCGGCGCAGGGCGGCGACCCGGACGCGACCCTGCCGGTCGCGCGCGAGACCGAGCAGGTCGTCGCCGAGACCGACGGCGTGGTCGCGTCGGTCGACGCGTACGCGGTCGGCATCGCCGCCTGGCGGCTCGGCGCGGGACGCGCGCGCAAGGAGGACCCGGTGCAGGCCGGTGCGGGCGTCGAGCTGCACGTGCGGCCCGGCGACACCGTGCGCGCCGGGCAGCCGCTGCTCACGCTGCACACGGACACCCCCGAGCGGTTCGGGCGCGCGCGCGAGGCGCTCGACGGCGGCCTCGTCGTCGCGCCCGCGGGGACGGTCGTCCCGGAGCGTCGGCTGGTCCTGGACCGCGTCGAGGCCTGACGAACCGTGGCGGGAGCACCGCCCGCGGAGCACGATGGGCAGTGCAGGACGGGCGCGCCGCCGCTGCGGTGCGACCCACCCGGACGGCGAGGAGGAGACCCATGAGCACCGTCCCCGGTGACGACGCGTGGCGGGACGCGGGCCTGGCACCCGTGGCAGCGGAGACGCCGCTGCGCCTGACCGACGACCCCGTCGACGACACGGACGACCCCGAGGAGTACCGGCCGGGCTTCGCGCGAGCGGACCGTGAGGGCTCCGCGGACGAGGCCGACGTCGTCGAGCAGGACACCGAGGTGCCGGCCGAGGACGAGCCGGACGGCCTCGCGTGACGCGCACCACGGACGGCCGCCCGACCCGTGGGGCGGCCGGCCCGGCCGGGGCTCGCACGCCCGCGCCGACCTGCGAGGACACCGGTACGGTGACGCCATGACGACCCCCGCCGCGCCCGCGGCCGACGACTCCGCGGCGCAGCTCGTCGCCCTCGTCCCGGGCCTGCCGAAGATCCTGCTGCACGACCACCTGGACGGCGGGCTGCGGCCCGCGACGATCGTCGAGCTCGCGGCCGAGATCGGGCACGAGCTGCCCACGACGGACCCGGAGGCGCTCGGCCGCTGGTTCGTCGAGTCCGCCGACTCGGGAAGCCTCGAGCGCTACCTGGAGACGTTCGAGCACACCGTCGCGGTCATGCAGACGGCGGACGCGCTGCGCCGCGTTGCGCGCGAGGCCGTGCTGGACCTCGCGGCGGACGGCGTCGTGTACGTCGAGTCGCGGTACGCGCCCGAGCAGCACCTGCGCGCCGGGCTCACGCTCGACGAGGTCGTCGACGCCGTGCAGGCGGGCTTCGCCGAGGGGGTCGCCGAGGTCGCGGCGCAGGGCCGCACGATCCGCGTCGGCACCCTGCTGTCCGCGATGCGCCAGGCCGACCGTGCGCAGGAGGTCGCCGCCGTCGCGCTCGCGCACCGCGACGACGGCGTGGTCGGGTTCGACATCGCCGGGCCCGAGGAGGGCTTCCCGCCGTCGCGGCACGCCGCCGCGTTCCAGGCGCTCGCCGACGCGCACCTCCCGACGACCGTGCACGCGGGCGAGGGGTCCGGGCTGGCGTCGATCGGCGAGGCGCTGCACGTCGCGCAGGCCTGCCGCATCGGGCACGGGGCGCGCCTCGTCGACGACGTCACGACCGACGACCTCGGCGACCGCCTCGGGCCGCTCGCGCACTGGGTCCGCGACCGTCGCGTCCCGCTCGAGCTGTGCCCGTCGTCGAACCTGCAGACCGGGGCCGCCGCGTCGATCGCGGAGCACCCCGTCACGCGGCTCAAGCGGCTCGGCTTCAAGGTCACCGTCAACACCGACAACCGGCTGCAGTCGGGCACCACGCTGAGCCGTGAGCTCACGCTGCTCGTGCAGGAGGCCGGCTGGACGCTCGACGACCTCCAGGACGTGGCCGTGACCGCGGCCGCCTACGCGTTCGTCCACCACGACGACCGCGACCATCTCATCGACACCGTGATCCGGCCGGCCTACGCGGCTGCCCGGGGAGGAAGGCACCGCGCATGACCGCGACCCACGACGCCCCCCACGACGCCGCCGGCCTGGCCCGGCTCGTCGACCACACGCTCCTGAAGCCGGAGGCGACCGTCGCCGACGTGCAGGCGCTCGTCGAGGAGGCCGCCCGCCTGGGCGTGTACTCGGTGTGCGTGTCGCCGTCGTTCCTGCCGCTCGACACCTCGGCGGCGCCCGGGCTGCACGTCGCGACGGTGTGCGGGTTCCCGTCGGGCAAGCACCACAGCGACGTCAAGGCGGCCGAGGCCGCGCGGTCCGTGCGGGACGGCGCGGACGAGGTCGACATGGTCATCGACGTGGGCGCGGCCATCGAGGGCCGGTTCGACGCCGTCGAGGCGGACATCGCCGCGGTGCGCGCCGCGACGCCTGGCGACGTCGTGCTCAAGGTCATCATCGAGTCCGCCGCGCTGACGGACGAGCAGGTCGTCGCGGTGTGCGAGGCCGCGGAGCGCGCGGGCGCGGACTTCGTGAAGACGTCGACGGGCTTCCACCCCGCCGGGGGTGCCACCGTGCACGCGGTCGAGCTCATGGCCCGCACGGTCGGCGGGCGCCTGGGCGTGAAGGCGTCGGGCGGCATCCGCACGTCTGCCGACGCGGTCGCGATGGTCCAGGCGGGCGCGACGCGGCTCGGCCTGTCCGGCACCGCTGCCGTGCTCGCGGGCCTGGAGGCGGACGCGGGCTACTGAGCCGGCCGCGCCCGTACCCGTCGATCGCCGCACGCCGTCCGTCCGGGGGGCGTGCGGCGATCCGTGCTCTGGCACACCCTTGTCGGACGAGTGTCCGGATTCACCCGATTGCGGCGCCTGGTCGCATTGACGTGGAGTGTCCGACCGGACGACAGTGGGGCAGCCGCCCGCCCGGTGCGGTGACGTCCCGCTGCCCCGGCGCGACGGCCCGACGGACGGAGGGGACCGCGCGCGCATGGCCCGGATCGGACGGCTCGCGCTCGTGGCTGCCCTCGTGGTCCCCGTCGTCGCCGGCGGTGCCGTGGCCGTCGCGATCGCCGGGACCGGCGACGGCAAGCCGGTCGTGGTCCCGCCCGCCTGGGAGCAGGCGTGGCAGGACGCGCACGTCCGCGAGGGCGAGGACGTCGTGCTCGCGTGGGGCGAGCTGCCCGGCGCCGACCCGACGCGGGCGACGCTGGACCTGCGGTTCGACCCCGACCGGACGGTCGCCGCGCTCGACGCCCTGTACGACACGCACGTGCGCGACCTGGCGGTCGCCCCGCAGGACGGCGCGGTCGACGACGCGAAGCTCGTCGTCGTGGTGCAGGGCACCTGGTCGCAGGGCCCCGGCTCGCACCGGGAGACGGTCCTGACGCCGCGCCCCGGCGCGCTCGCGTCGGGCGACCTGCTCGTGACCGGCGGCGTCGACGACGGCGTGGGCGTCGTGCAGGCGGCGGTGTCCGCCCTCGCCGGCGGCGGCGGCAGCGACGCGCCCGCACCGTCGTGGGACCTCGCACGCGGGGTCGCGCAGGCCGTCCAGGAGTTCGCCCGGATCGACGCCCCCCACGGCGCGCTGGCCGCGGACTCGGCCGGTGCGTTCGCCGCGGCGAGCGCCGCGTACCTCGCGACGGCCGGCGCCGCCGACGGCGTCGGGGACGTGTCCGACGTGGTCCGGAGCCCGTCGGTGCCGTGGTCGAGCGCGCGGCTCGGAGACGGCGGCTGGCTGCTGCTGCAGTACCTCGCGGAACGCGACGACGACCGGACCGTGAGCCGGATCTGGCGGGGCGGCGACGGCACGCAGACGGCCCTCGAGGCGTACCGCCGCGGCGCAGGGCTGAGCCAGGTCGCGCTGAACCGGCGCGTCGCCGAGTACGCGATGCGGACCGTCACGTGGGACTTCGGCGGCACGCGCGAGGTCGCCGACGCGGTCGCGACGCTCGACCCCGTCCTGCTCGCGGGCCGCAGCACGCCCGTGGAGGCCGTCCCCGACGACCCCGGGCGCTATCGCGTGGCCGGGGCGTTCGCGCCGTCGGACTACGGCTACAACCTCGTCCACCTGCGGCCCGACCAGCCCGGCGGGACCGTGCACGTGCGGCTGCGCGGCACGGGGACGGCGCCCGACGCGGGGTGGTCCGTGGGCTTCGTCGCCGTCGCGGGCGGTGCCGCGCGGTACAGCCCCGTCACCGAGGGCACCGACGAGGAGCTGCAGTTCTCGCTGCGCGAGGGGGAGACGGACGTCTACCTGGTCGTCGTCGGCACCCCCGCGGCGGCGCACGCGGTGGACTCGGCGGACGGCTTCGGCGCGGTGCCGCGCTACCCCTACGAGTTCCGGGTCGCGGGCGCGGCGGTGGTCGACGAGACCGCGCTCGAGCCCGTCCCGGGCGGGCACCGGCACGCCAACGGCGGGGGCTGGGTCGACGACGACGCCTGGGTCGACCCGACCGCGTACGTCGGGCCGCACGCCGTCGTGCACGGGGACGCGCGCGTCGGCGGGAACGCCCGCGTGGACGGCCGTGCGTGGGTCGAGGGCGGTGCGGTCGTCGAGGGCTCGGCGGTCGTCACCGACATGGCCGTCGTCAGGAGCGGGGCCCGGCTCGGCGGCGACGTCGTGGTGGGCGGGGACGCGGTCGTCGACTTCGACTGCGCGGCGGGGGAGTACCGCGCGTTCGGCCCCGAGCGGGAGTGCGACGGCCGGCCCGCTCCGGCCGACGTCAACGCCGCCCCGGAGCCCCTGCCGGCGGATGCCCTCGCGTTCACCGACCCGGCGCTCGCCGACCCCGTCCCGCCCGTCACCGTGGAACCGACCCCGACGGCGACACCCGGTGCGGGGCAGCCCGGGTCGACGCCGACGCCCCGCACGCCGTCGGCAGGCGCCACGGCCCCGGCCGCGGGCGCGAGCAGCCCGCCCGTGACCGACGGCGGGGTGGCGCCGCCCGAGCCCGTCACGGCCGGCGGGTGCACGGCGACGTACCGCGTGACGACCTCCTGGGAGCACGACGGCCGGGCGTGGTACCAGGCCGAGGTCGTCGTCACGGCGGGCAGCGCGGGCGTCGGCGGCTGGGCCACGTCGTGGGCGCTGCCGGCGGGCAAGGACGTCACCGCGGTGTGGAACGCCCAGCTCGGCACGAGCGGCGCGAGCGTCACGGCCGAGAACATGTCCTACAACGGCGCGCTCAAGGCCGGGCAGACGACGACGTTCGGCGTGCAGGGCTCAGCGGCGACGCTCGACGTGGCCCGCGCGGTGCACGACCTGCGCTGCGCCCAGACGCGCTGACCCGAGCACGCGCCCACGTGGCCCGAGGCGGCGCGTGCTCGGCTCGGAGAACGACGGGCAGCAGCGAACGACCGCACCGTCGACTCCCCGCCGAGCGGGGCTCGTGCCGGTCACCTCGGGGTCCTTGTCCGGACGCGCGCGACACGCTACAGCTGGACGAGGAGGTCTCCTGTGAGCGACGAGCTGCACCCTACGACACGTGACGAGGCGTCGCGGCCCGCGGCGCCGACCGGCGACAGTCGGCACGGCCAGTGGTCCGAGTGGTCGCGGACGCTGAGTGTCGCGGTGCTCACCGCGGTCGTGACGCTGACGTCGTCGTGGCTCGCGAGCGAGAACGCGCTGCGTCAGGTGGAGCTCCAGACGCGCACCGAACGGGAGGCAGCGATCCGCGCTGAGCGCCGTGACGCGTACTCACGGCTCCTCGCCGACCTGAACGCCTTCCGTCCGACGGTCGAGGGCTGTTGGGACCTGCAGTTCCCGCCAACCGACTGGGACCCGGCGAACGACGCCTACCCGACTCTCCAGACGGCGTTCCAGGATCTCGGTGCGGTGCAGCTGATCGGGACGCCCCACGCGACCTCGGTCGCGACGGAGGCGTACTACGACGCGGAGTTCCTCGCCGACGAGTGTGATCGTGTCCGGCTCTCGGTCGCCGAGGACCCCACGCTCGGCGGCGTCGACGGACCGCTGGCGGAGAACTGGGACGCGATCATGATCGCGTTCGAGCTGCAGGCGACGTCTGCGGCCCTCACGTTGGAGACCTTCAGAGCGGACCTGCTCGGGACGAGCGACGACAGGACGGTCGCGCAGCTGACGGCCGACGTCGACGAGATGCGTGCCCAGCTCGACGACATCTACCCCGGCGGCGAGATCCCCGGCGACTGATCGACGTCGCGCGGCGCCTAGAGCCCGAGGACCGTGCGGACGTCGGCGGCGAGCGCGTCGAGCCGTGCGCGGGCCGAGCGGCGGGCGTGCGTGACCGCGTCGTCGTCGGCGTCGGCCGCGACGGGCTCGACGACCTCGAGGTAGCACTTCACCTTCGGCTCGGTGCCGCTGGGCCGGACGATGACGCGCGTGCCGTCGGACGTGAACATCCGCAGGCCGTCGGTGGGCGGCAGGCCGTCACGGTCGTCCTCCGTCCCGGCGGCGAGGTCGACGACCGACGTCACGGGGACGCCGGCGAGCGTGCGCGGCGGGGTCGCGCGCAGGCGCTGGACGGTCGCGCCGATGTCCGCGAGGTCGGCGAACCGCGCCGACACCTGACCGGTGAGGTGCAGGCCGTGCGCGCGCGCGAGGTCGTCGAGCGCGTCCACGGGCGAGCGCCCCTGGGCCTTGAGGGTCGCGGCGAGCCCGGCGACCGTGAGGGCCGCGGAGATGCCGTCCTTGTCGCGGACGTGGGCCGGGTCGACGCAGTAGCCGAGGGCCTCCTCGTAGCCGAACACGAGCCCGTCGACGCGGGAGATCCACTTGAACCCGGTGAGCGTCTGCCGGTGCTGCAGGCCTGCGTGCCGCGCGATCTCGGCGAGCAGTCGCGAGGAGACGATCGAGCTCGCGAGCACCGCGTGGTCGCGCGACGCGGCGGCGGCCCGGCGCGCAGCCAGGTCGCCGAGCAGCGCGCCGGTCTCGTCGCCGTGCAGCATGCGCCAGCCCTCGGCGGCGGCGGTGTCGGGGCCGCGGTACGAGCGCGAGCGCAGGTCCTGCACGGCGACCGCGCAGCGGTCCGCGTCCGGGTCGAGGGCGAGCACCAGGTCGGCGCGCTCGTCCCCGGCCAGGCCGATCGCGAGGTCGATCGCGCCGGGCTCCTCGGGGTTGGGGAAGGCGACCGACGGGAAGTCCGGGTCGGGGAACTCCTGCTCGGGCACGAGGAGGACGTCGGTGAACCCTGCCTCGGCGAGCACGCGCTGGGCGACGCGACCGCCGACGCCGTGCAGCGGCGTCAGCACGATCCGCAGGTCGCCCGCGGCGGCGCGGGCCTCGGGCGAGAGGTCGGCGAGGCCGACGACCGTGCGCACGTAGGCGTCGACGACGTCCTGGCCCAGCACGGTCCAGCCGTGGTCGGCGCGCGGGACGGACGCGACCGACGGCACGCGCGCGATCTCGGCGGCGATCGCCGTGTCGGTGGGAGGCACGATCTGTGCGCCCTGACCGGCGTCGGTGACGACCCGGCCGCCCAGGTAGACCTTGTAGCCGTTGTCCTGCGGCGGGTTGTGCGACGCCGTCACCATGATCCCGGCGTCGGCGTCGAGGTGGCGGACGCAGAACGCGAGCACGGGGGTCGGCAGCGGCTCGGGCAGCAGGAGCACCTCGATGCCGACGGCCGTGAGCACGCCCGCGGTGTCGAGCGCGAACTGCGCCGAGTTGTGCCGGGCGTCGTACCCGACGACGACGCGCGGCGGCGGGGTGACGCCGTCGAGCTCGCCGAGCAGGAAGTCCGCGATGCCCGCGGCGGCGCGGACCACGACCGCACGGTTCATGCGGTGCGGTCCGCCCGCGAGGCGCCCGCGCAGACCGGCGGTGCCGAACTGCAGGAGGCCCTGGAAGCGGTCGGCGAGCTCCGCGCGGGCGGCCGCCCGCGCGTCGATGGCCTGTCGCTGCGTCGGGTCCGGGTCGTGGCCGGGCAGCAGGCCCTCGGGGCCGGTCCGGGCCGTCGTCAGCAGGCCGCGCAGCTCGTCCGCCGTCTGCGGGTCAGGGTCGTCGTCGATCCAGGCCTGCACCCGTGCCTCGAGCGCGGCCCACCCCTCGTCGGTCATGGGGCCAACGTACTGGCCTGCGGCGGAGACCGCGTCGTCGAAGGTCCCGGCGCGGCGGCGGCCCGTGCCCGCGCGCGAGCGACGCGCCGGGACACGGGCCGTGGGGCCTGCGGGGGACCGCTCAGACGCGCCGGACGACCTCCGCGAGGAGGGCGCTGATGCGCGGGCCGGCCGCCGCACCCGCCTCGAGCACCTCGGTGTGGGACAGCGGCTGGTCGCTGATCCCAGCGCCGAAGTTGGTCACCAGGGAGACGCCGAGCACCTCGAGCCCGGCGTGCCGGGCGGCGATCGCCTCGAGCGTCGTCGACATGCCGACGAGGTCCCCGCCGAGCCGGCCCGCCATCGCGACCTCCGCCGGCGTCTCGTAGTGCGGGCCGCGGAACTGCACGTACACGCCCTCGTCGAGCGAGGGGTCGACCGACCGCGCGACCTCCCGCAGCCGCGCCGAGTACAGGTCCGTGAGGTCGACGAACGTCGCACCCTCGAGCGGCGAGGTGGCCGTGAGGTTGATGTGGTCCGAGATCAGGACGGGCGTGCCCGGGCCCCACGCGGGGTTGAGACCGCCGCACCCGTTGGTCAGCACGAGCGTCGACGCGCCCGTCGCCGCGGCCGTGCGCACCCCGTGCACGACGCGCCGCACCCCCCGGCCCTCGTACAGGTGCGTGCGCGAGCCGAGCACGAGCGCGTGCTTCGGGGCGGCCCCGTCGCCGCCGGCGATGCGGATCGAGCGGATCGTGCCGACGTGCCCCACCACGGCCGCCGCGCTGAACCCGGGCACCTCGGTGCTGGGCAGCTCGGCGACGGTCTCCCCGAGCAGGTCGGCCGCGCCTCCCCAGCCGGAGCCGAGCACGAGGGCCACGTCGTGCCGGGCAACGCCGGTGGCCTGCGCGATGTGCTCCGCGGCGGCGCGTGCGACGTCGAACGGGTCGGTCGCGGGGTCGTCGAGGTCCGGGACGGCGGTGAGGTCGCTCATGCCCGAAGGCTAACGCCGCCGGTCGACCGGCCCGTGCAGGGCGCGGCAGGCAGAATGGGCCCCCGTGAGCACCGCACCGCTGGCATCCGACCGTCCCGCCTCGCCCCGTGTCGTCGTCGTGGGCGGTGGCCCCGGCGGGTACGAGGCGGCTCTCGTCGCCCGGCGCCTGGGCGCCGACGTCACCGTCGTCGAGCGCGCGGGGCTCGGCGGTGCCGCCGTGCTCACCGACGTCGTGCCGTCCAAGACGCTCATCGCGACCGCCGAGTGGATGACGATCGCCGACCGTGCGCCCGAGCTGGGCATCCGGCTCGACGGCGTCGCCCCTCCCGGGGCCGTCGCGCCCGGGGGTGTCGGTTCGCTCGCGCGGCACAGCATCGACCTGGCCGCCGTGAACGCGCGCGTCAAGGCGCTCGCCGCCGCGCAGTCCGCCGACATCCGTGGCCGGCTGGACCGCGAGGGCGTGCGCACCGTGCTCGGCCACGCGCGGCTCGACGGTCCCTCGCGCGTCGAGGTCACGACCGCCGACGGCGGGCAGGAGACGCTCGACGCCGACGTCGTGCTCGTCGCGACGGGCGCGACCCCGCGCGTGCTGCCCGAGGCCGTTCCCGACGGCGAGCGGATCCTGACCTGGACCCAGCTCTACGACCTGCAGGAGCTCCCGGAGAAGCTCGTCGTCGTCGGGTCCGGCGTCACGGGCGCGGAGTTCGCGGGCGCGTACACGTCGCTGGGGGCCGACGTCACGCTCGTGTCGTCGCGCGAGCGCGTGCTGCCCGGCGAGGACGCCGACGCGGCGCAGCTCCTCGAGGACGTGTTCAAGGCGCGCGGCATGACCGTCCTGTCGCGCTCGCGGGCCGCGGGCGCGCGGCGCGTGGGCGACCGCGTCGAGGTCACGCTCGCCGACGGGCGCGTGCTCGACGCGTCGCACGTGCTGTTCGCGGTCGGGTCCGTGCCGACGACGGCAGGGCTCGGGCTCGAGGAGGCCGGCGTGCGGCTTACGGCCAGCGGGCACGTCGAGGTCGACAAGGTGTCGCGCACGAGCGTGCGCGGCGTCTACGCGGCGGGCGACGTGACGGGGGTGCTCCCGCTCGCGTCGGTCGCGGCGACGCAGGGGCGCATCGCGATGTCCCACGCGCTCGGCGACGCCGTGAAGCCGCTGTCGCTGCGCGGGGTGTCCGCCAACATCTTCACGGCGCCCGAGATCGCGACCGTCGGCGCCTCCGAGGCGCTCCTGCGGTCCGAGGGCGTCGACTACTCCGTCAGCACGCTGCCGCTCGCGCGCAACCCGCGCGCCAAGATGCTGGGCGTCCACGACGGGTTCGTGAAGGTGTTCGCGGGCGTCGGCACGGGCACCGTCCTCGGCGCCGTCGTGGTGGGCCCGCGGGCGAGCGAGTCGATCTTCCCGCTGACGCTCGCCGTGACGCACCGGCTCACGGTCGACCAGGTCGCCGACGCCTCGACGGTCTACCCGTCGATGTCCGGCACGATCGCCGAGGTCGCCCGGATGCTGCACCGCGCGGTCGACTGACGCGGGCGCCCGTCCGCGGACGTCGTGGGGGCCGGTGCGTGCACGGCCGGCCGACGCGCTCGCGTCAGCCGGCGTCCGGGCGCCAGCGTGCGGTCACCGGCAGGTGGTCGGACAGCGTCGACGTGCCGACCGTCGCCTCGGTGAACGTCCCGCGCTGCCCGAGGACCCAGTCGATGCGCTGCTCGGGGTCCGTGCTCGGGTGGGTCGTGGCGTCCGCGTCGCCGGCGGCGTCGACCGCGCTCACCCAGCCCGCGCCCGTCAGGAGGTCCAGCTCGGGGGAGCCCGGCGTCGCGTTGAGGTCGCCCGCGAGCAGCGCGGGGCCGTCGACGCGCTCGGCCGCGAGCAGCGCGTCCAGCTGCGCCAGGCGCGTCGGGGTCGCGGACTCGCGGTGCTGCAGGTGCACGGACGTGACACGGACGGTGCCGCCGTCGGCCGTCGTGAGGGTCGCGGACAGCGCGGACCGCTCCTGCGGACCCTGCCCGTAGGGCAGCGGGTGCACGGCCACGTCGGTCAGCCCCGAGCGGGCGAGGACCGCGTTGCCGAACTGCCGGTCGGCCGCCGGCGCGAAGCGCACCGTCATGCCGAGCCGGTGCGCGAGCCACGTCGCCATGTCGCTGCCACCGCCGAAGACCCAGCCGCGCTGCACCTCCTGCAGCGTCACGACGTCGGGGTCCTGCTCCTCGATGGTGCGGGCGACGGCCTCGAGGTCGACCGCCGTCAGCGGGCTCACGCCGTAGTGCAGGTTCCAGTCGACGACCGTGAGCGTGCCGTCGTCGGCCGCCGCCGCGGGAACCTGGGGGCCCGTGGTGCTCCAGCCGCGCCCGCCGACGAGCACGCCCACGACGGCCACGACGACCGCGGGCACGAGCAGCCACCGGACGGGGTTGACGCGCGCCGGGACGGGCTCGCGGTCGACCGGCGGCGCCTCGACGACCGCGGCGGCCGGCACGGGCGGGGTCCGGCGGCGCAGCCCCGCGAGCGCGAGCACCACCGCCGCGGCGACGACGACCCACGCGTTGTCCACCGGCAGCGGCACGTCGTAGTCGAGCATGTAGAGCAGCAGCGTCAGGACGAGCCCGAGCCCGGCGCCCGCCGTCGACAGGGCGGTGCGGGGGATCCCGGGCGGCGCGGGGCGGCGGGTGCTGAGGACGGTCGCGAGGACCACCCCGGCGCAGACCTGCGCGACGGCGAGCGCCGCGAGCGCGACCGGGCCCGTCGCGAGCAGCGCCGTCGCGACGCCGAGCACGAGCACCACCGCGGCGGCGACCCGCACGGCCGCGGGCCACACGTCGGGGCGCAGGAGCGGCCACGCGCCCAGCACCGCCGACCCCACGAGCACGAGCCCAGCGGCGTCGAGCGGCACGTCGGCCTGGCTCGCGGCGAACGCCGGGTTCGCGAGCAGCATCGCCGCGACGGCGAGGTACGGGCCGAGGGCCCACAGCCGACGCGGCCGCCCGGCCGGCTCGGGGGACGCGTGCACGTCGAGGAGCCCGCGCCGCGCGGCGAACGGAGCGGCGGCCACCACGAGAGCCACGACCCACCCGGCGGCCGACGACCGCCACACGGCGTCCCACGTGCCGAGCAGGAGCTGCAGGGCGACGGACAGCGCGCCGCCCACGACCAGACCGGTCGCGGCCTGCCGCGGACCGCCCGGGCGACCCGCGACGTGCCCCACGGCGAGCGTCAGCAGCGCGACCGCGACCGCGACCGTGACCAGGCCGACGACGTCGAGCGCGAGCCCGTCGAGCGCCTGCAGGGCCACGCGGAGCGCGGCGAGCACGCCCGCGCCGACGAGCAGCGTGCGGCCGTCCGGGAGCCCCGCGCGCCGTCGCAGGACGGTCAGCAGGCCCGCCGTGACAAGGCCCGCGCCCGCGTACGTCACGACGGCCGCCCCGCCCGCCGCGACGGTGCCGACCGCGAACCAGCGGTCGAGGAACGGTCCGCTCGCCCGGACCGCCTCGAGCCCGGCGAGCGTCAGCGCGGCCACGAGCCACACGCGCGTCGCGGTCCCGGCGTCCGGCGGGGTGGTGGGCGGGGGGCCGGGACGGGCGGTGGTGCTCACGCGCGGCACGCTACCGCGCCCGCAGCGGTGCCGGGCGCCGACCGTGCGAGCCGTCAGGCGAACAGGTCCTGGCCGACGAACGGGCTGTCGTCCGTGGTCGCCGGGGTGCCGTCGGCACCGAGCACGAGCGCGCCGTCCGGAACACCCCGCGGCACGGCGAACAGCCCCGAGCCGGTGTGCTCGAGGTACTCCATCAGCCCGTCCTGCGCGGACAGCCTCGACTGCATCGGGATGAAGTGCGTGCGCGGGTCCCGCACGAACGCGAGGAAGAACAGCCCCGCGTCGAGGCGGCCGAGCGCGTCGTTGCCGTCCGTGAAGTTGTAGCCACGCCGCAGCATCCGCACGCCGTCGTTCTGGTCGGGGTGCGCGAGCCGCACGTGGCTGTTCGCCGCGATGAGCGGTGCTCCGCCGCGTCCCGTCGCCGTGAAGTCCGGCTCGGAGTGCTCGGTGCCGCCCGACAGCGGGGCGCCCTCGCCCTTGGTCCGGCCGACGAGGGTCTCCTGCTCGCGCAGCGACGTGCGGTCCCACGTCTCGATGGTCATGCGGATGCGCCGCGCGACGAGGTACGTGCCGCCCGTGAGCCACGCGGAGTCGACCCCGTCGGCGGCGTCGGCGTCGGCCGCGTCGGCGGGGACCCACACGTGCGCCGCGAGCGCGTCCTCCTCCTCGGCCTTGACGTTCGCGGTCCCGTCCTTGAAGCCGAACAGGTTGCGCGGCGTGCGCTGCGCCGTCGTCGTGGACGACGTCCGGCCGTACCCGAGCTGCGTCCAGCGGATCGTCGCCGCGCCGAACGCCGCCCGGGACAGGTTCCGGATCGCGTGCACCGCCACCTGCGGGTCGTCCGCGCACGCCTGCACCACGAGGTCGCCGTCGCTGCGGGCGGGGTCGAGGTCGTCGGCCGAGAAGTGCGGCAGGACGACGAGGCCGCCGGGCAGGCGGTCCGCGAGACCGAACCGGTCCGTGCCGGGCGTGCCGTCCGGTCCGGGGGTGCCGACGAACAGCGAGCGGCCGAACCCGAAGGTCAGCGTGAGCCCGGCGGGCGGCAGGTCGGCCGCCTCGCCGGTGTCGTCGGGCGGCGCGTCGTACGGCCCGGACGCGGGGCCCAGCGGGCCGGCGGGCAGGCCCTGCGTGAGCCGGGCCGCGATCGTCGTCCAGCGGCGCAGCAGCGCGACGAGCTCCTCGCGGGAGTCCGTCGTGACGTCGAACGCCGCGAGGTAGAGGCGGTCCTGCGCGGGTGTGACGACGCCGGCCTGGTGCGCACCCGTGAACGCGAACGTGCCGGGCTGCGGTGCGGCCGACGGGGCCGCCGCGGCCGCGGTCCCGCGCGCGGCGCCGAAGCCCGCGGCGGCGGCGACCGCCGCGATCCCGCCGCCGAGGCCCAGCAGCGCGCGGCGCGACAGACCCGTCTCGGGGGCCTGGTGCGTCGCGTCGTCCGGCGTCGTCATCGCGGCCTCAGGCGCCCGTGACCGTGCTGGTCAGGCGCGACAGCGGCTCGGAGAGCGCGTCGACCGCGCCGGCGAGCTCGCGCACCTGCTCGTCGGTCAGGGTGTCGTACGACGGGAAGCCTGCCTCGACCGACCCCTGCGCGGAGAGCAGGTCCTGCAGCTCCTCGAACCGCTCGTCGAGGAGGTCGGCGAGCTCCGGGTCGCGGTCCTGCACGACGTCCGCGAGCACCTCGTAGGCCACGCGCGCGCCGTCGACGTTCGCCTGGAAGTCCCACAGGTCCGTGTGCGACCAGATCTCCTCCTCGCCCGTGACCTTGCCCGTCGCGACCTCGTCGAGCAGCTCCTTCGCGCCGTTGGCGATCTGGAACGCCTCGAACGTGAACGCCGGGTCGGTGACCTGCTCCTGCAGGCGGGCGGTGTTCGCGACGATGTCGTCGGCGGCCGCGCGGCGCTGCTCGGGCGTCAGCGGCGTGTAGACGACGCCGCCGTTCGCCTCGGGCGCGGGCTGCCACAGGTCCTTCTCGACGAGGTGCCAGCCGGTCCAGGTGGCCCCCTCCTCGACGTCGGCCTCGCGCAGGTCGAGCAGCGGGTCCAGGTCGCCGAAGGACTCCGCGACGGGCTCCACACGCTCCCAGTGCACGCGCGTCGCGGCGTACAGGTCACGCGCGGTCGCGTCGTCGCCCGCGGCGTAGGCGTCGGCGAACTGCTGCGTGCCGGCGACGAGCGCGCCGACCTGGTCCTTGACGTACGCGACGTACGACGCCTCGCCCTGTGCGAGCAGCTCGGCGTCGTCGCCCGTCGGGCCGACGTCGGTGCCGGAGTCCGTGACGACGAACTCGGCGCGGATGCCGTCGCCGACCATCCCCGGCTTGCACGCGGTCCAGTAGGTGCCGGGCCGCGCCTGCACGACGAGGTCGCGGCTCAGGCCCGGGCCGATGTTCTCCACCTCGGACACGACGCGCAGGCCGTCCTCGCCGAGCAGGTAGAACTCGGTGACGTCGTCGCCGCCGTTGGTCACGGTGAACGTGAGCGTGCCCGACGGTGCCTGCGCGGCGGAGACGTCGCACGCGTCGGCGGTCGAGGTGACCGTGATCGCGCCCGCGCCGGTGGTGGCGTCGTCGGCCGGCGGGTCGTTCGGGACGCACGCGGCGGCGAGGGGCAGGACGAGGGCGGCGGCGGCGGCGAGCGCGGCGGTCGGCCGGTGGGACATGGGTCTCCTCGTGGGGGCTCGCCGCGCGGTGCGGCGGTGGGTGCGGGGGCCGCGGCTGGGCAGCGGCGTGGTGGCGGGTGGGTCAGCCGGCCGCGGGGGCGGGCGCCGCGGCCGGTGCGGGTGCCGCGGCGGGCGGGGCGGGCGGGCGGGCGGGGCCGCCCCACGTCGTCCGCACGAACAGCACGAGCGTGGGCACGGCGAACGCGAGCCACGCCGCCGCCTCGAGCCAGGTGGTCGCGGGGGAGAAGTTGAGGACGCCCTTGAGCAGGGTCCCGTACCAGCTGCTCGGCGGGACGGCGGCGGAGACGTCGAACGCGAGGTCGTGCAGGCCGGGCAGGATGCGGGCCTCCTGCAGGTCGTGCACGCCGTACGACAGGACGCCCGCGGCGACGAGCACGAGGAACAGGCCGGTCCAGGCGAAGAACCGGCGCAGGTCGACGTGGACGGCGCCCCGGTAGAGGGCCCAGCCGAGCAGCACGGCGGTGAGCAGGCCGAGCACGGCGCCGAGCAGCGGGGTCGCGTCGCCCGCGCCGCCGCGCGTGGCCTGCGCACCGGCCCACAGGAACAGCGCGGTCTCGAGCCCCTCGCGCCCGACGGCGAGCAGCGCCATCACGACGACGGCCCGGCGGCCCGCGGCGACGGCGTCGTCGAGGCGGTGCTGCAGGTCGGACTTGAGGTGGCGCGCGGTGCGGGCCATCCAGAAGATCATCCAGGTGATGAGGCCGACGGCGACGATCGACAGCGTGCCTCCGATCGCCTCCTGCGCCTCGAACGACAGCCCCTGCGGGCCGAACGTCAGCAGCGCGCCGAACGCGAGCGACGCGGCGACCGCGGCGCCGACCCCGGCCCAGAGCGCGGGCAGCAGGTGGCGGCGCTCGGTGCGCACGAGGTAGGCGACGAGGATGCTCACGACGAGCGCGGCCTCGAGGCCCTCGCGCAGGCCGATGAGGTAGTTGGCGACCATGGGCTCTTCCGTCGGGATCGAGAAGGTGAGCCTTACCTCACCGGGGCGCGACGATACTCCCGCCCACGGTTCCCGCGCGACGGTGTCCCACCGCCCCGGGCTGTGAGCCCGCTCACCCGACGCTCACCCCCGGGGCGCAGCCCTGGGGGGAGTCGGCTCAGCGGCCGGACCGGCGCAGGCGGTCCAGCAGGTCCGGCCACGCGTCGGCGAACGCGGGCAGCAGGGGCAGAGCCACGACGTCCCCGACGGGCACCCAGCGTACCTCGACGCTCTCGGCGTCCGTCGCCGACGGCGTCACGGGCTCGTGCTCGTCGGCGAGCACCGTGGTGTACGACCAGTCGGGGTGGACCAGCTCGACGGTGCCGAGCACGCGCACGTGCCCGGGGTCGATCCCCGCCTCCTCGGCGGCCTCCCGGAGCGCGCCGTCCTCGGGCGCCTCCTCCGGGGCGAGCGCGCCGCCCGGGACCCCCCAGGTGCCGCCCTGGTCGCTCCACGGCGCGCGGTGCTGCAGCACGACGGCCACGGGCTCGCCCGCGGCGTCCCGGCGGGCCAGCAGCAGCCCGGCCGCGCCGAGGCGTCCCCAGTGCCGGCGGCCGCACGCGCACTGCACCCAGCCGTCGCCCGCGGTCCGGTGGTGCGCCGCGCCGGGCGGGATCCCGGCCGGACCGGACGCGGGCAGGACCGTGCCCGCGTCCTCGGCGGGCACGGCGTCCTGCACGGGCCGTCAGCCGACGATCTCGCAGATGGCCGTGCCCGCGCTCACGCTCGACCCGACGCCCGCCGCGAGGCCTGTGACGGTGCCGGCGCGGTGCGCGACGAGCGGCTGCTCCATCTTCATCGCCTCGAGCACGACGACGAGGTCGCCCTCGGCGACCTGGGCGCCCTCGGCGACCGCGACCTTGACGATCGTGCCCTGCATGGGCGACGCGAGCGTCGTGCCGTTGCTGCCGCCGCCCGCCTTCGCGGCGGAGCGCCGCACGGGGCGGCGCGGCCCGGCCGGTCCGGACGCGCCCGCGCGGCCCGTCGGGCGTCCGCCCCCGCCGGGTCCGCGGCCCAGCGCGAGCGCCGCGGGCAGCACGACCTCGAGCCGCTTGCCGCCGACCTCGACGACCACGCGCTCGAGCGCCGGCGCGTCCTCGTCCTCGTCGGCAGGTGCGGCGGGCGTCGCGCCGAGCGCGCCGAGCCGGTCCGCGAACTCGGTCTCGATCCAGCGGGTGTGCACCGAGAACGGCTGGGCCGGGTCCGCGGGCGCGAACTCCGGGGCGTCGAGCACCGCACGGTGGAACGGCACGACGGTCGGGATGCCGACGACCTCGATCTCGGCGAGCGCGCGCCGCGCCCGCTCGACGGCCTGCGTGCGGGTCGCGCCGGTGACGACGAGCTTGGCGATCATCGAGTCGTAGAGGCCGGAGACGCTGTCGCCCTCGACCACGCCCGAGTCGACCCGCACGCCCGGCCCCGACGGGAAGCGCAGCGTCGTGATCCGGCCCGGGGCGGGCAGGAAGCCGCGGGCCGGGTCCTCGCCGTTGATCCGGAACTCGAGCGAGTGGCCGCGTGTCTCGACGTGGTCGTACCCGAGCGGCTCGCCCGCCGCGACGCGCAGCTGCTCGCGCACCAGGTCGATGCCGCTGATCTCCTCCGTGACGGGGTGCTCGACCTGCAGACGCGTGTTGACCTCGAGGAACGACACCGTGCCGTCGGCGCCGACGAGGAACTCGCACGTCCCCGCGCCGACGTAGCCCGCCTCGCGCAGGATCGCGACGCTCGACTCCACGAGCTGCGTGCGCTGCGCGTCGGTGAGGAACGGCGCGGGCGCCTCCTCGACGAGCTTCTGGTGCCGGCGCTGCAGGGAGCAGTCGCGCGTCGACACGACGACGACCGTGCCGTGCTGGTCGGCCAGGCACTGCGTCTCGACGTGCCGCGGCTTGTCCAGGTACCGCTCGACGAAGCACTCGCCGCGGCCGAAGGCGGCCACGGCCTCGCGCACCGCCGACTCGTAGGCCTCGTCGATCTCGTCGGCGGACCGCACGACCTTCAGGCCGCGGCCGCCACCGCCGAAGGCCGCCTTGATCGCGACGGGCAGGCCGTGCTCGGCGACGAACGCGTGGATCTCGTCGACGCCCGCGACCGGGTCGGCCGTGCCGGGCACGAGGGGGGCGCCGGCGCGCTGCGCGATGTGCCGGGCGCTGACCTTGTCTCCGAGCGACTCGATCGCCGACGGCGGCGGTCCGATCCACACGAGGCCCGCCTCGATGACGGCGCGCGCGAAGTCGGCGTTCTCGGCGAGGAACCCGTACCCGGGGTGCACGGCGTCGGCGCCCGAGCGGCGGGCCACGTCGAGCAGCTTGTCGACCACGAGGTACGTCTCGGCCGCGCGGGCGCCGCCGAGCGCGAACGCCTCGTCGGCGACGCGCACGTGCAGGGCCTCGCGGTCGGGGTCGGAGTAGACGGCCACGGACCCGATCCGGGCGTCTCGGCAGGCGCGGGCGATGCGGACGGCGATCTCACCGCGGTTCGCGATGAGGACCTTGGAGATCACGGGCACGGTCCACCGTAACGTGCGGCACCCGGCCGCTCGGGGTCCGTCCGCGGCGCCCGCGCAAGATTGGGGAACCGCCCAACGGCCGCGCCCGGGTTCTTGTAGGGATCCGACGACGCGGGTCGCGTCAGGGGGGTCGTGCGCGCCGCCGGTTGTCCGGTCGGCACAACCGCGGGTGCCGTCAGGCGGTGCGCCACAGGCTCGGGATGCTCACGCCGATCTCGCCGAGAAGCTCGCGCAGCAGGGGCAGCGACACCCCCACGACGCCGTGGTGGTCGCCCTCGATGCGCTCGACGAAGGGTCCGCCGAGCCCGTCGACCGTGAACGAGCCCGCCACCGCGAGCGGCTCGCCGGTCGCCACGTACGCCGCGACCTCCTCGTCGGAGAGGTCCGCGAAGTGCACGACCGTCGAGGACGTGGCGCCCAGGGTCCCGCGGGTGCCCACGCCGCCCTCGTCGGGCGTCGCGCGCTCGTCGACGACCCAGTGCCCCGTGTGCAGCACGCCCGTACGGCCCCGCATCGCGTGCCAGCGCCGCACCGCGTCCCCGGCGTCGGCCGGGCGGCCCAGCACCTCGCCGTCGAGCTCCAGCATCGAGTCGCACCCCAGCAGCACCAGGTCGTCCGCGTCGGCGAGCTCCTCGGGCGTGCCGGCCGCGATCGCGCGCGCGACGTCCTCGACCTTGGCCTGCGCGAGCACGAGGACCGCGTCGGCGGGCTCGAGGGTGCCGAAGCGCTCGGCTGCGGCCGCGAGGACGGCCGGCTCGTCGACGGACGACACGACGACGAGCGGGTCGATGCCGGCGGACGCGAGGGTCGCGCGGCGGGCGGGGGACGCGGAGGCGAGGAGCAGGCGGGTCACGACGCGCGAGCCTAGCCGCGGCGGTCCGCGCGGGCCCGACCGGGACCGAGGTCGGGTCCGGACGTACAGCACGGCGGGGCACAATGGCAGGCACCTGTGGCACGAGCGGCGACGCGGCGGTCTCGTGCCGACACCCGAGGAGGCCCAGTGAACGAGGCGACCAGCCCCACGGCGCGCGGCGGGGACGGACCGCGCGACGCCGTCGGGACCGTCGACGGCGCGGCGCACGACGAGCTCGAGGGCGACGGCTGGGAGGACGACCTCCTGGACGACGCCGTCGACGAGGACCCCGACCTGCTGCGCCCCGCCCCCGCGGCGTGGCGGCGGCGCACCGCGATCGAGATGGCCGTCTCGGGCGCGATCGGGCTCTACACGTCGTTCGTCCTGTCGATCGAGGCGGTCATCCTGGCGGGCGACGCGGACGCGAAGCTTGGCTGCAGCCTCAACGCGGTGATCAACTGCGCGACCGTGGCGAAGACGTGGCAGGCGTCGCTGTTCGGCTTCCCCAACGCCTTCCTCGGCATCGCCGCGGAGGCCGTCGTCCTGACGATGGCGGTCGCGCTCATCGGCGGCGTGGTGTTCCCGCGCTGGTACATGCGCGCGGCGGAGGTCGTCTACACCGCGGGCCTGCTGTTCGCGTGGTGGCTGTTCTACGAGGCGTACACCGACATCAAGGCGCTGTGCCCGTGGTGCCTGCTCATCACCGTGACGACGACGTTGGTGTGGGCCGGCCTGACGCGCATCAACGTGCGCGACGGGCACCTCACGCTGCCCGGCAGGTGGGGGCCTGCGGCCCGCAGGTTCGTCGCGGCGGGCAACGACTGGTTCGTGACGGTCGCGGTGCTGGTCGCGCTCGCCGCCGTCGTGTTCTTCGGCTACGGCTGGTCGCTGCTCTGACGCCGAACGGACGGCGACGACGCGAGGGGCGGGCACCGACCGGGTGCCCGCCCCTCGCGCGTCACGGCGTCACGCCGTCGCGAACACCTGCTTGAGGACGTCGAGCGGCAGCGCACCCAGGTCGAGCGCGGACGCGTGGAACGCGCGCAGGTCGAAGCCCTCGCCGCGCGTGCGGGCGGTGCCCGCCGCCTCGTCGCGCGTCTGCTCCCACAGCCGCTGGCCGACCTTGTACGAGGGCGCCTGGCCCGGCCAGCCCAGGTAGCGCATCCACTCGAAGCGGACCGACGACTCGGGCATGTTGACGTTCGCGCGCAGGAGCTCCCAGCCCTTGTCGGCGTCCCACGTGCCGCCGCCCCACTCGGCGGGCGCGGGCAGCCCCAGGTGCACCCCGATGTCGAAGACGACGCGTGCAGCGCGCAGGCGCTGGCTGTCGAGCATCCCGAACCGGTCGCCCGGGTCGTCGAGGAAGCCCAGGTCGGCCATGAGCCGCTCGGCGTACAGCGCCCAGCCCTCGCCGAACCCGGAGGTCCAGCACGCGAGGCGGCGCCAGCGGTTGAGGGTGTCGCGCGCGGCGACGGCCTGGCCGATCTGCAGGTGGTGGCCCGGGACGCCCTCGTGGTAGACGGTCGTCTTCTCGCGCCACGTCCCGAACGTCGTCACGTCCGCGGGCACCGACCACCACATGCGGCCGGGGCGGGAGAAGTCGTCGCTCGGGCCGGTGTAGTAGATGCCGCCCGTCTGCGTGGGCGCGATGCGGCACTCCAGGGTGCGCAGCGCCTCGGGGATCGTGAAGTGGACCCCGTCGAGCGCGTCGATCGCGGCGTCCGACGTCTCCTGCATCCACGCGCGCAGCGCCTCGGTGCCGTGCAGCTGGCGCGCCGGGTCCGCGTCGAGGGCGGCGACCGCCTGCTCGACGCTCGCGCCCGGCCCGGCGATCTGCTCGGCGACGGCCTGCTGCTCGGCGACGACGCGGGCGAGCTCCTCGACGCCCCAGCGGTACGTCTCCTCGAGGTCGACGGCAGCACCGAGGAACGCGCGCGAGAACAGCGCGTACCGGTCGCGCCCGACCGCGTCCTCCTGGGGCGCGCGCGGGGCGAGCTCGTCGCGCAGGAACGTCGCGAGCGTCCCGTACGCCTCGCGGGCGGCGACCGCGCCGCGCTCCAGCTCGGCACGCACGAGCGCGCACGCGGACGACTCGTCGAGCGCGGCGTCCACGTCCGCACCCGCGACGAACGACGTGAAGAACGACGTCTGCGGGTCGGCGAGCTCGAGCGCCTGGCGCACGGCCTCCTCGACCTGCCGGACCGCCGCGACGTCGCCGCGGGACGCCGCGAGCCGCAGCGACTCGACGTACCCGTCGACCGCGCCCGGCAGGGCGTTGAGGCGCGCGGCGACGTTCTCCCAGTCCTCGACCGAGGACGTCGCCATGATGTCGAACACGTCGCGCAGGCCCTGCACGGGCGAGGCGATGTTGTTGAGGTCGCGCAGGTGCTCCCCGGCGTCGTGCAGCTCGAGCTCGAGGCCGAGACGCTCGCGCATCGCGGCCAGCGTCACCTCGTCGACCGCGTCGACCGGCGCGAGGCCGTCGAGCGCGACGAGCGTCGAACGCGCGAGGTCCGCGCGCGCGTCGTGGCCCGCGGGGGACAGGTCGGTCATCTCGTGCTCGTGGCCGGGCAGGCCCATGGCCGTCGCGTCGAGCGGGTTCAGCGTCGCGGCGGCGTCGACGTGGGCCTCCGCGACCGCGTCGATGGGGGTGGGCTGGCGGGGACCGCTGGGGTGGGGCGTCGTCGTCACCCGGACGACCCTACTCGCGGGTACGTCGGGTTCCGGCGGTTCGGGCGGCCGGTCGGGCGACGTCAGCCCCGCAGGCTCCAGCGCCACGCGTCCGGCCCCGGGTGCAGGCCGACGGGGCCGCGCACCGTGCGACGGCGGTCCGACCATGCGGACGCCGGGGCGGTGTGCTCGTCGACGCCGTGGGCGTCCTGCGACGCGGCGACGAGCCCGGCGACCAGCGCCGCGAGCTCGACCTCGTCCGGCGCGCCCCGGACGACGTGCACGTGGGCGCCGTCGGTGCTCACCCGTCCTCCTCGGTGTCGTCCTCCTCGAACAGCACCGGGGCGCCGCGCGACACGCCCCACTCGCTCACCTCGAAGCCCGCGTCGACGAGCCGCTGCGCGATGTCCGCACCGCCCGCGTCGACGAGGTCGAGGACCGACTCCAGCGACAGGTCCGACGGTCCGGTCGGCGGGCCGACGACGAACCCCATGTGGAACGTGTCGACGTCCGCGGGTGCCGGCGGCGCGTCGGCGTCCTGCTCCTCCTCGTCGCCCCACGACATGCCCGTGAGGTCCGCGTGCAGGCCGAGCCGCGTGTGCAGCAGGTCGTACAGCTGCGCGTTCAGGCCGCCGATCTCGGACTCCAGCGACAGCACCCGCGGGTCCTCGTCGGCCTCGTGCGCACCGAACTCCGCCCGCACGCCCACCGCCGTCTCGACGTAGGAGTGCAGCGCCGTCGTCAGCCGGTCGACGGCCGCGTGCAGGTCGGCCGCGTCGACCCCCTGCAGGGGCTCGCCGCCGTGGGTGTGCTCGTCGTGGTCGTGCTCGCTCACGCGTCCTCCGGGGTCACAGCGGGATGTTGCCGTGCTTCTTGGGCGGCAGGCTCGCGCGCTTGGTGCGCAGCAGTCGCAGCGCGCGCGTGATCTCCGACCGGGTCTGCGAGGGGGCGATGACGGCGTCCACGTAGCCGCGGTCCGCCGCGTCCCACGGGTTGACGATCGCCTCCTCGTACTCCGCCGTGAGGCGCCGCCGCTCGGCCTCGACGTCCCCGCCCGCGTCCGCGACCGTCTTGAGCGCCCCGCGCTGCAGGATGTTCACGGCACCGCCGGCGCCCATCACGGCGATCTGCGCCGTCGGCCAGGCGAGGTTGACGTCGGCGCCCAGCTGCTTGGACCCCATGACGATGTACGCGCCACCGTACGCCTTGCGCGTGATCACCGTGACCAGCGGGACCGTCGCCTCCGCGTACGCGTAGATGAGCTTCGCGCCGCGTCGGATGATGCCGTTCCACTCCTGGTCGGTGCCCGGCAGGAAGCCCGGCACGTCGACGAACGTCAGCACGGGGACGTTGAACGCGTCGCACGTCCGCACGAACCGGGCCGCCTTCTCCGCGGCGTTGATGTCGAGCGTGCCCGCCATCGCCATCGGCTGGTTCGCGACGACGCCGACGGGGTGCCCCTCGACGTGCCCGAACCCGATGAGCACGTTCTGCGCGTACAGCGGCTGGATCTCCAGCAGGACGCCGTCGTCGAGCACGTGCTCCACGACCGTCCGCATGTCGTACGGCTGGGTGTCGGAGTCGGGGACGATCGCGTCGAGCGCCTCGTCGTCCTCGGTGACCTCGAGCGGTGCCTCGTGCGGGAACGTCGGCGGGTCCGTGAGGTTGTTCTGCGGCAGGTACGACAGCAACGAGCGCACGTAGTCGATCGCGTCGTCCTCGTCGGACGCCATGTAGTGCGCGACGCCCGAGCGCGTGCTGTGCGTCGTCGCGCCGCCGAGCTCCTCGAAGCCGACGTCCTCGCCCGTGACCGCGCGGATGACGTCCGGGCCCGTGATGAACATGTTGGACGTGCCGTCCGCCATCACGATGAAGTCGGTGAGCGCGGGGGAGTACACCGCACCGCCCGCGGACGGGCCGAGGATGAGGCTGATCTGCGGGATCACGCCGGACGCGGCGACGTTGCGGCGGAAGATCTCCGCGAACTGCGTGAGGCCCGCGACGCCCTCCTGGATGCGCGCCCCGCCGCCGTCGCTGATGCCGACGAGCGGGACGCCCGTGCGCAGCGCGAGGTCCATGACCTTGGTGATCTTCTGGCCGTGCACCTCGCCGAGGCTGCCGCCGAAGACCGTGAAGTCCTGCGAGTACACGCACACCTGGCGGCCGTCGACGGTGCCGAACCCCGTGACGACGCCGTCGCCGGGGATCCGCTTCTTGTCCAGGCCGAAGTTCGTCGAGCGGTGCCGCACGAGCGCGTCGAGCTCGGTGAACGAGCCCGGGTCGAGCAGCGCCTCGATGCGCTCGCGGGCCGTCTTCTTGCCGCGGGCGTGCTGCTTGTCGGCCGCCGCCTGCTCGGCGGCCTCGGCGGCACGGGTGCGGTCCGCGAGGTCGGCGAGGCGGGCCGCGGTGCCGCGCGGGGCGGTGCCGGGCGGGGTGGCGCCTGTCTGGTCGGTCGTGGTCACCCGACGAGGCTAGTTGTGGAACCCCTCCAGGCACGTGCAGGTCGATGACCGTGTTCGGACCGTCGGGTCGTCGGGACCCCACAACGATCGGGCGGCCGCGTGGTGGGGGCGTCATCATGTCGGCATGACTCGCCCCGCCGTGCCGTCCCCTGCCACGCCGGCGGACGGCCCCGGCCGCACCGGCCCGGACGCGGGGGAGCGGCGGCCGCTCGACGCCGACGCGCTGCGCTCCCTGCTGCTGCTCCCGGCGGGTCCGCTCGCCCGCGTGGACGTCGTGGCCCGCACGGGCTCGACGAACGCGGACGCGGTCGCGGCCGTGCGGGCCGACCCCGACGCGTGGCCGCACGGCAGCGTGCTCGTCGCCGACCACCAGGACGCGGGCCGCGGCCGCGCGGGCCGGGGCTGGGAGACGCCTCCCCGGACGGCGCTGACCTGCAGCTTCGTCGCCCGGCCCCGGGTTCCGGCGCGCACGCTCGGCTGGCTGCCGCTGCTCGCGGGCCTCGGGGCGGTGACGGCCGTCCGCGCGACCGCCGGGGTCCCCGCGGTGCTCAAGTGGCCCAACGACGTGCTCGTCCCCGCCGACACCGAGGTGCCCGGCTGGGGGGCGGCGCGCAAGATCGGCGGGATCCTGACGGAGGTCGTCCCGACCCCGCCCGGCACGGACCCCGCGGTCGTCGTCGGGATCGGCCTCAACGTCGCGCAGACCGCCGACGAGCTCCCCGTGCCGCACGCGACGTCCCTCGCGCTCGCGGGCGCGCACCACGTCGCGCGCGAGACCTTGCTCGTCGCCCTCGTCACCGCCCTCGACGACGTCGCGGCCCGGTGGCGCGACGCGGACGGCGACGCGCACGCGTCCGGCCTCGCGGACGAGGTGGCCGCGGTGTGCGCGACGCTCGGGTCCGCGGTCCGGGTCGAGCTGCCCGGCGGCGAGGAGGTCGTCGGCGTCGCGGAAGGCCTCGACGCCGACGGCGGGCTTGTCGTCGCGACCGCCGACGGACGCCCGCACCACGTGCTGGCGGGTGACGTCCGTCACGTCCGCACCGGCCCGTGAACTACGCTCGTCGCGTGCCCGACGACGGACCCTCCCCGCAGCGCGGCGCCCCCGACGGCACCGGCGCCACCACCGTCGGCGACCCGGCGACCGAGTCCACCGTCGGCGAGCTCGAGGCCCAGCTCCTCGGCGGTCACCGCCGGTACAGCGCCCGCGACCTGGCCCGCCGCGCGCACATCGACGTCGACCTCGTGCGCGGCTTCTGGACGACCGTCGGCCTGCCGCACGCCGACCCGGACGACGCGGTCTACACCGAGCGCGACGCCGAGGCTGTCGACCGGGCCGTCGCGCTGGTCCGCGAGCACGGGCTCGACATCCGGACGGTCCTCACCGTGACGCGCGCGCTCGGGCACACGTCCGACCGCCTCGCGCTGTGGCAGGTCGAGGCGCTCGTCGAGGACATGGCGACGCGCTACGAGCTCGACGACACGACCGCCCGCCTGCTGACCCTCGACCGGCTCGCGGACCTCGCGCCCGTCCTCGAGGCGCAGCTCGTGCACTCCTACCGGCGCCAGCTCGCCGCGATCGCGGGCCGCTACGCCGCCGAGTTCGGCGCACTGCGCGGGCCCGACCCCGACCGGTCCGCCCTGCCCCTGGCCCGCGCGGTCGGCTTCGCCGACATGGTGTCGTTCACCCGCCGCACCGCCGGCCTCGGCTCGACCGACCTGTCGCAGTTCGTGCAGCGCTTCGAGGCCGCGGCCCGCGACGTCGTGACCGGCGCAGGCGGGCGCGTCGTCAAGACCATCGGCGACGCGGTCCTCTTCGTCGCCGACGACCCCGCGACCGGCGCCCGCGTGGCGCTCGGCCTCGCCGAGGCGCTGGGCGGCGCGCTCGACGTGGACCGCGCCCTGGAGGCGGGCGGGCTCGCCGAGGGTGCGCGCGGCGTCACCCCGGTGCGCGTCGGGTTCGTGTGGGGGCGCGTCCTGTCGCGGTTCGGCGACGTGTTCGGCCCGCACGTGAATCTCGCGGCCCGGCTCACCGACATCGCCGAGCCCAGCACGGTGTGGACCGACCCGGAGACGGCGGCGGTCCTCGGCGGCGACCCCCGCTTCGTGCTCACCCCGCAGGCCCCGCTCGACCTCCAGGGCATCGGCACGGTCACCCCGTACCGCCTGACCGCCGCCCTCGCCTGAGCGTCAGAGCAGGGTCTCCTCCTCCGGGTCGACCGGTTCGAGGAGCTGGGGGCCGTCGTTGCGGACCGAGCTGACCAGGGGTGAGACGGGCGTGGCGACGATCCGTGGGGCCGGGGCCTCGAGGAGGCGGCGGGCCTCGTCGGCGCCCGTCGACGGGTCGAGCCAGGCGTCCCACGCGTCGGGGCGCAGCATGAGCGGCTGGCGGTCGTGGATGTGCTCGAGCTCCTGCGACGCGGGGCGCGTGATGACGGTGACGGTCACGAGCCAGCGGTCCGGGTCGTCGTCGGCCTTCGTCGGGTCCTTCCAGAACTCGTAGAGGCCGCCGAGGGCGACGACGTCGTCGTCGGCGGGGTGCAGGTAGAACGGCTGCTTGCGGCGCGTGAGCGACCCCGGCTCGGGCTTCTTCCACTCGTAGTAGCCGTCGGCGGGCAGGAGCGCGCGGCGCGCGGCGAACGGGCGGGAGAACGCGGGCTTGTCGGCGACCGACTCCACGCGCGCGTTGATCATGCGGCTGCCGATCGACGGGTCCTTGGCCCAGGACGGGACGAGGCCCCAGCGCGCGAGCCGCAGCTGGCGGGTGACCTCGCCGGTCTCCTTGTCGGCACGCTCGACGACCATGCGGACGCCGTCGGTGGGGGCGACGTTCCACGACGGCGGGAGCAGCCGGACGTCGTCGGCGACGGTCGCGACGGCGAACTCGTCGGCCAGGGCCTGGTCCTCGCGGAAGGAGGCGTAGCGACCGCACATGCGCCCCAGCCTGCCAGCCGCCACCGACGCTCCGCGCGGCGGCGGGGTCGCGGTGCGGCGGAGGGCGTCGCCGCGTGGGAGGGCGCTCCGGTGTGATCTTGTCGAATCGATTCGCGCGGGTCGGGGGAGCGGTGCGACGATGGAGACGATGACCGCGCGCCCCGCCCCCGCACCCGACACCGCGGCGCTGCCCACCCCCCGCACCGCTGCCCCCGCCACCACTCCCACCGCCGCCCCGCCGGGCGGCGGCACCGCGTCGACCCCGCGCTCCGCCACCGCGAAGCCCGGCACGCCGACCGCACCCGCCGCACCGCCCGCCCCCGCGTTCCGGCCCGACTACCGGTACGTGCTCCTGCTCGGCATGATGTGCGCGCTGCCGGCGATCTCGACCGACATCTACCTGCCGTCGCTGCCCGACGTCGCCCGCGACCTGCAGACGTCAGCGACGGCCGCGCAGCTCACGATGACGGCGATGATGATCGGCGGCGCCGTCGGCCAGCTCGTCATCGGGCCGCTGTCCGACCGGTTCGGCCGCCGTCGGCCCGTGATGGTCGGCGTCGCGCTGCACGTCGTCACCTCGGTGCTGTGCGCCGTCGCCCCCGCGATCGTCCCCCTCATCGGGCTGCGCGCGATGCAGGGCTTCTTCAACGCGTCCGCCACGGTCGTCGCGATGGCCGTCATCCGGGACCGGTTCGTCGGCTCCGACGCGTCGCGGCTCATGTCGCGCCTCATGCTCGTCATCGGCGTCGCGCCGCTGTTCGCCCCGTCGATCGGCGGCGTCATCGCCGGCCAGGCGGGCTGGCGTGCGGTGTTCCTCGCGCTCGCGCTGTTCGGCGTCGTCCTGTGGGTCGTCGTCTGGCGGCGCCTGCCCGAGACGCTGCCGGCCGAGCGTCGCCGCACCGGCGGGCTGCGCACCGCGCTCGCGGGCTACCGCAGCCTGCTGCGGGACCGGCACTTCGTCGCGCTCGCGGTCATGCCGGGCCTCGGTGTCGCCGTGCTCATGAGCTACGTCGTCGCGTCGCCGTTCGTGCTGCGCGAGGGGTACGGCCTGTCCGAGCACGAGTTCTCGCTGCTCTTCGCGGTCAACGGCATCGGGCTCGTCGCGGGGGCGCAGGTCAACGCCGCGCTCGTGCGCCGCGTCGCGCCCATCCGGATCGTCCGCGTCGTGCTGCCCGTGTCGCTCGCGCTCACGGTCGTGCTGCTGGTCCTCGCGGTCACCGGCGCCGGTGGCCTGTGGGCGCTGCTCGTCGCGCAGTGGCTGATCCTCGCGCTCGTCAACTTCGTGCCGCCCAACGCCTCGGCGCTCGCGCTCAGCCGGCACGGCGAGATCGCGGGCACCGCCGCGGCGTTCATCGGTGCGTCGCAGGCCGGCGTCTCGGGGCTGGTCAGCCCGCTGTCCGGGCTGCTCGGCGGCGACGCGGTCGCGATGGCCGCCGTCATGGTCGGCTCGTCGCTGCTGGCCCTGCTGGTGCTGGCCCTCGCGACCCCCGCCTACCGTCGCGGCGGCGGCTGGACCGGCTGACGCGGCCCGGCGCGCGACCGTGCGTCAGGCGCGCAGCCGCGCGAGCCGACGGACCGCCTCGTCGAGCACCTCGTCGCGCTTGACGAAGGTGAAGCGCACCCACGACCGCAGCGCGCGGTCGGCCTCCGAGCCCGCGCGCGTGAACGCCGACACCGGCACACCCACGACGCCCGCGAGCGAGGGCAGCGCCCGGCACAGGGCAGCACCGTCGTCGAAGCCCAGGGAAGCGGCGTCGGCGAGCACGAAGTAGGTGCCCTGCGGCCGCACGACGTCGAACCCGGCGGCGGTCAGCCCGGCGCACAGCCGGTCGCGGCGGGTCGCGAGCGACGCCGCGAGGTCCTCGACCCACCGCGCCACGTCGGGGTCCCGCAGCGCGAACGCGACGGCCGGCTGGAACGGCGCTCCGGAGACGTAGGTGAGGAACTGCTTGACGGTCCGCACCGCCGTCACGAGGTGCTCGGGCCCCGTGACCCAGCCGATCTTCCAGCCCGTGAACGAGAACGTCTTGCCCGCCGACGAGATCGTCAGGGTGCGCCCGGCCATGCCGGGCAGCGTCGCGACGGGCACGTGCCGGACCCCCGCGTCGAGGACCAGGTGCTCGTACACCTCGTCCGTCACGACGAGCGCGTCGTGCGCGACGGCGAGCCGCGCGACCGCGGCCAGCTCGTCGGGCGTGAGCACCGTGCCCGTGGGGTTGTGCGGCGTGTTGAGCAGGACGATCCGCGTGCGGTCGGTGAACGCCGCCGAGAGCGCGTCGACGTCGAGCCGGAAGCCGTCGGGAGTCGCGCGCAGGGGAGCGGTCGTGTGGGTCGCGCCCGCGAGCGCGACGACCGCCGCGTACGCGTCGTAGAACGGCTCGAGCGTGAGGACCTCGTCGCCGGGGCCCGCGAGCGCGAGCACGGTCGCGGCGATCGCCTCCGTCGCGCCCGCGGTGACCAGCACCTCGCGATCGGGGTCCACGTCGAGGCCGTACCGGTCCCGCTGGTGCTCGGCGACGGCCGCGCGCAGCTCGGGGACACCCGGCCCGGGCGGGTACTGGTTGTGACCCGCGGCGATCGCGTCGGCGGCGGCCCGGGCGACGGACGCCGGCCCGTCGACGTCCGGGAACCCCTGCCCCAGGTTCACCGCACCCGTCGCGGTCGCGAGCGCGGACATCTCCGCGAAGATCGTGGGACGCGCGCGCCCGTCGTCGCCCAGCAGCCCCGACGCCCGCGCGACGTCGCGCCATCGACCGTGCCGCTGCTCTGCCCGGGGCTCGTCCACCCGGCGAGGATAGGGCGGCGGCGCGGGGGACGCCGCCCGCGGCACCCTGCCGGTCGTCACGCCGGGCCGGTCGTCACGCCGGGCCGGTCCTCCGACCGGTCAGATGCCGACCGCGCCGACCAGGCCGACGACGAGCAGGACCGCGAGCGACAGCCACGCGCTCACCACCCACCACTCCACGTGGTGGTGCTGGCGCCCCACTCGGGGCTGGCGGTCGCTCATACCTCCACCATCGGCAGGTGTGGCGCAGGTCTCAACCGGGCGCGCGGGCGAAGCCCGAAATCACCCGCACGGCCGTGCAGGGACGGCCGCCGACGGCACAGGCGGCGCCCGTCAGCTCCCGGTCGCGGCCCGGAGGTCGTCGCCGAGCGTGCCGAGCTCGGCGGCCAGGGAGTCGAGCGCGTCGGCGGCGTCGCCGCCCGCGGCGGCCTTGGCGGCGTCGAGCTGCGCGCGCGCGTCCGCGACCTGCTTCTCCGCGTCCGCGACCGCCTGCTGCGCCTCCGCGGACGCGTCCTGCTGCGCCGCGTCGAGCGCGGCCTGCGCCTCCTCGACGGCCGACTCGGCCTGGTCCACGGCCGACTGCGCCTGCGTGCGCGCCTCCGCGTCGAGGCCCTCGATCGCGGCGCGGGTCTCGTCGACCTGCGCCCGGGCCTCCTCGGCGTGCGCCCGGGCCTCGTCCACCGCGGCCCGCAGGTCGCCGACCGCGTCCTGCGCCGCGGTCGCGGCGTCCTTCGCCGACTGCGCGGCCTCGTCGATCTCGGCGTCCGTGCAGCCGGCGACGCCGAGCGCGAGCACCGCGGCGAGGGCCGGAGCGGCGGCACGGGCGAGCAGGCGGGGGGCGGGGTGGCGGGTCACGGTGGTCCTCCGGGGAGTCGGCGGCGGCCGGGGCGGGCCGGGACAGGGGCGGATGGGAGCCACAGTCTGCCCGCGCCGCCCGCACGCGGCACCCTGAGCCCGCGCGTCGCCCGCGCCACGCCGGGCGGGACCGGGCGAGCCTCCCGATCACGACGCGCGAGGGCGTGCCGGGACGCGACGACGCCCCGTCCCGGCTGGCGGAGCCGGGGACGGGGCGTCGGGGTCGAGCAGGGCGACGGGCCGCCCACCAGGGGAGGCAGGGGCGGCCCGTCGCGCCGGAGGTCAGCCCTCCTGCTGCTCGGTGCGGCGGGTACGGACGTCCTCCAGCGACGTGCCGTAGAAGGCCGCGGTCATGAGGTCCTTCATGTCGTCGATCATCGGCATCCGCGGGTTGGCGGGAGCGCACTGGTCCTCGTAGGCACCCATGGCGACCTCGTCGAGGCGACCCATGAAGTCCTGCTCGGACACGCCCTGCGCCTGGAACGACGCCGGGATCCCGACCTTGGCCCGCAGGGCCTCGACGGCCAGCGCGTAGGACTCGACGCCCTCGGCCGGGGTGGCGGCGGGCAGGCCGAGCATCTGCGCGATCTGCTGGAACCGCTCGGGGGCGACGTAGCTCTCGTACTTCGGCCAGCTCGTGAGCTTGGTCGGGACCGTGCCGTTGTAGCGGATCACGTGCGGCAGGAGCGTCGCGTTCGTCCGGCCGTGCACCAGGTGGTGCGTCGAGCCGATGACGTGCGCCATGGCGTGCACGATCCCGAGGAACGCGTTGCCGAAGCTCATGCCCGCGATCGTGCCGGCGTTGTGCATCTTCTCCCGCGCGTCCCGCGTGGCCGGGTCGGCCGGGTCGCCGTTCACCGACATCGCGAGGTTGTCGAAGATCAGGCGGATCGCCTGCAGCGCCATGCCGTCGGTGAAGTCGTTCGCGTAGACCGACACGAACGCCTCGGTGGCGTGCGTGAGGGCGTCGAAGCCCGAGTCCGCCGCGAGCGACGGGGGCATCTTCGCGGTGAGCACCGGGTCGATGATCGCGACCGTCGGGGTCAGCGCGTAGTCCGCCAGCGGGTACTTCTTGCCGGCGTCGGGGTCCGAGATGACCGCGAACGGCGTGACCTCGGCGCCCGTGCCCGACGTCGTCGGGATGCAGACGAGCTTCGCGAGCTCACCCAGCGTCGGGAACTTGAACGCACGCTTGCGGACGTCGAAGAACTTCTGCTTGAGGTCGGAGAAGACGATCTCCGGGTGCTCGTACAGCAGCCACATGACCTTCGCGGCGTCCATCGGCGAGCCACCGCCGAGGGCGATGATCGTGTCGGGACGGAAGTGACGCATCTGCGCCGCGCCGTTCTGCACGGTGCGGACGGACGGCTCCGGCTCGACCTGGTCGATGATCTGCAGCGCGACCTTGCCGGGGCGGCGGTTGAGGACGTCGATGATCTTGTCGACGAAGCCCAGGGTCGTCATCGTCGCGTCGGTGACGATCGTGACGCGCTCGACGTCGGCCATGTCCTGCAGGTAGCGGATCGCGTTCGGCTCGAAGTAGGTCTTCGCGGGGACCTTGAACCACTGCAGGTTGTTGTTGCGGCGGCCGACGCGCTTCACGTTGATGAGGTTCACCGCCGAGACGTTGTTGGAGACCGAGTTGCGGCCGTAGGAGCCGCAGCCCAGCGTGAGCGAGGGGATGAAGGAGTTGTAGATGTCGCCGATGCCGCCCAGCGAGGACGGGGCGTTGGCGATGACGCGGACGGCCTTGACCCGGCTGCCGAACTCCTCGGTGAGGGCGTCGTTGCGGGTGTGGATCGCGGCCGAGTGGCCCAGGCCGTCGAACTCCACCATCTGCTCGGCCAGGGAGATGCCCTGCTCCGTCGTCGTCGCGCGCAGCACCGCGAGGACCGGCGCGAGCTTCTCGCGGGTCAGCGGCTCGTGCGGGCCGACGCCGTCGACCTCGGCCAGGATGATCGAGGTGTCCGCGGGGACCGAGAAGCCGGACTGCTCGGCGATCCACTGCGGCGACTTGCCGACGACGGTCGGGTTGAGCTTCGCGTCGGCGCAGTTGGTGCCCTGCGCGTCGACACCGAAGATGAACTGCTCGAGCATCGCCTTCTCGGCCGGGCTCGCCAGGTAGGCGTGCAGGACCTTGAACTCCGCCATGGCGGCGTCGTAGATCTCGTCGTCGAGGATGACGGCCTGCTCCGAGGCGCAGATCATGCCGTTGTCGAACGCCTTCGAGAGCACCACGTCGTTCACGGCGCGCTTGAGCTTGGCGGTCTTCTCGATGTAGGCGGGGACGTTGCCCGCGCCGACGCCGAGGGCCGGCTTGCCGCACGAGTACGCGGCGCGGACCATCGCGTTGCCACCGGTCGCGAGGATGAGCGCGACGCCCGGGTGGTTCATCAGCATGTTCGTCGCCGCGATGGACGGCGTCTCGACCCACTGGATGCAGTGCTCCGGGGCACCGGCGGCGACGGCCGCGTCGCGGACGATCTTGGCCGCGGCGACCGAGGACGCCTGCGCGTTCGGGTGGAACGCGAAGATGATCGGGTTGCGGGTCTTCAGCGCGATGAGCGACTTGAAGATCGCCGTCGAGGTCGGGTTCGTCACCGGGGTGACGCCACAGATGACGCCGACGGGCTCGGCGATCTCCGTGATGCCGCGCAGGTCGTCGCGGGCGATCACGCCGACGGTCTTGAGGTCCGCCATCGAGTTCGTGACGTGCTCGCACGCGAAGATGTTCTTCACGGCCTTGTCCTCGAAGACGCCGCGGCCGGTCTCCTCGACGGCGAGCTTCGCGAGCTGGCCGTGCTGGTCGAGCGCCGCGACGGAGCCCTTCTTGACGAACCGGTCGACGTCCTCCTGGGTGAACCGCGCGTACTCGGCGAGCGCCTTGGTCGCGTTGGCGACGAGCGCGTCGATCGCGGTCGCGACCTGGTCCTCGGAGACGGGCGTGGCGGGGGCGGCCGGCGCCGTCGGCGCGGTCGCGACAGGCTTCTTGGCCTTGGTCGTGCGGGTCGTGCTGGACTCGGTGGCAGTCACCGTAGGGCTCCCCTGGTCAGTGCGCGGGAGCTGCCTCCCGGCGGTTGCTGGAGTCGTCGCCTTTGACGTTCACGACGCTATGGGGGGCAGTCGTCGGATGACTGAGCCGAAGGTCCTGACGGGTCTCGGGGCGGGGTGAGCAGGGCCCGCGGCGGGCGCCCGACCGGGACGAAAGGCCCCGGTCCGCGGCCCGACGCGGAACGTCCTCGCAGGTCAGCGGGGTTGTGCGTCGCGCGCGACGACGCCGGACGCCCGAGGGCGCGCTCGTGGCACGTCCCCGGGCGTCCGGCGGGCGGGCGGCGGTCAGCCGCGGGTGACGAGGTGCTGGGCGTACGCCGGCACCGTGAGGAAGGTGGGGAACTCGTCGCCGAGCGCGACCTCCGTGACGAGCGCCGCGGCGTCGTCGAACCGGTCCTGCGCCGACCGCGGCAGGTCGCCCAGGACGTCCGCGAGCACGGCCCTCACGTGGTCCGCGTCGACCGTCGCGCCCGAGTCCGTCGTGACGCCGTGGTGCACCCACTGCCACACCTGCGAGCGTGAGATCTCGGCCGTCGCGGCGTCCTCCATGAGCCCGTCGATCGCGACCGCTCCGGTCCCGCGCAGCCACGCCTCGAGGTAGCGGACGGCGACCGAGAGGTTGGTGCGCAGGCCCGCGTCCGTCACCGCGCCGGGCTCGGCGCCGCCCGCCGAGGCCACGTCGAGCAGGTCGGCCGCCGTGACGACGACGTCCTCGCGCAGCCGCTCGCGCTGGTCGACCCGGGTCCCGAGCGCCGCGTCGAAGACCTCCCGCGCGACGGGCACGAGGTCCGGGTGCGCGACCCACGTGCCGTCGAAGCCCTGCTCCGCCTCGCGCTGCTTGTCCGCCCGCACCTGGGCGAACGCGCGCTGGTTCGCCTCGGGATCGCGCCGGTTCGGCACGAACGCGCTCATGCCGCCGATCGCCTGCGCGCCGCGGCGGTGGCAGGTCGCGACGAGCAGGTCCGCGTAGGCCCGCATGAACGGGACGGTCATCGTCACGCGCGAGCGGTCCGGCAGCACCCAGCGGCGCCCGCGCGAGCGGAACGTCTTGATGACGCTGAAGATGTAGTCCCAGCGGCCCGCGTTGAGCCCTGCGCAGTGGTCGCGCAGCTCGTAGAGGATCTCCTCCATCTCGAACGCGGCCGTGATCGTCTCGATGAGGACCGTCGCGCGGATCGTGCCGTGCCGCAGGCCCAGGTACGCCTCGGTGAAGCGGAACACCTCGTCCCACAGCCGCGCCTCGAGGTGGCTCTCGATCTTCGGCAGGTACAGGTACGGGCCGCGGCCCGCGTCGACCAGCGCCTGGGCGTTGTGGAACAGGTAGAGGCCCGCGTCGACGAGGGACGCCGACGCGCCGCAGCGCTGGCCGCCCCGGTCGACGTACTCCAGGTGCTTCTCGGGCAGGTGCCAGCCGCGCGGGCGGAACACGATCGTCGGCGTCGTCGGGCCGACGCGGTACTCCTTGCCGTCCGCCGACGTGAAGTCCGCGCGGCCCCGGATCGCGTCGAGCAGGCTGTGATGCCCGCCGACGACGTTCGCCCAGGTCGGGCTCGTCGCGTCCTCCAGGTCCGCGAGCCACACGCGGGCACCCGAGTTGAGCGCGTTGACGGTCGTCTTGCGGTCGGTCGGGCCGGTGATCTCGACCCGACGGTCCTCCAGCCCGGGCCCCGGGCCGGCCACGCGCCAGGTCCGGTCGGCACGGATCCCGGCGGTCAGCGGCAGGAAGCCGGGGTCCGTGCCGTTCGCGATGCGGTCGCGGCGCAGCTGACGCTCGCGCAGCAGGGTCGTGCGGCGCGCGCCGAACAGCGTGTGCAGGTCGGTGACGAAGTCGAGCGCCTCGGGCGTGAGGACCTCGTCGGTGCCGGGGACCGCCGGTCCGACCATGTCGAGGAACGGCTGGGCGAACGGTCCGGTGCTGGGCGTGAGCCCGGGAGCGGGCGTCAGGACGGTCACGGTGCACCTCCGGGTGCGGGTCGCGGCGGGGCCGCGGGGTCGGTCGGGGTCAGTGGGTGAACTGGGCCGTCTCGGTGGAGCCGGCGAGCGCGAGGGTCGAGGCGTCGGGGGTGATCGCGGTGGCGACCCGGTCGAAGTACCCGGTCCCGACCTCGCGCTGGTGGCGGGTGGCGGTGTAGCCCGCGGCCTCGGCCGCGATCTCGGCCTGCTGGAGCTCGACGTACGCACTCATGCCGCGCTCGGCGTAGCCCCGGGCCAGGTCGAACATCGAGTGGTTGAGCGCGTGGAAGCCCGCGAGCGTGACGAACTGGAACGCGTACCCGTACCCGGCGAGCTCGCGCTGGAACCGCGCGATCTGCGTGTCGTCGAGGTGCTTGCGCCACAGGAACGACGGCGAGCAGTTGTACGCGAGCAGCTTGCCGGGGTGCTTGTCGTGGATCCGCTCCGCGAACTCGATCGCGAGCGCCAGGTCGGGCGTCGACGTCTCGACCCACAGCAGGTCCGCGAACGGCGCGTACGCGTCGGCGCGGGCGACCACCGCGTCGAGACCGGGCCGCACGCGGTGGTAGCCCTCGGGCGTGCGCTCGCCCGTGAGGAACGGGTGGTCGCGCTCGTCGGCGTCGCTCGTCAGGAGGTCCGCGCCCAGGGCGTCGGTGCGCGCGACGATCACCGTCGGGACGTCCGCCACGTCGGCCGCGAGCCGCGCCGCCGAGAGCGTGCGGACGTGCTGGCTGGTCGGGACGAGGACCTTGCCGCCCAGGTGGCCGCACTTCTTCTCCGCCGCGAGCTGGTCCTCCCAGTGCACGCCCGCGGCGCCGGCCGTGATCATCGCGAGCATGAGCTCGTAGGCGTTGAGCGGGCCGCCGAACCCGGCCTCCGCGTCCGCGACGACGGGGACCAGCCAGTCGCGCGACGCCGTGCCGTGCTCCGCGACCTCGACCTGGTCCGCGCGCAGCAGCGCGTTGTTGATGCGACGCACGACGGCCGGCACCGAGTTGACCGGGTACAGGCTCTGGTCCGGGTACGTCTGGCCGGACAGGTTCGCGTCGGCGGCCACCTGCCACCCGGACAGGTAGATCGCCTCCAGCCCCGCGCGGACCTGCTGCACGGCCTGGTTGCCCGTCAGCGCACCGAGCGCCGGCACGTGCGTGCGCTGGTGCAGCAGCTCCCACAGCCGCCGCGCTCCCCGCCGGGCGAGGGTGTGCTCCTCGCCGACCGAGCCCCGCAGCGCCACGACGTCCTGCGCGGTGTGGGTCCGGCGGAGGCCGGACCAGCGCGGGTCGGTCGCCCAGGCCGCCGCGAGGTCGGCCGCGCTCTGGGTGCGGTCGCCGGGCAGCGTCGGGGTCGTGCGGGTCGGGTCGGTGGCGGTGCTCATCGGATCCTCCTGGTCGACCGTGTGCGGTCGGTCGTGGTGCGGGCGGTGCCTGTGGTGCGGGCCGCCGACCGGTCCAGCCGACGACGGCCCCGCACCACCACCGTGGGCCCTGCGACAGCCGGCGCGCCGGTCGGACGCCTGTGAACTTCCGGACTTCTTCCGACGACCGGAAGCGGGGCCGTACCGGGCCGTCCCGTGCGGGCGGGGACGGTCGATGGGCGAAGAACCGAGGTAGAGCGGGACGCTCGCCCCGAGCGACCGATCGTGGGATCGCGCCCACAGCAGAAGGATCCGCTTCCTTCTCCTGGACGGAACGTCGCGCGGCTGGCACGGTGGGTGGTCATGACGACGACGTCGCCCCGTCCCGCCGCACCCGCGCCCAGCCCGGACACGCTGGTCCTCGGCCGGCGCATCCGGCACCTGCGCACCGGACGGGGCATGACCCTCGAGGACCTCGGCCGTGCGATCGGTCGCGCGCCCTCCCAGGTGTCCATGCTCGAGAACGGGCACCGCGAGCCGCGGGTCGGCGTGCTCGCCGCCGTCGCCGACGCCCTCGGGGTCCCGGTCGCGGAGCTGCTGCGCCCCGAGCCGCCGACGCGCCGGGCCGCCCTGGAGGTCGAGCTCGAGCGCGCGCAGCGCGGGCCGCTGTTCGCGTCGCTCCACATCCCCGAGGTCAAGGTCGGCCGCTCGCTGCCGACCGACGCGCTCGAGGCGCTCGTCCGGCTCCAGGCCGAGGTGCAGCGGCTGCTCACCGAGAACGCCGCGACCCCCGAGGAGGCACGCCGGGCCAACGCGGAGCTGCGCGCCCGGATGCGGGCGCAGGACAACTACTTCCCCGAGCTGGAGGAGCACGCCCGGACGCTGCTCGACGCGATCGGCCACGCCGGCGGGCCGCTGTCGCAGCGCGCGACGGCCGACATCGCCGCGCACCTCGGCTTCTCGCTGCACTACGTGCCCGACCTGCCGCACTCCACGCGCACGGTGACCGACCTCGCGCACGGCCGGATCTACCTGCCGCAGGGCAACGCCGGGGCGAGCGACGGCCGCTCCCCGCTGCTGCAGGCGCTCGCGAGCCACGTGCTCGGGCACGCCGAGCCGACGAGCTATGGCGACTTCCTGCGCCAGCGCGTCGAGGCGAACTACATGGCCGCGGCGCTCATGCTCCCCGAGGACGGGGCGGTCGCGTTCCTGCAGGCCGCGAAGGCCGAGCGGCGGCTGTCCGTCGAGGACCTGCGCGACGCGTTCGCCGTGCCCTACGAGACCGCCGCGCACCGCTTCACCAACCTCGCGACGCGGCACCTCGGCATCCCGGTGCACTTCATGAAGGTCCACGAGGGCGGCACGCTGCACAAGGCGTACGAGAACGACGGCGTCGTGTTCCCCTCCGACCCGCTGGGCGCGATCGAGGGGCAGCCGGTGTGCCGGCACTGGACGGCGCGCGTCGTGTTCACCCTCGCCGACCGGTTCACGCCGTACTACCAGTACACGGACACCTCGTCCGGCACGTACTGGTGCACCTCGCGCGTGCAGCCGTCGTCGCAGGGTGCGTTCTCCGTGAGCGTCGGCGTGCCGTTCGCGCACGTGCGCTGGTTCCGCGGCCGCGAGACGACCGAGCGCGCGCAGAGCCGCTGCCCCGACCCCGCGTGCTGCCGCCAGGCGCCCGGCGACCTCGCCGCGCGGTGGAGCGACCAGGCGCGGCCGTCGGCCCGGCCGCACGCGTCGCTCCTCGCGGCGCTGCCCGTGGGCGCCTACCCGGGCGTCGACACCACCGAGGTGTACCGGTTCCTCGACCGGCACGCGCCCGCCTGAGCCGCGGGCCACCGTCCGGGCACGGGGCGCCCTCAGTCGCGCACGCGCTCCAGCCACGACGCCGCGAGGCTCTCGTCCTCCAGGTCGAGCTCGCGCATCATCCGCCGCACGACCGCCTCGTCGAGCTCACCCGCGTCGCGCCGCTGCATGAGCACCTCCCGCTGCGCGGCGACGATGTCACGCCGGAACCGGGTGACGCCGGCATCAACAGCTCGATCGGTTCTCAGTGGAAGGACTGCGCGCGTGCGGTGCTCGGGCCAGAGATGGACGATGCTCCGGAGCTGGCGGGGATCGACCCCGAAGCACCTCGGCGACGTACGGATGAACGTCGTCCTGAACCTCGAGGACAAGGACGTGGCGACGACCCTGCCATGACCGGGACAGGGAGTTCATGTCCCACAAGTTCGGCCCGAACGGCGACCAGGTGGAGGCATTCCTCGACGAGGTCCGGACGCAGCCCGTCGACTGCGCGGGCGCACCTCGCCGACCAGCACCCCCTGCACGGACCGGACCAGGTCGCGGGCGGCAACCCGGCACAGTTCACCGGGACGGGGGCCGGCCGGTCAACAGCTCCATCGGCTCGCAGCGGGAGGATCGCGCGCCGATCCTCGGTGCGAGGATGAGGGCGGCGCTCCGCGCGGCGGGCATCGACACCGCGCACCTCGGCGACGTCAGGATGAACGTACGACTGACGCTGAACGACCAGGTGACGGGCGCCGCGGGAGCACCGCTGCGGCTCGGCCCGCCCCTCAGTGAGAGAAGGTCGAGGAAGGCATGGCCAGCAGGTTCGGTCCGAACGGCGACCGGGTGGAGGCGTGCCTGGACGACCTCCGGACGACGGGCGTCGACTGGCGCGAGTTCGTCGAGTCCACCGCGGACGACACCGTCGTGGACGCGGTGGAGGCCGTCGGCTACTCGAAGTGGCCGGTCGCGATCCAGAGCGCGACGTTCAAGGCCGCGACCGACGCCTTCGCGTCCCTCGGGCTGACGGCTGCCGACCTGCCGGGGCCGCTCGATCTCGCCGAGGTGCGCAACATGATCGTCACGGCGGCGAAGGTGCTCGCGCTCGGGGACGCGATCCCGGCCGACCACCGCACGGCGATCCTGCGCCCGTTCGCCGACGTGGGGCTCGACTCGGCGCGAGCGGCGATCGCCGACGCGTGAGCCGCGGTGCCTGCGCGAACTCCGTCGGGGCAGTGCCCGTCCGGCTCGACGGCCCTGCCCGACGTCGACGGTAGACGCGACGTGGCCCGTCGCAGTCCAGAGCGCGGTGTTCAAGGCGGCGACGGATGCCTTCGCGTCGCACGGGCGGGATCGTGCGGACGTCCCAGCTCCGCTCGGCCTGAGCCGCGTGCGCGACCTCGTCGCGGTAGCCGCCAAGGTGATCGCCGTCGGGGACAAGGTTCCCGCGCACGACGCGGCGACCATCCTTCGCCCCTTCGCCGAGGTCGGCATCAGCGCGGCGCGTGCGGTCATGGAGTCGCGAGCCCGACCCTCCGCCGACACGGTGCACTGAGGTCTGCGCGTCGTGCCGGGTGTGCGGGGCAAGGTCCCCGGACGTGTGCCCAGCCGGTAGGAGAGCGTGATGTTGCAGACGGACGTCATCGCGGCGGCGATGGTGATCGCTGCCGGCGAGTGAGTGCCGGACGACGTGCGGCGCGTCGTCCTCGGCCCGTTAGCGAACGCCGGCTTCGTCGCTCCGGCGCGGCCGCTCGCAAGGTGAACGACAACGCGTTCTCGACGTCATGCACGACCGCGGTCACCCGGCGCAATGCCGGTGGCGCGCTCGTCGGCTGGGGAGCAGTACGGCTGAACCGTCGGGAAAGCGTTCGCCCTGGTCACCGGCGCGGGACGATGCTGAGCCCATGACCGCCCTCAGGATCACGAGCATCGACGGCACCGCCCCGCACGGGCACGGCGTGGTCTGGATGAACGTCCCGTACGCCGAGGCGTCCGACCGCACGCTGCACGTGCAGGTCGTCTGGCCCCCGATCGCGGACTGGTCCAGCCCGCAGGTGTACCCGACGGTCGTGTTCGTGCAGGGCTCGGGCTGGGGTCGGCAGGAGCTGGGCCAGTGGCTGCTCCCGCTCGCGCAGCTCGCCCGGCGCGGGTATGTCGTGGCGGTCGTCGAGCACCGGCCGAGCGACGTCGCACCGTTCCCGGCACAGGTCGAGGACGTCCGGTCCGCGGTGCGGTTCCTGCGTGCCCACGCGGACCGGGTCCGCGTCGACCCGGGCCGCGTCGCGCTGTGGGGCGACTCCAGCGGCGGGCACCTGGTGCTGCTCACGGCGGTCACCGACGGCATGGCGGGGGCGCCCGGGGTCCACGACGACGAGCCGCTCGACGTCCGTGCGGTGGTCGACTTCTACGGCCCGAGCGACCTCGCGCGGATGCCCGAGGACCCGGCCTGCGTGCAGCTGCTCGGCGGCGTCGACCCGCGTCGGCACGCGGAGGCCGCGGCACCGGCCGCCGTCGCCACGCACGTCCGCCCCGTCGCCGAGCACCCGTTGCCGCCCATGCTCGTCGTGCACGGCAGCGACGACGAGGTCGTGCCCTTCGAGCAGAGCGTCCTGCTGGCCGAGTCGCTGCTCGCCGCGGGGCAGCCGGTCGAGCTCGTCCGCCTCGAGGGGGCGGGCCACGGCGCGGGTGCGTTCTTCGGGGACGCCGTGATGGACGTCGTCGACCGTTTCCTCCGTCGCCACCTCCTGGACCGCCGCGACCAACCATGACGTGCCGCTGAGGGGTAGCGGGACGTGGCGCGACGGCGAGTCCGTCGAGAAGCGCGGTGCCGGGCCCGCCCGCGAGGTGGGTCCTCGCGGACGGCCGTGTTCAGGCAGGCGTGGTCGAGTCGGCGAGCGGGTACCGACGACGCAGCAGCAGGCGCTGCGCGAACGTCCACCACACCGTGACGAGCAGGTACAGCCCGGCCGCCAGCGGGACGAAGCAGGCCACGACCGCGGACGCGAACTGCATCGCGCCGAGCACGCGCTGGACGCCCGCCCCCGCCAGCGGCGCCGCGCCACCCGGCCCCGCACCGGCACCGGCCGTGACGGGAGGCGCGGCGGGCGCGAGACGGCCGCCAGGAGCGACGGCTCGACGGGTGAGCTCCCCGACGACCGCGATCACGAGCACGACGAGCCCGAGCACGACGAGGACCGACGCCGAGGTGGTGCCGCCGGTGAGGGCCCCGGCGAGGGTCGAGCCGAGGGGCACGCCGGCCAGCGTCTGCCCGAGCAGCGCGTTGCCGTGGTCGGCGATCCGGGTGTGGACGAAGACGGCGTAGATCAGCCCGACGACCGGTGCCTGCGCGAGCATCGGCAGGCACCCGGCGAGCGGCGTCGTGCCCTCGTCGGCGTACAGCTGCATCGTCGCGCGCTGGAGCTCCTGCGGGTCGTGACGGTGCCGCCGCTGCAGCGCGGCGATCCGGGGTGCGAGGCGGGCCCGGGTGGCCTCGGCCTTCGCCTGCGACACCCCGACGGGGATCAGCGCGGCACGCACGAGGAGGGTCACGAGGACGACGGCGAGCGCGGCGGACGCCCCGCCGGCGAGCGGTTCGAGCAGGTCGGTCAGGCCCATGAGGGCGCGGTAGGCGGCGTCGAGCGCGGTGGCGACAAGGGGCAGGGCGAACAGGTCCATGGGTGGGTTCCTCGGTCGAACGGCAGGGGTACGCGTTCGCCGACCGACCCCGGGTACGCAGGGACGCCGAGAGCGTCGCGCGGTGGTGCGCGGTGCGTGCGGACTGCGGCGGGGTGGGTCAGCCGAGGAGGAGACCGGGTGCCCGAGGGCGGGGCCGACCCGGGGCGTCCGGGTCGCTCTGGGTGACGGGCGGGCGCACGGTGAGCGCGTGGCGCCGCCTGCCGGCCGGGGCGGAAGCCACGTCGACGACGACGGCCCGGGCGCTGCGCGCGACGAGGGCCAGGGCCACGGCGGCGAGCGTCGTGGCGCCCAGCAGCACGAGGGTCGTGGTGAACGTCTGCCCCGCGAGCATCAGCGCGAGGAACGTGGACGCGTCGCGCAGGGGCGCGAGCGTCAGCAGGACGTCACCCACGGCGCCCTCCCCTCGACGTCACCGACGTTCCGGGCACAGGCTACCCGCGCGGTCGCGGACGGCGCCTGACCGGCCTTCCGGGGGCGGCGACGCCCTTCTTCTAGACACGAACCCGCGGCACGCTTCGCCAGCTACGTCGACCGCGAGCTGGGACCACGGTTCAGACTGCCGGCTGGGGACGAGTGAGTGCCGTACGTCGAGCTGGAACCCGAGGAGGTCGGCGCCCTCGGTGCGTAGACCGGGATCGACCGGACGACGTGGCCTCACGACGAAGGCCGCGGTGCGGCTGTCAGCACCACGGCCCTGCGAGGTGCGCCCGATAGGATTCGAACCTACGACCTTCTGCTCCGGAGGCAGACGCTCTATCCACTGAGCTACGGGCGCATGACCGGCACGCGGGCGTGCCTGTCAGGAAGCGAGCGTCAGCGTATCAGCCGTCACGGCTCGCCCAGCAACGCGGACAGGTAGCCGGACGTCTCGGCGACGGCCCGCTGCTCGTCGCCCGCGACGATCGCGTCGACGAGGCCGTCGTGCGAGTCGTGGCCGTGCGCGTCGGTGACGAAGTTGAACCGGATGTTCTCGCCGATGGCGTCGATGAGGTTCTCGTACAGCGACGTGAGGACGGGGTTGGCGGCGGTGCGCACGATGACGCGGTGCAGCGCGAGGTCGGTCACCACCATGGCGTCGATGTCCCCGGCGCGGTAGGCGACGGCGCGCGCGTCGCGGGCGTCGAGCAGCGGGGCGACGTCGGTGGCGGTGCGGCGGCGGGCGGCCAGCCGGGCGGCCTCGACCTCGAGCGCACGGCGGACCTCGACGACGTCGCGCTGCCGGGCCTCGGCGATGTGCCGGCCCATGGTGACGGCCATCTCGGAGGACGACAGCACGTAGGTCCCGGAGCCCTGGCGTCTCTCCAGCAGCCCGGCGTGCACGAGGGACTGGACCGCTTCACGGACGGTGTTGCGGCCGACGCCGAGCAGGTCGACGAGCGCCGGCTCGGGTGGGATGCGGGAGCCGACGGGCCACTCGCCGGCGGTGATGCGGCTGCGGAGTGCCTCGACGGCGGTGTCGATGAGTCCGGGGCGTCGCGCCATCCCTCAGGTTCCCTGTCCAGGCATGCGCGCAGTCAACACCGCCCGGCGCGCCCCGCGCCACCGTCCGGCCTGGTCGGCGTGCCGCGTCGAGGCCGCGATCTGCCCGGGCGGCCGAGCCCGACGTCGCGTCGGCCCCCGACGGCCGTCCCCTACCCTGGACGCGTGACTCCTGCCCAGCTCTCCGAGGCCCTGCGGGCCGCTCTCGTGCACGCCGTCGACGACGGCACGTTCGCCCTCGACCCGGCCGCGATCCCGGCCACGGTGCACCTCGAGCGACCCCGGCAGCGCGAGCACGGCGACTGGGCGACGAACGTCGCGATGCAGCTCGCGAAGAAGGCGGGGACGAACCCGCGGGCGTTCGCGGAGGAGCTCGCGCGCCGCCTCAAGGAGACGTCGGGCGTCGCGTCGGTCGAGGTCGCCGGCCCGGGCTTCCTCAACATCCGGCTGGACGCGGCCGCGGCCGGCGAGCTCGCGCGCTCGATCGTCGAGCAGGGCGGCGAGTACGGCCGCAACGACACGCTCGCGGGCGTGCGGCTCAACCTCGAGTTCGTGTCGGCGAACCCGACCGGGCCGCTGCACATCGGTGGCGTGCGCTGGGCGGCCGTCGGGGACAGCCTCGCGCGCGTGCTGCAGGCGTCGGGCGCCGACGTCGCGCGCGAGTACTACTTCAACGACCACGGCGCTCAGATCGACCGGTTCGCGCGCTCGCTCGTCGCCCGCGCCCTCAGCGAGGACGCCCCCGAGGACGGGTACGGCGGCTCGTACATCACCGAGATCGCCGAGCAGGTCGTCGCCGACGCGCTCGCGGCGGGCGAGCCCGACCCGCGCACGCTGCCCCGTGACGAGGCGACCGAGGCGTTCCGCGCGCGCGGCGTCGAGCTGATGTTCGCCGAGATCAAGCAGTCGCTGCACGACTTCGGCGTCGACTTCGACGTGTACTTCCACGAGGACTCGCTGCACGAGTCGGGTGCCGTCGAGCACGCGGTCGAGCGGCTGCGCGCGGGCGGCCATGTCTTCGAGCAGGACGGCGCGGTGTGGCTGCGCACGACGGACTTCGGCGACGACAAGGACCGCGTCGTCATCAAGTCCGACGGCGAGGGCGCGTACATCTCGGGCGACATCGCGTACTACCTCGACAAGCGCGAGCGCGGGTTCGACCGCGTCATCCTCATGCTCGGGGCCGACCACCACGGGTACGTGGGCCGGATGATGGCGGTCTGCGCGGCGTTCGGGGACACCCCGCACGTCAACCTCGAGATCCTCATCGGGCAGATGGTCAACCTGGTGAAGGACGGCGAGCCGGTGCGCATGTCGAAGCGCGCGGGCACGGTCCTGACGATCGACGACCTGGTCGACGCGGTCGGCGTCGACGCGGCCCGCTACTCGCTCGCGCGCTCGTCGGCGGACTCGACGATCGACCTCGACCTCGACCTGCTCGCGTCCGCGAAGAACGAGAACCCCGTCTTCTACGTGCAGTACGCGCACGCCCGCACCGCGAGCATCGGCCGCAACGCCGTCGACGCCGGGGTCCGCAAGGAGGACGGCTTCGACGCGTCCCTGCTCGACCACGAGTCGGAGGCCGTGCTGCTCGGGCAGCTCGCGGAGTTCCCGCGGATCGTCGCGCAGGCGGCAGAGCTGCGGGAGCCGCACCGCGTCGCGCGGTACCTCGAGGACCTCGCCGGCACGTTCCACAAGTGGTACGACGCCAAGCGCCGGGTCGTGCCGTTCGGCGACGAGCCGGTCGACGACGGCCACCGCACGCGCCTGTGGCTCGTCGACGCGACGCGCCAGGTCCTCGCGAACGGCCTGGGCCTGCTCGGCGTGAGCGCGCCGGAGCGCATGTGACCACGGCACCCGGCTCGGCATCCGGCTCGGCGGTCGGCTCGGCGGTCGGCGTGACGACGATCCCCGGCGAGCCCTGGTCCACGGGCGTCGAGCGCGGGGCCGACGGCGCCGTACGCGTCGCGGGCGTCGACGTGCGCGCGCTCGCGGCCGAGCACGGCACCCCGGCGTACGTGCTCGACGAGCAGGACCTGCGGACCCGCGCGCGCACCTACCGGCGCGCGTTCACGGAGGCCTTCGCCGAGATCGGTGCGGGCGTCGACGTGTACTACGCGGGCAAGGCCTTCCTGTCGGTCGCGGTCGCCCGCTGGGTGCACGAGGAGGGCCTGCGCGTCGACACCGCGTCGGGCGGCGAGCTCGCGGTCGCGCTGCGCGCGGGCGTCCCGGGCGCGGAGATCGGCCTGCACGGGAACAACAAGTCGGACGGGGAGATCGCGGCGGCGCTCGACGCGGGCGTCGGGCGGATCATCGTCGACTCGCTCGTGGAGATCGAGCGCGTCGCCGACGCGGTCGCGGCACGCGGGGGAGCGCCCGCGCCCGTGATGGTGCGCGTGACGACGGGGGTGCACGCGGGCGGCCACGAGTACATCTCGACGGCCCACGAGGACCAGAAGTTCGGCCTCTCGCTGGCCCCGTCCCGCGGCACCGCGGACACCGTCGCGGCGGCCGACGACGACAGCCCGGCCATGACCGCGCTGCTCGCGGTGGTCGCGCGCCCGGAGCTGCGGCTGCTCGGCATCCACTCGCACATCGGCTCGCAGATCCTCGACCCGTCGGGCTTCGCGGTCGCGGCGCGCGCGGTGCTGGCGCTGCGGGCGCGGCTCGCGGCCCGCACGGGCGTCCTCGTCGAGGAGGTCGACCTCGGCGGCGGGTACGGCATCGCGTACCTGCCGGGTGAGGTCGCGCTCGACGCGGACCGCATCGCCAAGGAGGTCGCCGCGTCGGTCGAGCGCAGCGCGGCGGAGGTCGGCACGGACCTGCCGCGGTTCTCGATCGAGCCGGGCCGCGCGATCGTCGGGCCGGCGGGCCTGACGCTCTACTCGGTCGGCACCGTCAAGCCCGTGCGGCTCGACGAGGGGCGGACGCGTCTGTACGTGTCGGTCGACGGCGGCATGAGCGACAACATCCGTCCCGCGCTGTACGGCGCGCAGTACCACGCGGAGGTCGTCGGCCGGCTGTCGACGGCGGAGCCCGTGCTGGCGCGCGTCGTGGGCAAGCACTGCGAGAGCGGCGACATCGTCGTGCACGAGGTGCACCTGCCGGGCGACGTGCGTGCGGGTGACCTGCTCGCGGTCGCCGCGACGGGCGCGTACGGACGATCCATGGCGTCGAACTACAACCTGCTGACGCGTCCGCCGGTCGTGGCGGTCCGGGAGGGTGCGTCGCGCGTGCTCGTCCGCCGCGAGACGGTCGACGACCTGCTCGCGCTCGACACCGACGCCTGACCCGGCGCCTCGCGCCGGCCTCGGCGGGCTGCCCGCGCGTGGGGGCCGGGCTCGATGCGTCCGGGATGCCTCGGGTCAGCGCACGTGCACGGCGGCCAGGTCGGTGAACATCGCCTGGTTGAGCCGGAACGCGACGCGCGCCTCGTCGACGACCTCCGCCCGCTGCGCGGGGGACAGGTCGAGCGCGTCGAGCCGCTCGCGGTACACGTCCTTGAACGGCTTGAGCCGGTGGATCTGCGGGAAGTCGTAGAACGACAGCCCCGCCTGCAGCCCGTAGTGCCGCTGGATCATGCGCTGCAGCACCTGCCCGCCGGACAGGTCGCCGAGGTAGCGCGTGTAGGCGTGCGCGGCGTAGCCCGGCAGGTCGGCGGTGACCGTGCGCAGCCGCTCGACGTACGCGACCGTGGCGGGCAGCGTCCGGACCGCCTCGCGCCACGTGGGCCCGTAGAGGTGGGCGAGGTCGGCCTCGATCGCCGGGACGCGCCGCAGCTCGTCGAACACCAGCCCGTGGTCGTCCCCGGCGGCGCGCAGCGCGTGGCCCGCGGCCTCGAGCGCGGTGTAGACCGCGAGCTGCTGCGCGGCGAGGTCCGCGTAGGCGGCGACGTCGAGACGCCCGCCGACGAGGTGCTCGACGAAGGGCGAGCGCTCGGCGCTCTCGTGGGCCTCGCGCGTCCCGGCGCGCAGCGCTGCCGAGAGCGGGGCGAGCGCGTGCTCGTCGGTCGTCGTGCTCATGCGGGCTCCTCGCGAGGGTGCTGACGCGGTGTCAGCACCACGCACGGTACGGACGCTAACCCGGGTGAGGCACGCCTCACCAGACGCGCGTCCAGCACGTGGTCGGGCCGAGCCCTGGACGGGCTCCCCGCCGCGCCTGCGCCCCCCTCTATCCTGGGCCGCGTCACCGCCCTGCTGCCGGCCGCCGCCGTGCGCGGCAGGTGGCACCCGCCGAACCGGAAGGCCGTTCCCGTGGTCCTGTCGCCCGACCCCCGTCCGTCCCTGCGCGTCGCCGTCCTCGGCTGCGGCGTCGTCGGCACGGAGGTCGTGCGGCTCCTGACGACGCAGGCCGACGACCTGGCGGCCCGGGTGGGGGCCCGCCTCGAGCTCGTCGGCGTGGCCGTGCGCGACGTCGACGTCGAGCGCGACCCGGTCGTCGACCGCGCGCTGCTCACGGCCGACGGCACGACCCTCGTCGAGAAGGCGGACGTCGTCGTCGAGGTCATGGGCGGCATCGAGCCCGCCCGGTCGCTGCTGCTGCACGCGATCGAGCACGGCGCGTCCGTCGTCACCGCGAACAAGGCGCTGCTCGCGCAGGACGGCCCCACGCTCTACGCCGCGGCCGACGCCGCCGGCACCGACCTCTACTTCGAGGCGGCCGTCGCGGGCGCGATCCCGATCGTCCGTCCCGTGCGCGAGTCGCTCGCGGGCGACCACGTCCGGCGCGTGCTCGGCATCGTCAACGGGACCACGAACTACGTGCTCGACCGCATGACGACCGAGGGCCTCGACCTCGACCAGGCGGTCAAGGAGGCGCAGGCGCTCGGCTACGCGGAGGCCGACCCGACCGCCGACGTCGAGGGCTACGACGCCGCCGCGAAGGCCGCGATCCTCGCCTCCCTCGCCTTCCACACCCGGGTCGGGCTCGACGACGTGCACCGCGAGGGGATCACCGCGGTCACGGCGGACGACGTCGCGTGGGCGCAGCGCACCGGCCACGTCATCAAGCTGCTCGCGATCGCCGAGCGCGGCGAGGACGCCGACGGCACGTCCGGCGTGCAGGTCCGGGTGCACCCGGCGCTCATCCGAGCGGACCACCCGCTCGCGGGCGTGCGCGGCGCGTTCAACGCGGTGTTCGTCGAGGCGGAGGCCGCGGGCGAGCTCATGTTCTACGGCCGCGGCGCGGGCGGCGTGCCCACGGCGTCGGCGGTCCTCGGCGACGTCGTGTCGGTCGCCCGGCACCGGGTGCTCGGCGGCAGGGGACCGGTCGAGTCGTCCTACGCGGCGCTGCCGGTGCTGCCCGCGGCCGCCGCGCGCACGCGCTACCAGGTGCGGCTCGAGGTCGCGGACCGCCCCGGCGTGCTCGCGCAGGTCGCGTCCGCGCTCGCCGAGCACGACGTCTCGATCGAGGCCGTCCGGCAGAGCCCCGACGGCGACGCGACCGCGGACCCGGCCGTCGCGCACCTTGTCATCACCACGCACACCGCCCCCGACGCCTCCCTGCGCGCCACCGTCGAGGCCGTCGCCGGCCTCGACGTGGTCCGCAGCATCGTGTCCGTCCTGCGAGTCGAAGGAGCCTGATGGCCCACCAGTGGCGCGGCGTCATCGCCGAGTACGCCGACCGACTGCCCGCCCACGTCCAGGAGACGGTCGTCACGCTGGGGGAGGGCGGCACGCCCCTGATCCCGGCCCCGGCGCTGTCCGAGCGCTCGGGCGCGGACGTGTACGTGAAGTTCGAGGGCATGAACCCCACGGGCTCCTTCAAGGACCGCGGCATGACGACCGCGATCTCCGCGTCGGCCGCGCGCGGCGCGAAGGCGGTCGTGTGCGCGTCGACGGGCAACACGTCCGCGTCCGCCGCCGCGTACGCCACGCGCGCCGGCATGGTGTGCGCGGTGCTCGTGCCCGACGGCAAGATCGCCATGGGCAAGCTCTCCCAGGCGATCGCGCACGGGGCCAGGCTCCTGCAGGTGGACGGCAACTTCGACGACTGCCTCGTCGCCGCACGCAAGCTGGCCGAGGCCTACCCCGTGGACCTCGTGAACTCCGTCAACCCCGACCGGATCGAGGGCCAGAAGACGGGTGCGTTCGAGATCGTCGACGCGCTCGGCGACGCCCCCGACATCCACGTGCTGCCCGTCGGGAACGCCGGCAACATCACCGCGTACTGGAAGGGCTACCGCGAGTACGCGGGCCTCGACGCGGGCGAGGCGCACGGTGCCGTCGCGACCCGGACGCCGGTCATGTGGGGCTTCCAGGCGGCGGGTGCCGCGCCGATCGTCCGGGGCTTCCCGATCGACCAGCCGGAGACGATCGCGACCGCGATCCGGATCGGCAACCCCGCGTCGTGGCAGCAGGCCGAGGACGCGCGCGACGTGTCGGGCGGCCTGATCGAGGCCGTCACCGACGAGCAGATCCTCGCCGCGCACCGCGTGCTGTCCGCGGAGGTCGGCGTCTTCGTCGAGCCGGCGTCGGCCGCCGGTGTCGCGGGCCTGCTCATGCTCGCCGAGCAGGGCCGGGTGCCCGCGGGCGCCCGGATCGCGATCACGGTGACAGGGCACGGCCTCAAGGACCCGCAGTGGGCGCTCAGGACGCCCGAGGGCCACGACGTCGAGCCCGTACGGGTGTCCGCGGACGTCGTGTCCATCGCGTCCGCGCTCGGCCTGGACTGAGGCCGCGATGCGGCTGGGGGCGGACCACGTCCGCGTCCGCGTCCCCGCGACGAGCGCGAACCTCGGCCCGGGGTTCGACGCGCTGGGCGTCGCGCTGACGCTGCACGACGAGGTCGAGGTGCGGGCGCTCGGGACGTCGGGCGTGACCGTCGAGGTCACGGGCGAGGGCGCCGGCGAGGTGCCGGACGACGAGAGCCACCTGGTCGTGCAGGCGCTGCGCACCGCGCTCGACCACGTCGGCGCGCCGCAGACGGGCCTGCACCTGACGTGCCGCAACGCGATCCCGCACGGCCGTGGCCTCGGCTCGTCGGCCGCTGCGGTCGTCGCCGGGATCGTCGCGGCCCGCGCGCTCGTCGCGGACCCCGCGGCGCTCGACGACGCCACGGCCCTGGCGCTCGCGACCGCGATGGAAGGGCACCCGGACAACGCGGCGCCCGCGCTGCTGGGCGGCGCGACCGTCGCGTGGACCGACGCCCGCACAGGGGCGGTCGACGCCGTGCGCGTCGCGGTGCACGACGACGTCGTGCCCGTGGCGGTCGTCCCTGCGACGCACCTGTCGACGAAGGCCGCGCGCGGCGTCCTGCCCGCGACCGTCCCGCACGGTGACGCCGCGTTCCAGGCCGGTCGCGCCGCGCTGCTCGTCGAGGCCCTGGGGCGCCGCCCCGACCTGCTGCTCGCGGCGACGGAGGACCGGCTGCACCAGGAGTACCGCCGCTCCGTCATGCGCGACTCGCTCGCCCTCGTGGACGTCCTGCGCGCGGCCGGCGTCGCGGCGGTGGTGTCCGGCGCCGGCCCGACGGTCCTCGCCCTCGCCCGGCGGGTGCACGACGGCCACGGTGCGGGGGGCGCCACGGGCACCGGCGCGCCGGCCACGGACGCGGACGAGGTGCTGCGCGCCGCGTTCGGCGGGGTGATGGGCGGCTGGCGCGTCGTGCGCCTGGCGGTGGACCTCGACGGAGCCCGCAGCGAGCGGCTCCCGGCGACGGCGGCCCGCTCGATCGGGTGAACGCGCGCGCGTGCCTCGAGGCGGGCCTGTGCCCGGACCGTCGGTGGTAGCATCGACGTGTTCCCCGGACCTCGTCCTCCGGCTCGGCCGTGCCGTTCTGCGCCGGGTACCTCCCCGCGAGTCGACACCCGGGAACGTTCCAGCCCACGCGCGCAGACGTCGCAGACGTCGTCGTACGCGCCGTGCCGCTCCACCGCACGTCCCGGTCGTCGGACCGGGACCCGGCCGCAGCCCCTCCCCGTGGGGCCGGCCACCGACGAGGGGGAAGGGTCCTTCGTGACAGACACCATCGATCCCGCCGTGACGACGACCGGCGGGTCCGCCCGCGGCGGCTCGATCACCGCGCTGCGCCTGCCCGAGCTGCAGGCGCTTGCCTCCGAGCTGGGGGTCAAGGGCACCTCGAAGATGCGCAAGGGCGACCTGGTCGAGGCCATCACGGCCGCCCGGGGCGCCGCCCGCACGCGTGCGCTCGACGAGCCGCGCCGCGCCGAGGCCGTCGCCGTCGCGGACGCGGCGCCCGTGCGCGAGCGCCGCCGCCGTGCGCCGCAGCCCGCGCAGGAGGGCGCCGCGCCGGCCGCGGCCGAGCCTTCGCCGGCCCAGCCGCGCGTCGAGGCCGAGCCCCGTGCCGAGCGGGCGGCGCGCACCGACCGTGAGCCGCGCGCCGACCGTGAGCCGCGCGCCGAGCGTGAGCCGCGCGCCGACAGTGAGCCGCGCACCGACAGCGAGCCGCGCGCCGGGCGTGAGTCCCGCACCGACCGTGAGCCCCGCACGGAGCGTGAGCCGCGCGCCGAACGTGAGCCGCGTGCCGACCGTGAGCCGCGTGCCGACCGTGAGCCGCGCCGCGACGAGGAGCAGCGTCCCCGCCAGGACGCGCTCGCCGGCCTGGAGGCCGCTCTCGACGCGCGCCTCGCACCCGCCGAGGCGCGCGACGACCGCGCGGCTCGCGGCGACGCGCAGGCCGAACGGCGCTCGCGCCGCGCCGGCCGCGGGCAGGGCGCTCCCGAGGAGCCCCGTCGCGGCGACGAGCCCGTGCAGCGTCCGCAGCCCGAGCAGGCGGGCCGAGGCCAGGGCGCACCGGCGCCGCAGGCCGAGGGCGTCCTCGACGACGACGAGCGCGGCGGCCGCCGCCGTCGCTCCCGCGACCGTTACCGCGACCGGGACCGCAAGCGCGGCCGCGGTCGCAGCGGTCAGCCCGAGGTCGCGGGCCTCGACGAGATCGAGGTCACCGAGGACGACGTCCTGCTGCCCGTCGCGGGCATCCTCGACGTGCTCGACTCCTACGCGTTCGTCCGCACGTCGGGCTACCTGCCGGGTGCGAACGACGTGTACGTCTCGCTCAGCCAGGTGAAGAAGGCCGGGCTGCGCCGCGGCGACGCGATCACGGGCGCGGTCCGCCAGCCCCGTGAGGGCGAGCAGGCGCCGCAGCAGGGCAACCGGCCGAGCAAGTTCAACGCGCTCGTGCGGCTCGACACGGTCAACGGCCTGTCGCCCGAGGAGGCGCGGCAGCGTCCCGAGTTCACCAAGCTCACGCCCCTGTACCCGCAGGAGCGGCTGCGCCTGGAGACCGAGCCGACGCGCCTGACGCCGCGCGTCATCGACATCGTCGCGCCCATCGGCAAGGGTCAGCGCGGCCTCATCGTCGCGCCGCCCAAGGCGGGCAAGACGATCATCATGCAGCAGATCGCGAACGCGATCTCCGCGAACAACCCCGAGGTCCACCTCATGGTCGTGCTCGTCGACGAGCGCCCCGAGGAGGTCACGGACATGGAGCGGACGGTCCGCGGCGAGGTCATCGCCTCGACGTTCGACCGTCCCGCCTCGGACCACACGATCGTCGCGGAGCTCGCGATCGAGCGGGCCAAGCGCCTGGTCGAGCTGGGCCAGGACGTCGTCGTGCTGCTGGACTCGCTGACCCGCCTGTCGCGCGCCTACAACCTGGCCGCGCCCGCGTCGGGCCGCATCCTGTCCGGCGGTGTCGACGCCTCGGCGCTGTACCCGCCGAAGAAGTTCTTCGGTGCGGCCCGCAACATCGAGAACGGCGGGTCGCTCACCATCCTGGCGTCGGCGCTCGTCGAGACCGGCTCCAAGATGGACGAGGTCATCTTCGAGGAGTTCAAGGGCACCGGGAACATGGAGCTGCGGCTCTCGCGGTCCCTGGCGGACAAGCGCATCTTCCCGGCGGTCGACGTCAACGCGTCGGGCACGCGCCGCGAGGAGATCCTCATGGCGCAGGACGAGCTCAAGATCGTCTACAAGCTGCGCCGGGTCATGGGTGCGCTCGACCAGCAGCAGGCGATCGAGCTGCTCGTCGGCAAGCTCCGCGAGACGAAGTCCAACGTCGAGTTCCTGCTCCAGGTGCAGAAGACGACCCCGGGCGGCACGCTCGGCGACGCCGAGGTCGGCCGCACGGTCTGACACCGCACGCCCCGACGGCCCCGCGCTCCCTCCGAGGGAGGCGGGGCCGTCGCGCGCGCGGGCCCGGCGGACCGTCGACGCGGACGGCCGCCTCTGCCACGCTGGTCGCGGGCCGGTGACGCCGCCGGCAGGCCGACGGGAGGGGCGACGGTGGTCGACGAGGTGCTGGTCGGGCGCGTGCGGGAGCTCGTGGGGGCGCGGGTCCCCGTCGAGGAGCGCCGGATGTTCGGCGGGGTGGCGTTCCTCGTCGGCGGTCACATGGCCGTCGGCGTGAGCGGCAAGCAGGGCGGGCTCATGGTCCGGGTGCCGCCGGAGGAGACGCCGTCGCTGCTCGCGGAGCCGGGCACCCGGCCGTTCGAGATGCGCGGGCGCGGCCTGGCGGGCTGGCTGCTCGTCGAGCCGGGCGCGGTCGCGGACGACGACGAGCTGGACCGGTGGGTCGACGCGGGAGTCGCGCACGCGCGCTCGCTGCCGCCCAAGGAGTAGCTACGTCGCCGGACCGGTCCTGCGCAGGGCCGCCGGACGGGCGCGTCACCCGGGCGACGCCGGGCGGGCCGCCCTCAGGTCCGCGGCGTGAACGCGTCGGGCGCGGCGGACGGGGTCCGGTCGCGGCCGGGCCAGCGCTGCAGGTAGGTGCGTCGGCGTCCGCAGCGGACGCAGGTCGCCGTGCGCAGGGTGGAGGTACCGGGGTCGGGGGTCTTGCCGTCGGGGTCGCCGCGGAAGACGTGCAGGCACACCGTCATTGGTGCTCAGCTCCTCGTGAGAGTGCTCGTGAGGTGATCGTCCTCCCGGCGTCGTCGGTCCGCGTGGGACCTACGGCAGCCGACCCGTGCCGTTCCAGCATGTGAGATTCAGCGGCAATCACGGCGCTGACCTGGTCCGACACGCTTCGGGCAAAGCGGTCGGCGCGCGCTCCGCCTCGCCGGGCGGGGGGTGCGCGGCGCTGCTACGGTGCCCGGTATGAGGCGGTTCGTCGCGTGCGGCCCTGTCCTGGTTCTCGTCGCCGGCCTGCTCGGCGCGTGCGGGGACCCGGACCCCGGCGCGGTCGGCACCTGGGGCGAGCAGGGCGAGGGCGAGCCGCAGCTCGTGATCGCCGACGACGGCACCGTCTCCGGGACGGACGGGTGCAACCAGCTCAACGGCGAGTGGTCGCAGGACGACGAGGGCACGGTCCGCTTCGAGCCCTTCGCCTCGACGCAGATGGCCTGCGAGGGCGTCGACACGTGGCTGACCGACGCGGCGTGGGCCGAGGTCGACGGCGACGAGCTCGTGCTGCACGACACCGACGACGAGCAGATCGGCTCGCTCGCGCGCGCCTCCTGACGCCCCCGGCGGCCGCGGGAAGATTTCGGGGGCCGCCGTCGTTCTGGCACAATCGACTGTTGGTCTGCGGTTCACCCGTGCGCGCAGCGCGCCGGGACCCGGGGACACCCCAACAAGGAGAAGCCCTGTGAAGTCTGACATCCACCCGCAGTACGTGGTCACCGAGGTCACGTGCACGTGCGGCAACACCTTCGTCACGCGCTCGACGGTGACGAGCGGCAAGATCCACGCCGACGTGTGCAGCGCCTGCCACCCGTTCTACACGGGCAAGCAGAAGATCCTCGACACCGGTGGCCGCGTGGCCCGGTTCGAGGCGCGCTACGGCAAGAAGTCGGCCAACTAGCACCTCCGCAGCGCCGGTGCCCGGCGCGGACGACTGCCCTCCATGGCAGTGTCCGCGCGGGCACCGGCGCTGCTGCTTTGTGCACCCGACGTGCACCCCGGCCGCGCACCGCCGTCGGGCGTGCGCGCGCCGACGTCCCCCAGGAGGACCCGGATGAGCGAGGCCTACGCCGCGGCGCAGCCGCTGCTCGACGAGCACGCCGAGATCGAGGCGCGCCTCGCCGACCCCGCCGTGCACGCCGACGCCGCCCTCGCCCGGCGGCTCGGCCGGCGGTACGCCGAGCTCGGGCGCGTCGCGCAGGCCTACCGGGCGTGGCGCGCGGCGAGCGACGACGCCGAGGCGGCCGCGGAGCTCGCGGAGGTCGACGAGGCGTTCGCGGCGGAGCTGCCCGCGCTGCAGGACGTCGCGCGCACGGCGGAGGCGCGGCTGCGCGACGTGCTCGTGCCGCGCGACCCGGACGACGCGCGCGACGTCATCCTCGAGATCAAGGCAGGGGAGGGCGGCGAGGAGTCGGCGCTGTTCGCGGGCGACCTGCTGCGCATGTACACGCGGTACGCCGAGCGCATGGGCTGGCAGACGCAGGTGCTCGAGTCCACCGAGTCCGACCTCGGCGGGTTCAAGGACGTGCACCTGTCCGTCAAGGCGCGCGGCGCCGTCGCGCCCGAGGACGGGGTCTGGGCGCACCTGAAGTACGAGGGCGGGGTGCACCGCGTCCAGCGCGTGCCGGTCACCGAGTCGCAGGGCCGGATCCACACGTCGGCCGCGGGCGTGCTCGTGCTCCCGGAGGCGGAGGACGAGGGCGAGGTCGACATCGACCCCAACGACCTGCGCATCGACGTGTACCGCTCGTCGGGGCCTGGCGGCCAGTCCGTCAACACGACCGACTCGGCCGTCCGCATCACGCACCTGCCGACGGGCATCGTCGTCTCGATGCAGAACGAGAAGTCGCAGCTGCAGAACCGCGAGCAGGCCATGCGCGTCCTGCGTGCCCGGCTCCTCGCCGCGCGCCAGGAGGAGGCCGCGGCCGCCGCGTCGCAGGCCCGCCGCTCGCAGGTGCGCACCGTGGACCGCTCGGAGCGGATCCGCACGTACAACTTCCCGGAGAACCGGATCGCCGACCACCGGACCGGCTACAAGGCGTACAACCTCGACGCCGTGCTCGGCGGCGACCTCGGCCCGGTCGTGCAGTCCGCGATCGACGCCGACGAGGCGGCCCGGCTCGCGTCCGCGGGGGAGCGGTGAGCGCGCCGACGCTGCGTGCGCTCGTCGAGGGCGCGACGCGCGTGCTCGACGAGGCCGGGGTCGCGTCGCCACGGGTCGACGCGACGGCCCTCGCGGCGCACGCGCTCGGGCTCGACCGGCTGGACCTCGTCCTCGCGCCGCCCGTGCCGGAGGGCTTCGCCGCGACCTACGCCGACCTCGTGGACCGCCGACGTCGGCGCGAGCCGCTCCAGCACATCGTCGGACGCACGACGTTCCGCTGGCTGACGCTGCACGTCGAGCCCGGCGTGTTCGTGCCGCGCCCCGAGACGGAGGTCGTCGCGCAGGTCGCGGTCGACGAGGCGGCCCGGCTCGTCGCAGCCGGGACGTCGCCGGTCGTGGTCGACCTGTGCTGCGGGGCAGGCGGGCTCGGGCTCGCGGTCGCCACGGAGGTGCCCGGGTCCCGCGTCGCCGCGGTGGACGCGTCGCCCGCGGCGGTCGCGCTCACCCGCCGCAACGCGGCCGACGCCGGTGCGGACGTGCGCGTCCTGCCCGGCGACGTGCGCGACACGGGCCTGCTCGCGGACCTGGCGGGGCGCGTCGACGTCGTCGTCTCCAACCCGCCGTACATCCCGCCGGACGCCGAGCCGGTGGACCCCGAGGTGCGCGACCACGACCCGGACCTGGCCCTGTACGGAGGCGGTGCCGACGGGCTCGACGTGCCGCGTGCCGTGCTGGCCGCCGCGGTGCGGCTGCTGCGGCCGGGCGGGCTGCTCGTCATGGAGCACGCCGAGGTGCAGGACGGTGCCGCGCGCGACGCCGCCCACGCCACCGGGGGGCTCGTCGACGTCGAGACCCGGCCCGACCTGACCGGCCGGCCGCGGATGCTCGTGGCGCGCAGGAGCGTGCCCGAACTCGTCCGGTCCACCCGCCCGGACGTGGGAGACTCCACCCCGTGAGCGAGCGCATCCGGTCCGCGTCCGATCCGAGCACCTGGGGTCCCGCGATCGACGAGGCGGTCGCCGCGGTCTCACGCGGCGCACTCGTCGTCCTGCCGACGGACACCGTCTACGGGATCGGGGCCGACGCGTTCACGCCCCCGGCGGTGCAGGCCCTGCTCGACGCGAAGGGTCGCGGCCGCCAGATGCCGCCGCCCGTGCTCATCCCCGACGTGCGCACCCTCGACGGGCTCGCGACCGACGTGCCCGACGCCGCGCGCGCCCTCGCCGAGGCGTTCTGGCCCGGCGGGCTGACGCTGATCGTGCACGCGCAGCCCTCGCTCGCGTGGGACCTGGGGGAGACGAACGGCACGGTCGCGCTGCGCGTCCCCGACCACCCGACGGCTCTCGCGCTGCTGCGCCGGACGGGTCCGATGGCGGTGTCGAGCGCGAACCGGACGGGGTCGCCCGCCGCGGTCACCGCGCAGGACGCGCACGCGCAGCTCGGCGACTCCGTCGCCGTCTACCTCGACGCGGGCGACGCGCCGGGCCAGGTGGCGTCCACGATCGTCGACGCCACCGGGGACGTCCTGCGCCTCGTGCGCGCGGGCGCCCTGACGCTCGAGCAGCTCGCCGAGGTCGCACCCGTCGAGGCGCCCGAGGAGCCGCCGGAGCCCGGCCCGTGAGGGTCTACCTGCTCGTCCTGCTCGTCGCCGCCGCGGTCACCTACCTCATGACGCCGCTCGCCCGCTGGTGCGCGCTGCGCTGGGGGGCGATCACGGCGGTGCGCGACCGTGACGTGCACGCGATCCCGACGCCGCGGCTCGGCGGCCTCGCGATGTACCTGGGCATCCTCGTCGCGCTGCTCCTGGCGGGCACCGCGCCGTTCCTCGACCGCGTGTACGCCAACCCGCGCCCGATCATCGGCATCCTCGGCGGCGCCGCGCTCGTGTGCGCCCTGGGCGTCGCCGACGACATCTGGGACCTCGACTGGCTCACGAAGCTGCTCGGCCAGGTGCTCGCGGCCGGGTTCCTCGCGTGGCAGGGCGTGCAGCTCTACCAGCTCCCCGTCAGCGGCGTCGTGCTCGGCTCCACCCGGATGTGGATGTTCCTCACGATCCTCACCGTCGTCGTCGCGATGAACGCGGTGAACTTCGTCGACGGCCTGGACGGGCTCGCCGCCGGCGTGCTCGCGATCGGCGGCGCCGCCTTCTTCTTCTACTCCTACCGGCTCGTGGTGGCCTCGAGCAGCGACGACTACGCGAGCCTGGCGACCCTCGTGCTCGCCGCCCTGGTCGGCGCGTGCCTCGGGTTCCTGCCGCACAACGTCTACCCCGCGCGCATCTTCATGGGGGACTCCGGCTCGATGGTGCTCGGGTTCGTCATGTCCGCCGCGGCCGTGGTGGTCACCGGCCAGATCGACCCCGAGGCGCTGCCGCGCCAGCAGTTCCCGGCGTTCCTGCCGATGCTGCTGCCGTTCGCGGTCATGCTCGTGCCGCTGCTCGACATGGCGCTCGCCGTGGTCCGCCGTGTCGGGGCGGGCAAGTCGCCCTTCCACCCGGACCGGATGCACCTGCACCACCGGATGCTCGCGCTCGGGCACTCGCACCGCCGCTCGGTGGGGATCATGTACATCTGGACGGCGGTGTTCGCGTTCGGTGTCGCCTCGCTGGTGATCTGGTCGACGACCGCCGTCCTCGTCACGGTCGGCGTCGGCGTCCTCGTCGCGACCGTCCTGACCCTCGGCCCGCTGCGCGGGCGCGCCACCACCCCGCCCCTGGAGGCCCCGTGACCGACCCGACGCCCGCCCCCGACGCCGGCACGCCGCAGCCCTCGACGCCGAAGCCGGGCACGTCGACCGCCGCCGAGGCCGTGTTCCGGTCCGCGCTGCGCGACACGCTCCTGCTCCTCGGGGCGCTGACGGTGCTCGGGGTCGGCATCGGCGCCCTCGTCGCCGGCATGCCGGGCGTGTGGGGCGCGCTCATCGGCGTCGGCCTCGCGCTCGTCTTCTCGGGCACGACCGTCGTGACGATGCTGCTGACGGTGCACTCCTCGCCGCAGAAGATGGCGGCCGTCGTCATGGGCGCGTGGCTCGGCAAGGTGGTCGTCGTCATCGTCGTGCTCGCGCTGCTGCGCGACCTGACGTTCTACTCCAAGGGCGTGCTCGCGGCGGTGCTCGCGGTCGGCGTCCTCGGCTCGGCCTACCTGGACTACCGGGCCGTCTCGCGCGGGCGCGTGCCCTACGTCGAGCCGTCGTCCTGACCTGCCCGGGGCCGCCCGTGCGGCCCGTCCCGGAACCCGTCGGCAGGCCCTCCGACGGGTAGGTCCTAGGTCCCGTCCGGGACCGCGGACGGGCGTGCAGGGCGGGCGGATTCATAGGTTAGGCTTCCAGCCATCCATGACGGCCAGGTGCCGCCGCATGCCCACGACGCCGAGGGTGCGCCGCATCACGACCACCAGGAGCTCGCTCTGTCCAGCCTTGCGATGATCGCGCCGTTCGCCACGCACGAGGGCGAGAGCGGTGGATTCCATGCGCCGTCGATCACCGACTTCTTCCCGCCGCCGATCCTGTTCGAAGGCACGATCTTCGAGTTCAACCGGATCCAGATGGTCCGCGTCATCGCGGCCGTCGCGCTCGTGGTGATCATGGTCGTCGCGGCGCGCCGTGCCACGCTCGTCCCGGGCCGGTTCCAGAACGTCATCGAGATCCTGCTGGACTTCGTGCGGATCAACGTCGCCGAGGAGATCCTCGGCAAGGAGCGCGCCCACAAGTACGTGGCGCTGCTGACGACGATCTTCTTCGCGATCCTCGCGTTCAACATCACGGGCGTCATCCCGTTCCTCAACATCGCCGGCACGTCGCTCATCGGCCTGCCGGTCATGCTCGCGGCGTGGGTGTACGTCATGTACCTCGGCGCGGGCGTCAAGGCGCACGGGGTCGGCGGCTTCCTCAAGGCCAGCCTGTTCCCGCCGGGCGTGCCGTGGTTCATGTACGTGCTGCTGACGCCGATCGAGTTCCTCACGGTCTTCGTGATCCGGCCCGCCACGCTCGCGATCCGACTCATGGCCAACATGGTCGCCGGGCACCTCATGCTCGTCCTGTGCTTCTCGGCGACGCAGTACTTCATCTTCGAGGCCGTGCCCGCCATGAAGGCGTTCGGCGCGCTCACGTTCACCGCGGGCCTCGCGATGACGCTGTTCGAGATCTTCGTCGCCGCGCTGCAGGCCTACATCTTCGTGGTCCTCACGGCCGTCTACATCAGCCTGTCGGTCGAAGAGGAACACTGACCGTCGTCCCACCCCCGGAGGGCCCTCGCGGTCCTCACCCCACGATCGAGTAGCCGGCCGACCGGTCGGGTACCCAACGGAAGGAACGAGCAACCGTGGCTCTTGCGGACACCAGCACCATCCTCGCGGCGGCGGACGCCGTCTCGGGCAACATCGCGACCGTCGGCTACGGCCTCGCCGTCATCGGTCCCGGTATCGGCCTGGGCATCCTCATCGGCAAGACCATCGAGGGCATCGCACGCCAGCCCGAGGTGGCCGGCCAGCTGCGCACCACGATGTTCATCGGTATCGGCTTCGTCGAGGTCCTCGGCCTCCTCGGCCTCATCACGGGCTTCCTCTTCCCGTGATCCACGCCGCGAACCCCGCGGCCCTCGTGACGGCCGCGGAAGGCACCGAGGAGGTGCAGGGCATCGACCTGCTCATCCCCGCTGCGTACGACATCTTCTGGTCGTCGGTCGTCCTGCTGATCATCGCGATCGCGTTCTACAAGTACGCGCTCCCGAAGTTCCAGGCGATCCTCGACGAGCGCACGGCGAAGATCGAGGGCGGTCTGGCCAAGGCGGAGACGGCGCAGGCCGAGGCCGCCGCCGCGCTGGCGGAGTACCACCAGCAGCTCCAGGACGCCCGCACCGAGGCCGCCCGCATCCGCGAGGACGCGCGCGCCGAGGGCGGCCAGATCGTCGCCGACCTGCGTGCCAAGGCCTCCGAGGAGGCCGCGCGCATCACGGAGACGGCGCACCGCCAGATCGAGGCCGAGCGTCAGCAGGCCGCCGTCCAGCTCACGCAGGACGTCGGCACCCTGGCGACCGAGCTCGCGTCGAAGATCGTCGGCGAGGCCCTGGAGGACGAGGTGCGCCAGTCGCGCGTCGTCGACCGGTTCCTCGACGAGCTCGCGGCCAACACCGCCACCACGGCGGACGCAGGTAAGGGGAACTGATGCGCGGGACGAGTCGGGCGTCGCTGGCGGGCGCCGAGGAGCGGTGGGAGCCGGTCCTCGCTGCTGCCGGTGCGCAGTCGTCGGTGCTCGGCGAGCAGCTGTTCGCCCTGGTCGACGCGCTGGACTCCTCCGGCTCGCTGCGCCGGACGCTGGCGGACCCGTCGATCGACGGCGACGCGAAGGCCGGGCTCGTCGCGCGGCTCCTGCAGGCCGCCGACCCCCGGGTCGTCGAGGTCGCGCAGGGGCTCGTGCGCTCGCGCTGGTCGGCGGACGAGGACCTGACCGAGGCCACAGAGCACCTCGCGTTCCACGCGGTGCTCGCCACGGCCGAGGCGGACGACTCGCTCGCGCGCGTCGAGGAGGAGATCTTCCGCTTCTCCCGGGCGCTCACCGGCCAGCGTGAGGTGCGTCGGACGCTGTTCGACACCGCGGTCCCGCGGGAGGCCCGCGTGAAGCTCGTCGAGGACATCCTCGCCGGGCGGGCCACGCCCGTGACGACGGCGCTCGCCACGCGCCTCGCAGCCGCACCCCGCGGACGCCGGTACGTCCCGGCGCTCGGCCACCTGTCAGACCTCATCGCGGCCCGCCGGCAGCGGCAGGTCGCGACGGTGTCGACCGCGACGCCGCTCACCGACGCCCAGCGCGGCCGGCTGACCGAGATCCTCGAGCGTGCCTACGGCAGCGTCGTGCAGCTCAACGTGGTGCTCGACCCGCACGTGATCGGTGGCCTGCGCGTGCAGGTCGGCCCCCAGGTCGTGGACGCGACCGTGCTGGCGCGTCTCGCCGACGCCCGACGACGACTTGCCAGCTGACCGGTGCCCGCCCCCGCGAGTGCACCCATGACCTGTGAGACCGCACGCACCGCGTGCGTCCGATGAGGAGAAGGAACAATGGCTGAGCTGACGATCCGGCCGGAGGAGATCCGGGCCGCGCTGGACAGCTTCGTGAAGACCTACGAGCCGACCGGTGCGGTGTCCGAAGAGGTCGGCCGCGTCACGCTCGCCGGCGACGGCATCGCGCAGGTCGAGGGCCTGCCGGGCGCCATGGCGAACGAGTTGCTGCGCTTCGAGGACGGGACGCTCGGCCTCGCGCTGAACCTCGACGTCCGCGAGATCGGTGTCGTCGTCCTGGGCGAGTTCACCGGCATCGAGGAGGGCCAGGAGGTCCGCCGCACGGGCGAGGTGCTCTCCGTCCCGGTCGGTGACGGCTACCTCGGCCGCGTCGTCGACCCGCTGGGCCAGCCGATCGACGGCCTGGGCGAGATCGCGACCGAGGGGCGCCGCGCCCTGGAGCTGCAGGCCCCCGGCGTCATGGCCCGCAAGTCGGTCCACGAGCCGCTGCAGACCGGCATCAAGGCCATCGACTCGATGATCCCGATCGGCCGCGGGCAGCGTCAGCTCATCATCGGCGACCGCCAGACGGGCAAGACGGCGATCGCGATCGACACGATCATCAACCAGAAGGCGAACTGGGAGTCGGGCGACCCGACGAAGCAGGTCCGCTGCATCTACGTCGCCATCGGCCAGAAGGGTTCGACCATCGCCTCCGTGCGTGGCGCCCTCGAGGAGGCCGGCGCGCTCGAGTACACGACCATCGTCGCGGCCCCCGCGTCCGACCCGGCCGGCTTCAAGTACCTCGCCCCCTACACCGGCTCGGCCATCGGCCAGCACTGGATGTACGGCGGCAAGCACGTCCTCGTCGTGTTCGACGACCTGTCGAAGCAGGCCGAGGCCTACCGTGCCGTGTCGCTCCTCCTGCGCCGCCCGCCGGGCCGCGAGGCGTACCCCGGTGACGTCTTCTACCTGCACTCCCGGCTGCTGGAGCGTTGCGCGAAGCTCTCCGACGAGCTCGGCGCGGGCTCGATGACCGGCCTGCCGATCATCGAGACCAAGGCGAACGACGTCTCGGCGTACATCCCGACCAACGTCATCTCCATCACGGACGGCCAGATCTTCCTCCAGTCCGACCTGTTCAACGCCGACCAGCGTCCCGCGGTCGACGTCGGCATCTCGGTGTCCCGCGTCGGCGGTGCCGCGCAGGTCAAGGCCATGAAGTCGGTCTCCGGCACGCTCAAGCTGGACCTCGCGCAGTTCCGCTCGCTCGAGGCGTTCGCGATGTTCGCGTCCGACCTCGACGCGACGTCCCGCGCCCAGCTCGCGCGCGGCGCCCGCCTCACCGAGCTGCTCAAGCAGGGCCAGTACTCGCCGTTCGCGGTCGAGGACCAGGTCGCGTCCATCTGGGCCGGCACGAAGGGCAAGCTGGACGACGTCCCGGTCGAGGACGTGCGCCGCTTCGAGTCCGAGCTGCTCGACCACCTGCGCCGCAACACCGAGGTGCTCACCACGATCGCCGCGTCGGGCAAGCTCGACGACGCGACCGAGGAGGCCCTCGCGACGGCGGTCGACGAGTTCCGCACCGGCTTCCTCAAGGCCGACGGCACGCCGCTGGTCGGCGGCGACGACGCGGACGAGGGCGTCGAGGTCGAGCAGGAGCAGATCGTCCGGCAGAAGAAGGCCTGACATGGCCGGTTCGCAGCGCATCTACAAGCAGCGGATCAAGTCCACGCAGTCGCTCAAGAAGATGTTCCGGGCGCAGGAGCTGATCGCTGCGTCGCGGATCGGCAAGGCCCGTGACCGCGTGAGCATGGCGTCGCCGTACTCGCGCGCGATCACGCGTGCCGTGTCGGCCGTGGCGACGCACTCCAACGTGTCGCACCCGTTCCTCGTGGAGCGGTCGGACACGCGTCGCGTCGCGGTGCTGCTCGTGGCCTCGGACCGCGGCATGGCGGGCGCCTACTCGGCGAGCGTCATCCGGGAGACGGAGCGGCTCATCGGTCGTCTCGAGGCGGAGGGCAAGCAGGTCGCGCTCTACGTCTCGGGCCGCCGGGCGGTGACCTACTACACGTTCCGTGGGCGCGAGCTCGTGGGGCAGTGGGCCGGCCACTCGGACGCGCCGTCCCCGGAGGTCGCCGGCGAGATCGCGGACACGCTCCTCGACGCGTTCCGTGCTCCGGCGGACGCGGGCGGCATCGCCGAGGTGCACGTCGTCTACACGCAGTTCGTCAACATGGTCACGCAGCGGCCGCGCGTCGTGCGGATGCTCCCGCTCGAGGTCGTCGAGGGCGTCGCGCCCGCCGACGACAAGGGCGCGCTGCCGCTGTACGACTTCGAGCCGAGCCCCGAGGTCGTGCTCGACGCCCTGCTCCCGCGGTACGTGCGGTCGCGGATCTTCGCGAGCCTCCTGCAGGCCGCCGCGTCCGAGCTCGCCGCCCGCCAGCGCGCGATGCACACCGCGACGGACAACGCGGAGGACCTGATCCGCATGTACACCCGCCTGGCGAACCAGGCCCGCCAGGGCGAGATCACCCAGGAGATCAGCGAGATCGTGTCGGGTGCCGACGCGCTCGCGTCCGCCTCCTGACCCCGACCGCACGACCCCAGACCACGCCGGAGCGCCGCTCCGGACGAGCGAAGCGAGGCCAGACATGACCGCCACCACCGTCGACGAGACGGCCGCCACCGCCGGCACGCCCGGCGTGGGTCGGGTCGCCCGCGTCATCGGTCCGATCGTGGACATCGAGTTCCCCGCGGACCAGATCCCCGAGCTCTACAACGCGCTCCAGGTCGACATCGACCTGTCCGCCCAGGGCGAGGGCGAGGGCTCGTTCACGATGACGCTCGAGGTCGCGCAGCACCTCGGCGACTCGCTCGTGCGGGCCATCGCGCTCAAGCCGACCGACGGCCTCGTCCGCGGCGCGCAGGTGCGCGACACCGGCGCCCCGATCTCGGTGCCCGTCGGCGACGTGACCAAGGGCAAGGTCTTCAACGTCATCGGCGAGGTCCTCAACGCCGCGCCGGGCGAGAAGATCGAGATCACCGAGCGCTGGCCGATCCACCGCAAGGCGCCGGCGTTCGACCAGCTCGAGTCGAAGACGACGATGTTCGAGACCGGCATCAAGGTCATCGACCTGCTCACGCCGTACGTGCAGGGCGGCAAGATCGGCCTGTTCGGCGGTGCGGGCGTCGGCAAGACGGTCCTCATCCAGGAGATGATCCAGCGCGTCGCCCAGAACCACGGCGGTGTGTCGGTGTTCGCCGGCGTCGGCGAGCGCACGCGTGAGGGCAACGACCTCATCGTCGAGATGGAGGAGGCGGGCGTCTTCGACAAGACGGCCCTCGTCTTCGGCCAGATGGACGAGCCGCCGGGCACGCGTCTGCGCGTCGCCCTGTCCGCGCTGACGATGGCGGAGTACTTCCGCGACGTCGCCAAGCAGGACGTGCTGCTCTTCATCGACAACATCTTCCGGTTCACGCAGGCCGGGTCCGAGGTCTCGACGCTGCTCGGCCGCATGCCGTCCGCGGTGGGCTACCAGCCGAACCTCGCCGACGAGATGGGTCTGCTGCAGGAGCGCATCACCTCGACGCGTGGTCACTCGATCACGTCGCTCCAGGCGATCTACGTCCCCGCCGACGACTACACCGACCCGGCGCCGGCGACGACGTTCGCGCACCTCGACGCGACGACCGAGCTCTCGCGCGAGATCGCGTCGCGCGGTCTGTACCCGGCCGTGGACCCGCTCGCCTCGACGTCGCGCATCCTCGACCCGCGGTACGTGGGCCAGGAGCACTACGACGTCGCCACGCGCGTGAAGTCGATCCTCCAGCGCAACAAGGAGCTGCAGGACATCATCGCGATCCTCGGCGTCGACGAGCTGTCCGAGGAGGACAAGACCGTCGTCGCGCGGGCGCGCCGCATCCAGCAGTTCCTCTCGCAGAACACCTACATGGCCGAGAAGTTCACGAGCGTCCCGGGTTCGACGGTCGCCGTGAGCGAGACCGTCGAGGCGTTCAAGAAGATCGCGGACGGCGAGTTCGACCACATCGCCGAGCAGGCGTTCTTCAACATCGGCGGGCTCGAGGACCTCGAGCGCAACTGGGCCCGCATCCAGAAGGAGTACGGCGTCTGAGACCCCTGGGCCCGCGCGCCGGCCACGTGCCGGCGCGCGGGCCCGGGCGGTCCTCGCCGCGGACGCCGCAGGGCGGTCCGCACCCCCATCGAACGTGAAGGAGACGGTTCGTGGCTGACCTCGAGGTCGACCTCGTCGCCACCGACGGCAAGGTCTGGTCGGGCACCGCTCGGCAGGTGTCGGCGCCGGCCGCCGACGGGGAGATCGGCATCCTGGCCGGCCACACCCCGATCCTGTCCGTGCTGCGCGCCGGCGAGGTGCGCGTGCAGCCAGCGGGCGGCGGCGCGCCGCTGCGCTGGCACGTGGACGGCGGCTTCCTGTCCGTCGACTCCGACATGGTGACCGTCGTCGTCGACACGGTCGCGTCCGGCACGGGGCCGGCCTCCGCCGGCGACCGCCACTGAGGTCCCGACGACGGTGAGCCCTGTGGTCGTCGGCCTGCTGATCGGTGCTGCGGCACTGGTGCTGGCCGCCGTCCTGCTGTGGGTCTCCCGCGTGCACGCCCTCGAGCGGCGCGTCGGGTCCTTCCGCTGCGCCGTGGGCCGCTCGACCGAGGGCCCGTGGTCCCTGGGCGTCGCGCAGTACGGCTCGCAGCGGCTGTACTGGTGGCGGCGCTGGTCGCTGCGGCCCCGCCCGTCGGTCCGCTGGGACCGGGCGGGGCTGTCCGTCGTCGAGCGCACGCAGGGCACCCACCCGTCGGGTGCCGCGTTCGTCGTCGTGACCTGCCGCTGCGGCGGGGGCGACGAGGTGCACCTCATGATGGCGCCCGACGCGTACGCCGGGCTCACGTCCTGGATCGAGGCGACGCCGTCGCGCGTCGGTTCGGTCATCTGACGGCCTCGCGCCGTCTCCCGGTCCGGTCCTCGACCGGCCGCCGAGGTCGAAGGTTCTCCTGATGCGTCTCGTCGTCGCCTCCTGCGCCGCCCGGTACAGCGGCCGGCTCAACGCCCACCTGCCCCGCGCGACCCGTCTGGTGGTCGTCAAGGCCGACGGCAGCGTGCTGCTGCACTCCGACGGTGGCTCGTACAAGCCGCTGAACTGGATGAGCCCGCCGTGCTCGCTCGTGGTGGGCGAGCCGGACGACGAGTCGCGCGCGGCCGGGGTCACCCAGGTGTGGACCGTGCAGCACGCGAAGTCGGACGACCGGCTGGAGATCGAGCTGTTCGAGGTCCTGCACGACTCGGCGCACGACCTCGGCGTCGACCCGGGGCTCGTGAAGGACGGCGTCGAGGCGCACCTGCAGGAGCTGCTGGCCGCGCAGATCCTGCTGCTCGGCGACGGGCACACGCTCGTGCGCCGCGAGTTCCCGACGGCGATCGGGCCTGTCGACATCCTGGCGAAGGACCCGTCGGGCGGGACCGTCGCGGTCGAGATCAAGCGGCGGGGCGACATCGACGGCGTCGAGCAGCTGACCCGCTACCTCGAGCTGCTCAACCGCGACCCGCTGCTGGCGCCGGTCCGGGGCGTGTTCGCGGCGCAGGAGATCAAGCCGCAGGCGCGCGTGCTGGCGACGGACCGGGGCATCGCGTGCCTCGTGCTCGACTACGACGCGATGCGTGGGGTCGACGACGTGGACTCGCGCCTCTTCTGACGCCCGCCGCGCCCGGGCCGCTGCACGCCGCGCCTGGCCGCGCCCGTGTCACGCGCCTCGCCGCGCCCGCGTCACGCGCCTCGCGGCGCCCGCACCGCGCGCCCCGGCGTGCCCGTGTCTCGCGCCCGCCCCGCCCGCCCGCGCCGCGCGCCTCGCGACACCCGGCGGCTCGCGTCGCCCACGCGGGCGTAGCGACCTGTGGTGGCGTCGCGGCCCGCTGACGAGCTACGGTTGAACACGTTCAGTTGAACATGTTCAAGAGGAGCCGACATGGTCGACGTGCGCCGGGACGCCGAGCCCGACGGGCCGACGACGAGCGGGAGCGGCCAGGGCGCGACCGGTCCGGCCGACACGGGAGCCGTGCGGGACACCCGCGCGCACGTGCGGGCCACCGCGCTGCGGCTCTTCCGCGAGCGCGGCTACGCCGCCACGACCATGCGGCTCGTCGCCCAGGAGGCCGGCGTCGCGACGGGCAACGCGTACTACCACTTCGCCTCCAAGGACCACCTCGTCGAGGAGCTCTACCGCGACGTCAACGACGAGCACGCCCGGCGTGCGGCGGCGGTCCTCGCCGACGGCGGTGACCTGACGGCCCGGCTGCGGGGCGTGCTGCACGCCGGGCTCGACGCGTTCGCGCCGTACCACGCGTTCGGTGCCGAGTTCGTGACGGTCGCGATCCGCCCCGCGTCGGCAGCGAGCCCGTTCTCGCCCGCGTCACGCGCGGCCCGCGAGGTGAGCGAGCGGCTGTTCCGTGACGTCGTGGCCGGCGCGCGGCCCGCGGTCCCGGCCGGGCTCCGCGACGAGCTGCCCGAGCTGCTGTGGCTCGCGCAGCTCGGTCTCCTGCTCTTCTGGGTGCACGACGGATCGCCGGACCAGCGACGCACCCGCCGGCTCGTCGACGGTGCCGCGCCGCTCCTCGGGCGTCTGGTGCAGCTCGCTCGCCTCCCCGTCGCGCGCGGCGTGGTCGACGACCTGCTGAGGCTCGTGCGCGAGGCGCGCGCGTGAGCGCGGGTCTGGGGGACGGGGCCGCGGCGGTCGTGCACGTGGTCGTCGGGCTCGGCGCGGTCGTGGTGCTGCCGCTCGGGCTGCGGCTCGTCGGCGCGCGGGTCGTGCCGCGTCCGGGGTCCGGCCTGTGGCCGGCCGCCGGTGCCGGTGCGGCCGTCGCGGTGTGGCTCCCGGTCGGGCCCGTCGCCACGGTGCTGGCGGTGCCGTTCGCGGTGGCGACGCTCGTCCTGCTCGGTGCCGCGGCGCGGCTCCTCGTGCGCCCGCCGACGTCCCGCGCCGACGACGCGTGCCCGGGCCCCGCGGTCGGGTCGCTGCCGTCCGGCGTCCGCCGCCTGGCGCTCGCCGTCGCGCTCGGCACACCCGCCGTCGGCGCTGCGGCGCTCGTCGCGGAGCGCGCGGGCCGGGGCCTGCTCGGGTTCGACGGCGACTACCTGACGCTCACGGTGCCTCACATGCTGTTCGCGGGCTTCGGTGCGTGCCTCGTGGCCGCGCTCGTCGCCCCGCGGGCTGCGTCCGGCCCCGGCGGGGGAGCGGTCGGGCCGCAGCGCACGGCCGCCGTGCTCGGCGACGTCGCGGCCGTCGCGGTCCCCGTCGGCGTGCTGCTGGTCCTCGGCGGCTACTTCGTCTCGGACGCGGCCGAGCTGGTCGGGGCGGCCGCCCTGACCGCGGCGCTGTGGTGCGCGGCGGGTGCCGCGCTCGCGGACGCGGGGCACGTCGGCAGCCGGACGGCCCGGCTGCTCCTGCGGGTCGGTGCGGGGGTCGTGCTCGTCGCGATGGTGCCCGCGCTGTGGTGGGCCCTCGGCGAGGCGACCGGCGTGCCGCACCCCGGCCTGGACCTCATGGTGGTCACGCACGGCGTCGCGAACGCCGTCGGCTTCGTCGGCGCGACGCTCGTCGCCCTGTGGCGGGCGTCGCGGGACGCGGTCGAGCAGCGGCCGTCCACCCCGGCAGGCGACCCGACGTACGCCGAGGTGGGGGCGACCCTGCGCGGCGTCCACCCCGACGGCTACCGCCGCACGCACGTGCGCCGGCGCGTCGCGGACGCCGCGACGCCCGCGCGGCTGACCGCGCTGGGAGACGCGCTGCTCGGCTGGGGGGTGCACGCGGCGGCCGGCGTCCCCGTGGACGCGGACGGTCCGGCGGCGCCCGGCGTGCGGGCGACCAGCCGGCCGGGTGCGGGTCCGCTGCGGATCGTTGCGCCGTGCGTGGTCGTCGGCGTGGAGCGGACGGCCGACCGGCGCGGGTTCGCCTACGGGACGCTGCGCGGCCACCCGTTCCGCGGCGAGGAGCGGTTCGGGGTCGAGCGCGGCACCGACGGCGGGCTGTGGTTCACCGTCGACGCGTTCTCGGTGCCGGACCGTGCGTGGGTGCGTGCGGCGGGTCCGCTCGTCGGCGTGGGGCAGCGGCTGTACGCGGTGCGGCTGGCGGGTGCGGCGCGTCGGCTCGTGCGGGCCGCGGACGGGGCGGGCGAGGGAGCACGGTGAGCGGTGACGAGGAGCCGTGGGACGCCGGCGAGGTGCGCGGCGCCGGGGTGGTCGCGGCGCTGTGCGCGCGGTGCCTCGTGGTGCTGCTGGCGGTGAACGTGGTCCTCGCGCCGGCCGCGGTCGTCCTGCTCGGCGAGCCGGGGGAGGACGGCGTGCCGTTCGCCGTCCTGGTGGCGGCGCTCGCGGTGGCCGTCGCGGTGGTGCCCGTAGCGGTCGTCGGCTGGCCGGCGGGCCTGCTGCTGGCCCACCTGCTGCGCGGACGGAGCCGTGAGGGGGAGCACGTCGCGGCGTTCGCGCTGGTCGGCGCCGTGCTCGCACCCGCGGTGCTCGTGCTGGGGAGCTCGGTCCCGCCGGGGCCGTGGGGGACCGGCACGTGCGTGCTGGCGGCCGCCGAGGGTGCCGTCGGGGCCGGCGTCGCCCGGTGGTGGACCGGCCGCGCGCGACGACGGCGGTGGAACGCCGCGGCCCGCGCGGACGGCACGGTCGCCGCCCTGTCCGGCGCGACGCCCGTGCGGAGAACCGGCCCGGGGAACGCGCCGGTGGGGAAGGATGGGCGCCGTGACTGACGCGCTCCCCGTGCCCCAGGTCCTCCGCGGCCGGGTGGTGACCCCCACCCGGGTGCTCGACGACGGCGTGGTCGTCGTCGCCGGCGACCGTCTCGCGTGGGTCGGCCCCGCCGACCGCCTGCCGCAGCCGTGGGAGCTGCCCGCCGAGGCGGTCGGGACCGTGCTCCCGGGCCTGGTGGACGTGCACTGCCACGGCGGTGGCGGTGCGAGCTTCCCCGACGCGCCCGACACGGCGACGGCCCTGCGCGCGGCGCACGAGCACCTGCGGCACGGGACGACGAGCCTCGTCGCGTCGCTCGTCACCGCACCGCCCGACGTGCTGCTGGCCCGCACCGCCGTCCTGGCGGACCTCGCGGACGCCGGCGAGCTCGTCGGCATCCACCTCGAGGGCCCGTTCCTGTCGGCGGACCGGTGCGGCGCCCAGAACCCCGCCGACATGCGCGCGGGCGACGCGACGCTCGTGGCCGACGTCGCCGCCGCCGCGCGCGGGCACCTCGTGACCATGACCGTCGCGCCGGAGGTGCCGGGCGTCGCGGACGGGACGGGGACCGCGGATGCCCGTGAAGACGTGCTCGCCGCGCTCGTGGACGCGGGCGCGCTGCCGTCTGTCGGCCACACCGACGCATCGGCGGAGCAGGTCGACGACGCCGTCGACCGCGCGTTCGACCTGCTGGCCTCCGCCCCCGGCGCGCGGTCGGGCCGCCTCACCGCGACGCACCTGTTCAACGGCATGCGCCCGCTGCACCACCGCGACCCGGGCCCGGTGGCGGCGTGCCTCGCAGCCGCGGCCCGCGGCGAGCTGGTCGTCGAGCTCGTCGCGGACGGCACGCACCTCGCCGACGGGTCGGTGCGTGCGGTGCTGGACCTCGTCGGGCCGGGCTCCGTCGTCCTCGTCACCGACGCGATGGCGGCGGCGGGCATGCCGGACGGCGACTACCGGCTCGGCCCGATGTCGGTGCGCGTGGCCGACGGCGTCGCGCGGATCGTCGCCGAGGACGGCTCGACGCCCCCGGGCGGCGGCGCGATCGCCGGTGGCGTCGCGCACCTCCTCGACGTCGTGCGGCACGTCGTCGCGGCTGGCGTGCCGCTCGAGGACGCGGTGCTCGCGGCCGCGACGACACCGGCCGACGTGCTGGGCCGGCACGACATCGGCGCGCTCCTGCCGGGTCGCCGGGCGGACGTCGTCGTCACGGACGAGGCCCTGCAGCCGGTGCGCGTGATGCGCGCCGGTGCCTGGGTGGCCTGACCGCGCGGGCCGACCGGGGCGCCGCCCGGCTCAGCCGGCCCGCGTCCCGCGCACCTCGCCGACGCGCACCGGCCCCGCGAGGACGAGCCGCACGTCGGTCGCACCCCAGGTGGGCAGGGCCACGGCCGGTGCCACGGCGACGTCGTGCCACTCCCACCGGCCGCCGTCGGGCACGGCCGCCGTCGCGACGCGCTCCCACCGGCGGCCCTCGAGCACCTCGACGTGCACCGACGCGGGCCCGGGCTCGGTGCGCCCGACGGTCAGCTCGACCCCGTGCACCCCGTGCAGGTCCACGTCGCGCAGCAGCACCCAGCCGCTCCGGGCCCCGGGGGCGACGGCGACGGCGGTGCCGGCGTCGAGGTCCCGCGGGACGAGCCGCACGTCGTGCCGCTCGTCGTGGTCGACCGCGCGCACCCACCCGTCGAGCAGGGTGCGCGGCGGCACCGGGGCCCCGGCGACCTTGAGGTCCGCGACCAGCGGAAGGTCGCCCGACGACGACCCGGCGTGCAGCTCGTACCCGCCGGGCTCCACGACGAACGACGCGGACGTCACGTCCCACACCGCGAGGTCCTGCACGGCGACGTCGAGCGTGACCTCGGCGGTCTCGCCGGGCTCGAGCCGGACGCGCCGGTGCGCGACGAGCCGCCGGTGCGGCACGGGCAGGCGGTGTCCCGGCGCGGCGGCGTAGAGCTGGACGACCTCGTCGGCGGGGCGCGCGCCGGTGTTCTGCACGATGACGCGCGCGGTGACGGTCGAGCTGGCGACGGCGTCGCCGTCGGGTGCGTCGAGCGTGAGCCCGAGGTACTCGACGCTCGCGTAGGAGCGACCGTGCCCGAAGGGCCAGCGTGCCGCGTGCGGTGCGTACCAGTAGGTGAGTCCGCCCGAGACGACGTCGTAGCAGAGCAGGTCGCCGGCGTGGGACTCGTCCGCGGGCCACGACTGGGCCAGCCGCCCGGCCGGCTCGACGTCGCCCGACAGCACGTCGACGAGCCCGTGCCCGAGCTCCTGGCCGGCGTGCGCGGACCACACGACGGCCGCGGCGGCGTCGCCGAGGTCGCCGAGCACGTACGGGTAGGAGGAGACGACGGCGAGGACGGTCGGTGTGCCGGTGTCGAGGACGGTGCGGGTCAGCTCGGCCTGGGGGAGCGGCAGGGTCAGGCCGGGCCGGTCCTCCGTCTCGCGGCCGAGCAGGTGCGGGTCGTTGCCGACGGCGAGGACGACGACGTCGGCGTCGCGCGCGGCTGCGGCGGCTCGCTCGTGGCCCGCGTGCACGGTCCGCACCGTGAACCGCTCGGCCTGCTGCGGCGTGGGGGCGTCGGCGACGAGGACGCCGCCGTCGCGCTGCACGACGAGCCACCGCCCGGACCCGACGTGCTGCACGCTGACGGTGTCGTCGCCGTTGTCGTGCACCCGGAAGCTCTCCTGCACGACCCAGCCGCCGACGCGCGAGGCGTCGGCGTGCAGGATCCAGCGGCTGCCCGACCACAGCAGGCCGGTGCGGCACGCGCGCAGCGTCCGGATGCCCTCGCCCCACGACGTCAGGTCGACGTGGGTGTCCTCGGCGGCGGTCGTGGCGTCGGCGACGAGCACGCCGTCGTCGGCGGGGCGGACGTAGCGCCCGGTCGTGGTGGAGCGCAGCGCGACGCGGTCGGCACCGTCGACGACGGTCACGTGCCCGGCGCCGTACCGCTCGGCGAGCGCCTGCGCGATCGTCACGGTGTACGGCGGGGTGCCGGAGTACCAGTCGGTGCAGACCTGGTCGGCGTGCGGCCCGACGACGGCGACGCGGGTGCCCTCGCGCAGCGGCAGGACGCCGTCGTTCTCGAGGATGACGACGCCGGCGGCCGACGCGCGGCGGGCGAGCTCGCGGTGCCCGGGCGCGTCCAGGGCCTCGGCGCCGATGCCCGCCCAGGGGTCGAGGTCGGGGTCGAGCTCGCCCGTGGCGAGCCGCAGCTCGAGCTGCCGCAGGACGGCGCGGTCGACGTCGGCCTCGTCGAGCAGCCCGGCGTCGAGCGCGGCGGTGATCCGCGCGATGCTCACGGACGAGTCGGCGTCGTGGTCGGTGAACGAGTCGACGCCCGCGCGGATCGCCGCGGCGGCGGCCGTCGTGTGGTCGGCGTGGTAGCGCTCGGCCGTGACGAGGTTGGTGGGGGCGCCCGCGTCGGACACGAACAGCAGCGAGCCGGGTGCGGCGTCGCGCAGCGCGTCGATCAGCTCGCCGGAGACGTGCGTGGGGCGGCCGTTGACGAGGTTGTACGACGGCATGACGGCGCCGACGACGCCGGCGGCGACGGGTCCGAGGAACGCGGGCAGCTCGTACTCGTGCAGCGCGCGCGGGGGGAGCTGCGCGCTCGTGACGGCCCGGTCCGTCTCGTTGCCGTAGGCGAGCAGGTGCTTGAGCGTCGGAACGGTCCGCCAGTAGACGGGGTGGTCGCCGCGCAGCCCGCGCGCGTAGGCGGTCGCGAGCGTCGCGGTGAGGTGCGGATCCTCGGACCAGCCCTCCTCGTTGCGTCCCCACGCGGGGTGCCGGAGCGGGTTGACGACGGGCGCCCAGACGTTGAGCGACACGGTGGGGTCCTGCGCGTGCTTGGCGCGGACCTCGGTGCCGACGGCCTCGCCGACCTCTCGGACCAGCTCGGTGTCCCAGGTCGCGGCGAGTCCGACGGGCTGCGGGAACGTCGTCGCGGTGCCGAGCCAGGCGACGCCGTGCAGCGCCTCGGTGCCGGTGCGGAACTCGGCGAGGCCGAGCCGGGGCACGGCGGGCACGCGCTGGTGCAGGAACGCGACCTTCTCCGCGAGCTCGAGCCGGCCGAGCAGGTCGCGTGCGCGCTCGGCGAGGGGGAGGGCGGTGTCGCGGTACGGGGGGAGGGGCTGGACGTCGTCGGCCACGGGGTCCTCGTCGGCTTGGTGGGGCGGTCGCGCCGGGTGCGGTCGGCGGCTCGTCGAGGGGCGTGGGTCACACACCGGCGCCGCCCGGTTGATCGAACCGTTTCGACGATTCGAGCCCGCCGGACGGGGCCGTGCGCGACGTCGGCGCTGTCCGACTCGCGCCAGTCATGGTGGTCCACGGGGGCCTCCAAGGCAAGGCGCGAGGGTCGTGCGGTGTGTCTTGCCTCACGCTCGACGGGTGCCGTACAGTCGCGCGGTCGAACCGCTTCGATGCGCGACCACCCGTCTCACACGAGGAAGTGAAGGACGAAGATGACCCCTCCCCCGCAGCTCGGCCGTCTCGGAGACGTGGCCCTCGACCGGCGTTCCTTCCTGGGGATGCTCGCCGCCGGTGCCGCGGTCGTCGGCGTCCCGTCCCTGCTCAGCGCGTGCAGCCCGGGCACCCCCACCGCGACCGCCACGGGCGCGGCCGCGGCAGGCGACGTCATCCCGACGTACATCCCCGTGACCTACGCGGAGCCCGACTACCCGAGCGTCGACGGCTCCGTCCCGGGCTACGAGACGATCCCGGCGGAGCTCGTGCGGTCCGTGCAGACCGCGCCGGGCACCGGGCTCGTCTTCACCGCGATGACGCCGCTGTGGGGCACCATCCCGCCGACCAAGGGCAACAAGTACTACGAGGCGGTCAACGGCCTGCTCGGCTCGGACATCACCTTCCAGATCACTGACGGCAACGTCTACGGCGACAAGCTCGCGACCGTCCTCGCCTCGCCCAAGGACGTGCCGGACTGGGTGTGCGTCCCGACGTGGAACCTGCCGCCGCGGTTCGGTGCCGAGATCGTCGGCAACGTCTTCCAGGACCTCACGCCGTTCCTCGCGGGCGACCTCGTCGAGGACTACCCCAACCTTGCGAACATCCCGTCCGACGCGTGGAAGTTCTGCGTCTTCAACGGCAGGCTCTACGGGCTGCCGTTCCCCGGCGAGACGATCACCGACGCGATCTTCTACCGCAAGGACGTGCTCGACGGCCTCGGCATCACGCCCGACGTCAAGAACGCCCAGGACCTGCTCGACCTCGCCAAGGAGCTCACCGGCGGGAACGTCTGGGGCGCCGAGGACCTGTGGAACACCGCCGCGATCATCCACGGCGTCGTCCCCAAGTGGAAGCTCGAGGGCGACACGCTCGTCCACCGGGTCGAGACCGACGAGTACCGCGCCGCGCTCGAGTGGAACGCCGCACTGTTCGCGTCCGGCTCCGTGCACCCCGACGCCGTCGCCGGCCAGACGGGCGACGCCAAGATGCGCTTCCAGGGCGGCCAGTCGCTCATCGCCAACGACGGCGTCGGCGGCTGGCACGAGGCGATGCGCGACAACCTCGCGAGCAACCCGTCGTACTGGCAGCAGCCGTTCGACCCGTTCGCGGCCGACGGCGGCACCCCCGTGCTCTGGAAGGGCAACCCGGCGAACATCTTCTCGTTCCTCAAGAAGACGGACGACGAGGCCCGCATCAAGGAGCTGCTCGCGCTCGCCAACGTCCTCGCCGCGCCGTTCGGCACCGTCGAGTTCGACACCATCACCAACGGCGTCGAGGGCGTGCACTACACGCGGGGCGACGACGGCCTGCCGGTCCCCACGGACCTCGCCGCGACCGAGCTGCAGCCGACGTACATCTTCCTCGTCGACCCGCCGCTCGCGGAGTCGCACGTGCAGTACCCCGGCTACGTCAAGGCCGTCTCCGAGTGGAAGGCCAAGGCGTCGGGCTTCGCGCAGGACCCGCTGTTCTACGCGCAGCAGATCGTCGAGCCGGCGCAGTACGCGTCCATCGGCCAGCCGTTCGTCGACCTGGAGAAGGACATCTCGCGCGGCCGCAAGTCCATGAAGGACCTCGACGCGGCGATCGAGACCTGGCGCTCGTCGGGCGGCGAGGAGCTGCGGGCGTTCTACCAGGACATCCTGGACTCGCAGGCCTGATGGCTCTCGAGGCACTGACGCGTCGCCGCACCGGCGCGTCGACGCCGGACCCGGTGACCGGCGCGGAGAGCCCTTCCGCGCCGGCCCGGCCGCCGGTCCGCACGATCCCGCTGCGGACGCGCCTGCGGCGCGACCGGTCGCTGCTGCTCATGGTGCTGCCGGCCGTCACGCTGCTCGTGGTGTTCGCGTACGTCCCCATGCTGGGCAACGTCATCGCGTGGCAGCAGTACTCGCCGTACACCGGCTTCCTGCACTCCACGTACGTCGGCTGGGTCAACTTCGAGCGTGTCTTCACCAACCCGCTGTTCCTCAACGCGGTGGAGAACACGCTCGTCATCACGGCGTTCCAGCTCGTGTTCTTCTTCCCCGTGCCGATCGTGCTCGCGCTGCTGCTCAACAGCGTCCTGTCGCCGCGGGTCCGCACCACGATCCAGTCGATCGTCTACCTGCCGCACTTCTTCTCGTGGGTCCTGGTCGTGACGATCTTCCAGCAGATCTTCGGCGGCGCCGGCCTCGTCAACCAGACGCTGCGCGACCACGGGCTCGCGGGCTTCGACATGATGACGAACCCGGACACGTTCCTCGTGCTCCTCACGATGCAGTCGATCTGGAAGGACGCGGGCTGGGGGATCATCATCTTCCTCGCCGCCCTGTCGACGGTGTCGCCCGAGCACTACGAGGCCGCGGCCGTCGACGGTGCGAACCGCTGGCGACGCATGTGGCACGTGACGCTGCCCGCGATGCGGCCCGTCATCGTCCTGCTGCTCATCCTGCGCCTCGGTGACTCGCTCACCGTCGGCTTCGAGCAGCTCATCCTCCAGCGCGACGCCGTCGGCACGGGGGTCGCGGAGGTCATCGACACGTACGTCTACTACCAGGGCGTCGTCTACACCGACTGGAGCTTCGCGGCGGCCGCCGGCCTCGTGAAGGGCGTCGTCAGCCTGCTCCTGGTCCTGGGAGCCAACAAGCTCGCCCACGTGTTCGGCGAGGCGGGGGTGTACAAGCGCGCATGAGCGGAACCAGCCAGGAGATCACGGCGGAGGCGTCGTTCCTCCCCGCCGACGTCGCCCGCCACGAGACCGACGGCACCCGACCGGCGCCGCGACGGCGCCGGGGCTCGAAGCACCGCCCCGTGTGGGAGGAGCGGCCCACGCCGTTCGGCCTCGCCCTCAAGGGCCTCGTGCTCGCGGTCGTCGTCCTCGCGATCCTGTTCCCGCTGTGGACGGTCGTCCTCACCAGCTTCTCGACGCAGGCGGAGACGATCCGCGCGGGCGGGCTCGTCACCGTGCCGGGCGAGCTGACGATCAGCGCGTACACGCAGATCCTGTCGGGCGGTGTCGTCACGCGCGCCACGCTCGTCAGCATCGGCATCACCGCGGTCGGCACGGTCATCGCGACGACCGTGTCGGTGCTCGCGGCGTACGGCCTGTCGCGTCCGGGCTCCGTGCTGCACCGGCCGATCCTGTTCGTCTTCCTCATCACGATGTTCTTCGGCGCGGGCCTCATCCCCACGTACCTGCTGGTCAGCAGCCTGGGGCTCATCAACAGCTACTGGGCGCTGATCCTGCCGGGGGCGGTGTCCGCGTTCAACGTCCTGATCCTGCGCAGCTTCTTCATGGGCATCGACCAGTCGATCCTCGACGCCGCGCGGATCGACGGCGCGGGGGACTGGCGCATCCTGGGCCGGATCGTGCTGCCGATGTCGAAGGCCGCCGTCGCGGTCGTCGCGCTCTTCTACGGCGTCGGGTACTGGAACGCGTTCTTCAACGCGATCCTCTACATCAACGACAACGCGAAGTGGCCGCTGCAGCTGGTCCTGCGCTCGTACGTGCTCCAGGGCGTGAGCCTGCCGGGCAGCGGCACGGGCCAGGTCGACGTGGCGACGGGTGCGGTCACCGGTCTGCCGATCCAGATGGCGGTCATGGTGCTCGCGATCGTGCCGATCCTGCTCGTCTACCCGTTCGTGCAGCGCCACTTCACCAAGGGCGTGATCTTCGGCGCGATCAAGGGCTGACGCGTGGTCCCGCGCGGCGGTCCCGCCGCTCCCGGCTCGGGCCGGGCCGGTCCTGGCGCGGCCGCGTCCGGACCCGGCCGCCGCACGATCCTGTCCTTCGACGGGCCCGCGCGGCGCTGGGTCGAGGCGTTCCCCGTCGGCAACGGGCGGCTGGGCGCGATGCTGCACGGCGGCACCGAGCGCGCTCTGGTGCAGGTCAACGACGCGACGGCGTGGTCGGGCCGCGTCGACGGTCCCGCGCGTGCGCTCGCGGCCGTCCGCGCGGCCGGTGCGGGACCGGACCGGCTCGCCCGCGCGCGGGACGCGTTGGCGGCCGGCCGGCACGACGAGGCGGCGGACCTGCTCGCCGTGTTCCAGGGCCCGTGGACGCAGGCCTTCCAGCCGTTCGTCGACCTGCACGTCACGGTCGCGTCGGCCCCCCGTCCCGCGCAGGTCCGGCACCGCGACGACTCCCCGCGGACGCTGGACCTGCGCGACGGCGTCGTGCGCGAGCGGCTGCCCGCCGGCGTCGAGGTCGAGTGGTTCGCGAGCGCGGTCGACGGCGCCCTGCACGGCCGCTGGTCGGCGGCGGAGCCGTTCGACGTGCACGTCGAGCTCTCCACGCCGCACCACGTCCGCACGGACCACCACGCCCCCGGGGGCCGGGTGCTGGTGCTCGAGCTGCCGGACGACGTCGCGCCCGGCCACGAGCCGGACGCCCCCGCGGTCACCCGCACCGACGACGGCGCGTCGCTGACGGGAGTCGCGGTGCTGCTGGCCTGCGGCGACGGCGAGGTCGGCGGGACGCCGGGCGGTGCGCTGCGGGTCGAGCGGGCGACGTGGGTCGAGGTCGTCCTGGCGACGGGGACGACGTCGCCGTGGCCGCAGGACGGCCCGCTGCGCGACCGCGAGGAGGTGGTCGCGGACGTGCTCGCGTGCGCCCGCCGCGCGCTGCCGGGCGACCGCGGCACGGGGGACGCGACCCGTGCACGGCACGTCGCCGACCACCGCCGGATCGCGGACGCGACGGTCCTCGCGCTCGTCCCGCACGACCTCGACCTGCGTCTGCCGGACGCGATCGGAACGACGCCGCACGCCGCGCTGGCGCAGGCGGTGTTCGACCACGGCCGCTACCTGCTGATCGCGTCGTCGCGGCCGGGGTCGCCGCCCGCGAACCTGCAGGGCGTGTGGAACGCCGACCCGCGACCGCCGTGGTCGAGCAACTACACGCTCAACGTCAACCTCGAGATGGCGTACTGGGGCGCGGAGGCGGTCGGGCTGGGGGAGTGCCACGAGCCGCTGCTGGCGCACGTCGGGCTCCTCGCGCGGCACGGCGCGCACGTCGCGCGCGAGCTGTACGGCTGCCAGGGGTGGGTCGCGCACCACAACAGCGACGTGTGGGGCTGGGCGCTGCCGGTCGGCGCCGGTCACGGCGACCCGTCGTGGGCGCAGTGGTGGATGGGTGGCGTCTGGCTGTGCCGGCACCTGTGGGACCACGCGGACGTCGGCGGCGACGACGCGTTCCTGCGGGACGAGGCGTGGCCGCTGCTGCGTGGTGCCGCGCTGTTCTGCCTGGACTGGCTCGTCGAGGCGCCCGACGGGTCGCTCACGACGTCGCCGTCGACCTCGCCGGAGAACCAGTTCCGCCTGCCGTCGTCCGCCGACGGCACCGGGGGTGGGGTCGGCGCACTCGCGACCGGCTCCACGATGGACCTCGCCCTCGTGCGCGACCTGCTCGAACGCTGCCTCGACACGATCGACCGCCTCGACCTGGACGACCCCCTGGAGGGCCGGCTGCGCTCGGCGCTCGCGCGTCTCGCGCGTCCGGTCGTGGGGCCCGACGGGCTGCTGCGCGAGTGGGCGCACGACGCGCCGGCCGTCGACCCGCACCACCGCCACCTGTCGCACCTCGTCGGCCTGTACCCGCTGCACCAGGTGGATGTCGACGCGACGCCGGACCTCGCCGCCGCGGCGGCGCGCTCGCTCGACGCGCGCGGCCCGGGCTCGACGGGCTGGTCGCTGGCGTGGAAGACCGCGCTGCGTGCACGCCTGGGCGACGGGGTCGCGGTGGGCGACCTGCTCGCCGAGGCGATGCGTCCGGCGGACGCGTCGTCGACGGTCTCCTCGCCGTGGCAGGGCGGGCTGCTGCCGAACCTGTTCTCGACGCACCCGCCGTTCCAGGTGGACGGCAACCTGGGTGTCGTCGCGGCGGTCGCGGAGGCGCTCGTGCAGTCGGCACCGGGACGCCTGCGCGTGCTGCCGGCGCTGCCGCCGCAGTGGCCCGACGGCTCCGTCCGGGGAGTGCGGGCGCGCGGCGGGCTGCGTGTCGATGTGACGTGGTCGGGCGGGCGGCTCACGCAGGTGGTGCTGCACGCGGCGCGCGGGGGCACGCTGGAGGTGGTGCACGGGCCGTCGTCGCGGACGCTCGACCTGGAGGCGGGCGACGTGCGGCGGCTGGACGGGCACCTGACGGAGGTGCCCGCATGACGCGGCGGGGTGCAGGCGGGGGCTCAGGCGGGGCCGGCACAGCTCCCGCGCTCGATGAACCGCGGGGTGAGCAGGCGCGTCTCGGCGGCACGGGACTGGTCGAGGCGCTCGATCGCCATCTCGACGGCGGCGCGGCCGATCTCCTCGGCGGGGACGTCGATCGCCGAGAGCGGCACGACGAGGTGCTCGGCGAGGCTCGACGGCGCGACGGCGAGGACGGACACGTCCTGCGGCACGCGGCGGTCGGCGCGGGCGAGCGCGGCGAGCACGCCGGGCAGCGCCGCCTCGTTGTGCACGACGAGGGCGGTGAGGTCGTCGATCTCGGTGAATGCGCGCGTCACGGCGGCGTCGGCCCCGGGGTAGGTGGCCTCGGTGGGGACGACGGTGTGCCGGACGCCCGCCTGGCCGGCCTGCGACCGGAAGCCCTCGACGATCCGGACGGCGTAGTTGGCGCTGCGCGCGAGCGCGGCCGACGGGGCACCGAGCAGCGCGATGCTGCGGTGGCCGTGCTCGACGAGGTGCCGGACGGCGAGGCGCCCTGCGGCGGTGAAGTCGAGGTCGACGCACGACAGCCCGTGCGGGTCGCTGGGCACGCCGACGAGGATCGCGGGCTGGCGCAGGCCCGCGAGCACGGGGAGCCGCGGGTCCTGCGTCTCGATGTCCATGAGGATGAGCGCGTCGACCATGGAGCCGGCCGCGAGGCGCTGGACGCCGTTGACGTCGTCCTGCGTGAGCACCAGGACGTCGTGGTCGAAGTCGCGGGCACGCGTCAGGACGCCGGTGACGACCTCCATGACGATCGCGCTGTTCGCCTCGAGCGCGCGCAGCGGGACGACGAGCCCGAGCACGTTGGTGCGGCTGGAGGCGAGCGCACGGGCGCCCGCGTGCGGGCTGAAGCCGAGGTCCCGGATGGCCTTCTCCACGCGGTGCCGGGTGGCCTGCGAGATGGGGCGCTTGCCCGACAGGACGTAGCTGACGGTGGAGGAGGAGACGCCCGCCGCCTTCGCGACGTCGGCGATCGTGGCCATGCGGGGAGTGTACCGACGCGCCGGCGCGCGAACGGCCGTTCGACGGCCCGTCCTCGACTAATCGCTTCGACGGCCCCGCCGGGCGCGCGGCTGCGTCCCTCCTGGTCATCTGGCGGCCGTGGACAAGAGAGGTGCCAGGCGACTACTGTCCCCTGCGGCGCGACAGTTGAAGCGCTTCGACGAACGATCACCGGCACGCGGGGCGCGACGGGGCGGACCTGCACGAGGGAGCGGCGATGAGCGGGCTCGACACGCTGACCGCCCCGCGCGGCGTGCTCTACGGCGGCGACTGGAACCCCGAGCAGTGGACGCCCGACGTGTGGCGCGAGGACGTCGCGCTCATGCAGGCGGCGGGGGTCAACCTCGTCTCGGTCGGCATCTTCTCCTGGGCCACGCTCGAGCCCGAGCCCGGCCGGTTCGAGCTCGCGTGGCTCGACGAGGTGCTCGACCTCCTGCACGGCGCGGGCGTCGCCGTCGACCTCGCCACCCCGTGCGCGTCCCCGCCGCCGTGGCTCGCGCACCGCTTCCCCGAGACGTGCGCCGTCGACGCGCAGGGCGTCCGGATGTCCGTCGGCTCGCGCAACCACTTCTGCCCCGGGTCGCAGGTGTACCGCGACCACGTCGCGCGTGTCGTGCAGGTCCTGGTCGACCGCTACGCCGAGCACCCCGCGGTCGCGATGTGGCACGTCGGCAACGAGTTCGGCCAGACGTGCTGGTGCGACCTGTGCGCGCAGCGCCTGCGGACCTGGCTGCGCGACCGCTACGGCGACGTCGACGCGCTCAACGCCGCGTGGGCCACTGCGTTCTGGAGCCAGCGGTACTCGTCCTTCGACGAGGTCGTGCCGCCGCGGACCGCCCCGTACCTGCACAACCCCGCGGCGGAGCTCGACTTCCGCCGGTTCACCTCCGACCAGCTGCGCGAGGTGCACCGCGAGCAGGTCGCGATCATCCGGGAGCGCTCGGCGGCACCCGTCACGACGAACTTCATGAACTTCTTCCCGGGCGTCGACCAGCACGCGTGGGCCGACGACGTCGACGTCGTCGCCGACGACTGCTACACCGACCCCGCGGACCCCGCCTCGCCCGCACGCGCGGCCCTCGCGCACGACCTGGTGCGCGGCGTCCGGCGCGGCGAGCCGTGGCTGCTCATGGAGCAGGCCGCGGGCGCGGTCAACTGGCGCGCGCACAACGTCCCGAAGAGCACCCGCACCATGGTGCTCGACTCCCTGCGGGCGGTCGCGCACGGCGCCGACGGGGTCTGCTACTTCCAGTGGCGTGCGTCGACCGGGGGCGCCGAGCGCTTCCACTCGGCGATGGTCCCGCACGCCGGCCCGGACACCGACCTGCACCGTGCGGTCCGCGCGCAGGGCGCGCTGCTGCAGCGGCTGCGCCCGGTAGCCGGCACGCGCGTCGACGCGCGCGTCGCGCTCGTCTTCGACTGGCCCGCATGGTGGGCGGGCGAGCTGCTGCCGGCCCGGCCCAGCGCGCGGCTCGACGTCCTCGGGCAGCTCGCGGCGTACCACGAGCCGCTGTGGCGCGCCGGGGTCGCGACGGACGTCGTGCCGCCGTCGGCGGACCTGGACCGCTACGACGTCGTGGTCGTGCCGTCGCTGCACGCGGTCGACGACGCGTCCGCCGCGAACGTGGCGACCGTGCCCGCGCGCGGCGGTGTCCTGCTCGTCGGTCCGTTCAGCGGTGTCGCCGACGAGCACGCGCGCGTGCGGCGCGGCCGCTTCCCGGTGCCGTGGACCGGCGTGCTGGGGGCGTCCGGCGAGGACTGGCGCCCGCTCGACGACGCGGGCGTCACCGTCGCGTCCGACCGGTACGGGACCTTCACCGCGACGACGTGGTCGGAGCACGTCCGCACCGACGGCGCCGAGGTGCTCGCGACCTACGCGGACGGCGACCTCGCGGGCCACCCCGCCCTGCTGCGCCGCCGCGACCCCGGTGGCGGCGAGGCCTGGTACGTCACGACCGTCCCGCCGCGCGACGTGCTCGCCGCCGTGCTGGCCGACGCGCTCGCCGCCGCCGGCGTCGCGGCGCCGCTGGTCGACCTGCCCGAGGACGTCGAGGCCGCGCGCCGCGGCGACGTCCTCTTCCTGCTCAACCGCTCCCGCTCGCCCCGCGCCGTCCCGCTGCCCGCCTGGGCCGCGGGGTCGACCGACCTGCTCACGGGCGACGCGGTCGCCGACGAGCTGCACCTGCCCGCCGAGGGTGCCGCGGCCCTGCTGGCACCGACCGAGGAGACACCATGAAGTTCACCGACGGGTACTGGCTCCCGCAGCCCGGGACGACGATCCTGCGCCCGCGCGACGTGGCGGACGTCCACGTCGGCGACGACACCCTGACCGTGTGGTCCTCGACGGCACCGCTCACCTCGCGCGGCGACACGCTGAACCGCCCGCTCGTCACGGTGACGTTCAGCTCCCCGATGGACGACGTCGTCGGGGTGCGCATCGAGCACTTCCAGGGCGGCGTCGACCGCGGCCCGCACTTCGCGCTCGCGACCGCACCGGCCGGCGTCAAGGTCGCGCCCGGCGGTGAGGAGGGCGTCGCGACGTTCACCGCGGGCAGCCTGACGGCGAAGGTCCGCACGCAGGGGGAGTGGAACGTCGTCTTCGAGGGCGACGGGCGCCCCCTGACGGCGTCGACCCCGCGCAGCATCGGCGTCGTCACGGACGCGCGCGGCGACCGGTACGTGCACGAGCAGCTCACGCTCGGCGTCGGCGAGCACGTCTACGGCCTGGGGGAGCGGTTCGGCGCGTTCGTGAAGAACGGCCAGAGCGTCGACATCTGGAACGCCGACGGCGGCACCGCGTCGGAGCAGGCGTACAAGAACGTGCCGTTCTACGTCTCGGACGCGGGGTACGGCGTCTTCGTCGACCACCCGGGGCTCGTGTCGTACGAGATCGGCACCGAGGTCGTCTCGCGCTCGCAGTTCTCGGTCCAGGGCGAGTCGCTGCAGTACTACGTCATCTACGGCCCGACGCCCAAGGACGTGCTGCGCAAGTACACCGCGCTGACGGGCCGCCCCGCGCGCGTCCCCGACTGGTCGTACGGCCTGTGGCTGTCGACGTCGTTCACGACGAGCTACGACGAGGCGACCGTGACGAGCTTCGTCGACGGCATGGCCGAGCGCGGCATCCCGCTGTCGGTGTTCCACTTCGACTGCTTCTGGATGCGCGAGTTCCACTGGAGCGACTTCGTCTGGGACCCGGCGACGTTCCCGGACCCCGACGGCATGCTCGCCCGGCTCAAGGCCAAGGGCCTGCGCATCTGCGTGTGGATCAACCCGTACATCGCGCAGCGCTCGCGGCTGTTCGCGCAGGGCAAGGAGCGCGGCTACCTCGTCAGGCGGGCCGACGGCTCCGTCTGGCAGACGGACCTGTGGCAGGCGGGCATGGGCCTGGTGGACTTCACCAACCCGGACGCGGTGCGCTGGTACACCGACGAGCTGCGGGTGCTGCTGGGCCAGGGCGTCGACTGCTTCAAGACGGACTTCGGGGAGCGGATCCCGACGGACGTCGTCTGGCACGACGGCACCGACCCGGAGCGGATGCACAACTACTACACGTACCTCTACAACGAGGCGGTGTTCGACCTGCTGCGCGAGGAGCGCGGCGAGGGCGAGGCGGTGCTGTTCGCGCGGTCCGCGACCGTGGGCGGCCAGAAGTTCCCGGTGCACTGGGGCGGCGACTCGGAGTCGACGTTCGCGTCGATGGCGGAGTCGCTGCGCGGTGGCCTGTCGCTCGCGCTGTCGGGCTTCGGGTACTGGAGCCACGACATCGGCGGGTTCGAGGGAACGCCTGACCCGGCCGTGTTCAAGCGGTGGCTCGCGTTCGGGCTGCTCTCGTCGCACTCGCGCCTGCACGGCTCGTCGTCGTACCGCGTGCCGTGGGCGTTCGACGAGGAGGCCGTCGACGTCGCGCGCGCGTTCACCCGGCTCAAGCTGCGCCTGATGCCGTACCTGGCGGAGGCGGGGCTGCAGGCGCACGAGCAGGGCGTGCCCGTGATGCGGCCGATGGTGCTGCAGTTCCCCGACGACCGGGGCGCCCGGACGGTCGACACCCAGTACATGCTGGGCGACGACGTGCTGGTCGCGCCGGTGTTCTCGGCCGACGGCGAGGTCGACGTGTACGTGCCGGAGGGCACGTGGACGTCGCTGCTGACGGGCGAGCGGGTCACGGGCCCGCGGTGGGTGCGCGAGCGGCACGGCTTCGACTCGCTGCCGCTCTACGTGCGGCCCGGCGCGGTGCTGCCCGTCGCGGCGCGCGGCGAGCGGCCGGACGCGGACTGGCGCGACGGCCTGACGCTGCGCCTGTTCGACGTCGCCGACGGCCACCGGTCGGTCACGCGGGTCCCGGCGAGGGCCGGGACGGCGGAGTTCGAGGTCAGCCGGCAGGGCCGCACGGTGCGCGTGGTCGCACGCGGGACGTCCGCGCCCTGGTCGGTCGAGGTCGCGCCGTCGGACGACGGCCCGGGCGGCGAGGCGCACGCCGACGCCGGCCAGGAGGTCGTCGAGCTGGCGGTGTGAGGCGCGTGGGCGACCGGTTCCAGCAGGCCGGTCGCCCACGCCGCCGCGGCCCGGCGAGGGCCGCTACCGTACCGGTCAAGAAGACGCGTCGACGGGGTCGCGGGAGCGGTCCCACGCGTGTATCGTATCGTTTCGACACCGCCACCCGGCCACCGGGCACGCACCGGGGACGCAGCAGTCCCCGCCCCGGCCACCCCCTGTCACCGAAACCCGAAGGACCCTCATGACCACCACGCGCCCCTCGGGCCGCCAGTTCTCCGACGACTTCCTGTGGGGCTCGGCCACGGCCTCCTACCAGATCGAGGGCGCGCACGACGAGGGCGGTCGCGGCCCGTCGATCTGGGACACGTTCTCCCGCACCCCGGGCAAGGTCCTCAACGGCGACACCGGCGACGTCGCGGTCGACCACTACCACCGCGTCCCCGAGGACGTCGAGATCATGAAGAGCCTCGGCCTGCAGGCCTACCGGTTCTCGATCGCCTGGCCCCGCATCCAGCCGACCGGCTCGGGCGAGTTCAACCAGGCCGGGCTCGACTTCTACTCCGACCTCGTCGACCGGCTCATCGCCGCCGGCATCAAGCCCGTCGCGACGCTGTACCACTGGGACCTCCCGCAGCCCCTGGAGGACGAGGGCGGCTGGGCGAACCGCGCGACGGCGTACCGGTTCGCCGAGTACGCGCGCAAGCTCGCCGAGGTCCTCGGCAAGCGCGTCGACCTGTGGACCACGCTCAACGAGCCGTGGTGCTCCGCGTTCCTCGGCTACGCCTCAGGCGTGCACGCCCCCGGCGTCACCGACCCGGTCAAGGCCCTGCGCGCCGTCCACCACCTCAACCTCGCGCACGGCCTCGCGGGCCGCGCGATCCGCGAGGTCCTCGGCGAGAACGCGCCCGTCTCGATCACGCTCAACCTGCACGTGACGCGCGCCGCCGACGACTCCGCCGACTCCGTCGAGGCCAAGCGCCGCATCGACACCATCGCGAACGAGGTCTTCCTCGGCCCGCTGCTCGACGGCGAGTACCCCAAGGAGGTCTTCGCGGACACCGCGCACCTCACCGACTGGTCCTTCGTCGAGCCGGGCGACCTCGAGCTCATCCGCATCCCGCTCACCGTGCTCGGCGTCAACTACTACTCGACCGGCCGCGTGAAGAAGGGCAGCGCCGCGGGCGCCGACCCGGGCAAGCCGGGCCCCGACGGCCACCGCGCCTCCGAGCACTCCTCGTGGGTCGGCGCCGACGAGGTCGAGTGGCTCCCGCAGCCCGGCCCGCACACCGCGATGGGCTGGAACATCGAGCCCGACGGCCTCGTCGACCTGCTGCTCGAGCTGCGCGACCGTTACCCCAGCCAGCCCCTGGCGATCACGGAGAACGGTGCCGCGTTCTACGACACGGTCAGCGAGGACGGCCGCGTGCACGACCCCGAGCGCGTCGGCTACCTGCACGACCACGTCGACGCCGTCGGCGAGGCCATCGACAAGGGCGCCGACGTGCGCGCCTACTTCGTGTGGTCGCTGCTCGACAACTTCGAGTGGGCCTACGGCTACGACCGCCGGTTCGGCATCGTGCGCGTCGACTACGACACGCACGAGCGCATCGTGAAGGACTCGGGCCTCTGGTACCGCGAGCTCGTGCGCACCCGCACCATCGCTCCGGCCGAGGACGCCGCGACCTACCAGCCCTGACCCGCCCGGCACGACGGCCCGTCCCCGCACCGCGAGGGACGGGCCGTCCGTCGTCCCGCACCGACCCGGGGGAGGATGGTCCCGTGCCCCGCAGCCGACGCTCGACCAGGCGCCCCTACGGCGCCGAGCACGTCGAGCTCGACCTCGGACGCGCCACGGGCGGGCGTCGCTCCGAGAGCGCACCCGACGGCGAGTGGGTCGTGCAGCACGTCCGCGGCTCCGACCGCGAGTACCGCTGCCCCGGGTGCGACCAGCTCGTGGCACCGGGCACCGCCCACGTCGTCGCCTGGCGGTCCGACACGCTGCTCGGCGAGGCCGTCGAGGGGCGCCGCCACTGGCACGCCTCGTGCTGGCAGGCCCGGGCGCGACGCCGCCCGACGCGGCGCTAGGGTGCGCCACGTGACCAGACCCGCCGACGACGGTGCGCCGCAGGTCGCACCCACCGTCCCCCCGGGTGCCGGGCACGCGGACGACCTCCCGCGCACGCCGCCGCGCCTCGTCGCGACCGACCTCGACGGGACGCTCCTGCGCCCCGACGGCACCGTGTCGGCGCGCACCGCCGCAGCCCTCGCGGCGGCCGAGGACGCCGGGCTCGCCGTCGTGTTCGTCACCGCCCGCCCGCACCGGTGGCTCGCCGACCTGCAGCCGCACGTCGCCGGCCACGGCGTCGCGCTGTGCGCCAACGGGGCGTCGGTGGTCGACGTCGGCACGCTGCAGGTGCTCGAGCAGCACGGCATGCCCGCCGACGTCGTCGCCGACCTCGCGGCCCGCATCCGCGCGCGCTGGGGGGCCGACCACGTCCACCTCGCCGCCGAGGGTGCCGACGGCTTCGCTCACGAGCACCGGTTCCTCAGCGAGCACGCCGTCCCCGCAGGCTCCCGCGCGGCCGCCCGCATCGAGGACGTCCTGTCCGGTCCCACCCTCAAGCTGCTCGTGCGGACGAGCGGCGACCCGCGCGACGGCGCGGCCTTCGTCGACGCGCTCGTGGACGTCGTGGGCGACCTCGCCGTCGTCGCGGACTCGGGCGCGCACGGCCTCGGCGAGATCAGCGGGCCGGGCGTGACCAAGGCCGCCGGCCTCGCGCGGTGGGCGGCCACGCAGGGCGTCGACGCGGCCGACGTCTGGGCCGTCGGCGACGCCCCGAACGACCTGCCGATGCTCGCGTGGGCGGGCACCGCGTTCGCGGTCGCGAACGCGTACCCCGTGGTCCGCGACGCCGCCGACCACGTCCTGCCCGCCAACGCCGACGACGGCGTCGCCGTGCTGCTCGAGCACGCCGCGACGACGGTCCGCGCCTCGCGCGCCTGACCCGGACGGGAGTCCGTCGACCGGTGCCGGCCCCGGGCCGACCGCGCGCCGACCCCGCGCCGCAGGCCGCCGCCCACCGGCCTAGGCTCGACCTCGATGAGCACGCACACGCAGCCCGCGACCCCCATCCGCTCGCTCACCGTCCTGCCCGCCCACCGCGAGGACGTCGAGCTGCACACCGCCGACGGGCTCACCCTCGTCGGCGAGCTCGCCCGCCCGCTCGACCCCGACGGCGGCCCGGCCGTGCCCGCGGCCACGCTCGTCACGCTGCACCCGCTGCCGACCCACGGCGGCTACATGGACTCGCACGTCTACCGCAAGGCCGCGTGGCGGCTGCCCGCGCTCGCCGGCCTCGCCGTCCTGCGCTTCAACACGCGCGGCACGTCCAGCCCGCGCGGCACGAGCGAGGGCGCGTTCGACGGTGGCGTCGCCGAGCAGTTCGACGTGCACGCCGCGATCGAGTACGCCGAGTTCCACGACCTGCCGCGCCGCTGGCTCGTCGGCTGGTCCTTCGGCACCGAGCTCGCGCTCATGCACGGCCGGGACCCGTCGATCGAGGGCGCCGTCCTGCTGTCGCCGCCGCTGCACCGCGCGACCGACGCCGACCTCGACGCGTGGGCCGCGTTCGGCAAGCCGCTCGTGGTGCTCGTGCCGGAGCACGACGACTACCTGCGCCCCGACGAGGCCCGCCGGCGCTTCGCACGCGTCCCGCAGGCGGAGGTCATCGGTGTCGACGGTGCCAAGCACCTGTGGGTGGGGGAGTCCGCCGTCCGGCGCGTGCTCGACGAGGTCGTCGCGCACGTCCTTCCCGGGCACGACCCGCTGCCGACCACGTGGGACGGACCCAGCACCACCGCCGAGAGCCCGGCCGCGGCCGGCGAGGAGGACGCATGACGCTGCACACGTACCGCTCCGGCGACGACGGCCTGCCGCTCGTCCTGCTGCACGGCTTCCCGCTCGACCACCGCATGTGGGACGCGACCGCCGCCGCGGTCCCCGGGACGCGAGCGGTCCTCGCCGTCGACCTGCCCGGGACGCCGGGTGCTACCGACGCGCTCCCGGAGCCGTCCCTCGAGGCGTCCGCCGACCTCGTCGCCGCCGAGCTGCGCGCAGCCGGCGTCGAGCGCGCGGTCGTGGCGGGCCTGTCCATGGGCGGCTACGTCGCGCTCGCGCTCGCCGAGCGGCACCCGCACCTCGTCGCGGGCCTCGCTCTCGTCGACACGAAGTCGGCCGCGGACACCGACGAGGCGCGCGCGAACCGGCTGCGCATCGCCGACGCGGCGCAGGACGGCGCCACCGTCGAACCGGTGCGTCCCATGGCCTCGGCCGTCCTGGGGGAGACCACCCGCGCCGCCCGTCCCGAGCTCGTCGACGTCGTGTCCGGCTGGATCGACGACCAGCCCCCCGTCGGGGTCGCCTGGTCGCAGCGCGCGATGGCGGCGCGTCCGGACCGGACCGACGTGCTGCAGGCGTTCCCCGGCCCGGTGCAGGTTGTCGTCGGCGACGAGGACACGATCACCCCGGTGGAGGCCGCCGAGCACCTCGTCGAGACGGCACGTGACGCGCAGCTCGTCGTCGTCGCCCGCGCGGGCCACCTGTCGGCGCTGGAGGCCCCGGACGCCGTTGCGGCCGCCCTCGCCGACCTCGCGCAGCGCACCGACACCGCGGGCTGACCGGCTGCGCCGACGCCGCCCGCTGCCAGGCCGGGCCGGGACGTCCGCCTGCCCGCGTGCTCAGCCCTCGAGCACCCGAGCGAGGGCCTGGGTGAGGTCCAGCGACTCGCCGTCCTTGCCCCCGGCGCCCAGCACGAGCGGCGGGTCGCTGGGCGCCGGGGTGACTCCCCGCAGCCGGGCGCCCAGGCTGGACGGCGCGCTGAGCACGTAGAACTCGCCCGCGGTGTCGACCGCGACGGACTCGTCCCGCCGCAGGTACCAGCCGTGCAGCGGGGTCCGGTACCGCGCCCGCCCGTCGTAGCTGCGCGCGCGCAGCTCGACGGGTGCGGGCCCCGTGCGCAGCGCGCGCTCGACGAACTCGGCGATGAGCCGGCGCGCCTGCTGCGACTCCGCCTGCTGCTTGCGGGTGAGGGCGTCGGCGTGCGCGGCCGCGGCGGCGCGGCGCTCGTCCCGCCACCGCGCGGCGTCGTCGATCGTGCTCATCTCGTCCCTCACCTCGTGGGTGCGCGTCCTGGGGGCAGCGGTGCACGCACCGCCGCCCCCCGGAGCCGTCAGCGCGACGCCGCCCGCGCGTCCTCGTCGGAGTCGGAGCTGCGAGCGTCCTCACCGGAGCCCTCCGTCTCGTCGTCCGTCGCGGCGTCGGAGCCCTTCGACGCCCGGCCTCCCGCGTCGGTGGCCTGGTCCTCGGACGCCGTGACCGACCCGGTCTCGTCCGTGTCGCGGGCACCGGCGTCGCCGGCCTCCTGGGACGCCGTGGCCTGGCCGCCGGTCGTCGGCGTGTCGCCGCCGGCCGTCGCGTCACCGGCAGCGGTGACCTCGGCCGGCCCGGAGCCCTGCGCGGCGCTGACGTCGGGCGTCGACCGCTCGCCCCCGCCCGGTGCGTCGGTCCCGCCCGTGGGCTGCCGACCCGACGTCGGCTCCGTGGGCGCGTCCCCGCCGTCGTCGTGCGACGCGTCCTTCGTCACGACGGGGACAGCCGCCGACACGGGTGCGGGACGCGCCTTGGTGGGCCGCCCGGCCGGACGCGACGCCTTCGCGGGCCGCGCGGGCACGCTCGGCCGCTCGGCGGGACGCTCCGCACGCTCGGCGGGCCGCTCGGCGACGCGCTCGGCGGACCGCTCGGTCTGCTCCTCGGAGCGGGCACCGGCCGCCGGGCCGGCGGCGCGGGCAGGTGCGCTCGCGGTAGCCGTGCTGACGCCGTGCGCGCCCTGCTCCTTCTCGAACGCCGCCTCGGCCTTCGCCGCGCGGTCGAGCGCGGCCCGGTCGGGGTTGTGCCCGAGCAGGTTGCGCAGCTCGTCGAGGTAGGTCGTGATCGACTCCCGCTGGCGGTGGAGGTCCTCGACCTGGCGCAGCGCGGTCGTGCGCTCGCGCTCCGACTCCGTCATCGCGTCGGTGATCTGCTTCTCGGCGTGCTCGCGGGCCTCGGCGACCACCCGGTCGGCGTTGCGTCGCGCGTTGGCGACGAGCTCGCGGGCGTGGTTCTCGGCGTCGGTCCGGACGCGCTCGGCCTGGGCGAGCGCCTTCGCGACGCGCTCCTCGGCCTCGGCGGCGTGCGCCTCGGCGTCGGCGACGAGCCGCTCGGTCTCGACGCGCGCCTGGTCGTGCCGGGCGGCGTCCTCCCGCTCGCTGGCCTCGCGCTTGGACGCGATCTCCAGCTCGGCGTCGGCGAGGCGCTGCTCGGCCGAGCGGACCATCTCGTCCGCCTGCGTCCGCGCCGCGGTGACGATCTCGGTCGCGGTACGGCGCGCCTCGGTCAGCGCGCGGTCGACCTCGAGACGCGCCCGCTCGCGGAGCTCGGTCGTCTCCCGCTCGGCCGCGTTCCGCTGCTCGCTGGTCTCGCGGTCCGTCAGCTCCCGCAGCTCGTCCGTCTCGCGCTGCACCGTCAGCCGCAGGTGGGTGGCCTCGTGCTCGGTGCGCTCGCGCAGCTCGCTCGTCTCCCGCTCCGCCTGCGCCCGCGTCTCGGCCGCGTACTGCTCGGCGTCGGTGCGCAGGGCCGTGACGGCCTGCTCGGCGTCGGTGCGCGCCGCCGCGAGCTCGTCCGCGGTGGCGGCACGGAGCTCGCCGACCTCCCGGTCGGCGCTCGCCCGGACGAACGCGGCGTACTGCTCGGCCTCGGTGCGCAGCGCGGCGACCTCGCTGGCGACCCGCTGCTGCAGGGCCGTGGCCTCGCGCTCGGCGCTGGCGCGCACGCCGTCCGCGTACTCCTGGGTCTGCACCCGCAGCGACGTGACCTCGGCGGCCGCGGCCTGCCGTGCGGCACCGATCTCCTGCGACGCCTCGGACCGCAGCCGGGCGACGTACCGGTCGACCTCGGCGCGCGCCGCCGCGAGCTCGGCCTCGGTGCGCGAGCGCAGCTCGGAGGTGTCCGCGTCCGCGGCCTGCCGCAGGTCCTGCGCGTACCGCTCGGCGTCCTCGCGCTGGGCCGTGGTCTCGGCCTCGGTCGCGGCGCGCAGCTCGCTGGCCGTGCGCTCGGTCGCGACGCGCAGCTGCGTGGCCTCGTGCTCGACGGTCGCGCGCAGCGTGCCGAGCTCGCGCTCGAGCGACGTGCGGCGCTCGTTCTCCTCGGTCGTGATCGCGCTCTGGATCCGCGCGGCCTCGCGCTCCGCGGACCCGACGAGCTCCTCGGCGCGGCGCTGCGCCGCGAGCAGGGTGCTCTCCGCCTCCGACGACGCGGTCGTGCGGACCTCCTCGGCCTCGCGCCGCGCGGTCGCGAGCAGCTCGGCGACCTCGTTCTCGGCACGCGCACGCAGCTGTCCCGCGGCGAGCTTCGCGCGGGCGAGGGCGTCGGCCGCCTGCGCGTTCGCCTGCGTGACGACGTCGGACGACTGCTCCTCGGCGGAGCGCAGGAGCTGCTCGATGCGCGAGCCGAGGCCCGAGTACGTCGGGCGCTCGGCCTCGCGGAGCTGGCGGTGCGCCTCGGACAGCTCGCCCGCGGCCTGCATCGCCCGCGCGTCCGCGGCCTCCACCTGCGCCCGCGCGTCCGCGACGGCCTGCTCGAGCGCCGCGAGCCTCGCGTCGACGGCCTCTCGTTCGTAGCCACGGAAGTTCACGACGGGGAAGGGCGTGCGAGGGTCGGGCACGAGCGTTCCTCCTGGGCTCGCGGACACCGGCGCGGGCTCCTCGGACGAGGTGCTCGACGGCAGCCGGTGCCCCGCCCGCCAGGATACGCGCGTCACCCGACCGTGGGGTCGCGGACCGAGGTCCGGGCGACCGCGGCCCGCCGTGCGACGGTGCCGGTCAGGCCCGTTTCGTCCGGTGTCGTTCGGTCCTGCCGGGGGCCTCCGCCTATCCTGGACTCTCTCGTCCCGAGAGGATCCTGCGTGCTCAAGCGACTGATCATCGCCGTGCTCGGCGTCGTCGGACTCGTCGTCGTCGGTCTCGGCGTCGCGTCGGCGACGGTCTGGAGGGCCGACGACGTCCTCGTCGCCGAGGTCTCGTCCGACGCCCACGTGCTCGTCACGGACCCGGGCGTCCTCGAGCTCGGCGGCGACCCCGTCACCGTCACCGTGGAGGCCGCCGGCGGCGCCCCCGTGGTGCTGGCGATCGGTCGCGACACCGACGTGCAGGGCTGGGTCGGCGAGGACGCGCACGCGCGCGTCACGGGTCTGGACGGCTGGCACGAGCTCGCCGTCGAGGACGTCGCCGCTCCGGCCCCCACGGCGTCCGCCGCCCCCGACGCGGAGGCACCGGCGGATCCTGCTGCGACGCCCGCGGAGACGGCGCCGGCGCAGGAGGCGGCCCCGACCGTGGCCGACCCGACCGGCTCGGACCTGTGGGTCGTCGAGGCGACGGGGGAGGGGTCCGCGGAGCTGGTGTGGCCCGCGCAGCCCGGCCGCTGGAGCCTGCTGGCCGTGAGCACGGGCGAGGCCGCACCGACGCTGTCCCTGGCCTGGCCGCGCGTCGTGACGACGCCGTGGCTGTGGCCGTGCGTGGTGGTCGGCGGCCTCCTGGTGCTCGCGGCGCTCTTCCTCCTCGTGAACGACGTGCTCCGCCGCCGTCGCGGCGGCGACGAGCCGCACTGGAAGGACGTGCACACCGGTCCGGTCCCCGTCGCGGCCGACCAGGACGTGACCGCCACGGCGCTGACGCGTCGCCAGCTGCGCGAGGCCGCAGCCGCGCGTGCGGCGGGTGTCGGACGCGCCCCGGTGCCTGCCGGCTCGTCGACGGGCTCGCCCGCCTCGGAGCCCGCGGCCGGGTCGTCCTCGTCTCCCTTCGCCGCCGCCGCGGCTGCAGCCGCCGCCTCGTCGACCGAGGGCCGTCCCGCCTCCGCCGCTGCGACGGGCCCGTCCGCCGCACGGGATGCCGCGCCGCGTGCCCGGACCCGCCGCGCCCTGCGGACCGGGCAGGTCCCGGTCGTGGCCCCCGGGTCTTCGCCGTCGAGCGGCGACCGTCCCGCGGCCGACGACCGCGCGCCGGCTGCTGCGGTCGGCCCAGGCCCCGAAGCACCCTCGCCGTCTCGGCCCGGCGCGGGGTGGCTCACGGGCGGACCGTCGGCGCGGCTCGGGGACGCCCCCGGCCCCGCCGCGTCGCAGGCCACGCCGGACCGGGTCGGCGCCGGCGCCGCGGGCGCTCCTGGCCCGTACGGCGACGGGACCGGTGCGGCCACGGCTCGCCCGCCCCACGCCCACGTCGCTCCCCGCCCCGGCGGCCCCTCCGCTCCGGGCAGCCACGGCCCGACCGCGGTGCCGGGCACGGGTCCGGGCCGGTCGCCGTTCGGTTCCGGGCCCGACCGCCCCGGGCCCGTCCCCGCGCGTCCCGACGGTCCGACCCCGGCGCACCCCGGTGTGCCCGGACGCCCGGGCAACCCTGCGGTCGGCGGTCCGGACGGGCCGGCCGGCACGAGGTCCCCGCGCCCGTTCGACGGCCCGACGCCGGCACGCCCCGGCGCGACGACCGCGTCACCGGCGCCGACCGCGGCGCGTCCCGTCCCGTCCGACGGCCCCGCACCGGCCCGGCCGGGCACCGGCGGCCCGTCGCCCGTCCCGTCGGGACCGGCGACCCACGGCGCCGGACGTCCGTCGTGGGCGACCCCGGCCGGTGCGCCCCGCCCGGGCGGCTGGACGCCCGTCCCGCCGGCTCCGGGTCAGCCGTCCCGCGCGGGCTCTCCGTCGTCGCCGGACGCACCGTCGCACGTGCGCCCCGCCTGGCTGCCGCCGACCCCCGACCCGTCGGGCCCCGGCGGCCCGCGCCCGGACGACGCCGCGCCGAGCCCCGCGGGCTCGCGCGGCGACGCGTGGCGGCGGGCCTGGGGCCTGCCACCGATCGAGACCGAGGACACCCGCACCGAGGAGGACGGCCGATGACCGCGCGCCGCGTCCTGCCCGCCGCGCTCGGCCTGGCGCTCCTGGCCGGGTGCGCGACGCCGCTCCCGCAGCCCGCACCCGAGCCGGCGCCCGCCGTGGCGCCCGCCGTCACGACGGTCGACCAGTCGACGGACGTGCTGACGCAGCTGGGGGAGGTCCTGGCGCAGGCCGACGTGGCTCTCGACCCGGCGGCGCTCGCGCCGCGCGTCACGGGTCCCGCGCTCGCGACGAGGACCGCGGAGTACGTGCGCATGTCGGCGACGGCGGGTGCGAAGCCGCCCACGGTCCTGCCGACGGACGAGCAGGTCCTCATCGTCCCGCAGACGACGGCGTGGCCCCGCACGCAGCTCGTCGTGACCGAGCAGCCGGACGACCTGCAGGCGCCGCGGATCCTCGTGCTCCAGCAGGCGGCACCGCGCGAGCAGTACAAGCTCTGGGGCTGGGCCCGCATGGGCCAGGGCGTGCAGATGCCCGCCACCGCCGCCCCGGAGACGGGCAGCGCGGTCGTGGCGCCGGACGCGACCGGTCTGGTGACGACACCTACGGACGCCTTCGCCCGCTACGCCGACGTCCTGACGAACGGTGACGCGTCGCAGTTCGCGGCGGGCTTCGCCCCCGACGCCTTCCGGGCGGGCATCGAGGCGGCACGGGCGGCCACCGCCGCCGGTGTCCAGGCAGCGGGGACCGCGACGGAGACGTACACCGTCGACCCGGCGTCGGTCGTCGGTCTCGCGACCGTCGACGGCGGGGCGATCGTCGTCGGGCAGGTGACGACCGTGTCGACCGTGACGTTGACCGTGGCGGGCGGCACCATCCCGATCTCGGACCCGTTCTACGCTGCGCTGGCGGGCACGCAGAGCGCGGGTGGTTCGTTCACCCGGACGTTCACCGACGTGCTCGTGATGTACGTGCCGCCGGAGGGCAGCGGCGCGCCCGTGCAGGTGCTCGCGGCGGAGCACGCCGTGACCGCGGCGAGCGCCTCGTAGCAGCATCGCGGGCCGCCCGCGGCCCGACCGTCCCGTCCGACCCCTGACCGACCCCACTGCCCGCACCCCCTGCCGGGGCGGGCGACGAAGGATGATGACGCGCATGTCCCAGCCCACCGGGCCCCGTCCCCGCCTCGACGTCCGCGGTGCCGTCGACCTGTCCGGCCTGGCCCGGACGACGCCGCCCCCTGGTTCGCCGGGTGGGCTCGACAAGCCGTCGGCGTACGTGGTCGACGTCGACCAGGCGACGTTCGGCGACGTCGTCCAGGCCTCGACGCAGCACCCGGTCGTGGTGGTGCTGTGGGCGCCGTGGAGCGAGGTCAGCACGACGGTGGCCGCCGACCTCGCGGCGCTCGCGGACCAGGACGCGGGCCGCTGGCTGCTCGCACGCATCGACGCGGACGCCAACCCCCAGGTCGCGGCCGCGTTCCAGGCGCAGTCGGTGCCGACCGTCGTCGCGGTGCTCGCGGGTCAGCCACTGCCGCTGTTCCAGGGCGCGTACCCCCGCGACCAGGTCCGCGCGGTCCTCGACCAGGTGCTCGCGGCCGCCGAGGCCAACGGCATCACGGGCCGTGTCGCCCCGGTCGGTCCCGCCGACGAGCCCGAGCCCGAGCCGGAGCTGCCGCCCCTCCACCAGGCGGCGTACGACGCGATCGAGGCGGACGACCTTCCGGCGGCGCGTGCCGCGTACGAGCAGGCGCTGCGGGAGAACCCGCGTGACGCCCTGGCCCGTGCGGGCCTCGCGCAGGTCGGTCTGCTGGACCGGACCCGTGACCTCGACCTGCGCACCGCCCGCACCGCGGCCGCCGACCGGCCGGACGACGTGGACGCGCAGCTCGCCGTCGCCGACCTCGACGTCCTCGGCGGTCAGGTCGAGGACGCGTTCGGCCGGCTGGTCGACCTCCTGCGCCGCACCGCCGGTGACGACCGCGAGCGTGTCCGGCAGCGCCTGGTGGACCTGTTCGAGGTCGTCGGGGGAGAGGACCCCCGCGTGGTGGCGGCCCGCCGCGCCATGGCGAGCGCCCTGTACTGACCCCGTCGACGCAGCGACTGGCCGACCTCGAGCGGCACCTCCCACGAACGCCCCCGTTCTGGCTCATCCCGAGCCGGACCGGGGGCGTTCGTGCTGGTGGAGGCCGCTCGAGGACCGGTCGGACGTGCCTGCGGACGCCGAGTGACGGGGGTCACCGGGAGCGGATTTGCTCTTCGCTCCCGGCGCTGCGTAATGTTCTCGATGTCGCCCGGCAGGGAGGAACGGACACCGAGGATCAACCCGGTGGCTGGTCCCCCGGGAAGACACCCCCTGGAATCTCCGAGCCGGTGAGACTCTCACCGGTGACGACGAGTGTCCGGACCCGGAACCAGCTTCCACCCCCGCAGACCAGCCCGAGAGGGCAGGTTGACGAGGACGAGCCGGTCCGCTAAGTTAGAACGGTTGCCTCCGGGCGGGTCGAGAGACCACGAAGGATGCGCGTCTGTTCCTTGAGAACTCAACAGTGTGCCAAGTAGTCGATGCCAAGATGGTCTGCCGCGATGTTGTCGTGGTGGGTCTTGGTTGAGATCGAGGAGGCGTGGTCCACCCCCGTGGGCTGGGTCTTCTCTTGACAGCCGAATCTGATTGGCCCTTCGGGGCTGTTTCGTGTGTCGGTTGCTCATCTGCTTCGGTGGGTGGGTGCCATGTAGACATTTACGGAGAGTTTGATTCTGGCTCAGGACGAACGCTGGCGGCGTGCTTAACACATGCAAGTCGAACGGTGATGACAGGGCTTGCTCTGTCTGATCAGTGGCGAACGGGTGAGTAACACGTGAGCAACCTGCCCCTGACTCTGGGATAACGACCGGAAACGGTCGCTAATACCGGATATGAGACGTACAGGCATCTGTTGCGTCTGGAAAGTTTTTCGGTCAGGGATGGGCTCGCGGCCTATCAGCTTGTTGGTGGGGTAACGGCCTACCAAGGCGACGACGGGTAGCCGGCCTGAGAGGGCGACCGGCCACACTGGGACTGAGACACGGCCCAGACTCCTACGGGAGGCAGCAGTGGGGAATATTGCACAATGGGCGAAAGCCTGATGCAGCGACGCCGCGTGAGGGATGACGGCCTTCGGGTTGTAAACCTCTTTCAGCAGGGAAGAAGCGCAAGTGACGGTACCTGCAGAAGAAGCGCCGGCTAACTACGTGCCAGCAGCCGCGGTAATACGTAGGGCGCAAGCGTTGTCCGGAATTATTGGGCGTAAAGAGCTCGTAGGCGGTTTGTCGCGTCTGCTGTGAAAACCTCAGGCTCAACCTGGGGCTTGCAGTGGGTACGGGCAGACTAGAGTGCGGTAGGGGTGACTGGAATTCCTGGTGTAGCGGTGGAATGCGCAGATATCAGGAGGAACACCGATGGCGAAGGCAGGTCACTGGGCCGCAACTGACGCTGAGGAGCGAAAGCATGGGGAGCGAACAGGATTAGATACCCTGGTAGTCCATGCCGTAAACGTTGGGCACTAGGTGTGGGGCTCATTCCACGAGCTCTGTGCCGCAGCAAACGCATTAAGTGCCCCGCCTGGGGAGTACGGCCGCAAGGCTAAAACTCAAAGAAATTGACGGGGGCCCGCACAAGCGGCGGAGCATGCGGATTAATTCGATGCAACGCGAAGAACCTTACCAAGGCTTGACATACACCGGAAAAGTGCAGAGATGTGCTCCCCGTAAGGTCGGTGTACAGGTGGTGCATGGTTGTCGTCAGCTCGTGTCGTGAGATGTTGGGTTAAGTCCCGCAACGAGCGCAACCCTCGTCCCATGTTGCCAGCGGGTTATGCCGGGGACTCATGGGAGACTGCCGGGGTCAACTCGGAGGAAGGTGGGGATGACGTCAAATCATCATGCCCCTTATGTCTTGGGCTTCACGCATGCTACAATGGCCGGTACAAAGGGCTGCGATACCGCGAGGTGGAGCGAATCCCAAAAAGCCGGTCTCAGTTCGGATTGGGGTCTGCAACTCGACCCCATGAAGTCGGAGTCGCTAGTAATCGCAGATCAGCAACGCTGCGGTGAATACGTTCCCGGGCCTTGTACACACCGCCCGTCAAGTCACGAAAGTCGGTAACACCCGAAGCCGGTGGCCCAACCCTTGTGGGGGGAGCCGTCGAAGGTGGGACTGGCGATTGGGACTAAGTCGTAACAAGGTAGCCGTACCGGAAGGTGCGGCTGGATCACCTCCTTTCTAAGGAGCATCTGGCACCGGGTTCGCCTGTCATGGGTGGGCTTGTGGTGTCCAGGCCCACGCCCCGGCCGCATGAGCTGGGGGTGGTGCTCGAGGGTGGAACATCGACTACGGCCGGCCTGGTGCCGGTGCCTTCTAGTACGCCCGCTTCGGTGGGGAGGGAACGAAGATGCATCGGGGTCACGGGGTCGGCCTGGCACGCTGTTGGGTCCTGAGGGAACAGCCGGAAGGTTGTTGACCTCGGGGTCGAGTCGCGCACTTGCGTCGCCTGCGGGCGGTGGGGTGCGCGTCGGCCTGCGGGCCGCCTGGTCCGACGAACCGTCCACCTTGGGGTGGGTAGGCGTCCGGACGTGAACAGGTGAGTCACCCGGTCGTAGCTTGAGAACTGCACAGTGGACGCGAGCATCTTTGAATGATCTTTGTGGTCAAGTTTATAAGGGCACAGGGTGGATGCCTTGGCACTAGGAGCCGAAGAAGGACGTGGTAGCCTGCGATAAGCCTCGGGGAGTTGGCAAACGAACCGTGATCCGAGGATGTCCGAATGGGGAAACCCCGCACGAGTCATGTCGTGTGACCCGCACCTGAATATATAGGGTGTGTGGAGGGAACGCCGGGAAGTGAAACATCTCAGTACCGGCAGGAAGAGATATTCCGTGAGTAGTGGCGAGCGAAAGCGGATCAGGCCAAACCGTATGCGTGTTCAAGCCGGCAGGCGTTGCGCATGCGGGGTTGTGGGACCTTTCCGTTGGTTCTGCCGAACCAGCAGGGAGTCAGAAAGTCGCGTCATAGTCGAAGGGCATTGAAAGGCCCGGCACAGAGGGTGGTACCCCCGTAGACGAAATGGCGTGGCCTCCCGAGAGGGATCCCAAGTAGCTCCGGGCCCGAGAAACCTGGAGTGAATCTGCACAGACCACTGTGTAAGCCTAAATACTACCTAGTGACCGATAGCGGACAAGTACCGTGAGGGAAAGGTGAAAAGTACCCCGGGAGGGGAGTGAAATAGTACCTGAAACCGTGTGCCTACAAACCGTCGGAGCCTCCCTAGCAGGGGTGACGGCGTGCCTTTTGAAGAATGAGCCTGCGAGTTAGTGGTACGTGGCGAGGTTAACCCGTGTGGGGAAGCCGTAGCGAAAGCGAGTCCGAATAGGGCGACACAGTCGCGTGCTCTAGACCCGAAGCGGAGTGATCTAGCCATGGGCAGGGTGAAGCGCGGGTAAGACCGCGTGGAGGCCCGAACCCACCAGGGTTGAAAACCTGGGGGATGACCTGTGGTTAGGGGTGAAAGGCCAATCAAACTCCGTGATAGCTGGTTCTCCCCGAAATGCATTTAGGTGCAGCGTCACGCGTTTCTTGCCGGAGGTAGAGCTACTGGATAGCCGATGGGCCCCACCAGGTTACTGACGTTAGCCAAACTCCGAATGCCGGTAAGCCAGAGCGTGGCAGTGAGACTGCGGGGGATAAGCTCCGTAGTCGAGAGGGAAACAGCCCAGACCACCAGCTAAGGCCCCTAAGCGTATGCTAAGTGGGAAAGGATGTGGAGTTGCACAGACAACCAGGAGGTTGGCTTAGAAGCAGCCACCCTTGAAAGAGTGCGTAATAGCTCACTGGTCAAGTGATTCCGCGCCGACAATGTAGCGGGGCTCAAGCATACCGCCGAAGCTGTGGCATTCACACGTTCGACAAGCCTTCGTGGTTCAGTCGTGTGGATGGGTAGGGGAGCGTCGTGTGGCGGGCGAAGTCGCGGGGTAACCCAGCGGTGGACGCCACACGAGTGAGAATGCAGGCATGAGTAGCGAATGACGGGTGAGAAACCCGTCCGCCGAATGACCAAGGGTTCCAGGGCCAGGCTAATCCGCCCTGGGTAAGTCGGGACCTAAGGCGAGGCCGACAGGCGTAGTCGATGGACAACGGGTTGATATTCCCGTACCGGCGAAGAACCGCCCATACCGAGCCCGGTGATGCTAACCGTCCGAGCCGGCCCACCGCACCTTCGGGTGCACCGGGCCGGGGAGCACGGGACCCGAACCGGTAGTAGGTAAGCGTATTAACAGGGGTGACGCAGGAAGGTAGCCAAGCGTGGCGATGGTAGTCCACGTCCAAGGTCGTAGGGCGAGGTGTAGGCAAATCCGCACCTCACGAGCCTGAGAGCTGACGGTGACCGCGATAGCGGGAATCTGGTGATCCTATGCTGCCAAGAAAAGCCTCGACGCGAGGTTCTAGCCGCCCGTACCCCAAACCGACTCAGGTGGTCAGGTAGAGAATACCAAGGCGATCGAGCAAATCGTGGTTAAGGAACTCGGCAAAATGCCCCCGTAACTTCGGGAGAAGGGGGGCCTGACGTGTGAACCGGCACGCCCGGGGCAGCACGAAGGGCCGCAGAGACCAGGGAGAAGCGACTGTTTACTAAAAACACAGGTCCGTGCGAAGTCGCAAGACGATGTATACGGACTGACGCCTGCCCGGTGCTGGAAGGTTAAGAGGACGGGTCAGCCGCAAGGCGAAGCTCAGAATTTAAGCCCCAGTAAACGGCGGTGGTAACTATAACCATCCTAAGGTAGCGAAATTCCTTGTCGGGTAAGTTCCGACCTGCACGAATGGCGTAACGACTTCTCCGCTGTCTCAACCGCGAACTCGGCGAAATTGCACTACGAGTAAAGATGCTCGTTACGCGCAGCAGGACGGAAAGACCCCGGGACCTTTACTATAGCTTGGTATTGGTGTTCGGTGCGGCTTGTGTAGGATAGGTGGGAGACTGTGAAGCCGGCACGCCAGTGTCGGTGGAGTCAACGTTGAAATACCACTCTGGTCGCTCTGGATATCTAACCTCGGTCCGTGATCCGGACCAGGGACAGTGCCTGGTGGGTAGTTTAACTGGGGCGGTTGCCTCCTAAAATGTAACGGAGGCGCTCAAAGGTTCCCTCAGCCTGGTTGGCAATCAGGTGGCGAGTGCAAGTGCACAAGGGAGCTTGACTGTGAGACTGACAGGTCGAGCAGGGACGAAAGTCGGAACTAGTGATCCGGCGGTGGCTTGTGGAAGCGCCGTCGCTCAACGGATAAAAGGTACCCCGGGGATAACAGGCTGATCTTGCCCAAGAGTCCATATCGACGGCATGGTTTGGCACCTCGATGTCGGCTCGTCGCATCCTGGGGCTGGAGTAGGTCCCAAGGGTTGGGCTGTTCGCCCATTAAAGCGGTACGCGAGCTGGGTTTAGAACGTCGTGAGACAGTTCGGTCCCTATCCGCTGCGCGCGCAGGAAACTTGAGAAGGGCTGTCCCTAGTACGAGAGGACCGGGACGGACGAACCTCTGGTGTGCCAGTTGTTCCGCCAGGAGCACGGCTGGTTGGCTACGTTCGGAAGGGATAACCGCTGAAAGCATCTAAGCGGGAAGCCTGCTTCAAGATGAGGTTTCCACGGGACTCGTCCCGAGAGGCACCCCGCTAGACCACGGGGTTGATAGGCCGGATGTGGAAGGCAGGACCAAAGACTGCCGCAGCTGACCGGTACTAATAAGCCGACAACTTCACCACTCATTCATTGCTACGCGTCCACTGTGCGGTTCCCGAGAGACGAACGGGAACCCGTTTGACAACTCGACAACGTTACGGCGGTCATAGCGAAGGGGAAACGCCCGGTCCCATTCCGAACCCGGAAGCTAAGCCCTTCAGCGCCGATGGTACTGCACTCGCCAGGGTGTGGGAGAGTAGGACGCCGCCGGACACCATTCAGAAAGAGCCACCCCAGCAATGGGGTGGCTCTTTCTGTTTCTGGGGTGCGCGTCCTGCGGCTGTTTCTGGGGTGCGCCTCCTACGGCCGAACCGTGCGGTTCAGCGCCCTCGGTCGTGTGCGCGCCGTGCGCTGGTGTGGAGGGGCGGGCGTGCCTGAGCCCGGGATCAGCGGTGGTGGGCCGGAAGTGCTGCGCGGACGAGCGCGGCGGAGTCGTCGAGCTCGGCTCGGGGACGGACCCGCCAGTCAGCGTCGATGCGGAAGCCGTCACCCGGGGTGCGGGGGAAGACGTGCAGGTGGACGTGGAACACCTCCTGGAATGCTGCCTCACCGTCCGCGAGGAACATGTTCACGCCATCGCAGGGGAGGCCCGACGCGCGCAGGGCTGCCGCGAGTCGGTGGCCCGCCCGGAACATCGTCGCGCCCAGCTCCTCGTCGAGATCTTCCAGGGACGCAGCGTGGGCCTTGGGGATGACGAGCAGGTGGCCGTTCGTCACCGGCTGGATGTCCATGAAGGCGAGGACGGCGTCGTCCTCGTAGACACGGCTCGACTCGACCGTGCCGGCCACCACTCCGCAGAAGATGCAGTCGTCGCTCACCCGCTCAGCGTGGCGCACACGCGGCGCGCGGGCCAGGTGTTCTCCTCGGCGTGCCTCCTCGTGCCGCATGGGCGCGGGCGGCGTGGGGCCCGGTCGGGAAGACGGGTCACGGGATTGCGGTACCCCGCGCCGGCCGTCACGGGCGCCTGCCTGGTCGGCCTGCCTGGTCGGCCTGCCTGGTCACGGCGGGTGCCTGGTCACGGCGGGTGCCTGGTCACGGCGGGTGCCTGGTCACGGCGGGTGCCTGGTCACGGCGGGTGCCTGGTCACGGCGGCTGCCTGGTCAGAGCGCCCGCCTGGACACGGCGGCTGCGTGTGTTGACCCGCCAGTCTCCGCACGGCGGCTGGCGGGGCACAGCGGGTGGCGGGTCGCGGCCACCGACTGGGCGCAGCGGTTGGCTGCTCCGCGGCTGACGGGCTTTGACGGCTGACGGGTTGCTTGGGACGTCGGGTGCGCGTGAGGGGGGGGCGCCGCTGCGACGTCGGTGATGGCTGGTCGGGACCGGTCGGGGGCGTCGGTCGTCGTGGGAGACGGGTGCTCGTGTGCCTGTCAGGCGGGCGGGGGCGGGTCGGAGACGAAGACGACCGCGCCGAGCGGCGGGATGCGGACCGAGGCGGAGTACGGGCGGCTGTGGTGCGGGACCGGCTCGGCATCGACGGCGCCGAGGTTGCCGACACCGGAGCCGCCGTACGGCTCGGCGTCGGAGTTGTAGGCCTCCCGCCAGCGACCTCCGCGGGGGAGGGCCAGGCGGTAGCCCTCGTGCGGGACACCGGCGAAGTTGACCACGACCGCGGCGAGCTGGCCGTCCGAGGACTTGCGCAGGTAGGCGAGGGTGTTGCGGTCGGCGTCGTCGGAGTCGATCCACTCGAAGCCGTCGGGCGTGTGGTCGAGCTCCCAGAGAGCGGGAGTGTCGCGGTAGACGCGGTTGAGGTCGCGCAGGGCGGTGCTCACACCGGCGTGGCCCGGGTCGTCGAGCGCATGCCAGTCGAGGGAGCGCGACTCGGCCCACTCGGTCTGCTGCGCGTACTCGCCGCCCATGAACAGCAGCTGCTTACCGGGATGGGTCCACTGGTAGGCGAGGAGCAGGCGGACGCCGGCGAGCTTCTGCCAGTGGTCGCCGGGCATGCGGCCGTACAGCGAGCCCTTGCCGTGCACGACCTCGTCGTGGCTCAGCGGGAGCACGAACGCCTCGGAGTAGGCGTACACCATCGAGAACGTGACCTCGTGGTGGTGGTAGCGCTTGTGGATGGGCTCCTCCGCGACGTAGCGGAGGGTGTCGTTCATCCACCCCATGTTCCACTTCAGGCCGTAGCCGAGACCGTTGGCGTCCGTGGGTGCGGTGACGCCGGGCCAGGCGGTGGACTCCTCGGCGATCATGAGGATGCCCGGCGCGCGCTTGTAGGCGGTGGCGTTGGCCTCCTGCATGAACGAGATGGCGTCGAGGTTCTCGCGGCCGCCGTACTTGTTGGGGCGCCACTGACCGGGACGCCGGGAGTAGTCGAGGTAGAGCATCGAGGCGACGGCGTCGACCCGCAGGCCGTCCACGTGGAACTCCTCGAGCCAGTACACGGCGTTCGCGACGAGGAAGTTGCGGACCTCGGACCGGCCGAAGTTGAAGACGTACGTGCCCCAGTCGGGGTGCTCGCCGAGGAGCGGGTCCGGGTGCTCGTACAGCGCGGTGCCGTCGAACTGGGCGAGCGCCCACTCGTCCTTGGGGAAGTGCGCGGGCACCCAGTCGACGATGACGCCGATGCCCGCCCGGTGCAGGGCGTCGACGAGGTAGCGGAAGTCGTCGGGGTGGCCGAAGCGGGACGTGGGGGCGAAGTAGGAGGACACCTGGTAGCCCCAGGAGCCGCCGAAGGGGTGCTCCGCCACGGGCAGGAACTCGACGTGCGTGAAACCCAGCTCCAGGACGTACTCGGTGAGCTGGTGCGCGAGGTCACGGTAGGACAGGCCCTGCCGCCACGAGCCGAGGTGCACCTCGTAGACGCTCATGGGGCCGGTGTGCGGGTCGCGCTGCGCCCGCGCGGTCATCCACTCGTCGTCGGACCAGGTGTAGCGGGACTCCACGACGACGGACGCCGTCGCCGGCGGGACCTCGGTGCCGCGGGCCATGGGGTCGGCCTTCTGGCGCCACGAGCCGTCGCGGCCCAGGATCTCGAACTTGTAGCGGGCGCCCGCCGTGACGCCCGGGGCGAAGATCTCCCACACGCCGCTGTCGCCGAGCGAGCGCATCGCGTGCGTCGCGCCCTGCCAGTAGTTGAAGTCGCCGACGACGCGCACCGCCTGGGCGTTGGGTGCCCACACGGCGAACGACGTGCCCTCGACGTCGCCCAGCACGCCGGGGTACGTGCGGACGCGGGCACCGAGGACCGTCCACAGCTGCTCGTGGCGGCCCTCGCGGATGAGGTGCCGGTCGAGCTCCTGGACCGTCGGGAGGAAGCGGTACGGGTCGTCGGCGAGGCTCACGTCGTCGCCGTACGTGACCTCGATCCGGTAGTCCGGCACGTCGACGCCCGGGAGGACCGCGACCCAGATCCCGTCCTGCTCGTGCTGCGCGGGCACGCGGGTGTCGGCCGTGATGACGACGACCTTGTCGGCCAGCGGGCGCAGCGTGCGGATCGTGACGCCGCCGTCGCCCACGTGCGGACCGAGGACGCCGTGGGGGTCGTAGTGCGCGCCGTGGGCGACCGCACTCAGGGTGCCGGAGTCGGCAGGGACCGGGGCAGGGGCCGCACTCATGGTCCTACCCAACCACCCGGCGGGCGTCTGCGCAGGTGGACGGCCTGGCGACCTGTCGAGAGGGCCGGCGGGCCGTCGGGTGGCGCCCACGACGTCCCGCTGCTGGTCAGGCGGTGGCGCGGTCCGCGGGCGGGGCGGTGGTGCCGCGCGTGACGAGCCGGGGCTGCGGCGCGGTGTACGAGGTCACAGGGCCGTCGGCGAGCAGGTTGAGCACGCAGTCGGCGACCTGCACGCCCATCGCGTGCACGTCGAGGCTCATCGCGGACAGCGCGGGCGAGGCCAGGCGGCACAGGGCCGAGTCGTCCCAGGCCAGCAGCGACAGGCGCTCGGGAACGGGCACGCCCATCTCGGCGGCGACGCGCAGGCCGGCGATGGCCATGACGTCGTTGTCGTAGATGATCGCGGACGGCGGCGAGCCGCGGCCCAGGAGGGCCCGCGTCGCGCGCGTCGCGGACTCCTCGCCGTAGTCACCCTCCACGACGCTGCCCTGGGCCCCCAGGCGCGCGCACTCGGCGACGAACGCCTCGGTGCGGGCCTGCGTGTGCGCGAGCGTGCGCGGACCGGACACGCGGGCGAGCCGCAGGTGGCCCAGGCCGACCAGGTGCCCGACCGCGTCACGCATCGCCTGGCCGTTGTCGATCCACACGTTGGCGAACGGGAGGTCCGGGGTCGGACCACCGACGACGACCGTCGGGATCCCGAGCCGGCCGAGCACCTCGAGCCGGTTGTCCTCGAGCGCGACGTTGACCACCACGACGGCGTCGACGAGCCGGCCCTCGCCCCAGCGCTGGTAGGCCCGGATCTCCGCGTCGTGGTCGGGGACGACGTGCAGGAGCAGCGAGCGGCCCTCGACGGCGAGGGACTCCTCGATGCCGGCGATGAGCTCCATGAAGAAGGGCTCGAGGCCGAGCATCCGGGCCGGCCGGGCGAGGACCAGGCCGACGGCATCCATCCCGTGGGTCACGCCCGCCAGCGTAGTGGCGGGCGCGAACCGTTCAGCGGGACTGCTGGAGATCACGCTCGGCGCCCGCCGGTGCCGTCGCGCCGCGCGGCACGACCACGTCGTTCGCCGTGCGCAGCACGGGGCTGCGCGTGAGGGCGGCGGCGTCGAACCGTGCGGAGGTGCGGACGTGGAACGAGAACGTCTCGCCCGCCGGCACGTCGACGAGGGCGTCGTCGACCGTCGCGTCGGGGTCGAGGCGGTCCACGTGCAGCGTGACCGAGCGGGCGAACGTCCGGGCGGTCACGTCGACGCGGTAGCCGTCCTGCAGCGGCGACACGGTCGCGGACACCGGGTCGGGGTCGAGGCGCAGGTCGACGTCCTGCGCCCACGTGTGGACCGTGCGGACGTCCCCGAGGTCGACGACCAGGACCTCGCCGGCCGCGTCGTCGGGCGCGGCGACCTCGTCGGGCAGCGCGAACAGGCCGACCGACCACGCGCCGACGGCCAGCCCGAGCTCGACCTCGGCGAGCGTCGCACCGTCGAGCGTGCGCCGCGAGAGCCGGACCGTGCCCTGCCAGAGGCCACCCGTGTCGTTGACGACCGCGAGCTCGTCGCGGCCGTCGCGCGGCTGCACGGTGAGCAGGCGCGGGGCGTAGGCGCGGCGCAGGGCGTGCCACAGCGGCTTGACCCGCTCGTCGCCGTCGATCGCGGCCCACGACGTCACCGGCCAGCAGTCGTTGAGCTGCCACACGATCGCGCCCGCGGTCCGGGGCCACCACGACCGGTAGTGCTCGATCGCGAACGCGACGGCGCGGGCCTGGTTGAGCTGCGTCGCCCAGTGCCAGTCGACGAAGCCGGCGGGCACGCCCAGGTGCGGCGCGAGGCCGCGGTCGAGCTTGCCGTTGCCGTCCTCGGCCTTCTGGTGCAGCAGGAACGTCGGGTCGTCCTTGGTCAGCGGGCCGCCGTCGTCGGCGCGGACGGCACGCGTGAGGGTCGACCACGTCGGCGGGCCCTGGAAGCCGAACTCGGAGCAGAACCGCGGCACGTCGTCGCGGTACGCGGAGTAGTCGACGCGGTTCCAGACCTCCCACTCGTGGTGCGTGCCGTGGTCCGGGTCGTTCGGGTGGACGTCGTCGAGCGCGAAGCCGGGGGAGTACGGGCTGCCGTCGGCGTACGGGCGCGTCGGGTCGAGCTCCGCGACGACGCCCTTGAGCAGCTCGGTCGCCAGCCGGTAGCCCCACGTGCGGCCCTCGAGCTCCTGCGGCCAGCCCCAGTCCATGAAGCCCCAGAGGTTCTCGTTGCCGCCGTTCCACAGCACGAGCGAGGCGTGCGGCGTGAGCCGGGCGACGTTCTCGCGCGCCTCGGCCTCGAGCTCGTCCCAGATGGGCTGCTCCTCGGGGTAGGCCGCGCACGCGAGGAGGAAGTCCTGCCAGACGAGCAGGCCGCGCTCGTCGCACAGGTCGTAGAAGTCCTCGGACTCGTAGATGCCGCCGCCCCAGACGCGCAGCAGGTTGAGGTTCGCCTCGACGGCCTGGTCGAGCCGGTGCGCGAGGCGCTCGCGCGTGATGCGGGTGAGCAGGTGGTCGTCGGGGATCCAGTTGGCGCCCTTGACGAAGACCGGCCGCCCGTTGACGCGGAACGTGAACGGCGTCCCGTCCTCGTCGGGCGTCGTGTCGACCTCGACCGTGCGGAACCCGATGCGCCGGGACCAGGAGTCGAGCGGCTCGTCGTCGCGCGTCGCGAGCGTGACGGTGAGGTCGGACAGCGGCTGCGGGCCGTGGCCGACCGGCCACCACAGGGGTGCCCGGGGGACCTCGAGCTCGACGACGGCCGACGTGGCCGTGCCGGGCACGGTGACGGCGACGTCGGCCGACAGGACGCGGGCGCGCAGCGTGACGGGCGCGTCGCCACCGGGCAGGCCCGAGCGCTCGAGGTCCACGAGCACGCGCACCCGGCCGGTGCCGTCGGGGTCGACCGTGACGTGCGTGCGCACCGACGCGAGCCGCGCGGTGCGCCACCGCTCGACGCGGACCGGCTTCCACAGGCCCGCGGTCTGCAGGTCGGGGCCCCAGTCCCAGCCGAACGAGCACGCCATCTTGCGGACCATGTTGAACGGCTGCGGGTAGGCCAGCGGGCGGTGGCCGAGGCGCTCGCGCTCCGCCTCGGCGTGCACGATCGCGGCCCGCAGGTCCACGCGCAGGCGCTGGGTGTCGGGGCGCAGCAGGGCGCGCACGTCGAACCGGTAGGACCGGTGCTGGTTGGCGGTGCGGCCGAGCTCGTGGCCGTCGAACGTGACGGTCCCGACGGTGTCGATGCCGCCGAAGACGAGGTCGACGCGCTCGTCGGCGGCGGCCGGGTCGAGGACGAGCTCGCGCTCGTAGGCCCAGTCGGTGCGCCGCATCCACGCGAGGACGTCCTCGTTGCGGTCGAGGTACGGGTCGGGGATCAGGCCCTCGTCGAGCAGCGCGGTGTGGCTCGTCCCGGGGACGCGGGCCCGCACGCGCACGCCGGCCAGCTCGGCCGGGACGGGTCCGGAGACGGCCGTGAGGGTCCAGCCGTCGTAGAGGTCCTGGGTGATCATCGACGCGCGCTCCTGGGTCCGCGGGTCCGGCGCGTCCGTCCCGCGTCGTCGCGGGCGGCTCGGAGCCTCCGGGGAGGTGCCGAGTCGGCTGCCAGGTACCCGGGATCATTCTTAGACAACTGAATAAAGTAAGTCAATCGAGTGGCACACTGACCCGGTGAGCACCGAGACGCGGGACGACGTCGTCCCCACCACCCCCGCACCCGACCTGCTGCACCTGCGCGCCGACGGCGTGAGCCTCGTCGTCGACCTGGACGGCGGCACCCTGCCGCGCGTCCTGCACTGGGGAGCCGACCTGGGCGACGTCGACGAGGCCGTCCTGCGCGACCTGCGGCTCGCGTCCCGCCCGATGCCGATCGGCTTCCCCGTCGACGGGGAGGTGCCCGTCGCGGTCGTCCCCGAGCAGTCCGCCGGCTTCCTCGGCACGCCGGGCCTGACCGGGACGCGCGACGGGCGCGACTTCTCGACGGCCTTCGTCGTGCGCACGCACACCCTCGCGCGGCTCGACGACGGGACGCAGCGCCTCGACGTGCACGCCGACGACACCGCCGCCGGGCTCACGCTGGACCTGGTCCTCGAGCTCACCCCGCACGGGCTCGTGCGGCAGCGCGGCACCGTGACGAGCACCGCCGACGGCACGTACGCGCTCGACGGGCTGCTGCTCACGCTCCCCGTGCCGGCCGTCGCGACCGAGCTCCTCGACTTCTCCGGCCGCTGGGCACGCGAGCGCAGCCCGCAGCGGACCGCCTTCACCCACGGGACCCGGCTGCGGGAGAACCGCCGGGGCCGTACCGGCTACGACACCGCGTTCGTCCTCGTCGCCGGCACCGCCGGGTTCGGCCACCGCAGCGGGCGCGTCTGGGGCGTGCACACCGCCTGGTCGGGCAACCACCGCAACCTCGCGGAGCGCAGCCACTACCAGCCGGGGCTGCTCGGGGGCGGGGAGCTGCTCGCCGCGGGCGAGGTGCGGCTCGCCACGGGGGAGTCGTACACGAGCCCCTGGGTGTACGGGTCCACGGGCGAGGGCCTCGACGCGCTCGCGGGCCGGTTCCACCGCTGGATGCGGGCGCGGCCGCAGCACCCGCGCACGCCGCGGCCCGTCACGCTCAACACCTGGGAGGCCGTGTACTTCCAGCACGACCTCGGGCGGCTCACCGAGCTCGCCGACGCCGCGGCGGCGATCGGGGCCGAGCGGTTCGTGCTCGACGACGGCTGGTTCGGCTCCCGTCGCGACGACACGCGCGGGCTGGGGGACTGGTACGTCTCGGCCGACGTGTGGCCGCAGGGGCTGCACCCGCTCGTCGACCACGTCACCGGCCTCGGGCTGCAGTTCGGCCTGTGGGTCGAGCCGGAGATGGTCAACCCCGACTCCGACCTCGCGCGCGCGCACCCCGACTGGATGCTCCAGGTGCCGTCGCGGCTGCCGCGGCCGGCCCGGCACCAGCAGGTGCTCGACCTCGCGCAGCCGGGGGCGTACGCCTACATCCTCGACCGGCTCGACGCGCTGCTCACCGAGTACGCGATCGGGTACCTCAAGTGGGACCACAACCGCGACCTCGTCGACGCCGGGCACGGGCCCGCGGGCGTCGCGGGGGTGCACGGGCAGACGCTCGCCGTCTACCGCCTGCTCGACGAGCTCCGGTCGCGGCACCCCGGGGTCGAGATCGAGTCGTGCTCGTCGGGCGGCGGACGCGTCGACCTGGAGATCCTGCAGCGGACGGACCGGATCTGGGGGAGCGACTGCATCGACGCGCTCGAGCGGCAGCAGATCCAGCGGTGGACCAACCTGCTCGTGCCGCTGGAGATCGTCGGCTCGCACATCGGCTCGGGCACCGCGCACAGCACCGGGCGGCGGCACGCCCTGTCGTTCCGCGCGGGCACTGCGCTGTTCGGGCACCTCGGCATCGAGTGGGACCTGCGCGAGGCCGACCAGGACCAGCGTGCCGAGCTCGCGGCCTGGGTCGCCGCGTACAAGGACCTGCGCGGGCTGCTGCACACCGGCGCGACGGTGCACGCCGACGGGGTCGACCCGTCGCACCACGTGCACGGCGTCGTCGCGCAGGACGGGTCGGACGCACTGTTCGCGGTCGTCGCCACCGCCACGTCCGACGCCCTTCCGACGGGCCGGCTGACGTTCCCCGGGCTCGACCCCGACGCGACCTACCACGTGCGTCCCCAGCCGCCCGGCGACGTCGTCGACGGGCTCGGGAGCCACTGGCTGTCGTTGCCGTGGTGGACACCCGAGGGTGTGCGGCTCACCGGGCGGGTGCTCGCCGAGGTCGGTCTGCAGGTGCCCGTGCTCTTCCCCGAGCACCTCGTCCTGGTGCGCGCGACGCGCGTGTGAGGCCGACCGGGGCGCCCGCGCAGCAGGGGCGCCCGGTCGCCCCGGGCCGGGCGCGAGCGCTGCCGCGCGCGGTCAGACGATCCCGCCGCAGTCCTGGACGTAGCCCTCGCGCTGGTGGGGGTACACCTCCGTCCGGTAGCGGTCGGCCAGCGCGGCGGCCTGCGCGGGCGTCGCACCCATCGCCTCGGCCACCGCGGCGTCGTCCCGCAGCGCGCGGCACTCCGCGACGCCCTCGTCGCGCTCGCCGGCCACGTGCTGGGCCTCGTGGCTGACGACGTGCACCGCCACGACCTGGTCGAGCGACGGTGCGTGCTTGGCGCTCGCCAGCCACGCCGCGAGGTCGCGGCACGTCTGCGACCTCAGGTGGGACGTCGACGGGTCGTCGTACCGGACGAAGCCGAGGTACCCGGACAGGTCGAGCAGGTCGGCGGACGTGCGCAGGCACGCCACGCGCGCGTCGGGCACGCCGGAGGCCAGCCGGGTGGCCGTCGTCGCGACCGCCTGCGTCCGGTGGTGACGCAGCTCGTGGAACCCGGCGACCCCGGCGAGCGCGGTCCACCACACGAGCGCGACGACCCCCAGCGCCCGCCACCCGACGGTGCCGCGGACGAGCCGTACCGCCGCGCGCACCGCGAGGACGGCCGTCGCCACGGCCACGACCGACAGCACTCCGACGTCCACGGCACCTCCTCCCTCCCAGGAGTCGGCACCGCGTGGCCGCGGCTGGAGCCGCAGCGCGGGACGGGAGCACGCCCCGGACGAGAGGGCGGGGCCGGCGGGCACGTCGACGGGCCCGGCCGCACGTGGCGACCGGGCCCGTCGAGGCGGGTCCGCTACTTCGTCGCGCCCGCGGTGAAGCCGTTGTAGATGTACCGCTGCAGGAACAGGAACAGCACGAGGATCGGGATGATCGTGAGGATCACGCCTGCGGAGATGACCTCCCACTGCGAGCCGTACGGACCCTTGAACGCGAACAGCGCGGTCGAGATCGGCCTCGTCGACGGGTCGTTGAGGTAGAGGAACGGCAGGAAGAACTCGTTGTAGATGCCGATGCCCTTGATGATGACGACGGTCGCGATCGCGGGCTTGAGGTTGGGCAGGATGATCTGGAAGAAGATCCGCAGGTGGCCCGCGCCCTCGATCATCGCGGCCTCGTCCAGCGACCGCGGGATGCTGCGCATGAACTGCACGAAGATGTAGATGGACACGATGTCCGTGCCCATGAACAGCAGGATCAGCGCCCAGCGGGAGCCGTACAGGCCCAGGCCGTTGATGATCTGGAAGGTCGCGACCTGCGTCGTGACACCCGGGACGAGCGTCGCGAGCAGGAACAGCGCCAGGACGACGGAGCGGCCGCGGAACCGGAAGCGGTCCAGGGCGTACGCGGTGGCCGCGCCGATGAGGATGGTGCCCGCGATGGCGGCGACGAAGATCAGCACCGTGTTCGCGAACGCCAGTCCCATGCCGCCGCGCGTGAACGCCGTCGCGTAGTTCTCGAGGTTGAGCCAGTCCTGCGGGAGCGTGAACGGGCCGGTCGACAGGAACTCCTGGTTGGTCTTGAACGAGCCGAACAGGATGAGACCCAGCGGCAGGAGCGTGACGACCGCGGCGATCGTCAGCGACACGTACTTCGCGGTCGAGGTCACGAGCTTCACGTGAGGTCCACCTCCTCGTCGGGGACGATCCGGCGCTGCAGCCACGTCACGACCAGCACGAAGACGAGCAGGACGACGGCCATCGCCGACGCGAGCCCGACGGTGTTGCGCTGGAAGGCCATCCAGACCGTGCGGATGACGAACGTCTCGGTGCCGTTGGCGCCGCCCGTCATGACGTAGGGGATCTCGAAGACCGACAGCGACCCCGAGATGCCGAGGATGAACGCGAGCCCGACGATCGGGCGGATCGACGGCAGGATGATGTGCCAGAACTCGTGCCAGCGGTTCGCGCCGTCCAGCGACGCCGCCTCGTAGATGTCCGAGTTGATCGACTGGATCGCGCCCAGGAACATCACGAACGTCAGGCCCGTGTACCGCCAGACGGACACCGCGGCGAGCGCGTAGTTGGCGACCTCGGGGTCACCCGTCCACTGGTGGACGAGGCTCTCCAGCCCGGTGTTGAGCAGGACCGTGTCCAGGCCGCCGCCGGGCTTGAGGAAGTTGAGGAAGATCAGGCCGATCGCGACGCCGTTGATGAGGTACGGGAAGAACAGGATGCCCTTCCACATGTTCTTGAACCGCACCTTGAACGACAGGATCGTCGCGAAGTACAGCGCGAGCGCCATCTGCACGAACGATCCGACGACGTAGTAGAGCGACACCAGGAACACGCGCACGTTGTCCGGGTCGGTGAACACGTCGACGTAGTTCTCGAGGCCGACGAAGTTCTTCGTCTTGTCCAGCCCGTCCCAGTCCGTCACCGAGTACCAGAACATGTTGACGACGGGCGCGTACGTGAGGAGCAGCAGCAGCCCGACGGGGACGAGCAGGAACAGGTAGGGCGTGAGCCGGCGGTACCACGCCGAGCCACGGCCCACCCCTCCCGGGACCTTCCGGGAGGGGCGCGCCGCGTCTGGCTCGTGCGCGGCCGCGACGGCCGGGCCGGTCAGGCCCGAGGGTGCGGTCGTCATGTCAGGGAACCTCAGGCGCCGGCGTCGGCGCGCCCCTCGGCCCACCTGGAGTTCAGGTCGTCGAAGATCTGCTCCTTGGTGCGCGCGCCGGAGCGGGCGTCGTCGATGATCTGCTGGCGGTACTTCGGGTCGGTCGTGACGATGCCCGACGCGGTGTCGATGTCCGCGAACAGCGACTCCTTGCCCTCGGGGGCAGGGTTCATCGTGATGAGCTCGACCTCGGCCATGAAACCCTCGAGGGCGGCCGGGACGGGCCCGTCGATGAGCGGGGAGAGGCCGACCTGCGCCTCGGAGAAGCCGGACTCGTGGTTGAACCAGTCGATCCACGCGCGCGCGGTCGCCTTGTTCTTCGAGTGGACGTTGATGCCGAGGTTGTAGTCACCGCCGGCGACGGTGTGGAACTTGCCGTCGACCTGCGAGGGGGTCGGCATGTAGGCGATGTCGGCCGGGTCGGCGCCCGCGGCCTCCGCGGCCGCCTGCATCTGCGGGATCGACCACGAGCCGAGCACCATCGCGGAGATGTCGCCGACGCCCAGGAGGCGCTTGCTGCCCTCCCAGTCGGTGGTCGTGGGGTCGGCCTCGGTCAGGCCCTGCGCGACGACGTCGTAGATCGTGCCGTCGATGACGCCCGAGTCGGACTCCTCGGTCCACGGGGTGTCCGTCTGCGTCATCTCGTTGACGTAGTCGGGGTTGGCGGTGACGGCACCGCGCCAGCCCTCCCACTGCGAGAGCGCCCAGGCGTCCTTGTAGTTCGTGTAGAGCGGGGCGACTGCGATGCCCTTGTCCTTGACGGCCTGCAGGTCGTCGAGGAACTCCTGCGGTGTGGTCGGGAACTCGGTGATCCCGGCCTCCTCCCACACGCGCTTGTTGTAGACGACGCCCTGCACGTTGCCGACGACCGGGATGCCGTAGGACTTGCCCTCGAACGACTTGTCGTTGAGCCAGCGGTACTCCTTCTCCATCTCGGCCTGGTCGCCGAGCGGCTCGAAGAAGTCGGGGAGCTGGTCGGGCGTGACCGAGCCCGGGATGGCGAGCACGTCGCCGTAGTCCTCGGTGTTCATGCGGGTCTTGACCGTGCCCTCGTAGTCGGTCACGCCCTCGACGGTGACGTCGGTGACCTCGGGGTACTTGGCCTTGAACTGCTCCACGTACTCGTCGAACGTGCCGTCCTCGACGAGGTCGGTGCGCCAGGTGAGGACGGTGAGCTCACCCGAGGGGGTGCCGTCGTCGTTGGCCTCCTGGTCGCCACCGCCGCTCGAGCACGCCGCCGTCAGGGCGAGGAGGGTGCTGGCGGTCACGACCGCCAGGACGCGCGTGCGTCGCTTCTGAGGGAACATCCTTGATCCTCTCGTCGGGCCGGCACCTCCGCGTGCCGGCCGGTATGGAGGGCTTCGTCACCATCGGGGTCATGCGAACCCTGCTCCGCGTGGCATTCTTAGGCAAGTGAACAAAGTTAGTCAACGTGCGTGTCGCGGAGCAGGCTCTCCGTACCCGGATCGTTATGGTGAGCGCGCGGGGGGAACGCGAGGGAGGACGGTGCCGTGAGCAGCCTGCAGCCAGGCCTGGGCGCTGCGCACGCCAGCAGCCGTGCCGCGATCCTCGACCTCATCCGTGCGGCCGGGACGATCAGCCGCGTCGAGCTCACGCGCGCGACCGGGTTCACCGCCGCGACGATCTCGACCGTCGTGCGCCGGCTCATCGACGACGGCCTCGTCGTCGAGGCGGGCCGCGCGGAGTCGACCGGCGGCAAGCCCCGCATGCTCCTCGAGCTCGAGCCGTACGCCCGGTTCGCCGTCGGCGTGCACCTCGACCACGCCGGGATCACCTACGTCATCGCCAACCTCGGCGGCGCGATCGTCGCGCGCTGGCGTCGCCCCGGGGCCGGTTCCGACGACCCGCGCGAGGTCGTCGCGCGCATCGCCGCCGAGATCCGCGCGACCGTCGCGCGCGTCGGCGTCGACCCGCAGCGCGTGCTCGGGCTCGGCGTCGTCTCGCCCGGGCCGATCTCGCCGCGCACCGGCATGACGCTGACACCGCCCGTCATGCAGGCGTGGACGGAGTTCCCCCTCGCCGCCGCGCTCGAGGACGCCACCGGGCTGCCCGTGCTGCTCGACAACGACGCGACCGCCGCCGCGATCGGCGAGTACTGGTCGGGCGGCATCACCGCGTCCGCGTTCGCCGCGCTCTACATGGGCACAGGCATCGGGTCCGGGATCATCGTCGACGGGACCGTCTTCCGCGGCGCGAGCTCCAACGCGGGGGAGATCGGGCACATCTGCGTCGACCTCGACGGACCCGAGTGCTGGTGCGGCAGCGCCGGGTGCATCGAGGCGCTCGCCGGCCCCGTCGCGGTGGTCGCCGCCGCGCGGGAGGCCGGGATCGAGCTGCCGGGCCGTGGGGCCTCGGAGGACTTCGCGACGATCGCCCGCGCCGCGGCCCGCGGCGAGGAGGCGCCGCTGCGGGTCCTGCGGCGGTCGGCGCGGTACGTCGGCGTCGCCGCGCAGACCCTGGCCAACGTGCTCGACCTCGAACTCGTCGTCCTCACCGGGCCGTCGTTCGCCATCGCCGGGTCGCTCTACGTGCCGGAGGTCGAGGCCCGGCTCGCGCAGTCGTTCTTCGCGCGCGGCAACCACACCGTGCGGGTCGCGATCTCGTCGAACGCCCCCGAGGCCGCGGCCGTCGGCGGCGCGGCGCTGGTCCTGCAGAGCGAGCTCACGCCCCGGCAGGCGGGCATGCGGATGTCCGTCGACCGCGCGCTGGAGATGCCGAGCGGCGTCTGACCCGGGCCGGCCGGCGGGGGCGTCAGCCGGCCAGGCGCTCCAGGCCCGCGAGGGGGATCGGGAGCCACGTCGGGCGGTTGCGCGACTCGTAGACCGCCTCGTACAGCGTCTTGTCGAGCTCGAGCGCGCGCAGCAGCACCGCACGGGCGGCCGCGTCGACGTCCGCCTGCGGCGCCGCGGCCGCGGCGTAGCCGTCCAGCAGCGACCGCCGGGCCGAGTCCGTCCACGCCTGCGCCTGCGGACCCGTGAGCCCGCCGACCGCCGCCGCGTAGTCGAGCGAGCGCAGCATGCCCGCGACGTCGCGCAGCGCGAGGTCGGGGCGCGTGCGAGCGGCCAGGGGCGCGAGCGGCTCGCCCTCGAAGTCGGTGACGAACCAGCGCGACCCCGAGCGCAGCACCTGCCCGAGGTGCAGGTCGCCGTGCACGCGCTGGCGCGGGGGAGCGGCCGGCAGCGCACGGACCTCGGCCACCACCGCGTCGACGCCGGGCGCGAACCGCGCGAGCTGCGGCACTGCCGACGTCGCCCACGAGAAGCGGTTCGCGACCGCAGCCGCGACCTGCTCCGGGCCGTCCCCGGGCGCGGTCGCGTCGTCCGTGCCGAAGGCCCGGACGAGGGCCGCGTGGACCCCCGCCACGACCGCGCCGAGCTCACGGGCGGCCGCGTCGAACGGCTCGCCGCGCCGGGCCACGTCGCACGCGAGCTCGAACCCGTCCTGGGCCTGCTCCACGAACGCGCTCATCGCGCCGAGGTACCCCTGCACGGTCCCGCCGGACCCGTCCGGCCAGCGTGCCTCGAGCCACGCCAGCGGCGCCGGGACGTCCGTCGAGCCCGCCTCGACCAGCCGGCGAGGGACCTCGACGTCCGGGTTCTCACCCGCCGCGACGGCACGCAGCACCTTGAGGATCGCAGCCGGGGCGGGCGCGTCCGGCGTCGCCCGCAGGATCACGGACGTGTTCGACTGCTCGCCCGACACGGCACGGGCCGTCCCGGGGTCCACGTCGGCACCCGGCCCGTCCGCGACCGCGAGCCACGCCGCGACGAAGGCCGGGTGCGCCGCGCCGTCCCGCACGACGCGGTCGCCGACGCGGCCGACGACCGTCGGGTCGGGCGTGTCCGGCGTCTCGGCGGCATCCGCGGCGTCCGGCGACGCCGCGGTGAGCACGAGCGGCACCTGCAGCACCGCGTCGATCGAGCCCGCGCGTGCGCGCACCAGCAGCACGCGCACGTCGTCGGCGAGCGGCAGCGACCCCACGAGCTCGAGGTCTGCGCGCGTCCCCTTGGCCGGGAACCAGCGCCGTTCCGGCAGCCACTCCCGGGCGACGTCGAGCAGCGCGGCGTCCAGGCCGTCGGGTGTCCCGACCGTGAGCGTCATCGCGCCCCCCGTGCACCGTCCGGCTCGCCGGCCGGGGGTTCCAGCTCGAGCCAGTAGAAGTCCCGCGAGCCGAGCGTGAACAGCGCCGAGCCCTCGGCGCGCACCGCCGGGAACGGCGCGCCGCCGAACACGTCGTGCATCGACCAGCCCGCGTACGACGGCAGCGAGACCGTCGCCGACCGCGCCGTCGCCGCCATGTTCGCGACGACGAGCAGGGTCTGCTCGGGCGTCACGCGCAGGAACGTCAGGACCGACTCGTTGTCCGACGGGACGACGACGAACTCCCCCTTGCCGAGCGCGGGGTAGCGGCGGCGGACCGTCAGCATCCCGCGGACCCAGTGCAGCAGCGACGTCGGCTGCGCGAGCTGCGCCTCGACGTTCGTGTGGCTGTAGTGGTGCACGAGCGACTGCACGAGCGGCAGGTAGAGCTTGCCGGGGTCGGCTGTCGAGAATCCCGCGTTGCGGTCCGGGGTCCACTGCATCGGCGTGCGCACCGCGTCACGGTCGGGCAGCCAGATGTTGTCGCCCATCCCGATCTCGTCGCCGTAGTACAGGCACGGGCTGCCCGGCAGGGACAGCAGCAGGGCGTGCGCGAGCTCGATCTCCTTGCGGGAGTTGTCGAGCAGCGGTGCGAGCCGGCGGCGGATGCCGACGTTGGCGCGCATGCGCGAGTCCGGCGCGTACCAGCCGTACATCGACGCGCGCTCCTCGGTGGACACCATCTCGAGCGTGAGCTCGTCGTGGTTGCGCAGGAACGTCGACCACTGCGCACCCTTCGGGATGGGCGGCGTGTCCGCGAGGATGTCGATGATCGGCGTCGCCCGCTGGTCGCGCAGCGAGTAGTAGATGCGCGGCATGACGGGGAAGTGGAAGCACATGTGGCACTCGGGCTCCTGCTCGGTGCCGAAGTAGTGCACGACGTCCTCGGGCCACTGGTTCGCCTCGGCCAGCATGATCCGGCCGGGGAACTCCTCGTCGATCATGCGCCGCACGTCACGCAGGAAGGCGTGCGTCTCCGGGAGGTTCTCGCAGTTCGTGCCCTCGGCCTCGAACAGGTAGGGCACCGCGTCCAGGCGGAAGCCGTCGACGCCGATCCGCAGCCAGAACCGGGCGACGTCCATCATCGCCTCGACCACGCGCGGGTTCTCGAAGTTGAGGTCCGGCTGGTGGCTGAAGAACCGGTGCCAGAAGTACTGCCGGCGGACGGGGTCGAAGGTCCAGTTCGACGTCTCGGTGTCGACGAAGATGATCCGCGCGTCCTGGTAGCGCGTGTTGTCGTCGCTCCACACGTAGAAGTCGCCGTACGGGCCCTCCGGGTCGGAGCGCGACGCCTGGAACCACGGGTGCTGGTCGCTCGTGTGGTTCATCACGAGGTCGATGACGAGCCGCATGCCGCGCGCGTGGGCCTCGGAGATGAGCTCCTGGAAGTCCGCGACCGTGCCGTACTGCGCCGCGATCGCCGTGTAGTCCGCCACGTCGTAGCCGCCGTCGCGCAGCGGCGAGGGGTAGAACGGCGGCAGCCACAGGCAGTCGATGCCGAGCCACTGCAGGTAGTCGAGGCGGTCGATGAGGCCGCGCAGGTCGCCGCTGCCCTGCCCCGACGCGTCGGAGAAGCAGCGCAGCATGACCTCGTAGAACACCGCGGTGCGGTACCAGTCCGGATCGTCGCTCAGCCCCGGGCGGGCCTCGCCCGGCGCGGGCACGGTGGGCTGCCGCTTCTGCGGCAGCGCGGTCAGCATGATCTGGCCGGTGGTCGGTGCGGGCTCCCGCGGTCGGACGTCCGGCATCGGGGGCAGGGTCACGCCACCTCCAGGTGGATCACGTGCGCGGGACGCTCGGCGGGGTCGAGACGCACCCACGGCGTCGCTCCCCACTCCCACGTCTCGCCGGTCAGCAGGTCGTGCGCGCGCAGCGGGCGGTCCGCCGGCAGGCCCAGCGCGGCCAGGTCGAGGTGGACGACGCCCTCGCGCGCGTTCCACGTGTCGAGGTTGACGATCGTCACGACCGTGTCCGCCCGCCCCGTCGGGGAGTGCTGGGCGTCGAGGTGCCGCGAGTACGCGACGAGCGCGTCGTCGGTCGTCGAGTGCACCGCGAGGTTGCGCAGCTGCTGCAGCGCCGGGTGCGCCCTGCGGACGGCGTTGAGGTTGCCGAGCAGCAGCGCGATGCCGAGCTCCTCCGCGCGCGACCAGTCACGCGGCTTGAGCTCGTACTTCTCGTTGTCGATCTGCTCGTCCACACCCGGACGCGGCACGTCCTCGACCAGCTCGTAGCCCGAGTAGATGCCCCACGTCGGCGAGCCCGTCGCCGCGAGCACCGCGCGCACCGCGAACCCGCGGCCACCCGTCGCCTGCAGGTACGGCGGCAGGATGTCGTGCGTCGTCGGCCAGAACGACGGGCGCATCCACGCGCCCTGCTCGCCCGAGACCTCCGCGAGGTACTCCTCGATCTCGTCCTTCGTGTTCCGCCACGTGAAGTACGTGTACGACTGGTGGAAGCCGATCTTCGCGAGCGTCTGCATCATCGCCGGCCGCGTGAACGCCTCCGACAGGAAGATGACGTCCGGGTGGTCCTTGCGGACGTCGGCGAGGATCCACGCCCAGAAGTCCAGCGGCTTCGTGTGCGGGTTGTCGACGCGGAACAGCGTGACGCCGTGGTCGATCCACACCTGCAGCACCCGGCGGACCTCCGCGTAGATGCCCGCGGGGTCGTTGTCGAAGTTCAGCGGGTAGATGTCCTGGTACTTCTTCGGCGGGTTCTCCGCGTACGCGATCGAGCCGTCCGCGCGCGTCGTGAACCACTCGGGGTGGTCCGTGACCCACGGATGGTCCGGCGAGCACTGGAGCGCCACGTCGAGCGCGACCTCCAGGCCCAGGTCCCGGGCGCGCGCGACGAACGCGTCGAAGTCGTCGAACGTGCCGAGGCTCGGCTCGATCGCGTCGTGCCCGCCCGCCGCCGAGCCGATCGCGTACGGCGAGCCCGGGTCGCCCGGCTGCGCGTCCAGCGAGTTGTTGCGGCCCTTGCGATACGTCGTGCCGATCGGGTGGATCGGCGTCAGGTAGACGACGTCGAAGCCCATGCCCGCGATGCGCGGCAGGTCCTCGGCGGCCGTGCGCAGGGTGCCCGAGCGCCACTCGCCCGTCGCCTCGTCCCGCACCGCGCCGTGCGAGCGCGGGAAGATCTCGTACCACGAGCCCGCCAGGGCGAGCGGGCGCTCCACGCGCAGCGGGTACGTGCGCGACGACGTCACGAGCTCGCGGAGCGGGTGCGCGGCCAGGGTGTCGTGGACGGCGTGCGACAGGCCCGCCGCGAGTCGGTCCGCAGGCGTGCGCGTCGTGTCCCGCAGCCCCGCGACCGCGGCGCGCAGCACCTGGGCACCGTCCTCGGGCAGCTCCGGCCGTGCGGCGGCGCGCTCCAGCAGCAGCCCACCCTCCGTGAGCATGAGCTCGACGTCGATGCCCGCGGCGACCTTGATCGTCGCGTCGTGCGCCCACGTCGCGAACGGGTCCGACCAGCCCTCGACGCGGAACGACCACTCGCCCGTGCGGTCCGGGACCACGCGCGCCTCGTAGCGGTCCAGGCCCGGGGCGACGTCGACCATCGGCACACGCGCGTGCTCCGCACCGTCCGGGTCGACGAGCACCGCCGTCGCCGCGACCGCGTCGTGCCCCTCGCGGAACACCGTGGCGCGCACAGGCACCGCCTCGCCGACCACGGCCTTCGCCGGGAAACGGCCCTCCTCCGCGACCGGCGACACGTCGACCACGGGGATGCGGCCGACCGGGCCGGACACCGGGCCCGGCGCGGCGGCCGGCGCGGACGCGGTGCGCGGAGCGGCTGCGGGGGCCGGTGCCGGCGTCGGGTCGGGGACGTGCGCCGTCGCCGAGGGACCGGTCGGCGTGGCGGCCGCGGCGGTCCGGCGACGACGCGTCGGGGGCGGTGTCACCGCGGCGGGCGCGGGGGTCGGGACGGGGGTCGCGTCGGCGGGCGACGAGGTCGGGGCGGCAGGGGCGTCGGCGACCGTCGGGCGGGTCGCGGCGCGGCGCGAACGGCCGCCGGACTTCGGGGGAGTCGTCACGGTCCCGAACCTATCCGCCCGCCCCCGGGGTGGGCATCCGGTGCGGTGCCCGTGTCGTGCGCAGACGCGTCGCACGTGCCCGACCTGGGCGGATGTGCGAGGTGTGCCCGGTGGTGCAGGGCCCGGGCGCGGTCGGCCGGCGTCCGCCCTCAGCCGAGCGCGGAGGCCAGCGCGCGCCCGGTCGTGCGGCCCGTGAACAGGCAGCCGCCGAGGAACGTCCCCTCGAGCGCGCGGTGCCCGTGGGCCCCTCCGCCGCCGAACCCCGACGCCTCGCCGACCGCCCAGAGCCCCGGCAGCACCTCGCCGTCGGGCCGCAGGACGCGCCCCTCGAGGTCGGTGTGCAGGCCGCCCAGCGTCTTGCGGGTCAGCACCGACAGGCGGACGGCGAGCAGCGGGCCGTGCGCGGGGTCGAGCAGGCGGTGCGGCTTGGCGACCCGGATCACCTTGTCGACGACGTACCGGCGCGCCATCGCGGTCGCCACGACCTGGAGGTCCTTGCCGAGGCCGCTCGTCACCTGGCGGTCACGCTCGACGATGGTCCGCTCGAGCCGGTCGCCGTCGATCCGGTCCGAGCCCGTGAGCGCGTTCATGCGGCGCGCGAGCTCCGCCGGGGTGTCCGCCCAGAGGAACTCCTCGGACTCCTGCGCGAACGTCTCGACCGGGCCGACCGCACCCGGCAGGACCCGCTGCAGCAGCTGCGGGACGCTCCGGCCGGTGAGGTCCGGGTTCTGCTCCGAGCCGGACAGCGCGAACTCCGCGCCGAGGATGGTCTTGTCCAGCACGAACCACGAGTGGTCGTCGCCGCGCCCGGTGATGTGACGCAGGGCGCCGAGGGAGTCGAAGCCGGGGAACAGCGGCACCGGCAGCCGGTGCCCGTCGGCGTCCAGCCACAGCGAGGACGGGCCCGGCAGGATCCGGATGCCGTGCCGCGACCACACCGGGGAGTGGTTCGCGATGCCCTCGGGGTAGTGCCACATGCGCCCCGCGTGCACCACCGCACCGCCCGCGTCCCTCGCGGCCGCGATGCCGGAGCCGTCCACGTGGTCCGGGACGCCCGAGAGCATCCGGTCGGGCAGGTGCCCCGCGTCCGCGGGCCAGGTCGCGCGCACGAGGTCGTGGTTCGCCCCGATGCCGCCCGTCGCGACGACGACCGCCGCGGCGTCGAGCGCGAAGGGCCGTACGACCTTCCGCGAGCTCGGCACGGCGCGGTCGACGCGGTCGTCCGCCAGGACGTCGCCGCGCACGCCCGTCACGCGCCCGTCGGTCGTGGTCAGCGCGGTCACGCGGTGCCGGAAGCGCACGTCGACGCGGCCGTCCCGGTACGCGTCGAGCAGCGTGCGGACGAACGGCTCGAGGATCCCCGGACCCGTGCCCCACGTGACGTGGAAGCGCGGCACGGTGTTGCCGTGCCCGCCCGCGGTGTACCCGCCGCGCTCGGCCCACTGCACGAGCGGGAACCACCGCACGCCCTGCGCGTGCAGCCACGGCCGCAGGTCACCCGCCGCGAAGTCGACGAACCCCTCCGCCCACGCGCGACCCCAGCGGTCGGAGCCGTCGTCGGCGAAGTCCGCCGACCCCAGCCAGTCCGCCAGCGCGAGCTCGGCCGAGTCCTTGATGCCGAGCCGGCGCTGCTCGGGGGAGTCCACGAGGAACAGCCCGCCGAACGACCAGAACGCCTGCCCGCCGAGGCTCGCGGCGTTCTCGGCGTCGAGCAGCACGACCCGGCGACCGGCGGCGAGCAGCTCCGCGGTGGCGACCAGGCCCGCGAGGCCCGCGCCGACGACCACGACGTCGTGGGAGTGCGTCATGTCGCGACGGTACACAACAGGTCGCACGTCCAGAAGGGGGACGTCAGACGGGCGGGTCCTGCACGTAGACGCGCATGCTCAGCGGCTCCAGCACCGTCGTGTCACCCGGCGCCGCGTGCAGGCCGCTCGCGATCGCCTCCGCACGCTCGTCGCGCGGGTGCTCCCACACCGAGTCCCAGGCCAGCCTCCAGCGGCCCCCGTGCTCGTCCGCCAGCACCACGTCGACCGAGTCCAGCGCGCCGTTGACCACGAGCATCACGGTGTCGTCGCCCGGCGGCGGGGCCGTGCGGACCATCTGGAACGTGCGCAGCGCCGGGTCGTGCCAGCGCGCGTGGTCGAACGGGGTGCCGAGCGCGTCGTACCAGGCCAGGTCCGGCCGGCGGCCCGGCAGCAGCGGGCGTCCCGAGTAGAACCGCTCCGCGCGCAGCGCCGCGTGCTGGCGACGCAGCAGCAGCAGCCACCGGGCCGTCGCCAGCAGGTCCTTGCGCCACGGGGAGGCGTCCCAGCGCACCCACGACAGCTCGGAGTCCTGGCAGTAGGCGTTGTTGTTGCCCTGCTGCGTGCGCCCCATCTCGTCGCCCGCCGTGATCATGGGGGTGCCCGCCGCGAGGACGAGCGTCGCGAGCAGGTTGCGGATCGACCGGCGGCGCAGCGGCAGCAGGTCCGCGCCCGGCGAGTCCAGCCGCACCGGGCCCTCGATGCCGTGGTTCCAGGACCGGTTGTCGTCCGTCCCGTCGCGGTTCTGCTCGCCGTTCGCCGCGTTGTGCTTGTGGTCGTAGGCGACGAGGTCCGCGAGCGTGAAGCCGTCGTGCGCCGTCACGTAGTTGACCGACGCGACCGGGCCGCGCACGAGCGGCGGGTCCGTGTGCCCGAACAGGTCGACCGACCCCGACAGGCGCGTCGCGAGGTCGCGCACCCGGTGCCCGGGCAGGCCGTGCGCGGCGCGCGCCGGGTCCGCGAGCCAGAACGACCGCGTCGCGTTGCGGAACCGGTCGTTCCACTCCGCGAACGGCACCGGGAACTGGCCCGTGCGCCAGCCGCCCGGGCCGACGTCCCACGGCTCCGCGACGAGCTTGAGCCCGTGCAGGCTCGGGTCGACCTGCGCGGCGACGAGCAGCGGGTGGTACGGCGTGAAGCCGTCGACGTCGCGCCCCAGCGTGACCGCGAGGTCGAAGCGGAAGCCGTCCACACCGACGACGTCCGCCCAGTACCGCAGCGAGTCGAGCGTCATGCGCGTGACCTCGGGGCGGCGGAAGTCCAGCGTGTTGCCGGTGCCCGTGACGTCCGCGAGCCGCGCCGGGACGCCGCCGTCGTGCGCGTAGTACAGCGCCGAGTCGAGCCCGCGCCACGACAGGTGCTGCCCGGGCAGCCCGCCCTCGCACGTGTGGTTGTAGACCACGTCGAGCAGCACCTCGAGGCCCGCCTCGTGCAGCGCGTGCACGGTCGTGCGCACCTCGTCCAGCACCGCGGCCGGGCCCAGGGCGCGCGCCTCCCTCGTCGCGTACGCCGCGTGCGGCGCGAAGAAGCCGAGCGTCGAGTAGCCCCAGTAGTTCGTCAGGCCCTTCTCGACGAGGTGCGGCTCGGAGGAGAACGCGTGCACCGGAAGCAGCTCGACCGCCGTCACACCCAGGCCCAGCAGGTGGTCGAGGACCGCGGGGTGCGCGAGCCCGGCGTAGGTGCCCCGCAGCTCGGTCGGCAGCGCGTCGTGCAGCGCCGTCAGGCCCTTGACGTGCGCCTCGTACACGACCGTGCGCGACCAGGGCGTCCACGGCCGGTTGGTCGTCGGGTCGGGGCTGCGCAGGTCGCGCGTGTCGACGACCACCGAGAACGGCACGTGCCCCGCCGAGTCGCGGTGGTCGGGCGGGCCGTAGGGGTCGCCCCGCAGGTCCGGGCCGACCACGTGGCCGTACGTCTGCGGGACGTGCTCGACCTCGCCCAGCAGGCCGCGCGCGTACGGGTCGACGAGCAGCTTCGTCGGGTTGTAGCGCAGGCCCGCCGCCGGGTTCCACGGCCCGTGCGCACGGAAGCCGTAGCGCTGGCCCGCGCGGATCCCCGGCACGGACGCGGAGAACACGCCGTGCACCGGGCCGGACAGCGTGATGCGGCGCTCCGTCAGGGTGCCCTCGACGCCGTCGAACAGGCAGAGCTCGACCGCGGTGGCGTGCGCGGCCAGGACCGCGACGTCGACGCCCTGGTCCGTGACGTGGACGCCGAGCCGGGGCGGCCGTCGGGACGGGAAGGGCGTGGTCACCCCGACATTGTGCGGGACGTGCGTGTCGGGCGTGGGTCGGGCGTGCGTCCGGGTCGGGACCGCGGCGGCCTTCCGCCTGTCGACACGGCGGTCCGGGGCGGGCGCGGCGGAAGGTAACGTTCCGGGCGTGAGGATCGTCGTCTGCGTGAAGCACGTCCCGGACATCCAGTCGGAGCGGGCCCTGGGCCCCGACGGTCGCGCGGTGCGCGACGGCGGGGACGGCACGCTCAACGAGCTGGACGAGAACGCCGTCGAGGCCGCGCTCGCACTCGTCGAGGGAGCAGGCGACGGGTCCGTCACGGTCCTCACCGTCGGGCCCGACGACGCCGTCGACGCGGTCCGCAAGGGCCTGCAGATGGGCGCCGACGAGGCCGTGCACGTCGTCGACGACGCGATCGCGGGGTCCGACGCGCTCGGCACCGCCCGCGTGCTCGCCGCGGCCGTCCGGCACCTCGACGCGCAGACGCCCGTCGACCTCGTCGTGACGGGCATGGCGGGCCTCGACGGCCTCACGTCGCTGCTGCCGACGGCCCTCGCGCAGCTCCTCGACCTGCCCGCGCTGCCGCTCGGCGCCGAGCTCACCGTCGACGTCGCCGCGCGCACCGTCCGCGTGCGCCGCAACCTCGACCACGCCACCGAGGTGCTCGAGGCGCCGCTGCCCGCCGTCGTCTCGGTCACCGACCAGGCGAACGAGCCGCGGTACCCGAACTTCAAGGGGATCATGGCGGCCCGCAAGAAGCCGGTGACGACGCTCGCGCTCGCCGACCTCGGCGTCGACCCCACGGAGGTGGGTGCCGCAGGTGCCCGCACCCAGGTCGTCGCCGCGGCCGCCCGGCCCGCGCGCGAGGACCGCGTGCTCGTGAACGACGACGGCACCGCGGGCGTCCGGCTCGCGCAGTACCTCGTCGAGCACAAGCTCGTCTGAGCTCGCGCTCCCCGCTCCCTCGCACCCGCACGACCCGAGAATCGAGAACGCCGTGACCGACCTGACCGCCGCGCCCGTGCTCGTCCTGCTCGACCACACGCCCGACGGCACGCTGCGCAGCCCCGTCCGCGAGATCGTCACGCTCGCCGCCGGGCTGTCCGGCGGGGCCGGCGTGCACGGCGCGTGGGCCGGCGCGGGCGAGCCGCCGGCCGAGGTGCTCGTCGAGCTCGGGACGCTCGGCGTCACGCACGTCCACCGTCTCGTCGCGGACGCCGACCTGCACCTGTCCGCCGTCCTCGCCGAGGCGCTCGGCTCGCTCGTCGACGCGACCGGTGCGCGCCTCGTGCTCCTCGTCTCCTCGTTCGAGAACAAGGAGGCCGCCGCGCGCCTCGCCGTGGCGACCGGTGCCGGGGTCGTCACCGACGCCGACGGGCTCGTCGTGGAGGACGGCCGGTACGTCGCGAGCAAGACCGTCTTCGCCGGCACGTGGAGCACCCGCTGCGCCGTGACCGCGCCGCTCGCCGTCGTCGCCGTGAAGGCCAACTCCGTCACCGTCGAGGCTGCTGCCGCACCCGTCGCGCCGGCCGTCGTCGAGCACCCGGTGGCGGTGTCCGCCGGCGCCCGCCGCGTGACCCTCGTGGAGCGCACCGAGCGGCCCTCCAGCGGCCGCCCCGACCTGGGCAGCGCGCACGTCGTCGTCGTCGGCGGCCGCGGCACCGAGGGGGACTTCTCCGCGGTCGAGGAGCTCGCCGACGTGCTCGGCGGCGCCGTCGGTGCGACCCGCGTCGCGACCGACGAGGGCTGGATCGGGCACGACGCGCAGATCGGCCAGACCGGCGTCACCGTCTCGCCGCGGCTCTACATCGGGGCGGGCGTCTCCGGCGCGGTGCACCACCGGGGCGGCATGCAGGCGTCCGGCACGATCGTCGCGGTCAACTCCGACGCCGACGCCCCCATCTTCGAGATCGCCGACTTCGGTGTCGTCGGCGACCTGTTCACGGTGCTGCCGCAGGCGGCGGCGGAGCTCCGCCGTCTGAAGTCCGAGGGCTGAGCCGGAGCGCAGCGGAGGGTGGGGCCGCGTAGCGGCACCCACCCGCAGCGGAGCGCAGGAGCAGCCCGACCGTGAACCCGAGGGCTGAGCCGCAGCGCAGCGGAGGGTGGGGCCGCGTAGTGGCACCCGCCCGCAGCGGAGCGCAGGAGCAGCCCGACCGTGAACCCGAGGGCTGAGCCGGAGCGCAGCGGAGGGTGGGGGTCGCGTAGCGGCGCCCGCCCGCAGCGAAGCGCAGGCCCAGCTCGACCGTGGACCCGAGGGCTGAGCCGGAGCGCAGCGGAGGGTGGGGCCGCGTAGCGGCACCCACCCGTCGACCGTCCGGGCGGCGGCGGCGCTCGCCTCGTCGTTCGCGACGATCCCGGGCGCCCCACGTGCCCGTGGCGGGATCGTGGCACCCCGGGCGCGAGGTCAGGTGAGGTCGCGGAGCCAGCGGAGGGTCGCGACGCCCTGGGCGGCCTGGAACCGGCGCAGGTTGGGGATGCCGGGCGGCGGCGGCTGAAGCGAGCTGTTGACGAAGTAGCCGGCCAGCCCGGCGAGGACGGCGCGCAGGTCGTCGTCGCTCACCCCCTCGGACACGGCGTGCTTGCGGAAGTTCGTGACCGGGTCGCCGCCGCCCTGCAGCGCGACGCTCGGGAGCATGAACGCCCAGTCCAGCCAGGGTGCGCCGATCGACGCGTGCGGCCAGTCGATGAGCCAGACGCGGTGCTGGTCGTCGATCATGACGTTGTCGGCGCGCAGGTCGCCGTGCACGAGCGCGTCGCCCGCGCACACCCGCAGGGCCTCCTGCTCCCACAGCACGAGCTGCTCGTGGTGCGCGCGCGCCCACAGGCCGAGGTCGCCGGCGCGGGCGACGACGCCCTCGCGGGTCGGCTCGTCGAGCTCGGCCATGTGCCGCCAGCCGGTGAAGTCGTCCGCGAGCTGGTCGTCGGTGCGGGGCAGGTCGTGGCCGGGCAGCGGCTCGACGTCGGCAAGCGCTCCCACGGCGTCCGCGACGGCGTCGAGGTCGGTGGGACGCCAGGGCAGCTCGGGGGAGCGGCCGTGCACGACCTCGAAGCCGAGCAGGACCCAGTCGCCGTCGTCGTCGGACCACAGCAGCCGGGGCGCGGGGACCTGCGGCGGGAGCGCGGCGGCGACGCGGACCTCGGCACGCGCGAGGTGCGGCGAGACGGGGTTCTGCTCGGCCGAGACGGCCTTGACGAACACGCCGCGACCGTCCGCGATCTCGAGCACGGCGGCGAAGCCGGGGCTGAAGCCGCTGGTCGCGCTCGTCTCGGCGCTCACCTGGGCGCCCGCGAGCTCGCTGATCCGGGACCGGACGTGCCGGGGCAGGTCACGCCAGTCCAGCCGCTGGCCGCTGAACGCGGGCGGCAGGGCGATGACCTCGTCGGCACTCACGGCGCACATCCTGCCAGGCCGCGCGGGACGTCCGGTGGGTGAGACCACACCTCGGGCGGCGTGGGACTGCGCACACCGCCCGCGGGGCCGCACGGGTGACGGCGCGGGTCGGCGCCCGCCGGTTCGTAGACTGGTGCGGATGACGTCCTACCTCGACCATGCGGCGACCACGCCCATGCTCCCCGAGGCGGTCCGGGTCCTGACGGAGCACCTGGCGCGCCCGGGCAACCCGTCGTCCCTGCACACGTCCGGTCGGGCGGCGCGGCGCGTCGTCGAGGAGGCACGGGAGCGTGCCGCCGCGGCGCTCGGCGCCCGGCCCAGCGAGGTCGTCTGGACGTCGGGCGGGACCGAGGCGGACAACCTCGCGATCAAGGGGCTGTTCTGGGCGCGGCGGACGCACGACCCGGACCGGCGCCGGATCCTCGTGCCCGCGGTCGAGCACCACGCCGTCCTCGACCCGGCGTTCTGGATGGCGGAGCACGCGGGGGCCGAGCTGGTGCTGCTGCCCGTCGACGCCGACGGCGTGCTCGACGTCGACGCGCTGCGCGCCGAGCTCGAGGCGCACGGACCGCAGGCCGCGCTCATCTCGGTCATGTGGGCGAACAACGAGGTCGGTGCGCTGCAGCCGCTGGACGACGTCGTGACGCTGGCCCGGCGGTACGGGGTGCCCGTGCACGCCGACGCGGTGCAGGCGGTCGGGCAGGTGCCCGTGGACTTCGCGGCGTCGGGGCTCGACGCGCTGACCGTGTCCGGCCACAAGGTCGGCGGTCCGGGCGGTGCGGGTGCGCTGCTCGCGCGGCGCGGGCTCGAGCTGACGCCCGTGCAGCACGGCGGCGGGCAGGAGCGCGGCGTGCGGTCCGGCACGCTCGACGCACCGCTGCTCGCGTCGTTCGCGGTCGCGCTCGACGAGGCCGTGCGGCGGCGGCCCGAGCACGCGGCGCGCGTCGGTGCGCTCCGGGACACGCTCGTCGCGGGCGTGCGCGAGGCGGTGCCCGACGCGGTGCTGCGAGGCCCGGCGGACCCCGGTCGCCGGCTCCCGGCCAACGCGCACTTCACGTTCCCCGGCTGCGAGGGCGACTCCCTGCTGTACCTGCTGGACTCCGCGGGCGTCGAGGCGTCCACCGGCTCGGCGTGCCAGGCCGGCGTGCCGCGGCCGAGCCACGTGCTGCTCGCGATGGGGGTCGACGAGGACGACGCGCGGGGGGCGCTGCGGTTCTCGCTCGGGCACACGTCGACCGAGGCGGACGTCGCGGCGGCGCTCGCGGCGCTGCCCGCGGTCGTCGACCGGGCGCGTGCGGCCGGGCTCGCGGGCCGGTCGTCGGGCACCCCGGCGGTGGCCTGATGCGCGTGCTCGCGGCCCTCTCCGGGGGCGTCGACTCGGCGGTCGCGGCCGCGCGTGCGGTCGACGCCGGGCACGACGTCGTGGGCGTGCACATGGCGCTGTCCCGCACGCGCGACCAGTTCCGCACGGGCTCGCGGGGCTGCTGCTCGATCGAGGACGCGGGTGACGCGCGCCGCGCCGCCGACGTGCTCGGCATCCCGTACTACGTGTGGGACCTCTCCGAGCGGTTCGAGGAGACCGTCGTGGCCGACTTCCTCGCGGAGTACGAGGCGGGCCGCACGCCCAACCCGTGCGTGCGCTGCAACGAGCACATCAAGTTCGCGGCACTGCTCGACAAGGCCGTCGCGCTCGGCTTCGACGCGGTGTGCACGGGGCACTACGCGCGCATCGAGCGGGCCGCGGACGGCACGCCCGAGCTGCACCGCGCGCGGGACGCCGCCAAGGACCAGTCGTACGTGCTCGCGGTGATGGGCCCGCAGCGGCTCGCCCGGTCGCTGTTCCCCCTGGGCGACGTCGCGTCGAAGGACGAGACGCGGGCGGAGGCCGCCGCGCGCGGGCTGTCGGTGTCGGCCAAGCCGGACTCGTACGACATCTGCTTCGTGGCCGACGGGGACACGCAGGGCTTCCTGCGTGCGCGACTCGGCAGCAGGGAGGGCGAGGTCGTCGACACCACGGGCGCCGTCGTCGGCACGCACGACGGCGCGTACGCGTACACGGTCGGGCAGCGCAAGGGGCTCGCGCTCGGGCGGCCCGCGCCCGACGGCAGGCCGCGGTACGTGCTCGCGGTCGAGCCGGTGCGCAACCGGGTCGTCGTCGGGCCGGTCGAGGAGCTCGCCGTCGGGAGTGTCGAGGCGGACCGGGCGGTGTGGTTCGGGGCGGCGCCGTCGACGCCGACCGCCTGCACCGTGCAGGTCCGTGCGCACGGCGCACCCGTCGACGGCACCGCGGTCGCCGGGCCGGGCGGCACCCTGCACGTCGACCTGGGCGCCGACGCGGGGCTGCGGGGCGTCGCGCCCGGGCAGTCGCTCGTGCTGTACGACGGCACGCGCGTCCTCGGGCAGGCGACGGTGACGGGCACGCGCAAGGCGACGACGCCGTCGCCGGAGCGCGCGGGGACCGCTGCCGGCACACCCGCGGGGGCCGGCGCGGGCGGCCGCGCGTGAACGCGGGGCGGCCGGGCGTCAGCGGGACGGGACCGTGGCCGGGCACCGACGTGCTCGAGGCGCAGTCGACCGTCGTCGGCGACCTCGTCGACGTTTCGTCGGACGTCCAGGGGCTGCCGTTCACGGTGCTGCTCCCGGACCGCGGGCCGTGGGCCGACCGGACGGGGCGGGCGGCGGCGCTGCTCACCGAGGTCCCGGCCGAGCTCGGCCCGCACGGCTGGAAGCTCGCCGACCGGCCGGGGCGCGACCTCACCCGTGCCCAGGCGCTGGTCCGCGAGGACCTCGACGCGCTCGCGGTGGCCGCGCACGGGTACGTGGGACCGCTCGTCGTGCCGGTGGCCGGCCCGATGACCCTGGCCGCGCAGCTCTACCTGGCGCGCGGCGACCGTGTGCTGTCCGACCCCGGCGCGGTGCGCGAGGTCGCGCAGTCGCTCGCGGTGGGCGTGGGGGAGCACGTCGCGGCGCTGCGGCGGGCGGTGCCGGGTGCGGAGGTGACCGTCCTGCTGCACGAGCCGCTGCTCGCGCAGGTCGTCGCCGGCGTGCTCCCGACGTTCTCCGGGTACGCGGCGCTGCGGGCCGTCCCGGGGCCGCTCGCGGCCGAGCGCGTCGCGACCGTGGCCCAGGGCGTCCGGGCGGCGGGGGCTGCCGGTGTCGCGGTGCACGGCGGGTCCGCGTGGGCGGCGGTGCCCGCGGTCCGGGCGGCTGGCGTCGACGGGCTCGCGCTCGCGGTGGAAGGGCTCGACGAGCGCGGCTGGGAACGCGTCGCGGAGGCCGTCGAGGGCGGGCTGCGGCTGTGGGCCGAGCTGCCCCCGCAGGGCTCGTCGCAGTGCGCCGGGCCCGACGTGGTGGGCCAGGCGGACGTCCTGACCCGTCCCTGGCGCTCCGTCGGCCTGCCCGTGACGGGGCTGCGGGACGTGGTGCTGCTGGCCGGCGAGGCGCCCGGGCGGGTCACGCCCGACGACGCCCGCGCGGCCCTGGCCGGGCTCGTGCGGGCCGGGCGGATCGTCGCGGAACGAGCGGAGGCATGAGCGTGACCCAGGACAGGCCCCGGCGGGGCGTCGTCACGAGCCGGAGGCAGGCCGTGGCGCTGCTCGTCGCCACGGGGGCGGCCATCGTCGGCATCGTGCTGCTCGTCGTCGTGTGGGTGGGCGTCGGGACGCGCACGCTGCAGGCGTCGGCGGCCGGCGAGGACGAGCCGTGCCTCACGGCGTACGCCGCGGACGAGGCGGGTGCCGAGGTGCGCTACCTCGTCGCGCCGCCGCAGTCGGTGTGCTCCTGGGAGGTCGACGGCGAGCGCCGCGAGGTCGTCGTGGCCTCGGCACCCGCCGGGCTCGCCGCCGCGGGCGCCGTCCTCGCGGGCGGCGGCATCCTCGCGACCGCGGCGCTCGTGCTCGTGCCGCGGCTGCGCCCCGCCGCGCGCTGACCTCGGCGTCCGGCGTGTCGCACACGGCGGCACGTGTGGGTGGTCGGCGCGATGATGGGCGGGTGACTGACGCCGTCGACGACGCCCCCGCCGCCCCCGGACCGCACGACGCACCCGCGGGGGACGCCGCCCAGGAGGTCCCTGCGCAGGCGCGGCACCGCTGGTCGGAGCTGGTCGAGCGCATCGACGCCGACCAGTTCGCGTACTACGTGCTCGACGCCCCGCCGTCCTCGGACGCCGACTACGACGCGCGGCTGCGCGAGCTCGCCGAGCTCGAGGAGCGCTACCCGGGTCTCGTGACGCCGCAGTCCCCTACGCAGCGGGTCGGCGGGACGTTCTCCACCGACTTCGCGACGGCCGCGCACGTGCAGCGCATGCTGTCGCTGGACAACGCGTTCTCCGACGAGGACGTCGCGGCGTGGGCCGACCGCGCGCTGCGCGACCTCGGCGCCGCGGCTCCGCACTACCTGTGCGAGCTGAAGATCGACGGGCTCGCGATCGCGCTGCTCTACCAGCGTCCCCGGCCGGGTGAGCCGGCGCGGCTCGTGCGTGCCGCGACCCGCGGCGACGGGCGCACGGGCGAGGACGTGACGCTCAACGTCCGCACGATCGCGTCGGTGCCGGACGTGCTCGGGGGCGACCCTGCCACGCACCCGGACGTCATCGAGATCCGCGGCGAGGTGTTCCTGCCGGTCGAGGCGTTCGCGCGCCTCAACGAGGCGCAGGTCGCCGCGGGCAAGGCTCCGTTCGCGAACCCGCGCAACGCGGCGGCGGGCTCGCTGCGGCAGAAGGACCCGCGCGTCACCGCGTCACGGCCGCTCGGGATGTACGCGCACGGCATCGGCGCGTTCGAGCGCGGGTCGGCGGGCGGGCCGGGCATCGAGCGGCAGTCGCAGGTGTACGACCTGCTCGCGTCGTGGGGCGTGCCGACGTCGTCCCACACGCGTGTGGTCGACGGGCTCGACGGGGTGCGGGAGATGATCGCGTACTACGGCGAGCACCGGCACGACGTCGAGCACGAGATCGACGGGGTCGTCGTCAAGGTCGACGAGATCGACCTGCAGCGCCGCCTCGGCGCGACGAGCCGCGCGCCCCGCTGGGCCATCGCGTACAAGTACCCGCCCGAGGAGGTCGTGACGCGACTGCTCGCGATCGAGCTCGGGATCGGGCGCACGGGCCGCGCGACGCCCTTCGCGGTGATGGAGCCGGTGTTCGTCTCGGGCAGCACGGTGCGGCAGGCGACGCTGCACAACCAGGACGTGGTCCGCGCCAAGGGGGTGCGCGTCGGGGACATGGTCGTGCTCCGCAAGGCGGGCGACGTCATCCCCGAGATCGTGGGCCCGGCACCGCAGGCGCCGGACGACACGGTCGAGCGTGTCGAGTGGCACATGCCGGCGGACTGCCCCGAGTGCGGCACCCCGCTGCGGCCCATGCGCGAGGGCGACGTCGACCTGCGCTGCCCCAACGCCGAGTCGTGCCCCGCGCAGGTCCGCGGTCGCGTCGAGCACATCGGCTCGCGCGGCGCGTTCGACATCGAGGCGCTCGGCGAGGTCACGGCCGCGGCGCTCACGCAGCCCGACGTGCCGAGCACGCCGCCGCTGCGCACCGAGGCCGACCTGTTCGCGCTCGTCGGGTACGGGCCGGACGCCCCGCAGGACGAGCGGGCGCGCGTGCGGGACGCGAGCCTGCGCACGCTCGGCGCGATCGAGGTCGTCGTGCGTGACCCCGAGACGGGGCTGCCGCGCGAGGACGAGGACGGCAACGTGCGCCGGCGGGCGCCGTTCCGCCGGCAGCTCACGTGGTCGAAGGCCGAGCGCGCCCGCGCCGAGGCCGACGGGCGGGAGCTGCCCGACTGGGAGCCCTCGACCGCGGCGCGCACGCTGCTGGACCAGCTCGACCTGGCCAAGGAGAAGGAGCTCTGGCGTGTGCTCGTCGCGCTGAGCATCCGCAACGTCGGCCCGACCGCGGCCCGCGCGCTCGCCCAGGAGTTCCGGTCCATGGCGGCGCTGCGCGAGGTCGTCGAGGGCGACCCGGTCGCGGCGGCCGAACGGCTGTCGGGAGTGGACGGGGTCGGCCCGACGATCGCGCAGTCGCTCGTCGACTGGTTCGCGACGCCGTGGCACGCCGCGGTCGTCGACGCGTGGGCCGCGGCCGGGGTGCGCATGGCGGACACCGCGGGCGAGCAGGTGGCCCGCACCCTCGAGGTCGCGGACGAGGGCGGGACCGTGCGCGGCCTGACGGTCGTCGTCACGGGCGGCCTCGAGCGGTTCAGCCGCGACGAGGCGAAGGAGGCGATCCTGTCGCGCGGCGGCAAGGCGGCCGGCAGCGTCTCGAAGAAGACCGACTTCGTGGTCGTGGGGGAGAACGCGGGGTCGAAGGAGACGAAGGCACGCGAGCTGGGGCTGCGCATCCTCGACGAGGCGGGGTTCGAGGCGCTTCTCGCGGGCGGTCCGGCTGCCGTGGCGGACGGGGCAGCCGGCGACGGAGCCGCCGACCGGCCAGCCCCGGGCGCGGACGACGCGGCGGCGCCCCGTGCGGGTGCGGGCGCGGAGGGCGGCGACGCGTGAAGGTCGCGACCGACACCGGTCCGGTGGTGCGGCGGGCGACGGGTGCGGACGTCGACGACGCCGGCGCGCTGACCGCCGAGGCGTACGTCGCCGACGGCCTGCTGCGTGACGAGGACGACTACACGGCGGAGCTGCGCGACGCCCGGCGGCGGGTGCGCGAGGCGGTGCTCCTGGTCGCGGTCGTCCCGCGCGGCGGGGTCGAGCGGGGTGGCGCGCCCGACGGGGACGTCGTCGTCGGCACCGTGACGCTCGCGCCCTACGGCACGTCGTACGCGGAGGTCGCCGAGCCGGGCGAGCTCGAGGTCCGGATGCTCGCGGTCGCGGCCGAGGCCCGCGGGCGCGGCGTCGCGGAGGCGCTCATGGCGGCAGCGCTGCGGCACGCGGTCGCCGAGGGCGCGCGGCGCGTGGTGCTGTCGACGATCGAGGCGATGCGGGCGGCGCGGCGGCTGTACGAGCGCCTGGGGTTCGTGCCGGCACCGGCACGGGACTGGGCGCACGAGCACGTGCACGTGCAGGTGCTCACGTGGACGCCGCCGGACGCGCCGGGTGCCCTCGTCGAGGCCGCGACGTGGCCCCCGCTGCGGACGGTCGTGACGTCGGACGGGTGGCGCGTCGGGCTGTCGGGCGGGCTGACGCGGCGCGCGAACAGCGCGCTGCCGCTGACCCGGCCGGCGGACGTCGGCGCCGCGGTCGACGAGGTCGAGCGCCTGTACGCCGAGGCGGGGCAGGCGTCGGTCGTCCGGGTGGGGCCGACGACGGGCGGCGCCGCCGTCGAGCAGGCGCTGCTGGCGCGCGGTTACGTCGTGGCGTCGGGCGCCGACGTCCTCGTCCGGGACCTCGACGCGCCCTGGCCGGTCGACCCACGGGCTGCGGCGGACATCCGCGTCGCGGCGCACCCGGACGACGCGTGGCTCGGGGCGTGGCTCGGGGTGAAGAGCGCGGGGGCGGACGTGCCGACGGCCCGCGCGATCCTCGAGGGCTCGTCGGCCGTCTACCTCACCGCGCTCGACCACGGCAGGCCCGTCGGTGCGGTGCGGGCGGCGTTCGCCGAGGACTGGGTGGGGCTGTCGTGCCTCGTCGTGGCGCCGGAGGCCCGCCGCCGCGGCCTGGCGCGGACGCTCACGCTGCGGGCCGTCGACGTGGCACGCGCGCACGGCGCACGGCGCGCGTTCCTGCAGGTGGAGCCGCACAACACGGCTGCCGCCCGGCTGTACGGCCGCCTGGGGTTCGCCCCGGCCGACCGGTACGCGTACCTGGAGCGCGCGCTCGACGCCTGACCGGGTCGCGGCCGGTGGCGACCGCCCGACGCCCGACCGGGGCGCCGCCGGGGCGACGACCGCCTGACGCCTGGCCGGGCACGCCGACCGGCGCGACCACCCGACGCCGCGGGGTCAGGAGACGAGGGCGTCGACCGCGGCGGCGGAGAGCACGTGCTCGGCGGCCATGGTCGCCGCGCCGAGCACGCCGGCGCGGGCGCCGGTGCGCGACGTGACGATCCGCAGGTGCTGGGTCGCGAGCGGCAGCGAGCGGCGGTAGACGACCTCGCGGATGCCTGCGAGGAGCTGTTCGCCGGCCTCGGCGACGATGCCGCCGACGACGATCGTCGACGGGTTGAGCATGCTCACGCACGCGGCGAGCACCTCGCCGATGTGGCGTCCGGCGTCGCGCACCTCGCGGCCGGCGGCCGGGTCGCCCGAGCGGACGAGCGCGACGACGTCGGCGCTGTCGTGCGCGGCGAGGCCACGCGCGCTGAGGGCGGCCGCGATGGCGGGACCGGCGGCGACGGCTTCGAGGCAGCCGGTGTTGCCGCAGCGGCACGGCAGGTCCGAGCCGCCCGGGACCGCGACGTGCCCGAGGTCGCCCGCGGCGCCCTGCGCGCCGCGCCGGATCGCGCCGTCGGAGATGATCCCCGCGCCGATGCCCGTGGCGACCTTGACGAAGAGCAGGTGGTCGACGGAGCGCCACGCGGCGGCGTGCTCGCCGACGGCCATGATGTTGACGTCGTTGTCGACCAGGACGGGGACGCCGAGCCGGTAGGTCAGCAGGCCGGGCACGTCGGCGTCGTCCCAGCCCGGCATGATCGGCGGGTTGATGGGTCGCCCGGTGGAGTGCTCGACGGGGCCGGGCAGCCCGACGCCGACGCTGACGAGGTCGCGGGGGTCGCGTCGTGCCTGCGCGAGCAGCTCGAGGCCGAGGTCGGCGACGCGGTCGAGCACGGGTCGCGGGCCGTCGGCGATGGCGATCTGCTCGCCCTGCTCGGCGAGCACGGTCCCGGCGAGGTCGGTCACGGCGAGCCGGGAGTGCGTGGCGCCGAGGTCGACGGCGAGCACGACGCGCGCCGCGGGGTTGAACGCGAACGTCGCGGGCGGCCGCCCGCCGGTGGACGTGGCCTCGCCCGCGGGGGAGACGAGGCCCGACCCGAGGAGCGCGTCGACACGGGCGGCGATGGTCGAGCGGGCCTGCCCGGTGAGAGAGGCCAGGTCGGAGCGGGTGCGGGGCTGTCCGTCGCGCAGGAGCTGGAACATCTCGCCGACGCCGGTCGGGCGGGGCGCGACCTTCAGCTCGTCCATGCGCACAGTGAACCATCCCCTCTTTGGCGGGTCACGTTCGCATAACCATGACACATCCCGGGCAACTTTTGCTTGACGGTCGGCAGAAGTGGCCCTACGTTCGGCCGCATGGTCACCGACGACCGACACCACGCCCCGTCCGCACCGACGCCCGGCACCCCGGGGGCCCGCCACGCCGACGCCCCAGACGAGACCCCCGTCCTCCAGATGCGCGGCATCGTCAAGCAGTTCCCCGGTGCCCGGGCGCTCGACGGCGTCGACCTCGACGTCCGGGCCGGCGAGGTGCACTGCCTGCTCGGCCAGAACGGCGCCGGCAAGTCGACGCTCATCAAGGTCCTCGCCGGTGCCCACCAGCCGGACGAGGGGCAGGTCCTGCTCGACGGCACGCCCGTCACGATCGCGCACCCCGTCGCGGGCCTGCGGCTCGGCGTCGCGACCATGTACCAGGAGCTCGACGTCGTCGACGGGCTGTCCGTCGCCGAGAACGTCTACCTCGGCCACGAGCTCGCGAGCGGCGGCTTCACGCAGCGGCGCGCCGCCACCCAGCGCACGCGCGAGCTGCTGCGGCGCCTCGGCCACCCCGACATCTCGCCGCACCGCGAGGTCGGCAGCCTCTCCGCCGCGGGCAAGCAGATCGTCAGCATGGCGCGCGCGCTGTCCCACGACGCGCGCGTCATCGTCATGGACGAGCCGTCGGCCGTGCTCGACAGCGAAGAGGTCGCCAACCTGTTCCGCGTCGTGCGCGAGCTCACCGCGCAGGGCGTCGCCGTCGTCTACATCTCGCACCGCCTGGAGGAGATCCGGCAGATCGGCGACCGCATCACGGTGCTCAAGGACGGGCGCACGGTCGCGACCGGGCTGCCCGCGGCCGGGACGCCGACCGCCGAGCTCATCCGCCTCATGACCGGACGCACCGTCGAGTACGCGATCCCGCGCCGCCCGCCCGTCGCCCCCGACGCCCCCGTCGTGCTGTCCGTCGAGGGGCTGACCGTGCGCGGCGAGCTGCACGACGTCTCGTTCGACGTGCGCGCCGGCGAGGTCGTCGGTCTCGCCGGGCTCGTCGGGTCCGGACGCTCGGAGGTGCTCGAGACCGTCTTCGGCGCCCGCCGCCCGGTCGCGGGGACCGTCCGTGTCGACGGCACGCCCGTGCGCCCGGGGTCGGTCGGCGCCGCCGTGCGCGCCGGCATCGGCCTGTGCCCCGAGGAGCGCAAGAGCCAGGGGCTGCTGCTCGACGAGCCCGTCTACCGGAACATCACGCTGTCCACGTTCGCCCGCACGGCCCGCGGCTCGCTGCTCGACGAGGCCGCCGAGCGGCGCGCGGCCCGCGAGCAGATCGCAGCGCTCGACCTGCGCCCCGCCGACCCCGAGCGCACGGCGCGCACGCTGTCGGGCGGCAACCAGCAGAAGGTGCTCCTGGCCCGCTGGCTCGTGCACGGCTGCCGGGTGCTGCTGCTCGACGAGCCCACCCGCGGCGTCGACGTCGGGGCGCGGGCCGAGATCTACGGCATCGTCGCGGAGCTCGCCGCCCAGGGCGCCGCCGTCGTCGTCGTGTCCAGCGAGATCGACGAGGTGCTCGGCCTGTCCGACCGCGTCGTCGTCCTGTCCGAGGGGCGCGTCGTGCACGCCGGCCCCGCGTCCCAGATCGACGAGCACCGGGTGCTCGACCTCGTCATGGAAGGGAGTGCCGCGTGAGCGAGCACGGAACCTCGGCCTCCGCGCGCGTCCCCGCCGCGGACGAGTCCTCGCGCGTCGAGAAGGCCGGCAGCGTCACCGCGGTCGACCGGCGCGCGCGCAACCCGCTGCGCGGGGCGGCAGGCCGCAACCTCGGCCTCGTCATCGCGCTCGTGCTGGTGTGCGTCGTCGGGGTCGTGACCGCGGGCGACCGGTTCGCGAGCATCGACAACCTCATGACGATCCTGCGGCTCGCGGCGGTCCTCGGGGTGCTCTCGATCGGCATGACGTTCGTCATCACCGGGGGTGGCATCGACCTGTCCGTCGGGTCGGTCGTCGGGCTCTCGTCGGTGTGGGCGTCGACGCTCGCGACGCAGGCCATGGCGGACGACTTCCACTGGTCGGTCATCGTGGTCACGGCGCTCGCCGTGGGGCTCGGCGCGGGCCTCGTCAACGGCGTGCTCATCGCGTACGGCAAGGTCGTCGCGTTCATCGCGACGCTCGCGATGATGGTCGCCGCGCGTGGCCTGGCGGAGATGATCGCCAACCGGCAGACGCAGGTCGTGCGCGTGCAGAGCTTCCTCGACGTCATGCGGCAGGACGTGCTCGGCGTGCCCGTGCTCGTGTGGATCTTCGCGGTCGTCGCCGTCGTCGGGTGGGTCCTGCTCAACCGCACGACGTTCGGACGCCGCACGGTCGCCGTCGGCGGCAACCCCGAGGCCGCACGCCTCGCGGGCATCGACGTGCGCCGCCACACGATGTACCTCTACGCGCTCGCCGGGCTGGCCGCGGGCATCGGCGGCGTCATGATGCTCGGCCGCACCACCGCGGGCTCCTCGACCAACGGCCTGTACTACGAGCTCGACGCGATCGCCGCGGTCGTCGTCGGCGGCACGCTGCTCGCGGGCGGCCGCGGCACGATCGTCGGCACCGTGCTGGGCGTCCTCATCTTCACGACGCTGACCAACGTGTTCACGCAGAACAACCTGTCCATCTCGGCGCAGGCGGTCGCGAAGGGCGTGATCATCGTCGTCGCGGTCATCCTCCAGCAGCGCATCGCCGAGCGGTCCCGCTCCGTCACCTAGTCCGCTGTCCCGTCCCTCGCACCCCTGGCAGCCCCGCAGCATCCGATCAAGGAGGATCGTCATGTCCGCACCCCTGCGCCGCCGCTGGCTCGCGCTCGCCGGCACCGCCGCCGCTCTCGCGCTCGTCGTCGGCTGCACCTCGAACACCCCGCAGGACACGTCCGACGACGGCACCGGCGCCGCTGCGGCCGTGCCGGGCACCGAGAACGACGAGCCCGGCGACACCGTCACCATCGGCTTCTCGGCCCCCGCCGCCGACCACGGCTGGATGGGTGCCATCACGAAGTCCGCGGTCGCGGAGGCCGAGAAGTACGAGGACGTCGAGCTCGTCCAGGCCGAGGCCACGAACGACGTCAACCTGCAGATCAGCCAGGTGGAGCAGTTCATCAACGACGGCGTCGACGCGATCGTGCTGCTGCCGTTCGACGGCGCCGCGCTGACCGAGGTCGCGATCGAGGCCATGCAGGCCGGCATCGTCGTCGTCAACGTCGACCGTGAGTTCGACGACCCGAACGCGGCCCGCACGACCGTGCTGGGCGACAACTACGGCATGGGCGTGAGCGCCGGCCACTACATCTGCGAACAGCTCGGCGGCACGGCCGGTGCGAAGGTCGCCGAGATCGCGGGCATCGACTCGCTGCCGCTCACGCAGGACCGCAGCCGCGGCTTCGCGGACGCGCTCGGCGAGTGCGGGCTCGAGGTGAGCAACCGCGTCGCGGCCGACTTCACCGTCCAGGGCGGCGAGGCCGCCGCGGCGAACCTGCTGCAGGCCGCGCCCGAGCTCGACGCGATCTGGAACCACGACGACGACCAGGGCGTGGGCGTCATGGCGGCGATCGAGAACGCGGGCCGCGACGAGTTCATCATGGTCGGCGGCGCCGGCTCGAAGAACGTCATGGAGCGCATCGAGGCGGACGACTCCGTGCTCAAGGCGACGGTCGTCTACCCGTCCACGCAGGCCGCCGACGGCATCAAGCTCGCCCGCCTGCTCGTGCAGCAGAAGGCGATGAGCGACCTCGTCGAGGTCGAGGTGCCGCGCACCGTGCAGCTCTACGCGCCCGTCGTCACCAAGGACAACGTCGACGAGTACCTGCCGACCGCGTTCGAGTCCTGACCGTCCCACCCGAACCGCGCCGGGCGGGCCCCCGCAGCCCGCCCGGCGCACCCTCGACCCAGGAGGACCCCGTGGCAGCACCCGACGCGCCCCCGCGGCTCGGCATCGGCATGGTGGGGTACGCCTTCATGGGCGTCGCCCACTCGCAGGCGTGGCGCACCGCCCCCCGCTTCTTCGACCTGCCGCTGCACCCCGACATGGCGGTCGTCGCGGGCCGGCACGCCGACGCGGTGCGCGCGGCCGCGGACCGGCTCGGCTGGCGCGACACCGAGACCGACTGGAAGGCGCTCGTCGCGCGCGACGACGTCGACCTCGTCGACGTGTGCACCCCGGGTGACACGCACGCGGAGATCGCGGTCGCCTCGCTCGAGGCCGGCAAGCACGTGCTGTGCGAGAAGCCGCTCGCCAACTCGGTCGCCGAGGCCGAGGCGATGGTGCGCGCAGCCGAGGCGGCGCGGTCGTCGGGTGCGCTCGCGATGGTCGGCTTCACGTACCGCCGCGTCCCGGCGATCCAGCTCGCGCGACGCCTCGTGCAGGAGGGGCGCATCGGCACCGTCCGGCACGTGCGCGCGCAGTACCTGCAGGACTGGATCGCCGACCCGCAGGCGCCGCTGTCGTGGCGGCTCGACAAGCAGAAGGCCGGGTCCGGGGCCCTGGGGGACATCGGCGCCCACGTCGTCGACCTCGCGCAGTTCGTCACGGGCGAGCACCTCACGGGCGTGTCGGCGCTCCTGGAGACGTTCGTCCGCGAGCGCCCGCTGGCGGACGCGTTCAGCGGGCTCTCGGGCACGGGCGCGGCTGGCGGCGCCACCGGGCCCGTGACGGTCGACGACGCCGCCGTCTTCCTCGCGCGCCTGTCGGGCGGCGGGCTGGCGACGTTCGAGGCGACCCGGTTCGCGTACGGCCGCAAGAACGCGATCCGCCTCGAGGTGAACGGCTCCGCGGGCTCGCTCGCGTTCGACTTCGAGGACATGAACGTCCTGCACTACTTCGACGCCCGCCAGGACGCGTGGGAGGCCGGGTTCCGGCGGATCGTCGTCACCGAGCCCGAGCAC